>JACJJM010000005.1 GCA_016900015.1 Phocaeicola coprophilus | reverse complement strand
TCAGGGTATGCAAAGTTACAAAACATTATCTATCAATATATTATAAATTTGATGTTTTTATAGTGACGAAGTCAGGACTTTGCTGTTTGGTGGCAGCTTGTGGCAGCACGTGGTCGGGAGTGGCGTTATCCGCCGAAACCGTAACGTCTGTTCCAAGCGTCCGTGCTGCAAAGAAAAGCGAAGTCCGGCATAATCCAACCGCTTCGCACTTGCGTGGCAGCATTTGGCGTTCGTCAAGTTCAAGACTAAATTAGTTCTGCAATAATAAACTTTTTCATATTTCTTTCTTGGTTTAAGTTGCAATTGGTTATCTTTGTAACAATCCTCGACTTTTTTTCTAAGCTCATCCTTTCAAAAGGGTTTGCGTATAGAAAAAGACTGCTCACGCCGGGTTGTCATCCTAACAATGGATACAGCGGGCTATGGGTCGGGATTGAGGACTGACAAAATGTGAAGGCGTTTACTTGACGCTTTGTTCTTGACACATAGAAATCTGGCAGTTTCGAATTGTTAGTCAAATTCAAAGCAACGGTAGATGTCCATGGGTATGTTATATCCGATTGATTGTATGCAGGCAGACTTTGTCGGTTGTTTGCATCATGTTCGTTTATATACATATCGGCGTGGGCTTCGGCGTTGCTCGTTTCGACTAACAGGGCGATGCCAGAGCCTCTATGTGTGGGACGAGTAACAAGCATGATTCCCACGCTTTTCTTTTGTCTAAATCTTTTTGTGTAACAGCAGGCTTGCCGGGAATCAAGTCCGCACTTTGACTCGGCAATGAAGCAGAATGAACGTGCTGGCATTATGCGGATAGTTTCAGACATTGTGAAAGCTGATTCTATTATCGACTTACGAGAAATTGATTACTTGGATGAAATCAAAGACAAGTACCGCATAACGAAAGAAGACGAAGCTATGGGCGATTCCATGACTTTGTCCGATGCTGTTTGCCTGTTAAAGAATTTATCTCCAAACCTAATCCATGACATTATTGGAGATTTTTACAATTTAGCCTTGTCTGACAACGCTTTTAGTAGAGAAGAAGGACTTATTGTACTTGCCATAATAGCTTGTTTGTCTGAAAAATATTTCACACACGCTGAAATATATTCAACTGTTTTACCCAATAATACGTTAGCCGAAAAATCACAGATACTTTATATTGAAGGGGAATATTACAAGGAGGCAAACAAGGAAATTTCTGATGCTTATAGGGAAATATCCAATGAATTCCGATTGATAGGTTTGAACTTTGTCTATCTTCCAAAGGTATGCGAGCATTATAAGTCATTGCCACAAAGTAAGCTATTGTCATTGCTTTCATTTCTGTATCCTAAAATTTCAGAGAGACAGATGGGAGATATGATACGGCAGTTAACCTCGTTGAATACTTCTGACTTCTGCAAGGAAGGCATTGTCGGGAAAATGAATCTCAAAGACTTGGACGAATCGTTACCGTCGATGCTTTTGTGTATAAACGATTCGCTTGTTGAAGGTAAGATATACTCAAATTTTCTTTCGATAACTCTCGAAAAGGACGCTCTCAATATAGCAAGGGATTTTACAGACTTGTTCATGAAACTGTATAAGCCAAGAGTATTGAATCCTTCTTTTGAAGGCAAGGAAAGATTTGTTTATCGCGGTTACTACAAGCAGGTATTTGACATATTTACAGATAGAAAAGGCGTCAGAAGCAGTGTTGTTATAGACCTGCTTCATGGAGAGATTCTCTTGCCTGAGGCCGAAATAAAGTTATCAAAACTTCATAGAAGAGAGAAAGCCTTATATGCCTTATTCTTATTGGAATCAGGAAGTGGCGGAATAAATTTCAGCAAACCGGAAAACGCCAAGGCTCTAAAAAGATTTGACCACCGTATGCAACTCATACAGCTAAAATATGAGATGATTTATGAAGGTTTTGGTGGCGATAAATCTCGTGCTCCGAAAATATATCTTTCGGAAAACAGGTTGCCAATGTTAAGTCTGATTAAACAACAAATTCGCCAAATCGGAGAATTGTTAAGCAATGCCGATGACTACTTGGTTCAACGAAATCTTTTTGGCAATTACTGTGTAGCCATTCCTCCGGAATTGTGTCTATGTTACGATATGCAAGCAAAGCAAATTTGCCGTTTTGAGGATTCTGCTTTTTGGAGTCAGGTATTGGCCTTATAACCTTGCAACTTTTTGCAGGCGATTTTCCCTTTAGTGGGTGTAATATTGCAGATTTCTGTAAATCAAATACTTGTTGCCTAATTTTGAGTAAAAATTTAAGCAAATACGATTATGGCAATTACATTGGAAAAAGGACAGCGGATAGGCATAGGTCTATCTAAAGTTAGTGTAGGTCTCGGATGGGATCCGAATGAAGGTACAGGTTTTGATTTCGATTTGGATGCCTCGGCATTTATGTTGGGAAGCAACAAGAAAATTCCCAATGACGATTATTTCATATTCTATAATAATCCGAAATCTCCAGATGGGGCAGTGGAATCTACTGGTGATGACACTACTGGAGGCAATAGTGATGGAGGGGATGATGAAACATTGAATGTTGACCTGCAAAAAGTTGACCCTTCCATTCAGGAGATTCTGTTTGTTGCTACAATTTATAAGGCAGACGAAAGGAAACAGAATTTTGGGCAGGTTAGAAACTCTTATATACGCATCTACAATTCAATCACCAACGAAGAGATAGCACGCTATGATTTGGACGAGGATTTCTCCATTGAAACAGCCGTTGAGTTTGGGCGTTTGTATCGCCGTGGTGGAGAATGGAAGTTCGAAGCTATGGGCATAGGTAACAAAGGTGGATTGCAAGCATTGGTCAACAAATATCAATAAATCATGCCTATAAATCTTGTTAAGGGACAGAACCATGTGCTCAACATGAATATTTTTCATGTTGGGCTTGGCTGGGACGTGAATGAAGATGCTTCGTCGGATGACGATTTCGACCTTGACGTTTCGGCTTTCATGGTTAATGCTACCCATAAAATCCCAGCAGACGATTACTTGGTTTTTTATAATTCCGAAAAACGGCTGAAGGTTTATCTCGAAGGGAAAAACAAGGGCGAGTTGGTCGAACCACGCAAGATATACCCATATACTGTGTGGACGACGAATGATGAAATGAGGGCACAATCACGCCCTGTTGACCCCGAAATGTCGGTTATAGGGGCTATTGACGACGAGGACGGTTCAACTTCGGAAGATGGCGATGACGAAACAATGGATATAGACCTCTCGAAAGTTAGGGCTGACATACAGGAAATAATAATAACTGTAAGCATACATAAATACAAAGAGCGCAAACAGAATTTCGGGCAAGTAGAACGTGCTTACGTCCGTCTTTATAAACCTGGGCAGGAAGCCGAGGGGCAAGGAGAGTTTGTCTATGATTTAACCGAAGATTTTTCAGCTTGTGCTTCCATTGAATTTTGCAGGTTATATCGCCACAAAGGAGAATGGAAAATTCAGGCAACAGGCATTGGACATCATGGCGGTCTTGAAGAATTAGTTGAAAAATATACTTAATCTGATTTTAATATGGCAATACGATTAGAAAAAGGTCAGCGCATTAATCTTGAAAAAGATAATGGAGCAAAACTCACCAACTTTTGTGTTGGGTGTAATTGGGGAGCTATTGTTGTTGAAAAAACAGGCTTCTTAGGATTTGGAACAAAAAAAGAGGAACTCGATGTAGATGTAGACTTAAGCTGTGTTATGACCGACAGCAACGGCAAACTTGTTGACACGCTGTATTCCCCTTTATATAAAAAAGAGTTTTTCCAAGCCGCAGGACTTCCCATAGGGAAAGATTGGTCGGCAGATAAATCTATGTACCACACTCCCGATGATACGGAAGGAGATAAGGGCGGTGACGATGGATTGGACAATGAGATAATAACCGTTGACCTTACGAAAGTCAATCCTGCAATAGACCAGATATTTTTCTTCTTGAACATATACCAACCAAGGAATATAGACTTTCAAAAAATCCCATATGTTGCAATTCGTATGTATGAAGGAACTCCTAAAAAGGTGAAATCCATTTTTGCACAATATGATGTTGCAAAGGAAAACCAGTTCATGGGGAAGAATGCTCTCATTATGGGTAAGCTATATCGTCGGAATGGTGATTGGAAATTTGCAGCCATTGGTGATGCCTTTGATGACCAAAATGACCTTCGGCAAACAGTAAAGAGAATATTAACTTCATATTCGAAATAGAGCAATGAGAAGATTACCAGTTTATTTGTTATTGGATACATCCGGCTCTATGTACGGAGAACCGATAGAGGCGGTCAAAAATGGTGTCCAGACACTTATTTCAACTTTACGAGGAGACCCTTATGCTCTTGAAACAGCATATATTAGTATCATAACTTTCAATTCTGTGGCTCAACAGGTAACACCTCTTACAGAATTGTCGGCTTTTCAACAACCCCAAATTGAAGCAAGCGGATGTACTGCTTTGGGCGAAGCACTGACCTTGCTTGCACAAAAGGTTGATACCGAAATTGTCAAAACCACACAAGAAGTCAAAGGAGATTGGAAGCCTTTGGTTTTTCTTATGACAGATGGTGAACCTACAGATGATTTGCAAAAGGGGCTTGACGAGTTCAAGAAAAGAAAATTCGGTATGGTCGTAGCTTGTGCCGCAGGGCAAGGTGCTAACACGAACACATTAAAGCAGATTACAGAAAATGTCGTTCAGCTTGATACAGCCGACAGCGCAACGATTAAGGCGTTCTTCAAATGGGTAAGCGCAAGCATCAGTACAGGCAGCCAAAAAGTTGAGGATACTCACGGCGATGTTGCATCAATGAGCGAGCTACCGCCTCCACCTCCAGAAGTAAATATCGTTGTGTAAAGAAACAAAGCAAAGTGGCACGAAACAATTTGTGCCACTTATGCTATAAACTTTATCAAGAATGAGACATTTACCTGTATATATTTTGATTGATACCAGCGGATCTATGAAGGGAGAACCGATAGAAAGTGTCAAGGTCGGTTTGTCAGATATGATTGCGACTCTCCGTCAAGACCCATATGCGCTGGAAACTGTTTGTATAAGCATAATAACTTTTGACAGGGAAGTAAATCAGATTTTGCCTTTGACTGAACTTGCTGACTTACAGATACCCAATATCATCACGCCGGATTCAGGCCCGACATTTCTTGGAAAGGCATTGGAAATGCTTTGCAATCGGATTGAAGTAGAAGTTCAAAAGGGTACACCTGAACAAAAGGGCGATTGGCGTCCATTACTTTTCGTGTTAACTGATGGCAAGCCTTCTGACATTCAGGTTTATGAGAATATCATCCCCAAAGTAAAAAATAAAAATTTTGCAAGCATAATTGCTTGTGCAGCCGGTCCTAAAGCAAAGATAGAACCGTTAAAAAAGCTCACAGACCAAGTGTTTACGCTTGATACAATGGATGCCACATCGTTTAAGAAATTCTTTGTTTGGGTTTCTGATGTTATAGGTGTGGGAGGAAAAAGTGTGGGAACAACAGATTCTTTGGAATTGCCGGGGCCACCTGCGGAAGTGAATATAGTAATATGATTGTTTATGAGAAGATTACCGATATATTTTCTGATTGATGTTTCAGAATCAATGGTTGGAGAACCAATCACTCAGGTAGAGAAAGGCATGAGGAATATCATACAAGAGCTAAGGACTGACCCGTATGCTCTTGAAACAGTATTTGTGTCTGTCATCGTTTTTGCAGGAAAGGCAAAGGTCTTGTCTCCTTTAACTGAGCTGTACAAGTTCTATCCACCGCAGTTTCCTATAGGTGGAGGAACATCGTTTGGCACTGCTTTGGACTGCCTGATGAACGATATTGACAAGTCCGTAAAGAAAACAACTGTTGAAATGAAAGGCGATTGGAAGCCTATCATTTTCCTTTTTACTGACGGGATGCCAACCGACAATCCACAGCAAGCCTTCAACCGATGGAACGCACATTATAAGAGAAAAGCGAATTTGGTATGTATCTCAATCGGTGACAATACTGATACCAAAATGCTTGGGAAAATCTCAGACAATGTATTGAGATTGAATGATACTGGGGAACAATCCTTCAAGGCCTTTTTCAAATGGGTTACGGCTTCAATCAAGTCAACAAGTGTTTCTGTTACCGATATGGGAACTGATGAAATCCAACTTGCTTCCACATCGGGAATTGACCTTGAAAAGGTGGATACGACTAAAGACTGCACCGTGGATGAGAACTTTGTCGTACTGCTCGGCAAATGTTCAAATACAAAAAAGAAATACCTTATTAAATATGCCAAGCGGATAGGTAAAATTCCCGGCTTAGAGCAACTTGACGTAAAAGGGATAGACTACAAACTTGTGGGTGCTTATCCAATTGACGATAAGGCTTATGAAGAATTAAGCGATGGTAAGTCCAGCCGCAACATAAACACCATGTCTTTGATAGGAGTACCCACTTGTCCTTGTTGTGGCAATCAATTCGGCGTAGTCGTATGCGAATGTGGCAACATTATGTGTTCAGACGGTCAAACTACCGCTTGTCCGTGGTGTGGAATGGAAGGCTCATTAGGAGCTATTGGTGATGGTGGTTTGGATATAACACGGGGAAGAGGTTGATTATGAACATAGAAAAAGCAATAGACCTCCTAAGTAATGGAGAATCTGATGAACGCATGAGTGGCTTCATCAAATATTATGCTAACAAGCTGTGGGCTGAATATAATGAATATCTTATGAATGAAATTGTTGTGATAGAGAACAAGGTAAAAGAACTGCCTATCGTCATACCTAATGCGTCTATCAGAAAGCCGTATAATGCGATTGTGTCAATACCGTGCGAAGAAATGACTGACATAACATTATCCGGTCTCACAGAAGAAGTGCAAGGGCTTAAAATTGAAAAGCAGGAGGATGGTAAATCCTTTAAGATAAGTGGAACTCCCAAAGAAAGTGGAACTTTTGATGTCACGTTAAGATACAAATATCATGGTTTATCTGTTGAGCGCCCTTATCTGGAACGTATGTTACAAATTATCATCAATCCAGACCCAAGGGATTTATGGAAAGATATTCCTGTACCCGAAGATATGGAGTATCCGAAAGATAATACTGCAAAAGAATATGTAAAAGTTGCTGCACTTTCCGATGGAACCCCGCAAAAAGATATTGTGGCTGCAAGCAAAAGAGGCCGTTCACATGCACAAGAAGGTAAGCCACGTGATGACGATTTCCGTTTGTATCATGACGAAAAAACGAATTGGTATGTCATTGCCGTGTCCGATGGAGCGGGGTCTGCACCCTATTCCCGTGAAGGTTCAAGAATAGCTTGCAATGTAGCAGTTGAACATTGTAAAGAACAATTGGCTGATTCTGAAAATTTTGATGATGACATCAATCTCTATCATCTTGACCAAAAATCGGAAGCGGCAGGTAAGGCTATTAGTGCGGATATATACAAAATCGTAGGTAATGCCGCCTTAAAAGCGCATAAGGCAATAGCGGCAGAGGCTCAACAAAAAGGTCGCAAGACTAAGGAATATTCCACTACATTGTTATTGGCTATCTGCAAGAAATATGATTTTGGTTGGTTTGTTGCCTCATTCTGGGTCGGCGATGGGGCGATATGTCTTTACAACCAAGCAGATAAAACAGCGATGATGCTCGGTATGCCTGATGAGGGTGAATATGCCGGGCAAACACGTTTCCTTACAATGCCTGAGATATTTTCGGATTCCAATAAATTCTACCAAAGAATGAATTGCCGGATTGTTCCGGACTTTACAGCTTTATTCCTTATGACGGATGGCGTTAGCGACCCCAAGTTTGAAACCGATGCTAATTTGAAGTCTTATGATAAGTGGAATGAATTATGGGCTGACCTTAAAGAGAATGGAGTAGAATTAACGGATGATAATGAGGAAGCTGCAAATCAGTTGTTGAATTGGTTGGACTTTTGGTCTCCGGGAAACCATGATGATAGAACCATTGCAATATTGTATTAAAAGTAAGGCATAATGGCAAATAAAATCACTCTGACAGCAAATGATGGAAGTATCGTTGAGTTTTATGATGAAATAAAAGCTCAAGGTGGGGTTAAGGATGTATATTTCAGCCCTGACAAAACCTATGTTGTCGCTTTCTATCGCAAGCCAATCAATGCTAATGACAGGGAGCGTATCACCAATATTGTTGGTATCTATCGCCAGCGGATTTTCGATACTCCAGAGGGAAATTATTGGAAAAATCTGTTTGCATGGCCTACAAAAATGGTAGAATGGAATGGAAAGACAGGCATCATAATGCCATTTTATGACAAAAAGTTTTTCTTCTCTTCAGGGCCATTTAAAGGCAAAGAAAAAGAGGGGAAGTGGTTTGCTTCCGCTAAATTGCGTAACAAATTCTTGCCTGCTGACCAAAAAGGGAATTGGCTGACCAATCTTCATATGTGTATCAAGATAGCACGTGCTGTCCGACGGCTTCACGCAGCAGGATTGGCGCATTCGGATTTGTCTTACAAGAACATACTGGTTGACCCGATTACAGGAAGTGCATGTATCATTGATGATGACAGTTTAGTTGTTCCGGGCAAATTTCCTCCTGAGGTTATAGGTACGCCAGATTTCATTGCTCCTGAAGTCATTGAAACCAAGCATCTTGCATTAGATGATAAACAAAGGAAACTGCCGAGTATCTATACAGACCGTCATGCATTGGCTGTCCTGATATATATGTACCTGCTTAATCGGCATCCATTAAGAGGCGGCAAGGTGAATGATGTCAACGACAGCGGACGTGATGAAGAATTGTCTATGGGTGCAAAAGCCTTGTTTATTGAGAATCCAACAGACAAGTCCAACAGGGTTAAAGCCCAGCAACTATCCCCTGCCGAGTTGCCACAAGGCGACCCGGCAAAGATGCCATATACTATTTGTGGCCCGTATCTGAAGAAATTGTTTGACCGTGCTTTCGTAGAAGGTTTGCACGACCCGTCAAAGCGTCCGAGTGCAGCGGAATGGGAAGATGCCTTGGTCAAGACAACCGATTTGGTACAGCCATGTCAGAATCCTAATTGTGAAGCCAAGTGGTTTGTATTTGATAACACTACCAAGCCTAAATGCCCGTTTTGTGGCCAGCCATATCACGGACAATTGCCGATATTGAATTTTTATTATGCTCCCTCACATGGCAAATTCATATCGGAAAATTATCGTTTGATGGTATATGACAAGCAAACTCTGTACAAATGGCACGCAAATAATTTAGTATCTCCAAGTGAACGGACATCTGAAGCTGACAAAAAGCCTGTTGGGGATTTTCATTTCTTCAATAATCAGTGGATTCTGATAAATCGCAATCTTCCTGACATAATGGATGTTACGGAGAAGAAGCCTATCGCTATAGGCGAATATGTGCCGCTTACAGAAGGTAGGCAGATATTGCTTGACAAAGGACAGGGAGGACGACTCATTGTTGTTCAACTTGTTAACAATTAGAACGATAATAGCCATTTATTAAATTACGAAGCAATAGATATAAAGCAAAATGAAAAAATCAATCGCTCTGCTAATTGGTATTGCATTAATTTTATTAGGCACGTTGACAAGAGGTAATTGGATTATCGGACTGAAATTATTATGTGCAATATTTCTGGTTATGCTCGTACTTTATTGGAAAATAGAACCCTTTAAACAACAGTTATTCCCTAAATATCAAAAGGCTTTTGGCATAACAGAAAGAATATTCATAAGATTACAAAATGTCTTAGGGTTTATTCCAAAAATACAATTAGGACAGCGTTTACAGCTTGACACTCCATTGATTGTCTGCATCATTTTTACACTTATGATATTGGTTGTTTTGTGAAAACATTGACTGTATCAATCAAACTGATTAAATCGGAACAAAATTATATGGCAAAGAAGAAAACCGTAAGAATACCAGGAGTAAGTTTTTCTTGGAAACGTGCGCT
The DNA here is from genome assembly GCA_016900015.1 of Phocaeicola coprophilus. Taxonomy (GTDB): domain Bacteria; phylum Bacteroidota; class Bacteroidia; order Bacteroidales; family Bacteroidaceae; genus Phocaeicola_A. The sequence goes on along the minus strand of JACJJM010000005.1, from coordinate 144,887 downwards.
GGGCATAACCCAAGCGAAACAGAAATTTGCCCGTCAAACCGGAATACCAACATCCAAGGCTGGATTGGAGCGTAAATTAGGAAAAGCTCTACTCAAAGTTCTATTTGGCAAATAATTATTAATCAATAAGTTTTTCAGTATATGCAACAGAAAAAGCATTACATTGGCTTGACAGATGCAGAAGTCTTGGAGAGCCGTAAAAAGTATGGAGTAAACATCCTTACTCCACCAGAGAAAGAACCGTTATGGAAACAATTTCTGGAGAAGTTCACAGACCCTCTTATCATCATTCTAATGATAGCGGGCGTTTTGTCCATTGGAATTTCATTTTACGAGTATTTCGGACTCAATGAAGGTTTCACTGTGTTCTTTGAACCTATTGGCATTTTTGTGGCAATTTTACTTGCTACCGGGTTGGCTTTCTATTTTGAATTAAAGGCGGATAAAGAGTTTGCCATATTAAACCAAGTGAATGATGACGAACTGGTTGAAGTCATACGAAACGGCAATGCAACTCAAATCCCCAAGAAAGATGTGGTTGTTGGGGATATTGTCATCATTAATACTGGTGCAGAAGTTCCTGCTGATGGTGAACTGCTGGAATGTGTTAGTCTGAATGTAGATGAATCCACGCTTACGGGAGAACCGATGTGCCATAAGAGTGTTGATGAAAAGGACTTTGACCCAGATGCGACATATCCTACCAATCACGTTCTTAAAGGAACAAAAGTAATGGAGGGACATGGTATATTCCGTGTGACTGCAGTCGGGGATAAAACAGAAAACGGCAAAGTTTTCGTAGCCGCGCAAATTGATGACAGTGTAAAGACACCACTCAATGAACAATTGGATGGGTTAAGTGACCTGATAACAAAATTAAGCTATGGATTTGCGGTATTAGTAGTCGTAGGGCGTTTGCTGATTTACTTTTTGGGAGACAACTCAATGGAATGGGCACATATTACGGCATATGTACTCCAAACATTAATGATAGCTGTCACTTTAATTGTCGTTGCTGTTCCAGAAGGATTGCCTATGGCTGTCACGCTTAGTCTTGCATATAGTATGCGTAGGATGTTGAAAACGAACAATCTTGTACGCAAGATGCACGCATGTGAAACGATGGGAGCCACAACTGTAATTTGCACGGATAAAACCGGGACACTGACCCAAAATCAAATGAGTGTTGAGGAAACTCAATTCTACGGTTTGGCTAATCAGGCATTGGGGACAGATGAAACAAGCCGTTTAATAAAAGAAGGCATTGCTCTTAATTCTACGGCATCATTGGATTTAAGTAATCCTGACAAGCCAGTGGTATTGGGAAATCCCACAGAGGGAGCATTGCTTTTATGGCTTAGAAATAATGGTATTGATTACCGCAATCTGAAAGACAATGCCAATATAGTAGAAGAATTACCTTTTTCTACAGAGAGGAAATATATGGCGACAGTTGTTGAGTCCGCCCAACTGGGAGGAAAGAAAATTCTCTATGTCAAAGGTGCTCCCGAAATAATCCGTTCCCTCTGCAAGCAAATCGACAAGAACGTGAATATTGCCGATATTGACAAACAACTGACAGACTATCAAAATCGTGCAATGCGCACTTTAGGTTTTGCATATCAAGTATTGAATGACAGCGATATGGCTATCGCAGATGGTAAAGTGATTGCTAAAAACCTTACTTTCATGGGGATTGTTGCTATTGCAGACCCTGTCCGTAAAGATGTTCCAGCGGCCGTGCAAAAGTGTATGGCTGCAGGCATTAATGTAAAAATTGTAACAGGAGATACTCCCGGAACTGCCAAAGAAATAGGACGACAAATCGGACTTTGGACTAAAAAGGATAGTGACAGTGCAATAATAACAGGAGCGGAGTTTGAGAAACTTTCAGATGACGAACTTGATAAGAAAGTGCTTGAATTGAAGATTATCGCTCGTACCCGTCCAATGGATAAGAAACGTTTGGTTGAATCCTTGCAAAGAAACAATCAAGTGGTAGCAGTGACAGGTGACGGTACGAATGATGCTCCTGCACTCAAGGCGGCTCATGTGGGCTTGTCAATGGGTGACGGCACTTCCGTAGCCAAAGAAGCCTCGGATATTACTATTATAGACAATTCATTCAGCAGTATTTGTCGTGCCGTTATGTGGGGGCGCTCGCTTTATCAAAACATTCAGCGTTTCTTATTGTTCCAACTTACGGTCAATGTGGCTGCATGTTTTATCGTGTTAGTGGGTGCGTTCATGGGAACAGAATCTCCGTTGACCGTGACACAAATGCTATGGGTGAACTTGATAATGGATACATTCGGTGCTATGGCTCTTGCCTCATTACCACCTTCACAATCTGTAATGAAAGACAAACCTCGTGACCGTAAAGCCTTCATCCTTACAAAACCTATGATGAAAGACATTCTCGGTGTTGGCGGATTTTTCTTCTTGCTGCTTGTTGTGTTCCTTTATATATTCCAGCACACTGAAATCACGCAAATGACAGACCTGTTGCATTGCAAGCTCGGTGAAGCCAATGGATTGTCACCATACGAACAGACTCTATTGTTTTCAATATTTGTATGGACGCACCTTTGGTATATGTTCAATACTCGTTCATTTGAAACAGGAAAAAGTTTTTTCCAACTCAAGATGAGTAAAGAGTTCTTTACTATTGTTGCTATTATTTTCATAGGACAGGTTGTGATAGTTGAAGGTCTTTATGATTTCTTTAACTGTACTCCGATGAAATTGATGGACTGGGTAATAATAGTTGTTCTTTCCTCACTGGTTCTCTGGGCAAGAGAGTTGTGGCATTTGCTAACTAAGAGGGGATAAGGTGTTTTTCAGAAAAGCAAGCAAAGAGGATATGAGGAATAAACCTATATCCTCTTTTTCTATATTCAGGTTGCCCGACTTCGGAGGAGCAACTGGCAGCAAGGCTTTCGGGGAGTAACCCGAAAGGTTTTGAGTAACTCAAAACATACCTTACTGCTGCCACTTTTCGGCAGTAACCGAAAAGCCTTCGGGTAACTCGAAGGACACCTTGCTGATTTCTCGTGAAATCAGTAATCCGTCAGCAAACGGATTGGAATTTACACAGTAATTCTTACCCTCAAAGCATCGTTTCCCGGTGCCCAAACTACCCAAAAGAAGAATAGGAACCGCGAACGGGTACAACCCAAATAGTTGCTTAGAGGGTTTGGAACAGACAAACCTGAACTTTGGTCTTACCAAAATTGCAGACTGGGCTGTCAATCAATGCCATTTATCGCCAGAATAGCACCATTTCCAGAATACTTGGATTAAAACGCAGTTGGACGGGAGTAACCCAGTGGAACACCGATGGTTTACTGTTGTATTGTCGTACTGTTATACTTCAGCACAACATCATATAAAGGGTTCAGCAACAGTTTACCAATTCAAATATGTGAATGTGAGATACCACAAATTGTTGGTACGCTATTTTTTTGAAAAAAACGATATATGCAGCAATGAGCTTGTGTTGAATTGCTTATATTGTTAATTGTAGAACAATATCACCCTGATGCTACGGAGTTTCATTGTTGAAGTAAAATAGGATACTATTTCTAATTGGCAAGGCTAGAATTGTATTTGGAAGTTCTATTTTCTCTATTTTTCAAGGTGTTACCTTTGGCATTACAAGTGAAATATGCTATTTTTGCAAATAAGGATAGCGTTCTTTTGATTGATACAGGACATTACAAAAGATAGAAAGCTTGCTGGTTTCTATGCCGTTACCAGTCAAGTTAATAGCCTTTGTTAATTTCTTGTTCCAATGAGTTAAAATGCTATACCTTCTCAAACATCCTCAACCTTTTGCTTTGCTTCTTGCACATAATCAATGCAAACGGTGCAGATTGTGAGAGAAATTCTATGACTAAAATTTGAATAATATAATGGTGGATAATAGTCAAATCAAGCAGAATTTGGTGAGATGCAATAAAATCATCGAATATATTCGAAGTAATATTAATAGTGGAAAATGTAAAACGTGTGTTTTTTGTAAAGAGTTGACAAACTTACATCAAGCGTTAATCTGTTTAACAGAGAGCCTCCGAGAAAAATTTCCGATAGAAGCAGAGTTCCTACAAGGATATTTGGTTAGCCTAGTAGGGGTTCGGACAATCAATCCTTATGATTTTGGTGGTATTCTTGCTGTTGTCAATATGATTAGTATAAAATATGAGAGGTATGCTACAACACTCAATAAGGTAAATCTAACAATTAAGAAAAAGAAAATATTTATTAGTCATGCTTCAAAAGATAAAGCACTTATCCAAGCCTTTGTTGACGATATTCTACAATTAGGAACAAGTATTGATGCCAATGATATATTTTGCACCTCAATTGAAGATATGGCGATAAAAAATGGAGAAGAAATAAGGAAGCATATTCAAGAAAATATTAGGTGTGTCGATTTTTCATTTTTGATAATCTCGAAAAATTATAAGGCAAGTGAAATTTGTTTGAATGAGATGGGGGCTGTTTGGGCATATGACAATAATGTCAAGTTGTATCTATTACCTAATACGGACTTTGATAATATTGGCTGGTTATATAATACAAGAATTGCTGAAAAAATTGACAACTCTATTGCTTTAGACGAATTGCATGAACAATTGCAGAAGTATTATTCTTTGCAAAATTCTTCAATTAAGAATTGGAGTAGGCAGCGAGAAAAATTTCTAAATGAAATCAAAACAATTAAATTGTAATACATTATATTTTAGATATATGCAATATAAAATACTCCTTGTGAAATAAAGAAAAACAAGAGTTGTAATAAATGCAGTTTATCATTGAGCAATATACACGTAAAATCTCATAATTTTTATGCTTACCGAATCCCAAAACATAGAGTTCAAAGAATCTTGGCGCGATGAATACCAGAAATGGATTTGTGGCTTTGCTAATGCGCAAGGCGGTACGTTGTATATCGGTCTGCGTAACAATGGTGAAGTGTGCGGTGTACAGGATGCCCCAAAACTAATGGAGGACATTCCGAACAAGGTGCGCGATATGATGGGTATCTTGGTGGAAGTCAATTTGAGGGAAAAGGACGAAAAGCAATATCTGGAGATTGTGACGGATGCCTATCCTTATCCTATCAGCTTTCGTGGGAAGTATTACCAGCGAAGCGGTGCGACCAATCAGGAACTGAAAGGGGCAGCACTCGACCGTTTCATGCTTCGCAAGCAGGGTAAAACATGGGACGGTGTGCCTGTGCCTTATCTGAAAGCGGAGGACTTGGACAACGCTACGTTTGATTTGTTCCGCAGGTATGCCAAACGGAGCGGACGTATGGATGATGCAGATTTGATGGACGATAATCACGGTTTGTTGGAGAAGCTCCGGCTTTATGAGGGCAGCTACCTGAAACGTGCCGCCGCCTTGCTGTTCCATCCCGACCCGGAACAATATGTGACCGGAGCGTTTGTAAAGGTCGGTTTCTTCCGTGAAGGCATGGATTTGGTGTATCAGGACGAAGTGCATGGCAATCTGTTTCAGCAAATCATGAAACTGATGGACTTGCTGTGTACCAAGTACATGAAAGCCATCATTACCTACGAAGGTATCCAACGGATAGAAACCTTGCCCATGCCCCGTGAGGCTCTGCGTGAGGCGTTATTGAATGCCTGTATCAACAAAGACTATGCAGAACCTTCTCCCATCCAAATCCGCGTGTATGAAAACAAGTTGGAAATAATAAACGGTGGAGTATTGCCCGAAGGGTGGACAGTGGAAACCTTATTGTCCTCACATCGGAGTATGCCTTACAACCCTGATATTGCCAACACCTTCTTCCGTGCTGGTGAGATTGAAGCATGGGGACGCGGCATTGAACGCATCATCACGGCTTGCAAGAATGACGGTTTCTCCACGCCGGAGTTCCGCTATGACGCTTCGGGTATATGGACAACGTTCAAGTTTGAGTACCCGGAAAGGGCGACTACCCAAAAGACTACCCAAAAGACTACCCAAAAGGCCATACAAAATATGACGGAACAACAACAAGCTATACTGTCATTCTTAAAGGGACATCCGGAAGCGACCCGAAAAGAGATAAGCGAAAGCCTTTCTAACATTACAGAGGATGGCGTAAAGTACAATCTTTCCCGGCTGCAAGAACTGGGGTTGTTGAAACGCATAGGAGGCAGGAAGCAAGGATATTGGCAGATTATAGAATAAAGGGTTATGAACGATTGGGAAGAATCTGAAAGTTGGCATGAGGATTTAAGGGCATGGGAACGCTTTCAAGATGTACTTGAAAGAATCAAGGGAGAAAATACCTATGATGACTTGCACGACTTTGAGGATAAAAGCTTATCCTTGCAACAGGAAACCTCCACGCAACTTGACGCAGAACGCTGCAACAATCCGGTGGAGCAATAGCGGGAGATTACGCTACTTGTAGAAAGATAAATCAAATATATTCAGCCACTTGAATCAATAGTTCGATTCCTGGTGGCACCACTTTAAAGAAAAGCAATTAACAGCAAACTCCTGATTTCTAAACGAAATCGGGAGTTTTTGTTTATCTTTTCATCTGCTTTTCAAATCTGAAATATTCGTTGTGGAATGATTCCGGTCGAGGGTGTACTGTTGGGTCTTTATGGTGTTTACAAAAAAACTCGACTATTTGGAATCCGCATTTGTTGACATAAAAATGGATGTTGCGTTTTTCAAAGTATGGTGTGATAAGTTCCCATACCACTGTTTCCGGATACATCTCCTCTATCATGTTCCACACTTGTACGCCCAATCCATAATTGTGGAATTCAGGATATAAATAAAACAGCTCCATGCGATTGTTGTGGCTTTCGTTGTCAATGTGCAAAGCGACACCTCCAGCTTTTTTCTCATCAGCGTAAATGTAGTAAGTGACAAGCTTTGGATTGTGGAACGTTTCGTTTATGTCGTCATCCATGAAAAACTCCTTGTCTTGAGGCAGACCGAACTGTTCGATAAGAGCAATGGAAAACACATCCTTGACGTCATTTTGGAAATCTGGATAATCATGTTCACTCAATGGTTGGAAAGATATATTCATCCTGTTCTTAATTTGGGTTTGTTAGCGTGATTGTTGGCAGTAAAGTTAACATAACGCAGAAAAGATTCCAAACCTCTTTTGGGTGAAACGGAAAAAATCGGACCTGAAATGAATAGGAAATAAGTAGAAGCCCAAGGTCTGTACCTGCGAATAAATCCATAACTTTGCAAAAGTCACTTTTTTATCTTCTAAAATAAGTCATGAAAGACAAGGTAATTCAATTTATGAAAGAGTGCGTCATAGGCAAGACTTTGCAGACTGACGATGTGGTCTATCAACTCGAAAACGGCAAATTGGAAGGTGTGTATAACGATGAAATGATGTTTTCTGATTTAGTGGACACCGAAAATGGTTTTAAATTCCACATGACTACTGTTACTCGTGAATTGGTTTATAATCTGGATGAGTCGGGAGTAAGAACGGCTGTTGCCAGAGATTACACCGGGACGAGTGTGTTTGGTTATGAATTGGCCATGCGGAGAAGTACAGGGCAACTGACCGGTTATATGCACTGTGTTTCGACGACGGTTCAGCATCCGACGATGGAAGCCGTTGTATGCGGGATATTCGGTGTAAACTTTGACGGAAAGGAATTGGAATGGCAGGAAAAACAGTTGCTATACAGAGATAGCCCTATTGGCGAAGGTACATATAAGCCAGTCGCTTTTGATTCTAAAGTACGCTTCTATCAGGATAAAGGAAAGACCATATTTGAATATCTGCCCACGCTTTGGGAGGTGGACCCGGCTACACTGGTGAAAAGACTGTCCAATGATAGTTACCCTACTTACATATCAAGAGAAAGATAAATAGTCACTTACGGGCATAAAAAAAGGGTCAACGCCTTGACCCAACCTTTTGTTAACCTTAAATCTAATACTATGAAAAACACACTGCGAATATAAGTTCTTTCGATATGAAAACAAATAAAAGCTTTGAGAAAATGCACGGTTATAGTATTATTTAACTATTTTGAGGAGAAACAATGAATTCTTTAAACTTTAAAAGTTGTAGTTTTGCGCCGGAATTTTCACTGTTACCTTAATTTATAGATTATTTATGGCATTTGAAGCATCCAAGAAAGAGTGGAGCGAATTGTATTCTTTCCTACGTTTGTTGTCCGATGGGCATGTGTGTGCGGGCACGCCTTCGGGTGAGGTTTGTGTGGAACGTCCTTGGAAGGTCGTAGTCGTCCAGCGTGAAGAGCATGATGGGACAAGGCGTTATCTGATTGATTCTGAGAATGTGCGTATTGTGGGAGAAAAGATGGACAAGGTCGTGCCGAGAACCTGTTTTGCGTCAGCTGCTGACCTGATTTTGGAAGCTCTGAAGCAGGCACAGTCGGATGAAGTGACTTCTCCGGATGGGGTGGAAGAGTTTCTGGATGACATAGCGATCTATGATTTGGAAGCTAAAACCGAGGACCGCACGGATTATCATATTGGTTTCTGGGATATGCAGGCACCACTGGTCGGATTTCGGGTCTTCTCTAAGCTTTCACCGATGATACCTTTGCTTGATGGAGGGCGTGCTGCGAATTTGAAGTTCGAACAGACCGGGGTCAAGTTTGCTTCGCCCACTGTAAATAAGGTGAATCAACTGGAGACACCCAATGAAGTGCTTGACCGTATGAGACTGATAGAGCGCCTGGGTGGTACCTTGAAATACAGTGATGTCGCAGACAAGGTGTTTCGGAGTAACTTATGCATGATAGACCTGCATTTTCCCCGTATGCTGGCCGAGATGCTACGCACGATGTATTACGAAGACACGACCCGTGTCAGCGAGCTTACAGCACGGATTGAAGATATTAATCCCTTGAAGATTAAAGATGAGCTGATTCGCAAGCATGGTTTTTACAGATATAAGATGAAACAGTTTCTTCTGGCGCTGGCATTGGGTATGCGTCCGGCCAAGTTGTTCAACGGAACGGACTCGGCTGTCGAGGGCTTTATCTTCATTGACGGAGATGGCCGTCTGAAGTGTTATCACAAAGCTGACAGAGAGACGTTTGCTGATTTCTTGTTCAGCAATACCCGATTTTTGAAAGGTGCTTTGGAGAAGGATAAATATGGTTATTTGGAACGTGAGAATGGAGCTTATTACTTTAAGTTAAATGCGAAGATAGGCTTTGTGAAGCGTTGACGAACCAAGGAAAAAGACAGTGTGAGCCTTCTTGCTTGTTCATTCCGGCACTCGGCGTGACAAGGCAAGGAGGCTCACATGGTTATGGGGATTGGGAGGATTATGTATGTTCAATGCGTGTTTTGACTTTGTTCCAGGCATGAGTGCCGAAAAGGCAACTTTGTCGCATTGTGTCATACATGCTGGTAAATCGGGAGGCCGGAATGACGAAGCTAAGTTCGTCAGGGCCTACATAGGGGCGTGCTGACGGGTCGAAGAGGCCGATGAATGTACGTTTCCCTTTCAGGCGGTTTTCACGGACAGCCGTGGCGACAACAGTGCTGCATCCGGAACCGAATAGTGTGGTCACGGCATCGGCATCGTTGTTGTCATAGAATGCCCATGCACAGAGTCCCGATAAGATGTCTGGAGTGGCAAAGAAGAGCAGCCCTTCCATGTGGTCAAAGGATGGAGCCTGGTCGAGCCGCATGAAATTCAAGAAGGCTTTGTCTGTCATCCGTACATCCAGGTCGCGTATGTAGCCTGTAACCATCTCTGGGGTCTGTTTGTAGTGTTCCTTTTGCGACACGAAGTCCGGGATGTATGCGTTCATAGGGGCGAATCCGGTATAGAATTTACCGCCTCCGCATCCGATGTTGTCAGCGTTGAGGCTTGCCGGTTGTCCCTGTCGTACATCGTGGAGTCGTTTGAAAAAGCAGCCGTTGGTCTTTTCCGTTTCAGCGATTGGGGTATCGTCGTAGCGGAACAGCAAGGGAAGAGGGGCATGTGCGCCGAATGCTTCCCGGTAGTTTGTGATAAAAGTGGATATGTCCATAGTCGTGGTCAGTCTTGTGGAGGTGTGAATGGGCATTTATGGAATTTCCCGTCTTCTCCCCGTTCGTAGGCTGTATTGTATGGAGCGTGCAGGAAGGGGATGATTTCACGGTCGTAATTGCAGATGGTGTTGAGTTGGTAGACACCTGCATTGGCCGGGTTGTTCATGTAGTCTTCGTCCTCGTCGCCGGCCAGGAAACGCCAGCCGCTGTCAGGCACATTTTCGTCGGGTGTCTCGCGATACATATAGCCCACTTTACATCCGTCCACGAGTATCCGGTCGGAAGCGATGCATCCGTCGGCCTCGTTCCAGTCCGTCAGCAACGGATAGATTTCATCTTTTTCCAGGTAGAAATTCTTTTTAGGTTTCCATTGGCACACGTTGGCCCGATGAATGTCTATCACATGGTTGACATTCGACATAAGGTCAATCAGTTCGTCAGCGCTGTGTTCCAGCTTGAATTCCATTTCTTCTCGGAACAGTGGGATGAGTTGGTAGAAATGGACGACCTTTCCGCCCGGCAGACGGCAGGTTTCGGCTTCGGCCGGAACGTCTTGCGGGGTGACGAGCATGATTCCTTGGAAGGGGGCATTTTCTGACACTGTCTCATCATTTTCACCCGTGGCAATGGTGTGTCCGTAGCCCAGCCACGTGTCTTCCGTGATGGGAAGCCGGGCCAGTGTTTTCAGCCAGCGTAGCGGCCAGTAATCGTTTTCGTCTTCGCCTTGGATATTCCAGTCGGGTGGGAGCGTGATGAGCAATTCGGCCCGGTCGATGTCTTCGTCGGCTAATTCAGCCGGCACATTCATGCGGTGTGCACCCATTCCGCCGGTTATCAGCGTGTAGAAATTGCGCTCCGGAGTGGGTTCTACGATGTAGATGTCCACATGGATGTATGGCGATACGAGTTCATGAAAAACGTGGTCTGTCTCGCCCAAATAGCGGCTTATATGACTTTCGAGCGCATTCATTTCCTCTTCACTGTAGGTTTCCGTAGGATACAGAGTGTCTTTGAGTTCCTCTTCGCACCACTGGATGAATAGCTTGGTGTCTTCATCTTCCGGATTCAGCTCATGGGCACGTTGGAACAGAGGCAGTGCTTCAGCTTCCCGGTCCAGATAATAATAGGCATATCCCAATCGGAAGAACCAGAGCGGGTCATTTTTTCCTTCTTCTTGGATGGACAGGAGCACGCGGGCCGCCTCTTCCATTTCGTCGTTGTTGTTGAGTGCACGTGCCAGGTGGCTTTTCAAGTCATAGTCGAGTTCTTCTTCCGGCAAGTCATGGATTGTATCGATGATTTTCTGAAACTGGTCTTCTTCGTGCCATTGTTCCAGGATGCGGAATAGGATGTCTTTGTTCATGGTCGATAAAGGTTTTGTTTTTAGTGAATGGGCCGGCTGCTACGGTTCCATTGAGACAGACAGGAGGTCGTAGGTCATTTGTGACACCGTGGAGATGATTGCGGCGTTTACGGAATCATTCTCCATGGAGTTGTTCACAAGGACTGTGATATAGTAGCGTTGGCCGTTGGGCATGACGACAAATCCGGCATCGTTGTCTGCCAGTTTCAGCCCGTCAGCCGTTCGGTCGGACGAGCCTGTCTTGTGTCCGAACATCTGGTGGCGTTTGCCGGGAATGCCGGCCCGCAGCTTGTTGTTGCCTGTCGAGGTGGCCGTCAGCGTACGGAACAGGAAGTTGTGGTGCGCTGTGCCGAGTGTGTCTCTTTGCATGAAGCGTTGGAACATTTGCGACACGGCCCGTGCCGTCGCGTTGTTGTCAAGGGCTTTGGACGGCTCTCTGTGCATGTCGTCTTCGGTGGCTGACAGGCTGATGTCGGCGATGCCCAAGTCGTGGATATAGCGTTCGACGGCTTTCGGGCCTCCGGCATACTTCAATAACACATCGCAGGCGTTGTTGTCACTCAGCGCGACGCTGTAGAATAGCAGGGAATCCATTCTCACGTCTGCGGTCCGGTCGGGATGTGACATGCAGAGCGGGCTGTATGTGCCGGTCTTCAGGTCGTCCGGCGTCAGGTGGAACACGGTGTCGAGCGGTGTGCCGTGGCGTTCTATGCGATGGAGCACGGCCCATGCAACCGGGAACTTGAATACACTCAGCAACGGCAGACGTGTCGTGTCGTTGACGGCAAGTATCGTGCAGGTGTCAGTCAGCACGGAGATGCCCACTGTGGCTTGTTTGTCTTCCAGATAGTCTTCGACGTCATCTTGCAGGCCTTCTGCCCGCTGGCCCGGTCTGTCTTGGCAGGCCGGGCACAGCAGGAGCAGCAGGAGGGGTAACCAACGGTAGATTTGTTTCATCCTGTTATTTCTTTTTCTTGAATATGTTTAGCACTTTGTCGACTACATTCTTTTTCTCGCCTTCGGCATTGGCCGAATCTTTGCCGCCGAGCTTTTCAGTCAGTTTGTCCAGGGCTTTTTCTCCAGCGGATTTTAAAGCCTGGTTGGCCATGCTTTTAGCATCGACTTTTACGCTTGGCGAAGTGAACGTACCTCCGATTTTCAGGTCAAAGGTGGTGTATTCGGCGAGTTTCCCGGCCGATTCCGGCAGTTGGAGCTTGCCGGAATAGTCGATGGTCTGGTCCAGTCCGGTCGTTCCTGACAAGTTCAGCGTGTAGTCTCCCAGTTTGAGGTCAAATGGTTGGGTCTCGATACGTCCGTCCTTGATGGTGAAGTCGAGATTCATGTCTTTGGCACTCAAGTTTTTCAAGTCAGGTTTGTTGATGGCATCGGCTATTTTGTCTATGGCAGCCACTCCGCTCAGGCTCAGGTCGCGGGTGGACAGACTGCCGTCGCCCTCCATCGTCGACAAGACAGGACTCATGGTTTGGTCAAGTTGGGTGTCAAGGTTGATGTGCCCGGAGTAGGTGCCCTTGAGATTGGCAAAGATGGGAGCCAGTTGTTGCACCATGTCAAGCTGTTTGTAGGTTTCGGCAAAGCTCAGTTCCGTCAGTTTCAAGCCTGCATCGAAGGTGGGTGTCTTCGGGTCTGCTGTCGAGTAGCTGCCATTGAGCACGACATTGCCTCCCATTGCTCCGAGTGACAGGTTTTGCATGTCCACTTTACCGCCGCGAACCGTTAATTTGCCATTGACATCCTTGAACGTCATGGAGTCAAACAATACTTCTTTCAGGTTGGCCTGCATTGTGAAGTCGATGTTCTTCGGGATGATGAGCAGGGAGCCGGCTTCCGTCGGTTGGGCGGTGCCCGTCGTGTCGGCAACGGTTGTCGCGGTCGTGTCGGCTGACATGAAGTCGTTCACGTTCATGTGGTTCGACTTGATGTTGAGCGTCCCGTGCAGAGTAGAGCCTTTCAATGCATACCCCATGTAGTTTTCGAAACGGCTGTCGGCCGTGATGTCGTTTTGTCCGATGTGGACGGTTGTCTCGCTCAGTTGGAGATATTGCGGTGTGAAGGTGAACAGTGACTTCTGGATGTTGATGTCCGGCAGGTCGGTCATCTTCAGTTTCATGTTGCTTAGGGCAATGGTGCCTCCGGCTTTTACATTGTCATATTCTCCCTTTTCGATGTAGGAGAGGCGTCCGGCCACGTTCATGTCAGCTTTCACGACGCCGTTCAGTTCCATGTCTTCCAGCGGATAGACATCTTTGACTTTGCTTAGGTCGAGCGTGCCTTGGGCTGTGAGTGTGAAATCCGGGTCGCTGATGGGTGTCTTGACCGTGGCTGTCACCGAGAACGGGTTGTTGGCCAGCCGGAATGAGAATGGCTGGATGGTCACAGTCGTGCCGTCAAGCGGGCCGCCGGGATTTTCCACGCAGGCCTGTATGTTGATTTGGTCCACTCCGGCGGGGAGAGACGGATATTGGAACATGCCGTCCTTCACCGTGAGGTCGGCTTTGAACGCAGGCACATTGTCGCCTTCGAGCGAGCCTTTGGCATAGGCCGATAGGGTGGCTGTGCCGTCAGTCTTCAGCTGGTCGAAGTCTTTGGCGTAGATGGCCGGGACGAGTGAGAGCACTTCTTTGAACCCGATGTCGTTGGTGTGCAGCTTGATGTCCATGTCGGTCTTGGCTTCGCCCAGTTGCACCCATCCGTCGAGGTTTGCCTCGATGGCATTCAGGGTGAGGGCGTTGTCCTTCAGCTCATAGCGTCCGTTGGCAAAGTCGGCGTCCACGTCGAGACGGGCCGTGATGCGTGCTTTGTTCAGGAAGGGCACTCCGCCCGTGCGATAGGTCACTCCGTCGGTCTCTGCTTTGAGCTGGAGCGTCGAACGTTCGCCCGATAGGTCTCCCCGGCAGGTGAGCGCCAGTCCGTCGACTTCGGCATACATGTCGCCTTGGCGGTCGTCATAGATCAGGTCCACTCCGTCGAGTCCCACGCGCTGGAGCTTGATGCGGAAGTTGCTGCTGCCTTCCTCTGTTGCAGCCGTATCCGTCGTCGTGGAGTCGGCCTTCATGATGTCCCAGTTGGCACGTCCGTCTTCGAGGACGATGGCATGCAGGCGTGTGTCGTCGATGTAGATGCGCGAGATGTCATAGCCGCTGTTACCGAAGAGCGACAGCAGGTTGACGGTGGCTGTCACTTCGCCGGCTTGCACGAGCGTGTCGTTGGCAAAGTCTCCTTTTCCTTTCAGCCAGAAGTCTTCCAGGGAGAGGGAGGCTTGGGGGAAGTGACGGATGAGGCTGATGTCCAAGGATGCAAAGTCAAACTCGGCATTCAGCATTTTGTTACCTTCAGTTTTAACAAGTTCTGCGATTTTGCCGCGGAACATGAATGGCAGTGCTATGAGAAGCACTATGATTACAGCCACTACGATGGCTGCGATTTTTACGACTTTCTTCATATCGCATGTTATGTTATGGATTATAGTTTTACAAACTTACGTGAAAATCCTCATCCGTGTATTCATTGATAACGCTTTTTAGCTAAAGAATGAAAAGAATGCGGTGCCCGTACTTCCGGTTTGGAGTCTGCGGGTGTGAGAGGGTCTGAGTGCAGGCATCCGGATGTCGCCATTGCAGTCACGAGACGTTCATGTCGGCAGTTGTAAAATCTTTAAAAGACATGGTTCTATGGAAATTTTTTTCCTTTGTTTGCCGGACGGAATGTAAAAAGGCATACATTTGCGGACTGTTAATCAAAAAAATGAAACTAAATCTATGAAAAAACTTAGAAGAATCAGGCTTCGCATGGCCATAGCCCTGGCGGCGTTATGGATGGGGATGGGTGTGTTGCCAAGCGCGAATGCGCAGCGACCTTTTGTTGTGCAGGGTGAATTGACGGGACTTCCTGACGGGACGGGTTTTCTCTTGATGAGTCTTCAAGGTAATTATGGTTTAATGGTAGATGGAACTTCCTCGCGTAAAGGGCGTTTTCGCTTGCAAGGCATGGCATCTGAAGGATGTATGTTTAAATTACAGTTGACAAACGAAGTGTCGACGATGCATTTTCTTGATTTGTGGGTGCAGGATGGCGATACGGTGACGATTCGTGGCAATAGTAAGTACAGTTTTGATTGGGTGGTAACTTCTACCAATCCAATACAACAGGAGCAGACGGCTTATAACGATGCGGCAAAAAAAGTATATCGGGAGATAGCCAGGCAGGATACATTGATTTGGAAACTCACCGTGCGGCAGCATATGGCTTCCGGCAGTCAGGCTCAACGGTTGAAGGACAGCATTGCGATTGCAAACAGAAGTCGTGATTCTTTGTATGCCCAGGTTGGAGCAAGACAGTTTGCCGTGTTGAAACAGCTTTATTTGGAAGACGGGAAAGTGAAGAGACTGTCGCCTTGTGCCGAATATTTACTAAACCGTGTGTCTGGATACGTCAGCCGGAGGCATGAGTATTCCTGTCTGGATGAAATGCGTGCGTTTTATAAACTCATTCCTGAAGAACAAAAGCAATCGTTTGATTTACGGGTGGCGGGTGCTAATCTTTTTCCACCCCAGACAGTCGTAAAGGAAAACGACTTTATGTATGATGAAAGTCTGCTGTATGACCTTCAAGGGAATCAACATCGTTTGTCTGATTATAATAAAGGGAAATATCTTTTGTTGGACTTTTGGGGAAGTGGATGTGGGCCGTGTCTGGCAGCTTTTCCGGAATTGAAGGCCATATCGGAAGAACTGGCCGATTCGTTGGTGGTAATCAGTATCAGTTCGGACAATGAAAAGCGTTGGAAAGAGTCGTCAAAAGAAAATGGCATCACTTGGGTAAGCTTGAGCGATAAATGTGGCAATGCCGGCATATTTGCCCATTATGGAGTCAATGCAATTCCTTTTTATGTCATCATCTCCCCCGAAGGAAAAATCGTGAAGACGTTTACGGGCTATTCCGAAGGGCGTATCAAGCAGAAACTTTCCAGCATTTTCCCGCAATATAAATGATGCCTGGAGGGAAGCCGACTACGGACTCCTTTCCGCTCGTGGGCGGATTCCTTTCCGTGGTCGTGCCGAAAGGAAGGCTGGGTCCCATGCCCTTTAAGGCCCTTTTCTCATCCGTCTTTGCAGGGCGTTTGCAGATGGAACTCCGTGATGAAAAGATAAGGAAACAGTGTGGCGGCAGATTAAAAAAACACCGTCACGCTGTTTTTTTGTTCCGTTTGCTTGTCTGTGAATTATTATTTTTTACGTAGTTTTGTGCAAACAATCAATCTGAACGAATATGGAAGAAAGATTCATTATTAACATAGGCCGCGAGCTGGGTAGCGGCGGTAAGGCCATCGGCGAACGTTTGGCCAAGATGTACAATATCCATGTCTATGACAAAAAGCTCATCAAGCTGGCTGCCGAGGAAAGCGGACTTTGCCAGCGGTTTTTTGAAAAAGCCGACGAGAATAACAAAGGCTTCATTTCCTCGCTCATGGGAGGGCTGCGCGTCCCCTTCATCGGTGAAGGCACGGTCTATGATAATTACTTGAGCAATGATGCGCTTTTTAAGATTCAGAGCGACGTCATCCGCAAGTTGGCCGAGAGCGAGTCGTGCATCTTCATCGGACGTTGTGCTGACTACATCCTGCGCGACCATCCCCGCTGTGTGAACATCTTCATCACGGCCGACATGGCCGACCGCATCAAGCGCATTCGGGAGACCAATCCTGACATCAGTGAGAGCGATGCCGAAGCGTATCTGGAAAAAGCTGACAAGAAACGTTCCAGCTATTATAACTATTATAGCAACAAGACGTGGGGAGCTGCTTCTACCTATCATCTTTGCATCAACTCTTCCGTGTTCGGTCTCGAACGGACGACGGAATACGTCAAGCAGTTCATTGACGAGAAGTTGAAATTGTAAGCAGGTGGATGAGTTGGCCGATGAAAGATTACTGTTATTGCCATTTATGCAAAAAAAGTCTATATCCATGAAACGTGTTTTTATTTTTCGGGATTTTAAGTCTCAGAAGTTTTGGAGCATCGACGTGTGTGGCTCCTCCTTTACTGTCAACTATGGAAAACTAGGTTCTGAAGGACAGACCCAGGTCAAGGAGTTCTCCTCTCCTGAAGAGGCTGAGCAGAGCGCGGAAAAGCTGATCAAGGAGAAACTTAAGAAGGGATATGTGGAGACCCGGGAAGAGGAGGCCAAAGAGATGAAGGTGGAAGCCAAAAGATTCGCTTTGAGCTACGATGAATTTGAAAACGATGAGAAGTTGTTGGACAAGATTCTGAAAGACAAGCATCTGTCCGAATATAAGCAACTGACCATCGGGTGCTGGGACTATGAGTGTGAGGACTGTGCGGACTTGGTGAAAGGTATCGTGGAACACAAGGACAAGTTTGAACATCTCGAAGGTTTGTTTTGGGGAGATATAGACCAGGAAGAACAGGAAATCTCGTGGATCGAGCAAACCAATCTCAGTCCGATGCTCGACATAATGCCCCATTTGAAAGATTTGAAGATAAAAGGCACGAACAACTTGCGTCTCGGACAGACATCGCGTCCGGAACTCCGTTCTTTGGAAATCATCAGCGGCGGTCTGCCGTCGGAAGTCGTGGACGACATAGTCAAGTCTGACTACCCGAATCTGGAGAAACTGATTCTCTATGTGGGCGTGGAGGATTATGGGTTTGACGGCAGCCTGGACGTCTTTCGGCCGCTTCTGTCCAAAGAGAAGTTCCCGCGTCTCACTTGTTTAGGCCTTGTCAATGCAGAAGAGGAAGACCAAGTGGTGGAGATGTTGTTGTCATGCGATTTGTTGCCCCAACTGAAGGTGCTGGACATTTCAGCCGGAGTGTTGACTGACAAGGGTGCCCAGTTGTTGCTTGACAATCGGGAGAAGATTGCCCATCTGGAGTTAATCAACATGCGCTATAATTATCTTACTAAAGAGATGTGCAAGCGTCTGCACGAAGAGTTACCGATGAAAGTCGACACCAGTGACCGTCAGGATGCCGAGGAGTATGATGGCGAGGTCTATTATTTTCCTCTCATCACAGAGTAAACTTCATGCAGGTCGTCGTCGTGAGCAATCGCCCTTCCAGGCGCACTGAGTTTTTTTGCCGGGCCGGAGCGGAGCTGGGGCTGTCTGTGCATTTCATGACTTATGAAGAACTGTCGGAGCGGCTGTCTGACATGGAGGACACTGTCATCAAACTTGAGCCTGTCGTCAGCGAAGAAAGTGATTTTCTGCGATATGCACGGTTTGACAAGGACTATCGTGAGATGCTCCGGATGCTGGGCGAACGGCCGTTGTCCGGGAGTGTCCGCTTTTTGAACACGCCCGCGTCCTTATTGCTTGCAGCCGATAAACTGAGATCGAAGGAGCGCATGCAGGATGGTGGTCTGAGGGTCACCCCTCTGATGGGGATTCCCCGTTCTTTCGACGAACTGAAAGCATTGTTGCCCGCCGGGCAGAAAGGCTGCTTTCTGAAACCTCGCTACGGTTCGGGTGCCGGAGGCATTATGGCAATCCGCCGCCGGGATAAGTCGTCCGAGTGGGTTTCCTACACCACCCTGCAAGCTGTGGACGGACACATACACAACACGAAGTGCATACACCGTCTGACGCAGGAAGCGTCCATCGCTTTGTTGGCTGAAGCTGTCATCCGCACAGAAGCTATCATGGAAGAGTGGATACCCAAGGCTGATTGGGACGGGGAGAACTATGACCTCCGTGTCGTCAGTCGCGGAACGGAAGTGGATTACATCGTCGTGAGATGCAGCCGGGGAACGATTACAAACTTGCATCTGAACAATCGGGCCCGTTCGTGGGATGACTTGCCGGTCAGTGATGTTGTCCGGCAGGCTGTCGTAAGCCAGAGTATACGGGCCGGGCAGATTGTGGGCTTGCACAGTGCCGGTGTCGACCTCTTGCTGGAAAAAAGAAGCCACACGCCATTCATTGTGGAAGTAAACGGCCAGGGCGATCACATCTACCAGGACATGTTTGCGCGAAATTCCATTTATACCAATCAACTTAAAGAAATCATCAAGCTATGCTGATAGACGAACTGCCCGGAGGCATCCAGATGACGGGTCCGGATGTGGACATGAACCGGATTGTGGGGTCGCATGACATTTTGATGTTGTGCTTTGACACCTTACGCTACGACGTGGCCAAAGGAGAGGAAGCGAGCGGAGGTACTCCCGTGCTGAACCGGCATGGTTGTCCCTGGGAGAAGCGTCATGCACCGGGCAATTTCACTTATCCTTCCCATGCAGCCATCTTTGCAGGTTTCTTGCCTTCGCCGGCCGAACCTCATCTGTTGCGCAACCGTAAGTGGCTGTTTTTCCCCGTGCAGGCCGGGACCGGGCGCATTCCTCCGGCAGGAAGTTATCCCTTTACAGAAGCTTCTTTTGTCGAAGCATTGGGCAATGCCGGCTATGAAACGATGTGCATTGGCGGCGTGAATTTTTTCAGCAAGCGTAATCCTTTGGGACGTGTGTTCCCTTCTTTGTTCAAGCATAGTTATTGGTTGCCGGGCTTCGGGTGCATGGAACAGCATAGCGCTGAGAAGCAAATCGGCTTTGCGTTGGAAAAGTTGGAGCGTATTCCGGCCGACCGTCGCCTTTTCCTGTACATTAACTTCTCGGCAATCCATTATCCCAATGCTCATTATGTCCCGGGGAAGGTGAAAGACGACAAGGAGTCGCACGCGGCGGCTTTGCGCTATGTGGATAGTTGCTTGCCGGCTCTGTTTCAGGCTTTCGAGCGCCGTGCAGACACTTTGGTCATTGCCTTGTCTGACCACGGCACGTGTTATGGCGAGGATGGTTATGAATACCATTGCATCGCTCACGAAGCTGTCTATACAGTCCCTTACAAACATTTTATCCTGAAGAAGTCATGATCTCGCGATATACGGACTACATGTATAGCTATCCGCATAAGACGGCCTACCGTCCGTTTCCGCAACCTGTGGCGTTAGCTCCTTATCTGGAAGCTTTGAACGCGAAGGGGTGTCGTGCCAGCTTGTATTTCCATTTGCCTTTTTGCCACAGTAAATGCGGGTATTGCAACTTGTTTTCACTTTCGGCCCATACAGACCAGTTGGTGGATGCTTACTTGCGCACGCTGGAACGACAGGCCTTGCAGTTAGCCCCGATGGCACAGGGGCTGACCTTTGACGGATTTGCCGTCGGAGGAGGGACTCCCTTGTTGCTGGAACCTGACAAGTTGGGACGATTGTTTCGCATTGCTTCCATCTTCGGAGTACGTCCTGCCGATGTGTTCACTTCTGTCGAGACGTCGCCGGAATATGCAGACGAACTTCGTCTCGGCATCCTCAAGGAAGCGGGGACGGCCCGTGTCAGCATTGGCATTCAGAGCTTTCTTGACGGGGAATTGCGTGCATTGGGACGTCAGCCGAGGCGTGCGGACATCTATCCGGCCTTGGAACGTATTGGACAAGCCGGTTTTCCTATATTCAACATAGACCTGATTTACGGCATAAAGGGGCAGACACGGGACAGCTTTCTCTTGTCGCTGCGGGAGGCTTTGCGCTTCTCTCCGAACGAGCTGTTTGTCTATCCGCTCTATGTACGTTACGGGACGGGCATTCAGGAACGGGAAGACGACGATATGTCCTACAAGCTTTATCTGACAGCCCGCGATTACCTGTCGGAGCATGGATTCCGGCAAACTTCCATGCGTCGCTTTGTCCGCCATGCGGAGGAGGGGCACTCCTGTGGTGACGAGGTGATGCTCTCCTGTGGCGCCGGTGGGCGCAGCTATCTGGGACCGCTCCATTATGCCACCCGTTATGCTGTCCATCCTGGGCGTATCCGTGAGATTATCGACCAATATTTGCAGACTGAAGACTTTACAATGGCGGACAATGGCTTTATCCTCTCTCCCGACGAACAGGCACGACGCTATATCATTAAGAATTTGTTGTATCATACGGGTATTGACAAGCATGCGTGCTATGTCCGGCATGGTGTTCGTCCGGAGGACTACCCGCAGATGCAGATGTTGGCTGACCGGCATTGGGTGGAAGACGTGGATGGACATATCCGTCTGACGGATGAAGGCATGGGCTATTCCGACTACATCGGGCAACTGTTTATCTCTCCGGCCGTCCGCACGCTGATGAGCACTTATGCCTATTGACTTATGAGAAGGCTTGACTCCATTCGCCAGATTTACTACCGCGGTTTGTTGCGCAGTTGCAACTACACATGCTCTTACTGTCCCTTCGGGCGCAAGTCGCCTTCCGGTCCGACCTCGCGTGACGAGCAGGCTTGGCGGCGTTTCGTAGCCGCGATGGCGGCGTGGCGTTCTCCTGTCAGGCTGTTCCTTATCCCTTATGGCGAAGCACTGGTTCATGCCTATTATCGGGAGGGCATTGCGCAGCTGAGCACATTGCCTCATGTGAGAGGCGTCGGCTGTCAGACCAATCTCTCATATCCGGCGCAGGCTTGGCTGGAGGAGCTGAGGCAGTCAGGGGCTGAAGTGGGTAAAATTCATTTGTGGGCTAGTTTTCATCCCGAGATGACCTCGGTCAGGCGCTTCGTCGACCAACTGCACCGGTTGCATGAAGCCGGACTTCAGGTTTGCGCCGGGGCTGTGGGCAAGCCGGACCATCTGGCCCTGCTGCAAGAGCTGCGCGACAGCCTTTCTCCTGACATCTATCTGTTTGTCAATGCTATGCAAGGATTGAAACGCGGCTATACGGCAGAGGAAACGTTGGCATTCTCCAGCATCGACAATCTCTTTGCATACGATGTGCAGAATGCGGCAGCCGATTGGGAACATTGCATGGGACGGAGCGAGTCATGCTTTGTCGACGGGTGGGGGAATGTCCGGGCCTGTCCGCGCAGCCGGACTGTGTTGGGAAATCTTTATGGTGGTTTATCATTGGAGGAAGTACCGTGTACGAACCGACGATGTGACTGTTACATCGCGTTCAGCAACCTCATTCGCCATCCGCTCCGTCAGGTGATGGGCGGGGGTATGCTGTGGCGCACTCCGGAGAAAATGCCAGTGTCGGCTGTGTTTTTCGATGTGGACGGCACGCTCACCGGAGCAGATGGCCGTGTCCTGGACTCATACGCTGAGGCTCTGCGCTGGTTGAGCCGTCGTGTCCCGCTCTATCTGGCGACTTCTCTGACGGAGGACCTTGCACGCCGGAGGTTGGGACACAGTCTTTTCGTCCTGTTCCGCGGAGGAATTTTTGCTGACGGAGCCTCACTCCGTGGCGAAGGATGGAGTGAATGCCTTCCGTTGCTTCCGCTATCCCTGCCCCAGCCGTTAGACCGCATGGTGAAGGTCACGGCCCATCAGGATGCCTTGGGACATCCCTATAAATACAGCCTGCTGCCCGACTCTCGGGAAGAGATCGCGCCCCTGCTCGAATGGCTTGGCACGCAGCCCTATCGTGTCTCCCGCAACAGACGGCTCATCACCCTGATTCATCCCCAAGCCGGGAAGAAAGAGGGCTTTCTTCGTTTCTGTGCACGGCTGGGCTTGCCGACGGGACGCGTATTGGCTGTGGGCAATGAAATTTCCGATGCAGACATGTTGGCTTGCACCCCTTTTTCCTGCGCTGTGCTGACAGCCGATGAGGCTCTCAAACAGCGTGTCCGCTATGTGCTCAATCCTGATAGGCTGGCTGCATTTTTCCACTTCAGCAAATGATGAAATATAGCCATCCAATAGGGCATAATGTGAGCAATGATTCGCGAATCACGGGCCGCACAGGTAAGGAAGATTTAGAAGTGTGCCGGTTTTGCCTCTTCTGAGAGCTCGATGACCTCCAGGTCTTTGAACTCTCCGGCGTCAATCGTCAGGCGTACCAGCGTGCGTACTTTGTGGAATCCATAGATGCCGGCAGCTCCGGGGTTGATGTGGAGCAGCCCCAGCGTCTTGTCATACTTCACTTTCAGGATGTGTGAATGTCCGCTGATGAACAGCTTGGGAGGATGCACCAACAACAGGCCGCGGACGGACGGGTCATATTTTCCGGGATAACCTCCGATGTGCTTCATAAGCACGTCGACGCCTTCCACGGTGAAACGGTTGATTTGCGGATACATGTGGCGGAGTTCCTGTCCGTCGATGTTGCCGTAGACGGCCCGCAGGGGGCGGAAAGCTGCCAGCTGTTCGGCCAGCTCCGTCGAACCGATGTCGCCCGCGTGCCAGATTTCATCACAGTCTGCAAAGTATTTCAAGTAGCGTTCGTCCCAGTGCCCATGTGTGTCTGAGAGGATTCCGATGCGTTTCATGTTCTCTGTCTTTTTGATTGCTCCGCAAAAGTACGAGAAAACTTTTGCTAATCTCAACTATCATACCGTTCTTTGCAGAAGAAATTTCAAACAACCAAACACGTCGTTATGAAAGGAATCATTTTGGCCGGAGGCAGCGCGACCCGTCTCTATCCGCTCTCGAAGGCTATCTCCAAGCAAATCATGCCGGTGTATGACAAGCCGATGATATATTACCCTCTGTCCACGCTTATGCTGGCAGGCATCCGTGAGGTGCTTGTCATTTCCACGCCACGCGACCTGCCTGTCTTTCGCGAACTGCTGGGCACGGGCGAGGAGCTGGGCATGCGTTTTTCTTACAAGGTGCAGGAACAGCCCAACGGTCTGGCGCAGGCCTTTGTCCTCGGGGCTGACTTCCTTGACGGGGAGCCGGGATGTCTCATCCTAGGTGACAATCTCTTCTACGGACAGGGATTTTCGGCCATGCTTGCGCGTGCGTCGCAGAAGGTCCGTGACGGAGGCGCCTGCATTTTCGGTTATTTCGTCAAAGACCCGCGGGCATACGGCGTAGTGGAGTTTGACGCCGGAGGCACGGTGGTATCCATCGAGGAAAAACCGCTTCGGCCGAAGAGCCATTATGCGGTGCCGGGGCTGTATTTCTACGACAATACCGTCGTGGAGAAAGCACGCAGCCTGCGTCCTTCGGCACGCGGCGAATATGAGATAACCGACTTGAACAATCTCTATCTGAAGGAGGGAAGCCTTCATGTGGAACTTTTCGGACGCGGCTTCGCATGGCTCGACACAGGCAACTGCGACAGCCTGCTCGAAGCGTCCAACTTTGTGGCCACCATCCAGAACCGGCAGGGATTCTATGTCAGTTGCATCGAGGAGATAGCCTGGCGCAATGGCTGGATTAGCGGGGAGCAACTCCATGCCTTGGGTGAACGCCTTTCCAAGACAGCCTACGGGCGTTATCTGATGGAACTTGTTACGAACGAAATTGAAAAACGATGAATATGAAGACTTATCTGGTGACCGGAGCGGCCGGATTTATCGGCGCGAACTACATTAAATATATCCTGAAGATGCATGACGACGTGCGTGTCGTCGTGCTCGACCTGCTGACGTATGCCGGCAACCTCGGCACGATTGCCGCCGATATTGACGGCGAACGCTGCGTCTTTGTGCGGGGCGACATTGGCGACCGCCAGTTGGTCGACAGCCTCTTTGCTACCTATGCATTCGACTATGTCGTGAATTTCGCGGCAGAGAGCCACGTCGACCGAAGCATTGAGAATCCCCAGCTTTTCCTCCAGACCAATATCCTGGGCACGCAAAACTTGCTCGACGCGGCCCGTCGTGCCTGGACGAAGGGGACGGACGCCTGCGGCTATCCCCTCTGGCGGGAGGGGGTGCGTTTCCATCAGGTGTCGACTGACGAAGTGTATGGCAGTCTGGGGGCTGTGGGCTATTTTCGGGAAGACACGCCTCTGTGCCCGCACAGTCCATACAGCGCATCGAAAGCCAGTGCCGACCTGTTCGTCATGGCTTATCACGACACTTACCACATGCCGGTGAGCATCACTCGTTGTAGCAACAACTATGGTCCTTACCAGTTTCCGGAGAAGCTCATCCCGCTCCTCATCAAGAATATCCTCGAAGGCAAGCCGCTTCCCGTCTATGGCGACGGCACGAACGTGCGCGACTGGCTCTATGTCGAGGATCATTGCAAGGCCATCGAATTGGTGCTCCGGGAGGGAAGGCCCGGTTCGATTTATAATGTAGGCGGGCACAACGAGCGGCAGAACATCGACATCGTGCGTATGTCCATTGCTACTGTCCGCCGCCTCATGACCGAGCGTCCGGAACTTCGCCGGGTCTTGAAGAAACAGGAGCGTGACGCCGAGGGGCAGATTACTGTCGACTGGATGGATGAACGCCTTATCACCTTTGTCCGTGACCGCTTGGGGCATGACCAGCGTTATGCCATCGACCCCGACAAGATACGCCGCGAGCTGGGTTGGCAGCCGGAGACGTCTTTTGAGGATGGCATCGTCCGCACCATCGAGTGGTATCTCACCCATCAGGAATGGGTCGGGCAAGTCATCAGCGGCGATTACCAGCATTACTACGAACGCATGTACGGCGGCCGTTGACCCCGGCGGCGCACAAGGCAAAGGGGGCGTGCAGGAGTTGGCCCGGTGTCAATCCTGCACGCCCCCTTTTGTGTCTGTGGATACGTCCGTATGTAGCCGTTCTTAGATGTACATCGGAGTGCTCCCGGATGTACATCCCAGCATTCCCGGATGTACATCGGAGCATGCTTGGATGTACATCTAAGAACGACGGCATACTGATATAGATTGGAGCGGGAGGCATAGGGATAAAAAACGGAAGCGCATCCGTCGTCTGTCGGGATGCGCTTCCGTCGGGGGATAGCTGTATGTCGTGTACGGGCTTTAAGCCTCGCTTTCAGCAGCTTCGTATTCGTTCGTTTGGAAACGGCGGGCAGCACGTAGCAGGTGGCGCAGCGAGCTGACGAGTTCCTGTGTCTCCTGGAGGATGTTCAGGTAGACGTAAGACACGGTGAGGTTGCTCTTTTCGTCCTGCATGCGGTTCATCTGCAACTTGCGGGTGCGTGAGAGAGCCTCTTTCAGGCAGTCGCATTCAGCGCGTATCTCGTCCACTTCCTCATAGTGTGCGCCGTCAATCACGTCGTGCGTGCGCTTCAGCAGGTAGACCAGCGTGTCGCGCAGGGGGATGAACTCTTTGACCAACTCTTTGGGCATGGGCTTGAAGTTGTTGTCCACATGTTCTTCGCATGGTTCGCAGATGCGTCGCAGGCAGTACATGATTTGTTGGCAACTGTTGCTTCCCAGGTGGAACCACGTGTTCTTCTCAATGGCGATTTCCTTGTCGATGCGCTGCATGCCGACCATTTCCTTGCGGCGCATTTTCTTCAGGGCGCTTTTCTCGGTGCGCAATGCACTGTCGGCGCGTCGCAGGCTGCGGAGGTCATCGTTGACAAATCCGTCGGTGATTTGTGTGTAAGTGTTGATGACAAAGTCCAAGTAGAGCGATTGGTTGTCGGCGATGTGTTGGCAGAGCAAGTTCAAGGTCTCTTTCTTGTCCTTTGAAGCTACGATACGGCGGAACAAATCGTCCGGGATTTCGGCTTTGAGCTTTTTGTTGTATTTCTTATGGCTGTAAATGAGGCGCACGATGGCTATGACAATCATGGCCACGATGGCTACGATTCCTCCGAAGTACATGATCAGCGTGATGGTGAAGCAGAACAAGAACGCAGCTCCGGCCGTGATGAACCATCCGCCGATGACGGAGAGTACGCCCGTGATACGGAACACGGCACTTTCGCGTCCCCATGCCCGGTCAGCCAAGGACGAACCCATGGCAACCATGAAGGCTACATACGTGGTCGACAAGGGGAGTTTCAGAGATGTTCCCAGGGCGATGAGCAGGCCGGCAAGTACCAGATTGACTGACGCACGCACCAAGTCGAAGGCTGCACCGTTGGCCAGGATGATTTCGTCTTGATTGAAGCGTTTGCGCACCCAGGCTCTGATGGGCATGGGAGTGACGCTGATGACGGTGTTGAATGCCGTCGTTGTGGCGCGCACGATGGAGCGTGCCATGCGTGAGGAGCCGAACATTTCGTCGCCCACGTCCTGGCGGGCCAAGTCGACAGAAGTCTTCACCACATTGTGGGCCTTCTTGGAAGTCATTAAGGATATGACCATCACAACGCCTGCGATAGCCAAGAAATAGATGGGCGTATGGGCCGGAGCGTTGAGTGCTCCCATGGCGTGTTGGGCGACATCGCCTCCGCCGGCTGCCATATAGTCTTGATAGGAAGAGAATCCGGCGAGAGGTACACCGATGAAGTTTACAAGGTCATTGCCAGCAAATGACATGGCCAATGCGAATGTGCCCAGCAGGACTACGACCTTGAACACATTGACTTTCAGCCAGTGGAGGATTTGCATCAGCAGGGTGAAGAAGATAAGTCCGAAGACGATGAACTCCATGCTGTGGCTGTCGAGATAGTGTTGCATGTCGGGTGTCATGAAGCTCATGTCACGTATGCCTTTCACCAGCATGAAGTAGCAGATGGCTGTGGCTGCAATACCGCCGAAGAGGCCGATGCGCCACTTCAGGTGCGACTTATAATTGAATGTAAAAATGAGGCGAGCGATGAATTGGACGACTGTCCCGAAGAAGAATGCGATGGCCACCGAGACGAAGATGGCGATGATGACTGAGAGTGCCTTTTCTGTGTTGACTAGGTCGGCAAATCCTAATCCTGTGTTGTCGTGAGCCAGTTTGACGATGGTCAGGCCTGTTGTTCCGCCTAGCAGTGAGAATACCATGGAGACGGTGGTGGAGGTGGGGAATCCTAGAGAATTGAAGATGTCCAGCAAGATGATGTCTGTCACCATGACCGCAATGAAGATGCACATCAATTCGTTTAGGTAAAACTGTTCCGGCCTGAAGATTCCGTGTCGGGCGATGTCCATCATACCACTGCTCATGGTGGCTCCGCAGAAGATTCCGATAGCGGCAATGATCATGATGGTTCTGAACGTGGCTGCTTTGGCGCCGATAGCCGAATTGAGGAAATTTACGGCATCGTTACTGACCCCGACCCAGAGGTCAAACACGGCAAGCATAAATAGGAAGATGACGAGTCCTAAGTAGATTGTTTCCATAAAATGTTTTAAGTAGTTATAAAAATCACGCTGCAAAGATACGTCATCCGCTTCATCCCACAATGTTACACATATTACATTCGTGTTACAAAGTTACATTTTCATTACAAAAAGCTCATCACCACCAGTTGGGCCACAATGACACGCAGGAACATACAGAATGGATACACCGTCGCGTAGGACACTGCCGGGTGGTCGCCGGCGATGGTGTCATTGGCATAATTGAGCGCCATGGGATTGGCCATACTTCCGCACAGCATGCCCGCCACGTAGCCGAAATCAACTTTCCAAACTCGGCATGAAAGCAATGCCATCACCACGACGGGGACGAATGTAATGAGGAATCCGGCCCCAATCCATAGTGCGCCTTCCGGACGGAAGACTGTTTCGAAGAAATCCGCACCGGCATCAAGCCCCAGACATGCCAGGTAGATGGACAGTCCCAATGCGCGGAGCATCAGGTTGGCACTGTGGGTCGTGTAAGTAATCATGTGGATGCGCGGGCCGAATGTGCCTATCAGGATGCCCACCACGATGGGGCCACCGGCCAGCCCCAGACGGACGGGGAGTTCCACTCCCGGGATGGCGATGGGAATCGAACCGAGGATGAGGCCCAATGTGATACCTATAAATATGGACACGAGATTGGGCTCTTTGAGGCTCTTGACTGCATTACCCAGCACTTTTTCCACATTTTGTACGGCAGGTGCTTCTCCCACGACCGTCAGGCGGTCGCCTAGCTGAAGTATGAGATCAGGAGTGGCAAGCAACTGGATGCCACTGCGATAGATACGGGTGATATTGATGCCAAAAGCGTTGCGTAGGCGCAGAGAGCCAAGACGTTTGCCGTTGATTTCCGGACGAGTCACGATGATACGTCTTGACACCATCTTGCTGTCAATGGCATTCCAGTCGATGTCTTCCTTGTTCCAGTCCGTTTGTTCTTGTTCGCCGAAGAGCATGGTCAGGCTAGGGGCATCTTTATCATTGGTAATGACAAGCAGGCGGTCACCTTCATGCAGTTCCGTGTCAAAGGTGGGGATGCTGACGTTGCCATTCCGCCATAGACGTGACACGACAAACCGGTGTCCGGCATGTGCGGCAATCTCTTTCAGGTTTTTTCCGATAATGCCGGGGTTGTGCACTTGGTAGGTCGCAATGAATGTATGGTCTTGAGATTCAGAAGATGAAGCATTGTCGTCTGTGCTGCGTATCCATAGTTTGCGCACGACGATGAGAGCCAGGATGACTCCCACCACTCCCAGGGGATATGTGACTGCACATCCCAAGGCTGCTCCACTACTGTCCAGGCCGAGTTGTTTCAGTGCCTGCTGGGCAGCGCCGAGTGCCGGAGTGTTGGTTGTGGCTCCGCAGAGTATGCCCACCATGTCGGACATGGATATGGGTGTGAGATAACACAACCCGATGGCGACCAACGTGCCCAGCAGAACAACGCCTGCCCCCAGGAGATTGAGTCGCAAACCGCCGGTGCGGAATGAACTGAAAAAGCCCGGTCCCACTTGCAGCCCTAATGCATACACGAAGAGTACAAGGCCAAAACTTTCAGCATAGTTGAGCATGTCGGCATCGACAGAGATTCCTAGATGGCCTGCTAAAATGCCAACAAAAAATACGAATGTGACACCCAGCGACACGCCCCATACGCGTATCCTTCCCAGCATGAGGCCTATGGCCGATAATAGAGAAATCACGATAAGTGCTTGTAAAGCTGAATGTTCCAGTATTATGTCCTTAATCCAATCCATGTGAGTCTATACGTTTTTTGAAATGGACTGCAAAGATAATACGAATTTTGGAAGCAATCCGGGAGCAATGAAGAAAAGTGCTCGGCGGACACCTTGTGGGCATAGGCTGTGTGCTCCGTGTGAAAGTGTCGGAAAGTGCGGCTTCGTCAGCTGAATGTTTCGGTCTCGGTCTGATGCCGGATGCTCCGATTTGTTACGTAAGAAAACAAAAAAGCTGATTTGCAAACATTTGATTTGGCAAATCAGCTATTCTTGCTTGGTGATTCCGCTGCGATTCGAACGCAGGACCCACGCCTTAGAAGGGCGTCATAGTCGGATACGCTATCTTTTTGAAATACAAATCCTTTTATGACATTAAAAAAAACTTGCGACAAACCTTTCGACAAACCTTTTTGCAAGTGTTGTGTTTGGTTGTTGTTATTACTAATATGCAAATATATTATATATATTGATTGCATAAAATATTCACGGTGGAAGTGAGTAAAAATAGAGAAGAGGAACTTCACAGCCCCTCTTCTTTTAGCAGTCTTTGTGTTTTACGTTTTACCTTAAAAATACATACCCTAATTTTTTATGACTAACTTTAATGCAAGGCAAAGATAGGTAGAGATAATATGTATGTATAATTGGTAGGTTACAATTATGACTAATTTTGTCAGCCAACATCATTTTCTTCATCTTCAAGGTTGGTTTCTGTTGGATCTGGGAGATTATTGTATTTCGCATTAAGTTGGACTAACTTCTCTTCAGCTGTAAGTGAACGAGGAGTTGTCTCACTAAATTCAACAGTAGAGTAAGTCGGGACACAGAATTTCATCATGCGGGTAATTGCTAATATTTTGTCTTCCGGTGCGTCTATTAAAGCAATGATAGAACCGATGTCGGAAATGTATGGTTGAAGTTGTTCTAAGAGTTCTTTTCTTGTCTGTCGAACATTTTTTAGTTTTCGTTTTATTCCTAATTTTTTATGCCCGGCGACAAATCGTCCTCTTTCGTCGCGTTCTGTATTACATGATGGAGTGTCACCCATAATTGTAATACGGTCGAAAGGTGTATGCATTTCAATACCATTATCAAGTGTGACAATGGCTATACCATTAGAAACGATATTGATAATAGTACCTTCCCAATCAGTTCCTATTAGTTGTATCCTGTCTCCGATCTTCATGTGTTATAAGATTTCCATTCTTTGCAAAAATAACACATTAATTTCGAGCAATTTATTAAAAAATATATAAGATGGGATTCCTTTCTAAACTTTTCGGTACAAATGGTGCTTATAAAAAGGCAACCAAGGACTTGAATAATGCCAAGGACTTGGAAATGGGATATTATAAGAACCTGGCAGATATGGATCAACTTCAACGCAGTGAAAATCAAGCTGCGTTAACAGAAGCCCGTGAATTGTTGTCAGACAGCAATCGAAGAGCTGCTGCACGGGCAGCGGTGACTGGTGCGACTCCGGAATCAGCCTCTTTGTCAAAGCAAGCTGCGACCAATGCTGTTGCAGGTATTACTACAGATATAGCACGGAATGCTACGGCAACAAAAGACCAAGCTATGCAAAATTATTTGTCGGCTAACAGACAGTATACGGATGCAATTAACAATGTAAGGCTGCAACAGGCACAAGCTGAAACGGAGGCTTTAGGCGGATTGCTGGAAGCTGGTATTGGAGCTGCTACAGGCATGATAGGTGGAAAAGCGTAGGAGGATGATGTATGGATATTATAGAACGTGTCAATAAACGTATCGGCCAACAAACGCCTTCCGTACAACCTATTCGGCAAGCAGCGCAAGGAACGCCCCTGCCGGCACGAATAGAACAGTCAGCTGACACTGGGGACTGGAGAAGTACTTCTGTGCGTCCTATTCGGCAGGCGGCGCAAGGAACAATTTTGCCGACACAGATAGAACAACCCAATATAAGGCCGGGTACCGACACGAGGGATTGGAGAAGAGCTGCCAGTTATGATGAGGCCGTCAAGATTGACCCTACGTTGACTCGTGCCGGATATATTGGTGGCGTGTCACAGTATCGTGCGGAGAATGGCATGCAACCGCTTTCTTTTGCGGAATTGTATTCGAATTTAGCAGGCCACAATCCCTTCCAAAGTGCAGAACAAGAGGCGAAGCAAGAGCAAAAACTTCGCAGGGCCGAACGTGTCAATGCCATTGGTAATGTTTTGGCAAACCTTGTCAACTATGTCCGTACGGTCAATGGCAATCCGGCGATGAGGCTGCAACCTATTGCTGCAGGCCAGCAACGTATTGACCAGTTGCGGGCTTATCAGGATGCTTTAGATAATTCACGTTATAAGGATTATATGGCAATTTTGGGTCAGCAACGAGCCGAGGATGCTGCTCGTGATGCTGCTGCACAGAAATTCCAGCAACAGATATTTTTGGAGAACTTGAAACAAAATAATCCTGTAAACCTGGCACGTGCTAAAGCTGCTGAAGCTGCTTTGGGCACAGAGGCTGCGAAGCGAAACAAGTTGGATGCAGATATAGCTTTGGTTAATGAACGGCTTCGTGGCGAAAAGTTGAATAATGATTATATGCCTCAAAGAGTGCAAGCTGACATTGAACTGAAAAAGGCACAAACAGAACGCGCCAGGAAAGGTGGAAGCAACGGTAATAAAAAGGACTATGGGAAGATACATATTTCCGGAGGAAAAGGCCAGTCAAGAGATTATGATATGAATAAGGATGAAGATGTTGCGCTCTTATATAATCTCTTGGAGAAGCGTTGGGGATTAGATGAAGGATATGAATATAAGCGTCCTAAAACCATCGATGAAATGCGTGAATTCATATTGACAAGTCAAGGTATACAACGAGATGTGAAAGAAAATGTATGGACTCTTGACCCTAATCAGCAAGATAAGTATTCCGAATATGAAATTCCGTCATCAGATGGAACAGATTGGTCACAATATCAACGTAAATAACATAAAAAAACAGCTAATATATGCCAGTATATAAATTAAATAGTAAGATTTTTGATATACCAGATAATCTCATAGGAGAATTTGAAAAAGATAATCCAAATGCATCTATCGCTTATGAAGCTGAAGGTAATGTTTACGATATTCCAGTATCTAAGAAAAGTGCCTTTTTGAAACAATTTCCCAAAGCTTCATTGTATAACGAAGGAACCACCTCGCCTGCAGAATCTTCTCTGTCGCCGGAGGCATCGGCGATGATTGACGAGCTGAAAGCCAAGATACGTGATGTCAAACCTGTGCAACGGGAATCTTCGTTACAAGAGCTGGTTGACAGGCAACGTGAAGCCGACAAACAAAGCTCCCGGCGTCTTCCACAACTCCGGCAGGAAGTGGCACGTCCGGATGCCATCAGGCAAGAACAGATAATCCTTCCTGTGGAACACTCAGACCGCAATGACGAAGAGCGCGACATAGACAGTCGTTTCAAGCCTCGTGAAGCTGCCAGCCCGGAGGATATTTATTCTAACTATATTGACCGATTTGCTCTTACCCGCCGTGGACAGGAGCTACAAAGTGAGCTTGTCGACATACAGCGTGGAGTGAACGACCGTTATGCCGGAGAATTTCTCCAATCGGACGAATACCGTGCATTGGCCGATCGCTACACAGGACAGGAGTTGAACAATAAGGCAAACGAAGACTTCAATCGCATTTACGGTGAACGTATCAACAAAGACATGCAACCCTATATAATGGCCTATCAGGATGAAGTTCTGAAACGTTATGGCGACCGTATCAATGAAGACATGAAGCAACTCACAAAAGAACAGGTGGCCGGCGACATTGACAAGCTGTCGGCCTCGGTAGGTAAGCAGCTGGGCGATGCGCATTCCCGCCTGTCTCAACAAGGAGGCACGGGAGGCAACGTCATGAATGTTCTCATGGGCAGTCGTCGTTACAATACGGATAAGGCTATTAATGCCGAACGTCGTCAATTGGGCGAGCTGGAAGTTGCACAAAACTTGTTGAATGATTCTAAGGAAATCATAGCTGAGGCACAGAAGCGTGGCAACACGAACTTTATGGCCGGGCTGGGGCGCGGACTGTACGACACGGTGTTTGATGCCGATACATGGTCAATGGGCTTGACTGACTTGCGTGAAGGTAAGTTGCTTATGGATGTGCTTGACAAGTTTGATCGTGGCGAACGCCTGAATGACAGTGAGCAGGCATTAATGGATGCCGCTGTCGCCAATCTGGCCACCAATGCTTATTACTATTCAGATTTAGGACGTGGCTATAAGGCTGGCATGACCACCGGACAGAGTATTCCTTTTATGTTGGAGTTTGCCATCAATCCGGTATCAGGTTCTGGCAGTGCCATTGCCAAAAGCATCTTGCGTTATGGCATGAAGAAATTCGGCGCGAAGACGGCCAAGCGTGGCGTGAGTCGTATGGCTGCACGCCTGGCTGGTGACGCATTGGCCGCTACGGGCCTGACAGGTACTACCGGATCTGCTCGTGTGGCAGCCGGTACCATGGAGCGCATGACGGGAGACATCCAGTTGGACAACACAGGTCGTCATTATGCCGGACGTACTGGTCAGCAGTCCGCCGGCGAAGCTTTGGGCAAATCGTTTGCCTCCTCATTCCTGGAAAACCAAAGCGAGATGGTGTTCAATGCTTTCAAGGGTTTCGGTCCTGTAGTGTGGGCACAAGCCGAACGAGTTCT
Source organism: Phocaeicola coprophilus (assembly GCA_016900015.1). Taxonomy (GTDB): domain Bacteria; phylum Bacteroidota; class Bacteroidia; order Bacteroidales; family Bacteroidaceae; genus Phocaeicola_A. Next base: position 110,052 of record JACJJM010000005.1, on the reverse strand, counting down.
TCCCGGAGGTGTGGGCTCTTTAATGGATGATGCCCTGACAGGCAAGACGTGGAATTTCTATCGCAAGTTGAAATCGTCTCCCGTGTTGGTGGAAGCTGCCAAACGTACACAGTTTCATGGTCTGTTTGGCGAATATGCGGAGGAACTATATAATAACTTCGCCAATATCCCGTTGGGAGAGATGACTTTAGAGGAAGCAACAGACTTGGACAACAACATCGACACTTTCCTGGGGCTGGCTCCCACGTCGGTAGCTTTCAGTCTGTTGGGGCTTGGAGGACTTGCGCATGAACGTTACCGGTATCGCAGGCAGAAGCAACGGATGCTCGGACAGATGACCGAGGAGGAACGTGAAAAGATGACCAAACTGGAAGAGCTGTCAAAAGAACGCGGCAACGAGGACATTAAACGTTTCATCAAAGAGACCATCACAGCCACTAACCTTACGCCGGAAGAAAAGAAACAAGAGATAGCCTATGCCTACAACATTGCCGTAAATAATGCCTTGGATGATGTAGATAAAGCCCGAAAGCAAGAAGTCAGAAATAATCACGATGCATCATTTCGGGAAGGACAAGCCATATATGAAGAGCATGATCCGACACAAATGCGACAGACTGTGCTTCGCCGGGAAGTTGCTTTGGAACGACTGACGGGAATGGGGATAGACGAGCAAAGCATCCAGGAACTGAGCGAAATCCCGGTAGAAGAACGTGAGGAAAAGTTGTCCACTTATACAGACGACGTAAGGGATGCTGCTCTTGATTATCTGAATGCATTGGATAGAGAAGCCGGCATGAATGACGCAATGGATAAAGCACATGCCGGTGAAGTTGAACATGCTCGTAACTTGCTGGGAGAAATAACGGCTTCCGGCGGAAATGTTACGCTTGTTCCTCTTGGGAAATACGGTTCAAAAGATGCGCAGTGGGGAGTTGTGGTGAAAGGACTCGATGCCAACGGGATGCCCACGCAATCCAATGGCGCATTGATGGTCTATCCGATTCAAATGGATAACAATGTTCCCGTGTTCTCTTCTATTAATGAGGATTCTCCATTGACAGTGATTCCGGAGTCGATGATCGACGCCATGATAGTGTCGCCGGATGACGCTTTAAGAGGAATGCTCAGTTCTTACCAGCAAGACGCAGACATTCAGGAAGGAACGCCTATTGCTCCTCAATCGTCGTTTCCGATTCTGGATGAGGCCGGTGCCGTTCAAACTGTAACCGTGCTGGGTAATGACGGTGCCGGGAATTGGATTCTGCAAATGCCGGATGGATCGGTGTCGTCGCCAATAGCCGATGACGTGCTGCGGAAACGCAAGAGGGATGCTGAGGTCGCTCCTATCTTGCAAGAGTATGCAGCAGCATCGCAAGTCCAAGAAGAAGCCCGCAAGGAAGTGGATAAGGAAGAATCTGTGGCCCAACAAAAGGGAACGACAACCCCGCAAACGGCCGCGGTGCCTAAGCCCAAAGTCGGCGACCGTTTTACGGTGGACGGCAAAACTGCTGTTGTGAAAGAAATCGCACCCGACGGAATCATCGTGGACTATGTGAACGAAGAGGGTGACATTACAGGTGCAGACCAGTTGACCTTTAGTACATATAGTGAAGCACTATCATTGCTAAAGACAGCGAGTGAATATACTCCTTCCACAGGAGCCACTTCTACGAGCGGAGAACAATCCGGCATCGGAACTACGGAGCAATCGCCAAAGTCGCAACAGCGTGCGCTTGACCGCATACCGAAAGATGAGAAGGGACAGCCTTTGTATGAGCAGGCAGACCCGGAGACGGCGTGGGATGCCATCGTGGAACAGGCCGGAGGCGATGAGGCTATGGCAAGCTCCATTGTGTCTGACCTTGTAAATGAGCGAAAGAAAGCATACGATGCAGCAGCTAAAAACTTGAAAATAGTTGAAGCGGGCAAACCTCAAGCGAAAAAAGGAGATGGCGAACCTACAATGGAAGAACGCGTTGAGGCTAAGCGTGAAGCCCGCAAAATGCTTGAACTGGCACGAGCGGAGGTGGAAAGAACACGAAACGCTTACGACACATGGCAGCGCATCGCACAAGTGAAACAACAACGGGAAAAGGCCATTCGTGAACCGAAAGAGGATGGACAAAACGAAATCCGGCCTGCAATGTCTTCTAACAGCCAAATTGCCGAGAATAGCGCCATACCGGTCGACAAAGACGGAAAGCCTCTTTATCACACAGTGCCGGTGGACGTGACCTTGGCTGACTTGAACGATGGCTCGCTTGATGCTAACGAAGTGGATGCATTCATCGAAGAGAATGCCAAGGCTGCACTGCAGTTGCTGAAGAAAACCAGCGAAAAGCCTCCCAAGATAGGCACGGACAAAGCCAAATATCTTGCCGACAAGCAGGCTTGGCAAGCCCGTGTGGACGATGCCCTGGCACAAGTGGACTATTGGCAGCAAGTGGCCGACGAACTGGCAGCCCGTCGCGAACGACCTGGTGACCGCACAGCCGCAGAGATACTCGCAATGGGCGAACCGATGGATGGTGAAGAATTAGCTGCTCAGATGCTGGCCAATGGTTCGCTCCCCCTTCTGCGTGAGAGCTATTTGCGTGAGACGGGAGCTGGCAACGAGGAAGCTCGCAGCATGTTAGGTTTGTTTGCCTCCAAGGAGAAGGGCGGGCTGACCATTGAGCAGGCCGGTGAGAAGTTGATGCTGGCCGACAGTGAGAACGGCACACATTTCTTCGACCCCAACGATGCCAATGCCGGACGTGACGCACTCATCAGCGTGCTGTCGGTTGCCAAGACGCGTGGAGACTTGACAAACTTCATTCGGAATCGGCGCGCGGAGCAAGCACGTCGGGAGCAGGAAGCAGAACGCGAAGCATACGACAGCTGGTGCGAAGCGAACTTCCACATGAGCGCAGAAGAGTATGAAGCATATGAAAACGAGTTCCTGCCTTTGGTGGGTGAATCGCTGCTCACCGAGGAACAATACGTGGAATTTATATCTATTTTTGGAGAAGAATTAAACAGAAGAAACGATGAGACCAGAAGAATTGACACAGAAAATACAAGCAATGAGCCGGGAAGAGCGGCTGGAATACCTGAAAGAAGCGGCACGGTTTTGTCTGAAGAAGAAACTGTACCGTCCGGGCGAGCTGGAACAACTGAAACGCAATCCACAACGGTTGGCACAAGTGTCGGCACTGCGGATGGAGCTGTACAAGGAAGCGCATCCGGAAGAGAGGAACGGATAAGCAGGACAACAATAGACCCGCGCTTAATGACTGAAACGGAAAGGAAACGGCGCGGTGATATGTTGCGCAATGCTTCAGCAGTAGATGTTGAGGTTGGTCAAATTGTAAGTACACCAGAACTTTCAGCACGTAAAGTGGCGGAAAAATGGTGGGATGCGAATGTGCCTGAACCTGTTTTCTACGACACAGAAGTTGGTGAAGTTGAAATAAATAAGAATTCCGTGGAGAGTTCATTGGCTCACCGATACAGTCAAGCCAAACTGGATGCCATAACGTCATTAGTTGATGGTTTTGAAAATGCTGTGTACCTTGGAACCTTACCAGATGGCAGAGAGCGTGGTGTTATTGACCATTATTTTGCCTATCCGATAGAGTACAAGGGCAAACGCAATTATGTGTTCTGTCGTGTTATGCAGGACGCTAATAAGAATAGGCTGTACGTGCATGAAGTGTTTGTCGCCGAGAACATAAAGAAAGGCGATACCCTTCAAACCGCAGCGTCTAAGCCTCACGGAGGTATCGCCCTATATAAGGATATCCTTGCCAATGTTTTGGGAGAAACGGTCACCAAGACCGAACCTCAGCAATCGAGTAATGCCGTTTCGACTGGTTCTTCGCTTTCTGAAAATGAAGGAGATGGCATTACATCTTCAGAACCCAACGGTGAACCAACCGTTTCTTTTCACAAAAATACTGATAAATCAACAGTTACACAAACTATTGGTGAAAAAATTGCGCAGGCGGAGGCAGAAACGGACACAAACCCGACTGACGGACAGAAAGAAGCCGGAAATTACAAGAAAGGCCATGTTCGTATCGGGCAGTTCGACATCACCGTTGAGAATCCGAAGGGTAGCGTGCGCCGTGGCACAGATGCAAACGGCAATCCGTGGCAGACCACCATGCACAACACTTACGGCTACATACGCGGCACGGAGGGCGTGGACGGTGACCATATCGACGTGTTCCTGACCGACGACATCGACGGCTGGAACGGACGCCGGGTGTATGTCGTCGACCAGTACAACGAGGACGGCACGTTTGACGAACATAAGGTCATGCTCGGTTTTAATGATGAGGCCGATGCACGGGATGCTTATTTCTCCAACTACAGCAAGGGATGGGCAGACAACCGAAAGATTGTCATGACTTCCACAAATCTGGAGGACTTCGAGAAGTGGATAGACAGCAGCCATCGCAAAACCAAACCGTTTGCGGAGTACAAGAGTGTACAGAATGCAGAAGTTGTTGCAAGCAAGGCAGAAAGCGACATTGAAGCTGCAACAGATGAAAAAGAAGTAAACGAAGCCGTCAGAAAGATAGATGAGCAGCTTGACAAGGTAAACGAACAGCTTGCCTTGTTAGGTTATTATGAGGCTGAACCTGTGGAGAGCGACTTCAACGAGGCATACGGCTATATGCGTAATGCCGAGAAGAAAGCCGTCAAAGATGCAAACAACTTAGCCAACCGCCTTGCCAAAGACCTCGGCATCGACCCGGAAACAATCGTGGACAATAAAGGTAAACGCCGTAGAAGCATTGCGACGGCCAACATTGCGCCCATCGGTGGAAACATCAGCATACATCTTCCGCTCGGAGAGAAGCGTGAGCTGTATATCAGCATCCGGTTGGATAATCAGGAAGGCGACAACCTGAAAGTTACAGGCGGTATGCTGCGCATCGAAAACCCAACCCCTGAACGCGGAGAGGAACGATACCTGTCATCAAACAATTTCTTTGCGGAGGATGAAACTTATCAGTCGTTACTGCATACAGCACAACAGCTTGTGAAGCATTACGCCCCTGACTTTGTGCCGGTAAGCAACTCACAGCAGGAAGCTTCATCAAAAGCTGAAAAGAAGCCAAGCAAGCAACAGAGGAAACAGAAAGAGCCGAAGATAGTAGACCTTTTCAGCGCACAAGAAGAAAATGTGACTGTAGGTCAGGATAATTCATCGTTCCAAAAGGGTGATGCTGTTATTTATCAAGGCAAACCTGCCACTGTTTACGACATTGAGGACAATGGTCGGCTTGTGCTTGACACCGGGCTGGCACCGGTACTTTATGAAAGTGCCGACCCGAAAGAGGTAAAACCTGCAAATACGGCAACTCTTCATGTGGAAAATACGGAAATAAACCGTATGTTTGCTAATGCAGTCAAAACTGACATGCTTACCGCCCTTGACAGTGGCACAAAGCCGTACAGGAGCATACTTGATTTGCGCAAACGCGCAGCAGCTTTGGGCATGGAGGTTGACCATGACGGCAGGACTGACATCTTGCTGCAAGAACTTGTCGAGGACGGTTTGGTCAGAGCCGCACGCGAAGTGGTAGAACAGTACGGACGGGACAGCAAAGAGTCGTATGACCTGATCTGCAAGCTCTATGACATGCAGCCCACCATTGCCGCACGGAGCAGCAACCGTATCAAGATGCAGCAATACTCCACCCCATTGCCTATGGCGTGGAACGCAGCACGCTTTGCCATGAGCGGCAAGAAAGGCGGAAAGGTATTAGAGCCAACAGCCGGTAACGGAATGCTGGTGTTTGCCGTTCCTGCCAATCAAGTACACGTCAACGAGCTTGACGAGACGAGACTGGACAATCTTCGCGAGCAAGGTTTTGCGCAAGTTACCCAGCAGGATGCGACCGAGCCGTTCGAGGGAGGACAACAATATGATGTCATCATTGCCAACCCGCCATTCGGCAAACGTAATGAAGTGGAGTATGACGGTAAGATGATACCAGGCCTTGACCCACAGATTACGCTGAATGCCCTCGCAAGCATGAAAGACAATGGCAAGGCTGCTATCATCATAGGCGGTAACATGGAGTACGGAAACAATGGAGGACTGAAAAGCATGAAGCCATTTTTCACGTACCTGTATGACCACTACAACGTGAAAGGCGTTGTTGATATGGACGGGAAGCTGTATTCCAAGCAGGGAACGACGTTTCCTACCCGCATGATATTGATTGCCGGACGCAGGAGCGACGAGGAACGTGTCCAAACAGCAGTTTATCCGCCTGTTGAAAGCAAAGCCATACGCAAGGCAGATAGTTTTGACGACTTGTATGACATAATAGATAAAGTAATCAACTCAAAGGAAAAGACAAATGGAACAGAAATTCTACGTAGCCAGCAAGGGCAACTCGTATCTGTCGCTGACCAACCATCCCGGAACACTGACGGAACAGGACATAGTGGGCAATCTCGAAAGAATGATGACACTGGACACGGACAGCGAGGAACAGCACATTCAACCGAGAGCAATTCGGAAAGAAGCCAGCAGGTTTTATCAAGAGAACATAGAACGGATACTGGAAATGGCGAAACCCGGCGAGGAGCTGGTGGAAATACCGAAGGAGGAAGCCGAGGAATATCAGAGCCTGACGTTCAGCGAGTGGGAACAGTGGGAGTTTCCACGGAACGAGTGGGATTAGGAGAAACAAGAACCGAACAACCGAAGAAGCGCACCCTTACTGAAGAAAAGAGTGCATACAGACCGCATAACAGTGCTTTTTCATTGCAAAGCGTTGCCCCTGCCGCAATGGTAGAGGCAATGGATAATGTACTCACACAAATTGAGACTGAAAACGGGAACATTGACGAATTTGTAAGAAAAGAGCTTGGATATGACACGATAGAGGAAACACATCAGGCACTTGCCGCAGAGCAAATTGACAGTGTGGCAATGGCCATCTACCAAATGAAGCAAGGGCAGGCACTTATCATTGGCGACCAGACAGGCGTGGGCAAGGGCAGGCAAATGGCCGCACTCATCCGCTGGGCCGTGAAACGTGGCGAGAAGCCGATATTTATTACACAAAAGGCGGATTTGTTTTCCGACATCTACCGGGATTTGGTAGACATAGGCAGTGGCGACCTTGTGCCGTTCATTTTCAATTCGGACGGAGCAATGGTTGACAGTAACGGAAATACCGTACACAAGCCTCTATCATCCAAAGAAATGGCAAAAGTGTTTGCTACAGGTCAATTGCCTGATGAATATGACTTTGCCGTGCTTACCTATTCACAAGTAAATACAGGTGATGAGGTGAGTCAAAAAGAAGCAGAGGAAGCGGCAAAGAAACGCGGAGGGCGGACAAAAAAGAGCAAGGCTTCAAAGGACGGAAAAGCCACGCCAAAGGCTACATTCCTGCGTGCCATTGCCGAGGACAATTACCTATTCCTTGACGAGAGCCACACAGCGGCAGGAACGAGCAATACAGGCGCATACCTGCAAAGCATTTTACGAAGCGCGAAAGCGGCCACTTTCGCAAGTGCCACTTTCGCCAAGCGTCCTGACACCATGCCCCTGTACGCCATCCGCACTGCCATGAGCCAAGCCAAGGTAGAGCCTGACAAGCTGATTGGCATCATTGAGAAAGGCGGTGTAACTTTGCAGGAGATTATGAGCCGCGAACTGACCAATGCCGGGCAGATGGTACGCCGTGAACGCGACATGAGTGATGTGGTGACCGACTGGAAAACCATAAACGACCCGGCAACCGTAAAACGTGCGCGTGAGAATTACGACCATACCATTGCTGCATTCAACGCCATCATTAAGTTCCAAGAGGATTATGTAAAACCGATGGTTGATGCGATGGACAAAGAGCTTGCTGTTATGGCAGAGAGTGCCGGTATTAAGAGAGGTACAGACAAAATGGGCGTAGAAAATGTGCCTTTTGCCAGCAAGACCTACAACTACACCAAGCAACTGATGTTGGCATTGAAGGTGGATGCAATCGCCGATGAGGTAGAGGCAGAAATCAAAGCAGGACGGCATCCAGTCATTGCTTTAGAGAGCACGATGGAAAGTACGATAAAGGATTACTCTCCGGGAGACATCATTGAAGAGCCTACCTTCAGCGCAAGTCTGCTTAAAGGACTTGACACGGTTATGCAGTACACAGTGAAAGATGAAAACGGTAAAGAACAACATGCACGATACTCTCCCAAGCAGTTGGGTGAAGCCGGAGAAAAGGCATATTATGAATTGCAGGACTTCATCCGTGAGAGTACCAGCGACATCTTCATCAGTCCGCTTGACGCTATCATTGAACGGTTGCACGGAATGGGTTATAAAGTCGGCGAACTGACAGGCCGCAATGTGTACGTGGAGCGTGACGATGACGGACGTGTTGTCGTGAGACGCAGGACAGACAAGGACAAGAAGAGGATGCAACGCGAGTTCAACAGCGGCGAACTTGACGTGCTTATCCTCAACAAGTCCGCCTCTACCGGTATCAGTCTGCACGCATCGGAAAAATTCAGCGACCAGCGTCAGCGAACGATGATTATCGCCCAGCCGTTGAGCGACATCAACGACTACATGCAGATGATAGGCCGCATTGACCGCACGGGGCAGGTACACAGAGGCTATTACATCAACCTTGGTCTGCCAGTACCGGCGGAAAACCGTTTCCTGATGATGTTGTCCACCAAGCTGAAATCACTGAACGCCAACACGACCACATCGCAGGACAGCGAAAGCAACGAAGTGGAAGCTCCCGACCTGCTGAACAAATACGGAAGCCAAGTAGTAGTGGAATATCTGCGCGACAATCCTGAAATCTACGAGAAAATGGGTAGTCCGTTGAAAAAGGCAGGACAAGGCGGAGGACGTGTGCAGACCAATGAGCTTGACGAGTATAAGCCGCAAGAGGATGATGCGCGTAAGATAACCGGCTATGTGGCGTTGCTGACCACCAAAGAGCAGGAAGAGTTCTATGATGATGTCGTAAGACGATACAATGAACTCATAAAATACTTGAACGACACGGGGAGCAATGACTTGAAGATTACCGTCATGCCGCTTCGTGCCAAGACTTTGAACAAACGTGTGTCCTCCGAGGGCATAGACCCGACCGGCACCAATCCATTTGCACGGAATTCATACGTTGAACAGGTGGAAATGGACGTGTTGCGCAAACCGATGAAAGCAGCTGAAATACGCAAGACCATCGAGCAAGTGAACAAAGGCAAACGCCCTGAAGATTATGTACGTCAACTCATTGCCACCATTGACAAAGAGGACGAGGCACGAATTGCCGCCGAGGAAGCCCGCTATGAGCGGTCAAAGGTAAGGGCGCAGGAAGATATTGCCAAGCAGACCGATAAAATCAACCGCCAGCAGAAACGTACCGCCGAGGAAAAGCAAGCCGCCATTGCTGATTACGCGAGAGAGACCAATGAGAATGTAGAATCGAAGCACAACGACAACATGGTGCGCCTCAACACGAACAGCGATATGTTGAAACAGCGTCTGCACATGTTTGAAGTCGGGAAGTCGTACCTCATGCCAGACAATCTTGAAAGCACGGTGTTCGATTTTTCCACACCGGCCATATTCTGCGGTTACAAGGCAAAGGACAGCAAGATAACTGCCTCGACCACGCTTGCCGTGTTCGCCACTCTTGACGGACGCAGGCGTATGGAAATCAAGTTGTCGCAGCCCGAAGCGTTACGAAGCATTTACAAGACGACCAACGATAATTGGGATGCGGCACGTTCCACCACGCTTGAGAACTGGGACAGCCAAATACCGACAGGAACACGAAAGACGGGTTTCATCATGACGGGAAACATTCTTCAGGCCATTGCAGATACACAAGACGAATATGGAGGATACCCCGGCCAGCTTATCAGCTACACCGATATTGACGGGAATGTGCATGACGGTATATTGATGCCGGATAAGTGGAATACATCCATGCTGAAAACAAGTGGTGCGCCAATCATCAGCCGCTTGAAACAGATAAAAGACTACATGCCCGTTACCAGTCATGACGGAAAAGTGGATATTACAGGCAGCAGCTGGGCGAAAGTGTACTATCTGACCGTACCCAAGACGAAGAAAGACGGCGCCGTTTACTACGAAAACAAGGCATTGCTCCGTGCTGTTAATGGCAGCAACTTCTATCCCTACCGCGGAAAGTTGCGTGCGGACATTCCGGCAGAAAATATAGAAAAAGTAGTAAGGGAGTTGTCGAAACTTGGTGTAAAGGTAAAGGAAGAAACCAACGAGGATGATGCGTTGTACAGGCTTGATGATTATACGACCAATGAGGAAGAAGCCAATGATTTGTTCCGGGTTGTGGATGATGCAAGCGAGATAGAGCGGTTGAACAGTGAGCCAACTGTAAAGGTGTACCGCGCCATGTCGTTGGTGGACGGCAAGTTGTATCCACCCATGTCGAAGAAGATTGGCACAGGTAGCAACAGGATAAGTCAAGCACCCTCGGAGTTCGGCCAATGGGAAGTATCGGACGAACGCCCTGAACTTGTAGAGAAAGAGGGAGCGCACAAAAACCACATCTACATTGTTAAAGACAACGGCAAAGGCTTGTGGGTAGCATACAATCCTTATTTCCACACCTCACGCAATCCGCTTAATGACCAGTTCGCAGAAGCCTATCAACGTCCCAACCTTGTAACGGTTGAGGTAGAAGTGCCCGAAAGCGAACTGACAAGCGGCTATCAGGCAGAGGGAGCTAAAGACTCTGTTGGAGAAACGAAATGGAACGCAGGTCCGGTTAACCGCCAACTTAGCGGCGACAAGAAACGCAAAGTAATCCTTTCGAGATGGATGCGTCCTGTACGCATTGTTCCTGACAGTGAGGTGGCGCAGCGCATCGCCGAACTTATCGAAGGAGAGAATGTTGCCATACCTGACAATACAGTTACTCCGTCATTGCTTGAAGAATTGAAGAAGCTCGGTGTGAAGATTGTAGACGGTATCAGCAAGGGACGCAAGAAAGCCACTGCCATGTTAAGAGGAGGCGATGGTATGCTGACCGACGACGAGCTTAGCTATGAGAATGACCCGGTCGCAAAGATGACAGGTCGCTCTACACGCACGGCAGCACAGCGGAGGGCATTTGCAATAAGGGAACGTCAGCGCATGGTGACTGCCGTTCAGGAATTGGCCGAGAAGTTACATCTTGATAATGTGGACATCGTGACCGATGCAAGCACACTGCAAGGGGAGCGTGCAAAGGCCAAAGGTTTCTATTCACGCAGCACCGGACGCATCACGATTGTAATTTCTAACCATAGGAGCGTGTTCGATGCGGAACAAACGTTGCTGCATGAAGCCGTGGCGCATTATGGGTTGCGTCAACTGTTCGGCTCGCATTTCAATACCTTCCTGGATAACGTATTCCGGAATGCAGATGAGGCTATTCGTCAAAAGATTGTTGATTTGTCCAAGAAACATAATTGGAACATCCATACTGCAACGGAAGAATACCTCGCTTCGCTGGCCGAGAACACCGACTTTGAGAATATCAATGCGAGCTGGTGGCAGAAGATAAAAGAATTGTTCCTAAACATGCTGCACAAGATAGGGTTTGAGGATTTCAGTGGAGTGACATTAAGTGACAACGAGCTGCGCTATATCCTCTGGAGAAGTTATGAGAATCTTGCCGAGCCGGGCAGATACCGTAGTATATTGGGTACGGCGGTCGATACCCGCAAGCAGTATGAGTTGGGAGTTGGTAACTTTGCTTCGTCTGTTGAGGCTGACACACGGGTGGCAGAGAGTACGGATAGAGATGATGATGTAAGATTCCGCTTCTCCGACCGTCCTGCAATCATCCAGGAATATGACAAAGCTGTTAGTACCAATGAATTTCGTTTCCAAGAGGCTTTTCAAGACAGTATGTTGTCATTAAAGTTGCTTCAAAATGTCATAGAAAAGTATAGCAAGAAAAGAATCAGAAGCTTTGAAAATGCCTATACAGCCGAGAACAGGCTAAGTTCTCTCAACAAAATAGATAATGAACGTTATATCAAGAATTATTTTGAACCATTGCTTGATGTCGTCAAAAAGTTGTCTGATAAATATGGGCGCCAGAAAGTTGAAGATTACATTTATGCAAAAAGCGGACTTGAGCGTAATGATGTGTTATTACACCGTGATGCAAAGGCGGCATACGATGAAGGAAAGGCAGAATTGGACGACAAGCTGGATAAAGGCAAAATCAACCAAGATCAATATGATGTGTTGATGCAACAGGTACAAGCTGATTACGAAAAGAAATTGGCTGAAGGAGGAGATTATTCGGGTTTGGAAGGATTAGTCTTACGTGACCAGCAAGACCAACTGGATGAAGATTTAAAGAACCAGGTAATCGATAAGTTGGAATATAATCGCCGCATAAAGGAGATTAAGGCACAATACAAGACTCATGCAGAAGAATTGGTGCGTGATTTTGAAAGTGAAGCAACTCAGGAAGAAATTGATTCATTATGGCAACATATCAACAACGCGACCAATGCAACGCTGGATAAGCTGTTAGAAAGCGGGATGTTGAGTCAGGAGCGGTATGAAGAGATAAAAAACATGATGCAATATTACGTTCCGCTTAAAGGCTGGCAGGAGGATATTGCAGAAGATGTATATGACTACACACGTCGTGAAACGCCGGTGCAAAAGGAGAAAAAGGCTAAAGGACGAAAATCTTTGGCTGATAATCCTATTGCGCAGATAGCTCTTTCGGCTCAGAATGCCATTATTTTAGGCAATCGCAATAAGATGAAACAGCGTTTCTATAATTTTGTCATAAACCGTCCGAACGAGTTGGCTGTAATTGCCAACGTGTGGTATGCTCACACTTACAACACAGTGCATGGGCAGGTGGAAAAGGTGTATCCTGATATTAATGAGAACGACTCTCCTGAAACCATCATGCAGAAAATGGACGATTTTGAGAAGAGGATGCAAAAGGAGAAGGAAGAAGGTCGTGCCTATCGTGGAAAAGTGCCTTTTGGCATGGAGCTAAAGACCAAATCGGGACAAAGGCCGGAACACTTTGTATCATTGATGATAAACGGCATAGAGTATGTCATCTATATCAACGGAGACCCACGTGCGGCACAGGCTCTTAACGGAAAGACCAATCCGGAAGGTGAGGAAAACATCTTCTGGGAATACTATAACCGCTTGAAACGTTTGTATGGTGGAGGACTGACAAGTAACAATCCGGACTTTGTTGCCGCGAATTTTGTGCGCGACACGATTCAATCGGCCACGATGGAGTATATGAACAAAGGTTTCCTTGCTTCGGCCCATTATCTCAGAAACATTCCTAAAAGCTTTGCAGCTGTATCAAGAGGGGTGTTTGAACATTACAATCCTAACAGACAGACGGATGTGTATTTCAAGGAGTTCATTGAGAATGGAGGAGAAACCGGCTACACGGCTGTTCATACGATTGAAGATTACAAGAAGGAATATGAGCGGGCATTGCAAGAAATAAGAGGCATACGCAAGACTTTCAGTATGACTCGTGACGGGCTGAATGCTGTAATCAAGTGTCTGGAGACTGCCAATCGGATTGCGGAAGATGTGAATCGGTTTAACGCTTACATGTCTTCGCGTCAAGCCGGATATGGCATTGAAGATTCAATAGATGCAGCGAAAAACATTTCGGTCAACTTCAACAAGAAAGGCGCGTTGGGCAAAGGCAAAGGTGTGTGGGCCGCACTTGCCTGGTTCATGAATAAATGGATTCTGTTCTTCAATCCGGCCGTGCAAGGATTGTATCAGGTGGGTCAAGCTGCAAAGAACCATAAGAAACGTGTGCTTAAAACCCTCGGTACCATCATGGCTTCCGGCTTTGTGATGCCCATGTTGAACGAACTTCTTGTTTCTGCTCTTGGAGGCGGCGATGATGACGATTATTTCAATCAGACAGACTATACACGTATGAATAACTGGCTGATATACCTAGGCGGGGGGTATATAAAGATTCCATTGCCGCCTTTGTTCCGCGAAGTGTATGGGCTTGGAGACATCCTTTATCGAGTCCTTACCAATCGGATGACGCCGGAAAAAGCTGCTGTGTCCACGGCTCGACAAGTACAGAGTGCAGTGGGATTCATCAATCTTATTCCAGAAGGTGAACCGAGTGTACAAGAGGCTGTCGGAGGCTTGATGCCGGACCTGGTGGCTCCGTTTATGGATGTGGCCTTTAATCGGGATTTTATGGGACATGACATCGCAAAAGTTACAGATTATACAAAAAACCTACCGGAGTACGAACGTGTTTATAAAGGCGTAAGTCCTGTATATGTGGAAATCTCACGCATCTTGAATAATGTAGGCGGTAATGATGCCCTTCGTAGTCATTTTTGGGGAACATTCATCAATCCGGCCTACATGGAACACATCATAACGTCATATACCGGCGGTATAGGTAAAACCATGTCGAATCTTACGGGTATGGTTGTGGATGTAACCACGGGTGATTGGGGGAATATAGAACCTCGAACCATCCCTGTCGTGAACCGTTTTATCAATCCTGTAACGGAAAAGACTGTGACCGCAGCCGTGAACCGGGTGTTTTACGAATATCGGGACCGCTATGAAGAGCTACGTGTGGCAGAGAAGCGCTACAAGCAGTTTATCAATGACGGTCGGACGGAGTTTAAGGATGAGTTTGAACAAATGCAGGAAAGTGGTGAAATCGAATTCATTAATTATTTCAAGCAAAAGATGAAGACGTTACGCAAGATGGAAGACCGGTTGAAAGATAATCCTGGCGACAAGGAATTGGAAATGCGGATACGTGAATTTAAAGCGGGAATGATAATGAAAGCGAAAGAAATACTGAAATGAAACAAAACATCCCTGGAAGAGGCAATCTTTCAGGGATGCTTTATAGTCATGAGGTGACATGTCAACGTTGTTCCAGCAGCACAATTTTCCATGCTTTTGCATGATTGAAGAAATACTTTCCGTTGTAAGGAACGGCGTGCATGTTATAATCCACCTCCACGAGTTGGTCTGTGGCGAGATACTGGTTTTGCACGTCGTCACCCCAGACCTCGAAACAGAGGGATTGTGGGTAGCGTTCCTGTGTTTCAATGACTGCCTCTTTTTTTAAGAGTGTTCTGTTGTCGCGTGTCCGGATGCTTTGCACATCGGACACCCATGTGATTTTTCCTTTGATGTTCATAGCTCATTCGTTTTTGTTCGTTTCTACAAATTTGTTCTCGATGCACCATACCAATAATTCGTAGGCGGCATCAATAAGATTGTCTTTAATTTCTATTTCCACGTATGTGGATTCAATTTCCGATCCACACCATTTAGCATAGCATATATCATGCTCATCAATCATTATGTCATAGCACCCAAGATAAAATGCTCCTTTGTCGTATATTCTATTTGGCAGCGCATCCAGCACGTCCTGCAAGGTGTAGGCGGGGAGCATTCCGCAACTTTCGTCAATAACCTCCATTGCGTTCTCCTTCGTGGTAACGAAGTTATTTTCGTGCCAGCTTCGTAAACTAACCCAATACAGCATTGTTTCTTTCAGTTCCAGCCCCAACTCTTGCAGGTGCTGCATCTGCTGCACGTCTAATACTTGTTTTGATTTCATAATTCTTATTTTTGATGTCCTATTGACAACCTCAGTGCCATGTCGGACAGTTCTTTAAACTTGATTGAAATTTCGCTGTATATCTCTTTGTATGACGGTCTGACAATGCCGTACTTCCATCCTACAATATCGTATATGGACGTATCTTTGTCTATAGCCATCTTCTTGCCGAGAAGAACGCAGACTGCATCTTTAATTCTCTTCTTCATAATCCTTATTTTTTAATCAGTTTAATAGCTTCCTGCAAGCCTGCTTCAAGGGCTTTTTCGTAAGTTCTGTAAAATTCATCTGACGGCACATAATCACCGTTCCATACCATATCATCCATTTCCCCGATGAAGTATCTCCAAGCATTCCCATCGGTTGATGGAGGAATCAAAGTGGCATCCACTACTATTCTGTGTACTTCACGAAGCCACCTTGCAGCCAACGCTTGTGTGGGGCACGAAGTTGCACACTGACTTATGTTAAAATTCTCCGGGCAATCACAATGCCATACCGTACCTCTGTCTGTGTATTGGTTGAAGCACGGCACGTCAAACCTTGCCTCTTTCAGCATCCTTGCCGTCTCGAAGCTGACGTAACTTTCTTCTATCATTCTTTATCCTCCCATTCCACTCTAATTGTGTCTATATAGTGTGTGCCTGGTGCGATATGTCTGATAGCTTCCTCCTTGCTTTCATAGCATCGCTCCTTGTACACATTTATCCATCCCTCTTTCTTTTCGGGGAGCATCATAAGGTCTTCATCTTTCGGGTTCTGTGAGTCAACTATGTACCCATCGATACCATAGAATAAAACTTCTTCAAAATCCTCATCAAAAGCTGTAACACAAGCAACGATTTTATAATAATCGTCACCACTAATTCTGTCAAAGCAAATAATCCTTGCCTTTCTTCCGTCTCTTGTGCAGACAGGCTTGCCTGATTTGGCTGCTTCGAGGTCAAACTCTTTCAAATTCTTTCCAATCTTTTCAGAATTGGAATGTTTTGCATTGTTCTTTTCTTCCATATCTTCTTTGGTTTTAATTTCTATATATACAAACGTCTTTGTCGGTGCGTTGAAAAATAAGCGTGTGTTTCCTTCGTAAAATGCGGTTGAGTCAGCCAACTGGTATCTTTGGAAATACAATCCTCTGGCAAACTCAATAGGCTCTCCGACCTTTTCAAGTTTCTTGAAGATAACATAAGACTTATCGCTTCTACCACTTTCTGTACATTCTTTAATTGGTATTGGACATTTGCCCTCAAAGTTCATATCACAATGTTTACAACCTCCGTCAGGTGATTTTAAGCACTGATACCACTCA
The DNA here is from genome assembly GCA_016900015.1 of Phocaeicola coprophilus. Classification (GTDB taxonomy): domain Bacteria; phylum Bacteroidota; class Bacteroidia; order Bacteroidales; family Bacteroidaceae; genus Phocaeicola_A. Next base: position 93,099 of record JACJJM010000005.1, on the reverse strand, counting down.
CCGTTTATTTGCTTTATTTCTCCTATTTTCCATTCCATATCAATCATTATTATCTGGTAAACAAACCAATCCTATATAATCTCCTCCAACTCTCGGAAATGTGGCTCCAGTACACCATTTATATCCTCTTTCGGTCTTTATCCAATAACCTCCACTGATAGATTTAAACTTTGTACCAATAGGATATTCACTGATAGGCTTATCAGCTTTAATCCAATTTTCATTAAAGTAGCTTTTTTCTCCTATCTTGCGTTCCATAATCAAATCACTATTATTGGATAATTACCATTCCATTCAACTCTGATTTCATAAACAAAATCATTGTCTGCATCTCCTTCAACTACATTTATGATAGCTGACTTATCTTCCACTTTCATAAGTTCGTCAATCAATTCCTGTACTGTCATTGTTTAGCCCTCCTTAATTCTATATCCAAACGGGACATTTCCGGCAACAATACTTTCCCAATGCTTGATAACGTCAGGATGTACCTCTCGTCCTTGTTTGACTTCATCCAAACTATCTTGTGCCGCTTTTTGTATGCTCTCAAAGACTCCATTTGAGATAACCTTGTCAAACTTATCTTCATATTGCGGATAGAGCATGTTGTCGTAATTCACGATTCTAAGGGCAGTCTTGTTATCCTCATACATCCATTTCTTAATAAAATCCCACATAACAAAACCTGCCTGAAATCCTGTTATTCCTCCTTGTTCATGATTGTTCGCAGCCCAAGCAGCCGCCAATGCACAAGCTGACAAGGCATGACAAATGGTTCCATAATCATGGTCGTAATCATTCATGATGTGATTGATAAACATAGGAAGTGTTTCAATAGTCTGTTCTTTCGCTTCCTCAAACCAAATCTTTTCTAAATTCTGTTCTTCGCTAATCTTTTCCATAATTTAATCTTTGTTTTTCGGTTTATACTCATCTTTTTCTTTATTATGCTTTTGACAGATTAAACAGTATAACTTGCCGTTTATCTCTTTCCACCCGCAATTACTAATAGCAATATTCCTTGCCCATGCAGGAAATGGTGTCGGGAAATCTATATAACATTTACACCCATCACACTCAGCTCTGTACATCGTCACTTCGCGTATCATTTCTCACCTCCTTTCTTCAATTCGGAAATGAGGGCATCGGCAGCTTGTACGCTTATTTGAGCTATGCTTTGATATGGGTTAGGTGCTTCCCCGTCAATACCACGACAAGAGCATTGCATCAGAGGGTCATAACTTATTCTACCCATGATTGCAGTAAGAACGTCTTTTGATACTGAAAAACGCATCTGTTCCCGATCAATATTCGTACTCAAAACCTCTTCCACGTCCTCGAAGTCCCATGCAAGATTAAGCCCTTCTACCTTTACGCATTCGTTACCTTTTGAATCAATGTAAGAAACCGAATCGTCCTTGTCACGCTCCGCACCCATAATGTTATACCATGCTATCACATCAACTATTTCGCCAGTCTTTCTAATTCTCTTTTTCATTTCGTTTCCTCCTTTCTTTCGGGAAGCAAATCGTCTACGTATGCCACTCTAACTACTAAATCTTTAACTCCATCCAAATCTCGGATGTCAGGTAGAACATCAATATAGCCATTATTATACTCAACGACAATCCACCGTTTGACATCCTTACATTCGGATATATCATCGTGCCACACGGAATTGATGCGCCACTCGGCACCAGCCATAAATCCGGTCTTTGCATCCGGGTTGTATGGGCATTCGCCCCATTCACCGGCACCAGCAAAGAGCAATGCCGCCTTTTCAAGTTGTTCTCTTATCATAATATTATTAGTTTTAAAATTCAATTCTAAAATTCTTATTTCTCAACGTGGGCCGCTTGCTCACCACGAAGTCATGCAGCTCGCGTTCCTCGATGGGGAAGAGCGGGCAATACTCGTAGTGCAGCGTGCAGACGTACCTGTCGCCCAGCATCACGTCAAAGGTTAGTGTCTTCATTCTGTTCTATGGCTTTGAAAATTTCGTATGCAACTTGCGGCACCCATGCGTTGCCCAGCGCCTTTATGGATTCTTGACGCCAGCGAGGAAAGGTGATGCCAGCCAGCCTTCCGGGAAGCCCATCATCTCCTCGACGAATAACGGGTTGAGTTGTGGGGAATCCTGCCCATCGGTCGGCGGGCAGTTCCTCAGCACATATCCGGGAATGGTGTCCCTGTCCTTTTGGCTCTTGGGCAGCGTGGTATTCTTGCCGTCCTGTGCGGTTGGTGTCGGCAATAATCCTCCCGCCGCCATGTCGTTCAACTCCAATGTCCATCCCTGTTGCAATTTCCGTTGCGTCCGGTTGTCCTCCGGCTTTGATCCGTTCTTGTTGTCGCGCGCTGTCGGGGTGGGAAGCAGTCCCATCTTTGCCGCAAGCGCAATCGTAGGACGCTCCTTTGCACCCGGAGACGGTGACTTGTTGATGCGTCCGCTCCCGCTGTCTATCGAGGTAGGGGTCGGAAACAACTCTTCTTGCAACAATCCACACCCCGTCCCTGCGGTGGGGCGCTCCGACGGCACAAGCCGGAATAACAAACGGCTGGACGGCGTATCCTTCACGCTCAAGGTCACGGCAGACGGTTTCGATGACGTATTCCTGCCGTAGCAGTACTCTTTTTCGGTGACTTTCTCCGAACAGAGTGGAACCGCTTTCCACTTCAACCTCCTCGTCGGGCTGAACCATCGTGAGGATTCCAGCAACGTTTTCACCAACGACCCAAGCGGGCTGTATTTCCCGTATCGCCCGAAGCATTTCCGGCCATAGGTAACGGTCATCATCCGCTCCCTTTCGCTGTCCGGCCACGCTGAACGGCTGGCAGGGGAATCCGGCGGTGAGCACGTCGATTCGTCCGCGCCAAGGGGTAAAGTCAGTTGTAGTAATGTTTTCATAACTCGTTGAATCAGGGTACCAATATTCAATAACTTTACGTCCGAAGGGATTGATTTCGCAATGGAAAAGGTTTTGCCATCCCATCCATGATGCGGCAATCTCTGCGCCTCCGATTCCACTAAAAAGTGATGCGTGTGTCATATTCACATAAAGTATTCGTTACATTTAAATCCCTTCCGCGGCTCGAAGTCACGGAACTCGCAGGTGCGGAATATCCACTTCTTGTCGGCCCAGCCTGCCAGGTCTTTCTGCCATTGCGGGACGACCTGGTGAGGGTTGTCCGGATCGCGGTATGGCTGGGCGTGGGGAAGGAATCTTCGTCCTTTGGCCCGCCAGTGGTTGACGCGGTTGAACGACTCGCGGAAGTCATCCAGCAGGATGCAGTAGAAGAAATATTCGCCCTTGTAGCCGTACCGGTCAATCAGGGTCGTGGCCCGCTCGCAGTCGGCTATCTGGCCGGGCGTGTCGCAACCGAAGCGGATGCGCTTTATCCACTTAACTCTCGCAAGGAGTCTTGCGACATCGTCCGTCACCAGGCGGGCATCGAGTCCTTGATTGAAGTCCACACGGAGCTTTCGGCGGACTATCTTCTCTATCTGTGAGAGACCATAGTCGGATGCAAGGATGTTGTTGTCCATGAGGATGAGGTTGTCCCTTCCATCCACGGCTATCTCGTCCACGTCCATGTAGGGCTTTAGGCGGCCTTCCTTCTTGGGGACGATGCACCAGCGGCAGCGGTTGGGGCATCCGCGCGTCAGGAATCCGTAGGCCGTCCGGCTGTCTATCTGCGGATAGATGGAGTAGTCGGGCCGGATGCAGTCTATCTGCCTCGGAAGCGTCTTCTTGAGGTCATATCCCGTTCCGCCACGCTCCACTTCGTCGGCATGGACGTAATAGCCGTAATCGGGCGTGAAGTTGAACACCTTGGCCATGTAGACCTTGTCGTAACGGCACAGCGGATTGTACCACTCCACGGTGTCGCCCTGCAGCTTGTGCCATGTGCTCAGCTTCATGAGAGCCAGGTTGGGGTATTGGCTGTCGACAGCTAACAATCCGACATTCATCGTAATGAAGAATTAAGAATGATGAATGAAGAATTGGCTTTGCTGCATCGTCGCAAGTGCATGCTTCACGGCCTCTATCTGCCGCAGACAGTCGCCTGTGCTGGTGTGGCCGGCTTCCGGAGCTTCGGGGTGAGAAGCCAGGTAAGCATCCATGAAGGGATGTACCTCCATGAGGCGGCTACGGTTCCAGGGGACGTCGTAGGCGTCGTGGCGGAAGATGTACAGGTGGTAGTGGGCCAGATAGGGACGGAGCATGGAGGTGTCGAAATCCACTTGCAGGCCCCAGAGGGTCACGTCGCCGGCATAGGGGCGAAACCACTCAATGAATTCGCTGACGAAGGTGTTGAGGCTCACTTCCTCTTCGGGCGAGGCGATGAAGGCACGGCGGGCTGTCTCGCTTCGGGCGAGCCACCACTTGAGCGAGCCGGCCTCGATGCGGAATCCGCTCTTTATGCTGTCTTGCAGGTTGATGATCCATGTCTTCTGCCGGCCGGTCACACCCGTTTCGGGGACGAACTCCACCAGGGAGACCGTGCGCACTACGCTGCCGGGTGTGAGGCCGAGCGTTTCGGTGTCAATCATTACGTGTGTCATTTTAATGAAGAATTAAGAATGATGAATGAAGAATTGTCAATTATCCATTATTAATTGGTACAAGTCCCTGACCGGGGTCAGCGTCAGCCGGATGAGGCCGGTGCCGTCGGGGCAGGCGGTCGCGGGGGCGGCGAAACGGAAACGCCCCGGCCCGGCCACGCGGGACAACCGGCGGCTGTAGAAGTAGAGGCCGGGGTATTGCTTCCCCTTCGTGCCGGGATGGCGGAGCGCATTGCCGTCCGGGCCGAACACCAGCGTGGCCTGGCCGCCAGAGAGCTGCACCCGCACGCACGGCTGGCCGGACGGGATGCGGAAACGCTTCACGGCCTTGCCAAGGATGAAGCAACGTCCGTTGGCATGCACCGTCACGTGGTGGGCACGCAGCGGGATGTGCAAGTAGCGGGCAAGTCGTCTGAGCGTGTCCATGCCTTAGCCCATTTTGAAGGGGATGAGCTTGTAGGCCGTGAGTTCGCCGAAAGCGGCGTCCTGCACGCGGTATTCCTCCAGCTCGAAGGTGTATTCCGGCAGGAGCGGGTCGACGCCGGAGTGGAGCAGCACCATGGCAGGCTCGGGCGTGCGGTCGAGCTCGGCCCGGTAGGCATAGCCGCGCAGCCACGGGAAGGGGCGGCGTGCGATGTGGCAGATGCTCGTGCGGTTGATGAACTCCACGGGCACGGGCTGGAGCATGACTTCCCGCCGGTCGACCACCTTGAAGATGATGAACACGCCGGAGGGGCACTTCTCCCGCACGAAGTCGCGCCGCAGGAGGATGTCTCGGTGGCGGCGCGAGTTGCGCACGCAGCAGATGCTTTTGTAGCCCGTGGCGACGGCCGGTTTGCGGCCCTGCTCCAGGCGGGCGTTGGTCTCATCGAGGTGCTCGATGCGGTCGGGATGGATGAAGATGTTTTGTCTTTTTTTCATATCAGTAAATTTAGCCCAAGCCTCCCCAAACCCCTCCCGAGGAGGGGCTTTTATTCCCCGTCAGGCTTCAGGCCCTCCCTTCGAGGGAGGGTTTGGGAGGGGCTTTAGATTGTTATATTGTCAGAATATTGTTTGCTGGAAGCGATGAGCTCGAAGTAGCCGGTGAAGGCTCCGTCTTCGAAGTCGCAGCGGCAGGGCAGGCCGAGGCTGCGCATGGCACAGTCCATGCAGGCCTGTCCCCGCATGATGTCGATGTAGCACGGCTGGCCGCTGCTGAACAGGCGGTAGTATTCCCGCTCGCTGATGGGGTCGGCCAGTCCGTCGCGCCAGATGATTTCCACGCGGCGGGGGTTGCGGCGCGAGAGCAGGATGCGCCCGTAGTGTTGGTAGAGGCGGTGAGGCTTCACCTTGCAGAGCGGCACTTGCTCCAGCTCGGGGATGAACCGGTCTTGCATCTTCAGCAGGCGGACGATGCGGATGATGAACAGCAGTATTTTTCTTTTCATAGCAAATGTGTTTTTTTATTGACAATTAACCATGCGGCATCGTAATTGTCCATTGTCAATTGTCCATTCGTTTCAGTCTTGCCAGGATGAATGTTCCCGGCTGCTTGATTTTCCCGCCCGAGTCGTCGATCTGGCGGAGCAGTTCCCACACGGGATGCCCGATGAGGCCGTAGTCGGAGAGCATGACGATCTGCGACTGTTGGCCGGCGGGGATGCGCTTGGCGGCCATGGCCTGGAGCAGGCCCGCGTAGTTGCGCCGGCGGCCGTCGGCGAACGTCGGGTCGCGCGGCAGGATGCTCATGTCGCCCAGCGTGTCTGCCACCCGTTCCCCTTCTTTCCTGCCTGATGGCGGAGCCGTAGCTCCTCCTCCCGGGGAAAAACCCGGAATGTGCTCACCGCTCCCGGCGGGGAGACTATGAGGGGTTTTTCTTTCCTTTTCTTTTCTTTGTGGGGTTTCTGCAAACATTAATTCCGTTTGGACGGGGTTTTTGCATGCAGAAACGTCCTTTTCGGGCGTCGGGATGAGCAGGTAGGGATATTGTGTCCGGTCGATGGCCGACTTTCGGCGGAGGGTGGCGGCGAAATAGTGTTCCTGGATGCGGCGCGAGGTGAGCACTCCCGGCGAGTCGAAGAGGGAACGGTCGAAGAATCCCCATTTGACCAACCTTTGCACGACTTGCTCCAGCAGTCCGGACGAGACTCCGGGGAGCTGGCGGAGGAGATACATCCGGTTCATCTCCGACCACTCATAGTAGTAACCGTTGCGGTAGACCGCGCAGAGCAGTTTGATGACGATGATTTCCCCCTTCAGCTGAAATTCCCCCGAGATGGCTGCCACCTTCTCGTTGTCGAAGATGTCGACGTAGAGCGGGAAGTAATCAAGCCCTTTCTTTACGGGACGGGCCATAAGCGTTCTTTTTTATCAGCCCCTCCCAACCCTCCCCCGAAGGGAGGGCTTATGGAAGCCCCTCCTCGGGAGGGGTTGGGGAGGCCCGTCCATTGTTTAGAGTTCTCCGTCGTCGTTGCCGTCGTCGGAGCCTCCGCCGCCTTGGCTGCTTCCGCCGGTGTCGTCACCGGAGGAGGCCTCTTCGGCGCGTCCGAGCCATTCCTGCCACTCGATGTCGGCGGGGACGAGCTCGCGGGTGGCCGTGCCTCCGCGGGTCACTGCGCCCTCACGCTGGGGGACGAACTGCACGCGCACGGCCTGCACTTGTTTCTGGAAGTCGAAGTCGGCCTCCTGCTCGACGCCTTTTGTGGATAGCGTGTAGCGGAATGTGCCGAGGCCGTCGAGGCGGACGCTCTTGCCTTGGCTCATGTAGTCGGCCAGGACGCCCGGAAGTTCGGCCAGCACGGCGGCTACGTCGGCTTTTGACACTGTGCTGATGGCGGCGAGCCGCTCAGCGATTTTCTTAGTCTCCACGGGGTTTCCCACCGTCACTGCCAGGGGATAGTAGACCCCGGTCTTCTCATTGTACATTTTCTTGTAAAATGCCATAATACTAAATTTTTAAGTTGCCTTTGCCTTCGAGCCTGAAAGGCGCGGCCTTTGAGCCTCTTTGTGCGCCTCTTTGAGCCTGAAAGGCAAAAGCGGGGTTTTTTTAATTGACAATTAATAATTGATAATTGACAATTAGCCATGCGGCATCGTGATTGTCAATTCGTCTTGTGGTGCACCATGCGGGGCGGTTCGTGCGGCCTTCGTGCGTCGAAGACGCGGCAGAGGCGCGGGCTGCGGGCCACGTGGCGCTGTGCCGTGGGCGGGCGGAGCATGCAGCGGGCTATGAGCGGGTCGCCCGGCCAGTCGTGCAGCTCCGCGTGGCGGCAGTCGGCGCAGCGGTGGACATCTTTTTTTAATCCGGCCCCCTCAACTCCTCCCTCGGGAGGGTCGGGGAGGGGCTGCAGGGTTGGGTAGTGGTTCTTCTTCATATATCAAAAAATTCAAGCTTTGCATTTTGTTGTCGATGACGCGCATGGCCCGTTCGACCATCGTCGCGCCGTCGATGCGCAGTTCGCGGTGCATGTCGGGGAGCACGCGCAGCAGTGCCGATGCCAGCGGGTTCACCCCGCCCAGGGCGCGGCCCGTGAAGTCCGACAGGGCGCGGCTGGAGCGTGCGTCGCAGGAGAGGGCGTAGCGTGCCAGGCTCTCGGCCACGAGCACTTCGGTGGGCAGTTCGTAGTCGGCCAGGTGGGGGTAGCGCGTCTTGAGCTCCTGGTTGACCGTGAACCAGAGTGTCTGCACGTCAGTCCCGCCCATGGCCGTGAAGGCGCGGAAGTGCCTCTCCAGCGTGTCGTGGACTTCGGTGCGGAGGTCGGCCAGCATGCGGCGGCGGTAGGAGGCGGCGATGCGTCGCAGCTCGCGGCAAGGCTTTTTGAAAGCCCCGATGCGGCGGGCCGCGCAGAGGTCGGCCACGCGCCCGGCATATTCCACGGCCGCTTCGGAGGCCAGCAGCGGCGGGTAGACGATGGCGAGCAGCGTGTCGGGGTCGACCATCTGTGCCAGGGCGTCGGCGTTGGCGTCGGTGCAGCCCTCGATGAGGCCGCGCCGCAGGGACGCCTTGGTCAGCGGGGCAGCTCCGGGCTGCAGGGTCGGTCGGGTGTCAGTCTTCATTTCCTAAAGGTATTGTCGTCGCGCAGCGGGCTGCGGCGGCGAAGTTGGCGACAAGTAGCAGGACGGCCCAGGCGGGAAGGGCGTCGGCCGCGGTGAGGAGGCAGAACGAGAGCGCGAACCAGAGTGCGGCGGCGTAGTGTCGTGGACGCCAGGCGCGCAGGTTCATCATGGAGAGTAGAAGGTGTAGCATACTTTTTTTAATTGATAATTGACAATTTCCATCCGGACAGTTAATTGTCCATTGTTAATTGTCCATTGTTTATGAGTTTCTTGTATTCTTTCTTGGCGGCTTCTGCTTTGGCGGCTTCCACGGCGCGGTGGATGGCCGCGAGGGCAGAGAGCGTGTTCGGGTCGACGGTCGAGAGGTAGTCGGCCAGCTCGTGCTGGAACTCGGCGAGCGAGCGACAGATGACGTAGCGTCCGCCGGCCGCGCGGCAGCACATCTCGTAGAGTTTCTGCGCGGGCGACTGCCGGGTGCGCCATTTCATTTCGATGTTGAGCGAATGGTAGTAGCGGTTGGGCAGCAGCAGGATGAGGTCGGCCACTCCGGTCGTCTCGCCCTCGGCCTTCAGCCGTGCGGCTGTGGCCTTGTGGCGGTGTCCGCCGTTGGGCACGGCGAAGAAGAGCGGTCGCAGGTGCGGGTAGTGGTAGCGGAAGTAGGTGACGCAACGCACTTGGAGGTCGTGTTCGGGGGTCTTCATTGCGGTCAAATTTTTTTAATGAAGAATGAAGAGTGAATAATGAAGAGTGCATATAGTCTCTTCTGCTTAGATTCTTCATTCTTAATTCTTCATTCTTAATTTATTAGTCCTAATTTGATGGCGCGGTAGCGTACGGCGGAGCAGTAGCAACCCAGGTGGCGGGCGATGTCCGAGAGCGAGCAGCGTGCGGCCAGGAGCCGGCGTATGGTGCGGTCGGTCTCCGTGTTGTCGTAGGCCGAGAGGGCGAGGCTGCGTGCCTTGCTGTAGATGGCTTGCAGCGTGCGCCCGGGCAGGAGCTTCATCAGCTCTCCGGCCTTCATGCGGGGATATTCCTTGATGAGGATGTCCAGCTCTTCGGCGGTCCACGGGTTGGGCTGTTTCATACGGCTGTCGCGGATGTGAGAAAGTAGTCCTGCACGTGGCGGAGGACGTCTTCGCCGTTGCACTCCCAGCGTGCGTTTTGCCTCATTCCGGGCTTCACCACGCGTATTTTCTTTTGCTTGACGAGCCGTTCGAGGACGTATCGTCCGCCCACGATTTTGGCGGCCTGTGTCTTGGAGAAGGTGATGTCTTCGCTGCGCATGGCCATGTAGATGCAGGCGAGCATGTCGTCGGCCGGGCGGTGGTGGTAGATTCGCGGTATTCTCATAGGTCTATGTATTTTTGGATTTGTCGGTTCACTTTTGCTTACACGAGTCCCATCCGGTGTGCGATGGGCAAGTCGTCGGGGTCGGATGTCCGTCCGAAGTCGGCCACGGCCCGGCCATACATGCCGCTGTCGAGCATGGCCTCAAGCCGCGTCATGGCCGAGACGGCTTCGCGCCCTGTCAGCCCGGAGCGGTAGAGCTGGCAGTGTCCGTCGCCGAAGTCTGCGAAGACGAAGTAGTCGGGTTCGCTGTCTGTGAGTGTTGTCGCATTGAGTTTGTTCATGTCTGTCAGCTTAGGCGTTTGATGATGAATTCGTCCTGCAATTTGTCACAGCTTGTGATGGAGAAGCTGAAATGTGAGTTACGTTGCAGAGTCCGGCAGATGGATGACGCAGTGTTATAGGTCAGTTGGTGTCGGTTGAGTCTGATTTCTCCGCCAACCGGCAGAGAGCGGAACGTTTCGCTCCAACAGGGCTTGTATATCACCCCGTTAATCAGTTTGCAATTCGTCTGATTTTCCATATTTTTACAACTGGTTTTAATTTTTGTGTCTGTTACATAGATTTTCTGTGTAATGACTTTGCAAATATAAGTAATATATTACTTAATACTATACTTAATAGCTGTATTTTTTAAGTATGAAATTACTATTTGTACTAATTCTAAATAAATATAATATGGAAAGTGAAGTAAAAGAACGTGTTAGGATGATTCTGCGGGAAAACAAGACTAACCCAACGAAGCTTTCTAAGCTATTTGGTCTTAATCAAAAGACCCTTAACAATCAAATTAATGCAGATACTCAACTATCTGTTAGTATAATATTACTTATATTGGAGCATTTCCCGTCCATTTCCGCAGAGTGGCTTCTTCGTGGCAAAGGAGAGATGTATTTGCAAAGTGGAGATGCCAAAACGGAGGATTTGCAATTTTTAAGAGAGAAAATCATTCGTCTTGAAGCAGAGAATAAAGTGCTTCGGGAAGTAGCCGGTTTGCACAGTGGAAATGATGAGGTCACAAACGAGAAAACTGCGTAGTGATAGCGCATGATTTTAATAAAGGGAGGAAGAAATAAGATATGAATATGCGTAATATGGACAAGTATAGAGTTCGGATAAAGTTAATCATTATCTGCATTGTTTTGATTATGGCCTTTCTGTATCTAATCAATGATAGATATTATTATGTGAGTGGTAGCCGGGGATTAATCCGTATTGATAACTGGACCGGTATTGTGGACAGATATAATCCAAGTATTGGGCATTGGCAAACATATTAATAAAATGAAAGCAAAGTTTTTGTTTAATTGACACGAATAATATGGAAATAGGAGAACGAATATCCGAATATGCCGCGAAGAAAGGCATAACAATCGCTGATTTTGAGAGGATTTGTGGTTTAGGGAATGGCTCTGTACGTAAAATACGTAACACAATCGGTAGGAGAAAGCTCGAAGATGTTCTAAAGGCTTTCCCCGACCTTAATAGAGTATGGCTACTCACAGGCGAAGGTGAATACAGGTATTGATGGAGAGCAGAGGATAAATGAATGTTGACCATGAAATACTCGCCATTGGAGTTGAAATGGCCATGTTCCACATTGAGGCCGGATCTGGGAAGTTCCCCGATTATGCCACGCGCATGATAGCCGATTTGGGCGATGCTATACGTCCTTATCTCAAATCGTTCTACAATGGAGTGAGAGGTTTACTCGAAGCACAGGAATCCGCTCTTGCCAATGAAATGACTCCATACGATGATGTGTGTACATTTGACGTGATGAACTTCGACAAAGAATCCACTGATGCGTTAATTGCAGATAATTCAAATAATAAGTTGAACAATAGTAGGATGAAGACAATTAAAGATGCTGTTTATGATGCTTTTATGATTCAAGGGGTTAATTACCCTGAGATGAGTATTGATGATATTGCTTTAGAAATACAGGACAAAGATTCAGATTATAAAGACTGCGATTTGAATGAACTTCGCAAGAAGGTTTCATCGTATATGTCTAATGCTGTAACTAAAATAGTAAAAGGGCAAAGAGTTGAAAATAAAGATTCTATATATCAAAGAGTTAAAAATGGGAAAGGAGGGTATAAAAAGGGAGTCTATCGTCTTAGAAAGCCCAAAAAGAAAAAAGAACCAAAAGTACCCACTCCCATTTTGCAGCCAGTAGAACATCCGATGTCTATTGAGAATTTGTATATGGGTTCGGCAGGTGAGATGGCGGTGTGCAGCGAACTGCTTTTTCGTGAATATAATGTTTCGCGAATGGCTGTGGATGATGGGATAGATATAGTGGCGATGAAAAATAACAAAACGTATTATATTCAAGTAAAGACGGTACAGATAAAATCCGAAAGTTTCAGCGTGCAATTAAAGACTAAAAGCTACGAGAGATATAATGCCAATGATTGCTACTACATCATTGTGGCTCGTGCTGAAACTACACAGTTTATTGTGGCTACAGCTGATGATATTAGGAGATTGATTGAAAGAGGTTCGGCAAAAGGAGAGAAGTTTATTTCACTCCGTTTCAGTCAAAATATGGGTTGTCTGTTTGTGGGGGAGGAGAATGTGAACTATATGCTCAATTCGTTTGATAGGATAAAATGAATTTGCATATCCTCTCGACTGTCATCTGTAAACCATCCTTTCCATACATTCCGCATGTTTTTATGGCTGCTTGTTGCCGCTGTCGACAAGTTTAGGCGCATTCCTGTGTGCTGTATTACACATGCCACATCGTCAATCGATAGCTTTGCCTGCGAACCAATCGTAATACACGCTTATGGCAAAGGAAAACAACATCATCAACTTCCGTGCTACTCCGGAGGCACGGCAAAAGCTGGAGCAGCTCAAGCAGGAACAAGACATCCGGAATGTGAGTGCGTTCATCAATGGCCTTATCGTGGACTATCAGAATCGGGATGACGGTTATACACTCGTCCGGACCATCCCGGATGAGGCTGTCACCATCTATGGCAACAAGGCCATCGGGCTGTTGCTGTCGGTCAAACTGTCGTCCAAACCGTTTTGTGACCTTAACATCCGCAAACATGCCGAAGCGAAGAGTGTGATTGAAGCCAACGGCATGGGGTATTATTACTTCCACATCCATGACGACCTCTACATGGCCATCATTGCCTGTAATCAAGAAGAAGCTTCCATTCAGTTCCAACGGTATTACACGTATGACAGGGAGAGCAACAGCTATGTGCGCACTTCGCTCCCTCTGCCGCAATATCGTTACGATGCTGTGGACAAGAATGTGATTATTATCGAGTATGGAGAATAACAAAAGCATGACACTATGAATGAACTTGTAATTTCAAAAAACACGATGAGCTCGCTTGAGATTGCGCGAATGACAGGCAAACAACACGCTCATGTGATGCGTGACATCCGTTCTCTTCTGGAGCAGGGAGTACATGAATCCAATTTTGGATTGATGTTCAAAATCACCAAATTAGGCAATGGAGCGGAAAGGAAAGACCCGTACTATGAATTAACCAAGAAAGGCTGCCTGATTCTTGCTTCCGGCTATGATGCCAGACTCAGGGAGATAATCATAACCCGGTGGGAAGAGTTGGAAATAGAAAAGCGTAGTGCAGGCTACGTAATGCCTCATTCATTTGGCGAAGCACTTATGTTGGCTGCCCGGCAACAGTTGCAAATCGAGGAGCAACAGAAGCAAATATCTTCCATGAGTGCTGCGATTATCGAGATGAAGAAAAAGAGCGATTATCTTGAAATCATCCTTTCCAGCAAAGAGACTGTGACGACGACACAGATAGCGCAAGATTATGGAATGAGCGCCAAGCAATTTAACAAGCTTCTGGCCAGCATGAAGATTCAACACAAAGTGAACAAACAATGGATACTCTATGCCCCATACATTTCAAAAGGGTATGTGCACAGCCGTTCTGTCAGCATCACGCATTCTGACGGACGCATAGATACAGTGCTTAATACAGAATGGACACAACGAGGCCGTTTGTTTCTTTACGAGCGTCTTAAGAAAGAAGATATTTTACCATTGATAGAATGTAAATGAAGGGGAGGAGCAAGGATATGGAAAAACAAATCAAATTCTTAGGTGTGAATCTTACTCCATATAGCGACATGTCTCCCGACGGCGGTCTGGCCGTGTGCAGCGGGCTGGAACGTCATGCGGGAAGCCTGCGTCCTGTGGTGCTTCACGGCACGTCGTATGCCCTGCCGGAGGACAAGACGGATGTGCGGCTGCTGGCCGTGCACGACACGGCTTCGTTTAGTCATTTTATCTTCCAGGATAGTTCTCGACAACTTTACTGGTCCTCGAGAACTACCAGTCAGGTCCTTGAGAACTTTGGTGAGCCGCTTTCCGGAGAGGTTTCTGTCAAGGCTTTGGGGAATACGCTGGTCGCCATCGACGGGGACGGGATGCACTATTATGTGTGGGAGGACGGACAGTATACTTACCTCGGACAGCAAATGCCTCACCTGCCGTTGGTCTTTGGCTTGCGAGGCAGTGTGGTCGAACAGAGTACGGAAATCGAGATAAAGGGAGATTATTCTTCCGTGCAGAATCCTTCGGGACCTATCGGCGCACTTTATGTCCTGACAGAGGAAGACAGGGCGGCCGTGAATGCTGTCCTTCCCGGTTTCGTCAACCAGTTGCTGGCGGACTATAAGGAGCGCAATGAGTTTGTTTATCCTTTCTTCGTCCGTTGGGGATATGAGACGGTGTTTGGTGACATGCTGTATTCTCCTCCTGTGCTGATGATGCCCAACAGCGGGGGAACGGTCAATGTGCAATCGACACTTGACGCGAAGGCGAATTGTGACTTTTTCGTCACATTCTTTGCCACGGTCCTCGATTATTCGCTCGCCGGAGTGGAGGAATGGAAGGAGGAACTCGGACGATGGGCGGACATCATCACGGGTATCAACTTCTATGTGTCTGACCCTCTTGCTGCCTATGTGTCTGACGGGCAGTATTCCCAAGTGTGGAACAGCAATAGCATTGCAACTTCCGGACAGAGACGGAATGCCGGTTTCGGCATCGTGGGAGACGGAGGGGGAAGGTATTGGACGCAGTCTGCCGTCAAGGCGTATTACAGCATTCATGTGCAGACTCCGGTCGTCACGGACGAGGAATATAATGAAAAGTTCCGCACCACGTCGGTTTTTTGGAAAGTGGCGACTATCAAGCCGGAAGGGTTGGAGGAAAACGCGGTGGTGCAGATGGAAGCCAACACGCTCGTCAACCTTGGCACACAGGAACACATCGACGAAGAGCCGTTGGGCGAGCACGACCAACTGATCCCGCGTTATTCATTCATATACAACCAACGCCTTCACATAGCCAATGTGACACGAAGGCTCTTCGGATTCCAGGCGGAGACGCTGTTCACTCATGAAGCCGGTCATTCGAGCCGTACGGAATACCGTTATGCCTTCTACATCTATTGCAATGACAATGGCGGGAATCAGGTGGTGAAATGTGACAACGGGGAGACATCTACGGCGAGCAATTTCTACTGGCTATATTATCCGAATCCGTCAGGCTATAAGGTTGTCATCGAACAGACGGCAGTCAGCAGCGGGGATAAGAAATATGCGGAAGTGCCTATGAAGGAGCATCCATTATTGAACGGTTCCTATTACTTCGACGATTTCAACGCTGTGGAGTTTTCATCTCGGGATGCCGGGTTTAGCATCGAAGAGCAGCCGCTGGTGGACAATCCCAACAAGCTCTACACGTCCGAGGTCGGGACTCCATATCACTTTCCCTCATCGGGCATCAACACGGTGGGCGTGGGTGACATCCTGGGGCTTGCTTCCGTTACGACAGCACTGTCGCAAGGGCAGTTCGGCCAATTTCCACTGATGGTGTTCTGTTCCGATGGCAACTATGCCTTGCAGGTGAGTTCGGAAGGGTTGTTCAGCAATGTGTCGCCCATGCAGCGGGATGTGTGCACGAATCCTGACAGTATCACACCGACAGATGGTGCGATCATCTTTGTCAGTGCCAAGGGGGTCATGACGGCTGCCGGGAGCGACATCCGGTGCATATCGGAGGTGCTCGATGGCGTACCCGACGAAATGGCTACGGCCTGTATTACACCTCCCCGGGATTACTTCCAGGATTGCCTGGTGGCGTATGACTATGCCGGCCGTCGGCTCATTTTCCTTTCGAAGGAGGAGGAGACAGCATGGCTCATGTCGCTGGAAGATGCCAGTTGGAGTCAGGCCGGCCTGGGGACAGTGGCAGCCATCGTGAATGTCTATCCCTATTCCTATATTCAATTTGTGGAGCGTCATGAAGTGTTGCGGCTGGACAAGGCTTATCTGTATGAGGATGAGACGGTCTACACAGGAAAGTTGCTCACCCGGCCGTTGAAGCTGGATAGCCTGCAACTGAAATCCATTCACCAGTTTGTCCTGGAGGGAAACTATTCGCATGTTCAGAAAATGACGCTGTATGCTTCGAACAACGGGCGGCAGTGGCTCAAGCTGGGCGAGAGCACGTCACGCCGTGTGCTGACTCCGGGCCGCTACTTCAAGTATTACCGTATCGGCATCGACACTTCGCTGACTGAGGCGGAGAACTTGTCGGGAGTGCGTGTGGATTATGCGTTGAGGCCGGAGAGGCGGTATAGATGATGATTTATGATGTGAGGAAGATTTTCTGCACAATTAGTGCTGTATAAGGCATCTTTATTTATATTTGCAGAAAATATTCCTCACTATGAATAAAGAATACTCAGAACTTGGAAACGTAGTAGATGCCGCTATCCGGTCAAGTATAGATGTCAATCAGGTAACATCTTTGAAAGATTTGTATATAGAAAAAAAGAAGGCGTTACGTTTGTCTGACAGGCAGATTCAGCAAATATTGGGTATGGATCCTAAGACCATTAATCCGATATTGGACGGAACGGCTAAGCATATGAGCTTTATAAATGTGATAAAGTTAGCTCATTTTTTAGGCTTATCCGTCAACGACCTGATAAAAGTCTATATTCCAGAATTAGATGCGAACCAGATAGGAGAAATTCAGCGGGCCAGGGATGCAGGGTATATTGTGGAAACTTTTGATGTGGCTACCTTGACTAAAATGAAGTTTTTCCCTTCAGGTTCGTCTTCTAAAGATATGGGGGATAAAATTAAAAGATTTTTTGGGTTACAGAGCTTATATGATTATTCGAATAATTCTTTAGTATCAGCATTCAGCCGCTCAAAGAGAAATTCTAATGATTTAATGCGTAATTTCTGGGTTCAATCGGCATATACTCACTTTCAATATATTAATAATCCAAATCCATACAATCGAAAAGAATTGGTTGGGTTGATGCCTAAAATAAGACCTTATACAAGGGATGTAAAAAATGGACTTGTTAGGGTATTGAAAGCATTATATTGCGTCGGGGTGACGGTTATTTATCAGCCCAGTTTGGAAAAAATACAGGTTCGCGGAGCAACAATGGTAGTCAATGATAACCCCTGCATCGTACTTTCTAATTTGCAAAATAATTACCCGACACTGTGGTTTACATTGTTGCATGAGCTACATCATGTGTTATATGATTTGGATGACATCAAAACACAAGCCTATCATATCAGTAATGATGAGGGAGATTTGTTTCTTATGAACGAAGAACGTGCCAATGATTTTGCCCGTGAGTATCTGTTGAGTGAAACACGATTGAAATTCGTTTCGGGATATATAACTTCCCATTATCATGTGGAAAAACTGGCAAGTGAGTGGGGGGTTCATGCTTCTATTATTTATGCCGTCTATTGTTATAAGACTAACGAATGGGCTTTGTATAATAAATACATTCCCAAAATGACAGATGCCTTGGAACTTTTGAACACTCATCCATTTGAGCGAGAATCTTTGAAGGAATCTGCACAAGCTATAAAAGAACTTATATATAATATCTGATTATGGAAGAAAAAAAGAAGAAATTATCTCAAGAAGAGTTGGAAAAGCTTCAAAGGGAACGCGAACAGGAAGCAGAACGTGCAGAAATTTTAATGAAAGCTGATGAGATTAAAGAGGAAACATTTGATTTTAACATGGATGGTCAAGTGGAACTCAAGAGTGAATTGGCGGACATGATGTTGGAGCAAATCGATGATCCGGAGACTAAGTATGATTTGTACTATAATGTGGTGAACCGTTTATTGAAAAAACATCTACCTAAAGGAGAAGAATATAAGGCTGCCCGTGATTTGATTTATGAAGAAAAGAATACATTTCTAACCAGAGGACATCGGAAGGATGAAAAGGGAATCCGTGGTGCTGATGGAAGAATGGCTTACATTACAGATATAAATGAACTTATTAATGTCATTACCACTTGGATATCTAATAAAGGGACAATGTTTGATTTGTACAGTCGATTAAGAGATTTGAATGTTTCTAAAGGATACGGAATAAGGAAAATTTGAATATAAACGCCGTTTCAATGCTGCTAAGACGACACAAACTCGCATTGAAACGGCGTTTTTCTTTCAGCTCCAATCTCCTGCGAAGGGTCTGCGGTAGCGGACACGGGAGCGGAGCGCGCCGCGCAGGGCTTCCTGGTCACCGGTGAAGGCAGCGGCATATTCCTTGGCCTTCTCGGCGTATTGGTCTTTCAGGATGGCATACATGGCATAGTCCACCATCATGCGGTGCGTGCAGCTCTTGACGGTCTCCGTCATGCTGATGTTGAAACACTCTGGCATGTCGAGCCGCACTTCATAGTGACCGAAGTCTCCCCAGAGGTATGTGATGGCGACGGTAGTTGTGTTGCGGCTTGAGACGGTCAGGCATTCATTCATCCGCACCGGGG
Organism: Phocaeicola coprophilus; assembly: GCA_016900015.1. Classification (GTDB taxonomy): domain Bacteria; phylum Bacteroidota; class Bacteroidia; order Bacteroidales; family Bacteroidaceae; genus Phocaeicola_A. The sequence goes on along the minus strand of JACJJM010000005.1, from coordinate 74,316 downwards.
TATAGTCGAACTCGATGTCCGTCCCCTGTGCGAGCGTGCTGCCTTCGTCGTCCATAATCTTCACTTCCTCGGTGCTCGTGGCCTTGACGGTGTAGGGTATGCCTGTCAGGAGGTGGTATTTGCATTCCGTGGCGGCGGGATTTGCCTCCACATTTTCCACGTAGCGGTTGGTCTCGTCGATGCGTTCCAGCCGGTTGTCATCCCTGTAACGTCCCAGCACCAGATATTTCTGGCAAATGCGTTTCACCTCTCCGAAAGCCTCCGTCAGGGCACGGGCCACGACAGGTTTGGTCTGTTCGTCGTCGGGGGTCATGAGCTCTCCGGCCAACTCTTCCGTTTCTGGGTTCTTTTGCAGTGAGCGGGCGATGATGTTGCAGTTCACAAGGATGTCGTTCACTATCTCTTTTCGCTTAATCTGAATGTCAATCTCCATAGTCTTCTTCTGTTTGTTTGGCTACCAATATGTTGTTTCTGTCGTCGGCGGGGATGGCCTCATCTTCGCTTAGCATTATGCCGTCGGGGATGTGGCGACAGACGGGCTGTACGTCTCTGCGTCGCGTGTCGTACAGCTTTCTTGCCGCTCCTTCATATGCGGGATTTGCAGCATGGTCATCCTTGTAACGTGTGGCATATTCTTCTTCCTGAATGATGTAAGGCGAACGCTGGCAGACCAGGCTTTGGAGCTTGGACACATAGCCTGCCGCGCTGTTTTCATAAGGCTGTGACAGATCCTTGGCCGCTTCGATGCTTGCCAGCCAGCGGCCGGTGCCGTAGTGGATGAGGTATTGCAGCAGGGAGGACTTGATTTGTCCGTCCGTGCTCCGGGCGTGGCGCAGCTTGTCGGCCAGGTGCAGGTTGACGGCCTCCGCTTCATGCTCCAGCGTGACATCCGTGCTGTCGTCCAGATGGCGGTGGAGTTCGTTTTCCACCTCGGTCACGGCTTCGTCGATGAAGGTGTCCACCAGCGGGAGGTTCTCCGGCATGACGGCAATGGCCTGCATGGCCTGTCGGTTGCGCCCGATGACGGCCGTGAGCGTCATCACACCGTCGTAGACTTCCTGTTTGTTGATTGTGATAGTCATCCGTTGCTGCATTGTTTCAGTTCCTTGGCATATTTCCGGTAGTTGTCGAACACCTTCTCCATCTCTTCCTTCTCGTTTTTCTTCTCATCCTGCCAGGGACGGAAGTAGGCGATGTCCTGGAGGGCATATTTCCAGTTGCCGCGGAAGCACACGGCGCGGTCGTCCAGATAGATGTCGGCCATGGGTTTGCCTGCGTTGCTGTCTTTCGGCTGGTCGGGGTTCTCGTTCAGGTAGTCATACGTGATGTGGTTGTCCGCGAGATATTTTTTCAGGGCGGCCGTCACTTTGCGGGTGGTGAAGATGATGATGGTGTATCCTTCTTCCTTCAATACCTTGGTGGCATTCTGCACTCCGGGTACAGGCTCGCCGAACTTGTCCGTACCCTGCCATCCTTGATAGTTGGCTATCACGCCGTCAAAATCAATGCAAATGGTTTTGTTGTTCATAGTCGTTTGTGTTTTTTGCCAAAAGTAGGAAGTTAAGGGCTGTTCCGATGTAAATCTTATGTCCCGCGTCTTCTAAGATTTACGCGCATTGTCGTGATTAATAGCTTTTTTTGCAGAAAAACGTGTGACATTATGCCTAAATCAGACAACGAAAAGATATACGATTCCCTCCAATACGGCCGGGGGCGGTTCGAGCGGAAGAACAGGGCCGTGCAGTGGTTGCAGGTGGCCTACAATGCGTATTGCCGGCTGCAACCGTTCCGCGACATGCGGGCCGAGTGCGTGGACTACAGCTACGGGCGGCAGTATGACAACGTGATTGTGGTAAACGGCCGGCGCATGAGGAAGGAGGACTACATGCGTGAGAAGGGAATCCCCGTGTTGCAGAACAACATCTTGGGCAAGCTGAAACGCGTCGTGCAAGGACAGTTCCGGCTGAACGACACGGCGCCGACCTGCAACGCGCCCGACCCGAACGAGAAGGAGTATGCCGAGGTGTGGTCGAGCTTGCTGAAACAGAACATGAAGCTGAACGAGCGTTCGGAGAAGGACGCACGCTCCTTCGAGGAGTTCCTCATGTCCGGCATGGCCATCTACAAGACCTCGTGGGCCTACCGTAACGGCAAGCTCGACGCCTTCACCGACTATGTGAACCCCAATTTCGCCTTTTGGCCGCACAGCCTTGATTTCAACCTGGACGACATCCGTTTCTGCGGTCTGCTCCACGACCTGGACTTCTCCGACGTGCTGGCCAAGTTCAGCCGATCGGAGGAAGACGATGCCCGCCTGCGTGACATTTTCAACCACTGCCTCGACAATGAATACATCTCTTCGCAGTACTCCTCAGACCGGCGCACCGGACGCCTGGCGCAGACCGACTTCTACACGCCGGCCGAGTATGGCAAGTGTCGCGTCATCGAGCTGTGGACGAAGGAACGCCGCCGCGCCTGGTTCTGCATCGACCCCGAAGAGAGCGAGCCTTACTACGTGCCCTACGACGAACGCGGCCTCATCGAGGAGCGCAACCGCGAGCGCATCGAACTCAACATCAAGCGCAATCCCGACGGCACGCCCATGCTCGGCCCGGACGGACAGCCCCTGACGTTCATGGACATGGACACCTACCGGGAACAGCACCTCATCCGCTACGAGCGGCGCATCGAGCAGTATTGGTATTACCGCTACCTCTCTCCCGACGGGCATGTGCTCGAAGAAGGCGTGTCGCCCTACTGGAACGGCGGGGAGAGCTTCCACCCCTTCACGTTCAAGCCCTATCCGTACATCGACGGGGAGTTTCACCCGTTCATCTCCGAGATGATGCCTGCGCAGGACTATTTCAACTATTACCTCATCGCCCTCGACTTCTACGTGCGCAATGCCGCCAAGGGCGTGCTGATGATTGACGAGGAGGCCTTGTCGGACAACATGAGCATCGAGGAGATAGCCGACCAGTATGTCCGCACGAACGGCGTCATCCTCTACACTTCCAAGAAGGGCGGCCGCGCGCCCGACACGAAGACGGCCGGCAGCATTCCCGGCGGGTTCGACTACTTCATCCAGCTCTCCCGCTCGCTGACGGAGGACGTGAGCGGCGTGCAGTCGGCCCTCCAGGGCAAGCGCGAGGGCAACACGAGCGGCGTGATGTACCAGGCGCAAATCACGCAGGCTGCGGCCTCCATCCTCGACCTCATCCGCACGTTCAACTCCTTCCTCACGAAGACGGCCCTGAAGAGCCTGAAAGTGATGCAGTGTTTCTACACCGGGCGCAAGTCGCTGGAGATAGCCGGCGAGGTCATCCCCTACGACCTCGACACCCTCCACGACGTGGACCTCGACGTGTCCATCTCCGACGACACCGATTCGCCCGTCTACCGCGCCCTGCTCAACCAGTTCCTCATCGCGGCCGTCGACAAGGGCCAGCTCCCCTTCCGCGTGGCCCTCGAAGTGGGCAACTTCCCCAACTCCTCGAAGCTCATCGCCGCCTACGACCGTTTCCAGCAGGAAATGGCCCGGCAGCAGGCCGCCATGCAGGGCGTGCAGCCCCAGCAAATGTAAAGATTGTTCTTAAATTGTGGTATTGTTGTAACTTGTTGATAGTCAATGCACCCTTACAAGGCTTCGGCTTGTAGGCACATTGGCACGGTCAAGCAGGCTCAAAGGCACGGCCAATGTGCCTGCTTGGCAGGGGAAAAGTACGCACAAGGCGGGGACAAGGAGATGAGTGTAACCAAATTTCAAGCACCGGCGGCGGTTCATTCTTCCTCCGTGACCAGGGAATAGCTTGTGCTCCGGCCTCCTTCTTCGTTTTTCCGCAGGATGCCTTTCCCGACCAGGTCCTTGATGTCGCCCAGCGCCGTGTCGGTGGAGCATTTGGCAATCTTGGCCCATTTGCCGGAGGTGAGCTTTCCGAAAAAGCCGTCGAACTGCATGTTGAGGAGCTTGCGTTGCCGTTCGTTGAACGCCACGTCTTTGTGCTTGTCCCAAAAGCGGGCTTTGTGTACGACGGCCTCCAGCGTGTTTTCTGTCGATTCCAGTGCCTTGTCCAGGCATTTCAGGAACCAGAGCAGCCATTCGGTGATGTCTCCGTCGCCTTTCTGCGTCCGTTCCAACACGTCATAATACTCTTTTTGCATGAGCTTGATTTCGGCAGACATGCTGTAAAACCGTTGGCTGCTGTGTTCCGAACGTGCGAGCAACAGGTCGGTGAGGGCGCGGGTAATGCGTCCGTTTCCGTCGTCGAAGGGATGGATGGAGACAAACCACAGGTGGGCGATGGCGGCCTTGATGACGGCGTCGGTCTGAGCCGGAGTGTTTATCCACGTGATGAACCGTTCCATCTCTTCCGGCACACGTTCTGCGGCCGGTGCCCGGTAGTGCACCCGTTCACGGCCCATCGCTCCGGAGACGACTTGCATGTCGCCCGTGCGGTAGCGTCCGACTTCAATCGTGTACAATCCGCTTCGTCCGGTGGGGAAGAGGACGTTGTGCCACCCGAAGAGCCGTTCGTCCGACAGTGGTTCGTCGTAACGCTGCGTGGCGTCGAGCAGCATTTCCACCACACCTTCCACGTAGCGCGATGCCGTCGGCATCCCGGCCGTCGCCATGCCGAGCCGCCGGGCTATGGAAGAGCGCACTTCTGCGAGGTTGAGCGTTTCTCCCTCAATCTCCGACGAGCGGGTGAGTTCCACCGACAGGGCCGATAGCAAGGTTTCTTCCCGGAAGTCGAATCCCAGCATTGCCATTTTTCCCAACACTCGTCCTTGCTTGGCTCGGACTTCTCCGAGTACGGGCAACACGCGCTCTGCGTCGTAGGTAAACTCCCACCAGTTGTCTTTTTCGTGTATATACATGATTGTATTCAGTCGTTTGTTTCGGGCAAAATTAGCGCATTTTCGGTGAATACGGTGCTTATTCGCCGAAAATATCCGGTGAATACGGCGTTTATTCGTCGGAATGCACCTTTTCCCATCCCCGTCCGTGCAGGCACAGCGAGTAGTAACGCTGCCAGCGGAGCAGCTTTTCCCGGTATTCTTCTCCCCGGCAGCGACGCTCCGGGAAGTTGCGCGAGGGGGTGTAGTAGAAGCATTTCTCCTTGAACTCGTTTCGCGTCAGGGCATGGGGAAAGCGGCCGCGGCGGCTGAGGTAGACGTAGGAGTCAGGGCGGTAGCGGTAGAGGTCGTAGGTCAGTGTGATCAGCTTGCGCTGTGCGGGGTCGTAGATGACGAAGTAGCGGTGTCCGGTCTTCCGGTAGTTGTCCTCGGCTTCGTCGGCGGCTTTCTTGTAGAGGATACTGGCCCGGAGCAGCACGCTTGCGCTGCCCCGCTGGCTGAACAGGTTTCTTAGGGCTTTCAAAAACATAGTGTCATAGGGTTTTAATGGTTTAGTATTTGTTCTACGCCGGCGGTATGCAGCTGCATCTGCCGCTTGCGTTCGAGCAGTTCTTTCTGTGTGGGGATGCGCCGGACGGGATAGCGGTCCCAGTCGAAACGGCTCACGTAGAGTCCGATGGCGCGGCTCATGACACGGTCGTCGTGTTTGCCGGGCAGTGCGCCGTATTTCCCGTTGGGATATTTCATATACCAGGACAGTTCGTCGAGCATCCCCTTCTCGCGCTCTATCCAAAGCACGTCGCGGACGCACTGGCCCATGTATTTGATGATGGCCACCTTCGTCGAGCGGTTCGTGTTGAATCCCCAGCGTACTTCCGCATGGTTTCCCGTCTTGTCCAGCTCGCTGCGGTTGTGCGCATAGAGGTTGTCATAGAGCGGCAGCAGGATGGGGAAGAACAGCTCCGTGACGTTGTCCGTGTCCACGTCGTTGAGCTTGCTGTAGGCTGTGTTGTTTTCGACGATGAGCAGGGCGTCGTTGTAGAAGCGGGCTATCTGGGCACACTTGATGGCCAGCAGGTCGGGGTCGGTGTGTCCCCACCATTCGGCCACCACCGTCGGTCCGGCATCTTCGTTGAGTGAGCTGTCGGGATTCATCATGTCGGCACGGTCGAGGACGGTGATGCAGGAGTAGTCGCTTGTCTTGTACTTGCCTCCGATGTCCACGGAGACGAAGTACTGGTTTTTCAGGACGCCTTTCCTGTCGGGCATGGCCCATATCTTCAGGCTGCCTGCCGGGGAGGCTGCCAGGCGGAGGTGCTGCATGGCCAGTTCCCCCTTGGGTGCGTCGCCGTAGATGTCACCTCGGAAGATGGGACGCCGGCAGAACTTGCGTTGCTGCTCGATGCGGTAGATGTCGAACTCCGCCGTGCCGGAATACTTGAACGCCTCGACGGGGTCGGAGGGGTATTCCTGCTGCATGTCCTGTATGTCTTGGTATTCGGCCATCTTTTGGCGATACCAGTAGATGCCCTCCAGCGTGGCGCCGATGACCCAGAGGTGGAACATGTAGTCCCACTTGTTCTTTGTGTCGTCCTTGCGTGAGAGCAGGATGCAGGCCCACTCCAGCAGGTTGTCGGGCTGCAGGCGGTATTCCTCGATTTCCCACCAGGCCACGAACACCGGTTCGAAAGCACTGGTGCGGCCTCCGTAGTCGTCCACCTCACCCGCTCTGTCCCATTCGTCCTTGAAGAAATTGGCTCCGTTTGGCGTCGATTCGTAGACGATCATCGTGTAGGGCTTCATGAGGATGCCCGAGCAGCTCGACTTGATTTGCCGCTGCGGGTCGAGCTTTTCCGTCTTCGGCCAAAAGGCGACCTCCGTGCAGTGTGCCATGGCCGAGTCGCCGCCGCGTGCTCCCTCCGGGTTGATGGCCGTTGCCGTCTTTATCTTGCAGTTGCGGGCCGGGATGAGGCTGAGGTTGGCCGTGCCTCCTCCCTTGATGTGTGGCTGGGAGTCGTCATAGTCCACGCCCGGCTCGAAGAAGAGGAAGTCGGGCAGTTGGGTGATGAGCTTCACATACATGTCCTTCACCTCGGCGGCCGAGTCGCCCTGGTGGCCCACGATGATGGAGTTCCACGACTTCACCCACAGGAGCTGTATCCACGCCATGTAGATTTGCGTCAGCGTGGAGCCTCCCCACTGGCGGCACTTGAGCAGGATGACGCGGATGGGCTTTCCGGCCAGCCGCATCCGCTCGAACACCTTGGCCAGCTTGATTTGTGCCGGGCGCAGCTTGAAGGGGATGTCCTCGCCGCCTTCCTTGTTCTTGATTCTGGCATAGGCGTAGGCAAAGAAGTAGAAGTCGTATTTTGCCCAAGTGCGCAGGAATTCTTCGATGACGGTGGCCCGCAGGTCGTCGTCATAGTCGCCGTAGGTCTCGCGGCAGAACTCTTCGACGGACTCGCAGCGGGCCAGGCGGTAGACGACACCGACGGAGAACATCTCGACAGGGAGGTAGAGTGTGGCCGGGCGGCCCAGATAGAAGTCGTCCAGGTAAATGGGCCTCCGTTTGCCGGGTGCACCTTCTCCCGTCAGGGGATTGTAGTCGACGAACAGTTCTGCTTCCCGTTGCCGGTTGCGGACGACCATCTGTTCGGCCAAGGCGATGACCTGTGCGGAGTAGCGTCCGGCCAGGAGTGCTTTGTCTTCCTTTATATCCGATGTCAACGAGTCCTTCCCCATGCGATTTCCAGTTTTCTCATGAGCCATCCTGCTGCCAGCAATGCAAGGTGCATCCCCGCCGCGATGTGCGGCATGAAGAATCCAGCCAGCGTGAGCAGTATGAGTTTCCACCGGCCGGTACGTGGCATGTGGGCCAGGCACAGGCCTAAATAATAGTATATGATTGGACTCCAGCCGATGGTTGGTTCAGACAATGGGATGATGGCGGCGCAGAGCACAGCGAATACCCAGGCTGCGAATGTACGTGTCACAGTGACTACCTTCCACAGCAGCAGCCAGGCCAGGCCGTTGAGAAGGTAGTGCAGGATGCCGGCATGTCCGAACATGAACACCAGGTTGTGCCAGTTCCGGATACCTCCGTTTGTGGCCAGTACATCAGGAAAGGGGATGGCGGTTGCCATGAGTGCATATATCCCAAGTGAATACCTCAATCTCATTTCTGTTTCCTTTTTTTCAGAATAGCGAATATCCCGTAAGGGCTGATGCCCAGACAGCGTGCGGGTTCGTCCAGGGCACGGCGTATCACTTCCGAATTGTTCAGGCCGGTGTCCTTCATCCGTTCGCAGGTGGAAACCAGTGATTCATACAGTCTGCGTTTGTGTGGGTGCGAACCGGTCGGCAGGCGGTGTGTCTGTTTCCATGTGCTCCAGATGATGTACGCCATCTTCTCGCTTAGGAAATGACGGGGTACGGGGCGCGAGGCCATCACCTCGCAGATGTCATACATGCTGGCGTACTGGCAGGTACGTTTCAATTTGCGGAACAGCCTGACGATGTATTCATCGCGTTCGACCAGAATCTCACTGATGCAACCTTTATGTTTCATGGGCAACTTTTTTTCAAAGTTACCTGGAGGCATTGATAAGATTTACAACAATATCGCCCGAACCAGCCTACTTTTGTCAGTAACGAATTTAAAAACAAACCAATATGCCAAAGGATGACAAGAACAAGAAACGGAGCTGGCGCGACGTGGTGTCCGGACGCAACCCGGAGTTGAACATGGACGACGAGGACGCCGTGGCTTCGTATATGGAAGAGACCTTCAACAACTATGACCGCATGGAGGGCGACCAACGGCAGCTCAACGACCTGTTGACACGTGACCCGCAGGCGGCCGGCATCCTGACCGGACTCAGTTCGGGGATGGACGACGACAACCAACCTTTTTCTCTCACGGCCTACCTGCTCGACAACTACTACGACGAAATCGTCAATTCGGAATCAAAAGAGGAAGCCATCGAGAAGGCCCGCAAGAAAGAGGCGCAGCACATCAAGGAGGCAGCTGAGGCGGAGAAACGCAAGAAACAGTCGGCTAACAACCTGGCCGCTTCCGATGAGGCCCTGACAGCAGCCATGAATGAAGCCAATGCAGACGAGGCCACCGTGTCGGCCATGCTGGCGTGGCTTTACGGCGAGGCCGGGAAGGACGACGGTTTTATCTACCGCATTGTCCGCAATGAAGTAGGCAAGGACGATTGGACACGCCTGCTCTACGCTTTCCGCCGAGAAGCCGACCTCGATGTTGCCCGCCGGGAAGGAGCACGGGAGAGCCGCACCCGCAGCGGGAACCCTCAGCGCACTCTTCGCAAGGACGTCCCCTCGGACCTGGGCGGAGGCGGCAGCGTGGTGAATGGGCCGGAGGATGAAGACCCCACCGTGGCGCGTTACCGCGGCATGAAGCGAAGATACAGTTGAAACAGTCCGAAGACATTCGAAATCAGTAGATTTTAAACAAATCAATTATTAACCATCAATCATCAATCTGTTATGAAACGTTTGAAAGCAATCTTTTCATTTTTGTTCAGCATCATCGCCATGACGGTGCTGGGAGCCGCTTCGGGCGGCTATGCGTGTGCGGCTGACGCCTTGGACGGCAGCGGAGTGCAGGACCTGGGTAACGGCGGCGGACACGTCGTGGGCGGCGAGTCGTCGGTCACCAAGAACGAGGGCATCCAGGATGCCGAATGGTACTTGAAGCAAATCAACAAGACTATTGTCGAGATGAAGTTCACCGGCACGCCCATCGACCAGATACTGCGTACGGCAACCTTCAACAAGTCCGATTCCATCATCGTGAAGTACTATTCCGTGGGGCAACGTCCGCTGCGTGCTGTCTTGTCGCAACAGTTCACCGAGATGACCAACGACACGCCACAGGCTGTAGACCTGGAGGATGCCAGCGTGCTCGGTGCGATGGACACCTGCTTGTGTCTGGATGCTGACGGTAACTTCATCCCCGGCTACAAGCCCGGCACGACGGAGCAGGACCCCACGCTTCCGCTGATGATTCGCGTGCACGCCGTCAGCTCGGAGACCAACAAGCCGCTTATCTATGCTGTGAACGGCAAGAAATCGAGCACGAACAAGCCCTTCATCGTGCCGACGCTGGCCAAAGGCACCATCCTGCTGCGTATGGGCCGTGCGGCTGCCGAAAAGGACGTGCAGACCGGCCGTTACTACCTCCTGCCCGAACCTGACGAACAGTATTGCCAGCGGTTCATCATGCAGGTGGAGCAGACCATCTATGACCGCTTCTCAAAGACGGAAGTCGACTGGTCGTTCACCCGCGTGGAGCGTATGGCCATGGAAGACATGCGCATCGGTATGGAGGCTTCCGGCCTGTTCGGAGTGAAGAGCAAACATGCTTTCAACGGTCAGGGCAACATCTACACCTGTGGCGGCATTTGGTATCGTGCGGGCAAAGACCTTGAATTGGGCAGCTGGCAAATTAAGACAGACACAAACGGCAATCCGCTGGACGACGGCGAGAATTATATCCAGGAATATGTCATCACGGAAGGCGACCTCGTGGACCTGGTGGGACAAATCATCGAGGGTGCAGGCAACGGCTCACGCACGAAGCTGGTGTTTGTGGACAATGTGATTTATTCGGCACTGTGCAAAATCAAGAGCGTGAACCGCGTGCGCATCTTTGAGCCGGAGAAGAACTATAATAATTGGGGACTGGACTTCCAGTCGTTTGAATCCATGGGCACGAAGTTGCTGTTCTACCGTCACGACTTGTTCAATGCCTGGGGATTCAGCGGCCGTGCCTTCTGCCTCGACCCGGAATATCTCGACAAATGGGTGTTCCAGAATTGGGAACGCAACGAATACGACCTGAAGAAACTCTTCATCTCCAATTCGAATGCCGTGACGATGCAGGAGTTCTCTTGCTGGACACTTGGTTTCCCCGATGCTCATGCCCGCATCACCATTCCGGAATATGTAGAGAAGCCTCTCCCTTCTGCCGGAGCTTAAATTAATGAAGAATGAAGAGTGAAGAATGAAGAGTGCATATAGTCAGTCGCATGGCAAATTCTTCATTCATCGTTCTTCATTCTTCATTTATCATTCATTATTTAAAAAGATTATCCTTATGAGTTACTATAATTTTACGTCCTCTTCGGCACTGTCGTTTTCCGTGATTCATCGCGGACGAAAGCTGTTTGTGAACTTCTCCCTCCCCATCAACGGTGTGGCACGCTATATGACCCGAGACGAAGGTTTGGCCAAAAAGATATGTGCGCATCGTTGGTTTCGCCGAGGGCTTATACAGTTTGCCGTTCAGGATGAGGCAGATGCAGTGCCCCACAAGAAGGATGAAAAGCCGGCCACAGTGCCCGAACATCCGACCTATACCATTTTGGGTAAACCTATGTCGCCCAAGATTCCGACATTCCGGCATCCCATCCCGGTGGATGAACCGGTGCAGGAATCCCCGGCAGAGGAGGTCGCCGGAGAAGAAGTTCCGGCGGAAGAACCGTCGGCCGTGTCACAGTTCACACCGGAGAGCGTGACGTCCTTCCTGGAAGCCAAGGAATATTTTACGACTGTGCTGGGTGTGGACCGCTCGCTGTGCACCACGAAAGAAGCTATTGCCGCCCTTTGCGGGCAGTATAATGTGGAATTTCCAAACTATCGGTTATGATTGCATTGGAAGGACTGTTGCAGAAGATACGCCACGCCGTGAACGAGGCTGCGACTGTTGGCGACGACTTTTCCATGATGGTGGATGAGGCTCTGGTTGATTTTGTAGGCTTGGCAGCCCCGTTGGTCGTGCTGCAAGCCCCGGCCATCTGTCAGGTTGTAGACAGCGTGACCTATTCGAAGAATGACGCTTCCTGTTTCTTTACCCGTCCCGACGGCATGACGGCCCTGCGTATCACCGTGCCCGAAGACTTTTGCCGGTTCATCTCCCTGAAGGCTGAGAGCTGGGTCAGGCCGGTGAGTGCCATTTACGCGGATACTCATCCGTCGTTTCAGAATCAGTATTCACCCGTGCCGGGAATCGGTGCCGGGCCATACAGCCCGCTGGTGTATCTGTCTTCCGAACTCGACGAGGAAGGCATGCTGCTTATGCAAATCATCGCACACGCCATGTCGAAGCCGGAAGCCTGCGTGTTGTCCTACGTGAAGAATCCGGAGGTGAGCGATACGGCGGTGCGCATGGACAGCCGCCTGGAAAACGCGCTGGCCTACTATACGGCTGCCTTCTACCTTCAGTCCATTGACGACGTGACCGGTTCACAAGCGGCACTGAACACTTCGAAATCCCTTATTGAAACCCTTGCAAACACTCTACTCTCATGAAACCACCCAAACATCATTATCATTTTGAAGGACTGAACTTTACAGTCGAAGAAATCAATGCCCTGCTGCTCTCCATCCAGGACAAGGTCAACCGCGGAGAAATAAAAGACGGCGCTTCCGCTTACGAGATAGCCTGCCAGCACGGCTACACGGGGACGGAAGAGCAGTGGTTGGCGTCGCTGCGGGGAGCAAAATTACGCTTTGAGGATTTGTCAGAAGCAGATATCAAAGAGTTGCAGAAACCGGTGATTGAGGCAGGTGAGAAATTGAAGGACATGGCTGACGAAGAAGACATAACTGTCGAGAAACAAGACGACAAAGATGTGTATAAATTCAAAGATCGTGCGCACAATCCTTATGGCTTTTCTGGAGTGGGGTATAAAATACTACGTAAGAATATTATTGGCGAAAAGAATGTGCTTACGCAAAATATGATTAATGAGGAAAATACTATTTATGAAATTCGTTATGATTTTGACCTAAATGAAGCAACCATTGTTATACCGGAGAATAGTGTTCTTTATTTTAATGGTGGTTGTTTAAATAATGGAGAACTAGATAATTTGTCTGGCTTATTGGGGGAAACAAGGAATGTCTTAAGAAACATAAAGCTTTCAAGTCCTAGTATATTAGATGAGTCGGTTCTGGATGATTCTATCTTGACGAAAGATAGTGTCACTAAAGTTGTAGTCGTTCATAATAATAAGGAATTACAAGCGGCTATTCAAAGTTTTAATTACGGGACTTCTGATTTAAATCTGGTTGTTCGTGGAAACATATATACGAAAGGAATAAATGTTACAAATAGTAGTAACATATTACGCATTTACGGAGGAAAGTTTATTTATTCGCAAGGAGATTATAATATAACTAGAGCATTCCAAAGAACAGCTTTGCATTATTGCTTACAGCTGGATTTTACTCCTAAAGTGTATGACCAAATTTTAACTCTCAGCGAAAGGATACCTTTTTGTGGGGAAAATGCCACTTATGTTATGACTGAAAAGATGGTGGCATATAACATCGTAACAAAAGAAATAGTTGAAAATATAGATGACATATTCACAAATGAGGCTGTATACGCAAGGGCAAAGTTGGATTCGGATTTAGCGTTAAGACTTGGGGATGTCAATGAAAATGACGCAAGGAATATATGGTTCACCTATACGTCAGGCTGGAGCAACTTTTGGGTAAACGTGCATCACATAGAAAGCGGATATTTGTATTTTAAGAATCCGCATGTGACGTATAACACTTCTGACAATTTTGATATGTATATCAATGGAGATTGGCATTATAATTCAAAATGCAGGTATCGGGTTATCAATGCAAAATCTTTGTTGTCACCAGGTTCTGTTTGTATAGATGAAGATAACGTACTGTATGTTCCAATAAAAGAAAGAGTTGTATATTACACAGATGTAGATTCTTACACATTAAAAACAGCGGGAAAATTGGAATTATACGGATGCAGTTTTTATGGAGGTTATACACAGGTTCATCCGGGAAGAATAGCTACGGTAAAAGATTGCACATTTGGTAACGGGTATTCGGCTATTGAATTTAGAAATGTTGTTGTAGAGAATGTTCTCATAGACAATAACAGAATTGAGAACATGTATAAAGAAGGTATTTATGTCAGTCATAGAGGTTCAAACTGTACTATTTCCAACAACCAGATTCAGAATATCGGGCTTATAGATTATAACACAAGCTCTGCTATTTCTGTAAATTGCGATAATGCCTATGTATTTCGGAACAAGCTTACAAATTTTTATACAGGAATAAGATGTGGAAATACGAGAGAAGACGCGGATTATAATATTTCCGCCGGTATTTATCAAAATGAGCTTAGCATAGAAAATGGGTTTATTACAGCATATAATTTTGTAAATGACTTAGGTGCCATTTATGTGTTTACTCATCAAAGAGGAAGCAATCCATTAGGTGATGGAACGATTGTAAAAGAAAATATTGTAATAAACAGATGTCCGTATAATCCTTCGAGGGGGATTTATTTTGATGACGGGGCTTATAATTCAAGTGCAATAGCCAATTTTGTAACAGGATTTACAGGAGGACTCTATGCAAGAACTGTGGATAGTGTAAGTACGGGAAATACAAATCTTAATAAAAATAACCATTTCAAATACAATTTGATAGTTGAAGGGTTTGTTAATATTGGAGGCAGACAGGACGGTGAAAGTCTTCCCGAAATAGTATCAAATTTTGTTTTTAGTAAGACTTATATTGCACATGCTTTAACTAATTTAACGAATGTTGGTTCTGGACTTATTACTTGTACCAATTACTGGACTAAGGGTGACCTATTGTATATTTCTAGGCCTATTATCAGTTATTTATTTTTGTATTCTAATATTGGGAATTTTGTAGGGAAGCAAATTTTAGAACTTCCAATCATTGAAGGCGATAATAAAACTAAATTATTTCAATTTCCGGTTTCTTTCACCACGTATCAACTTAATAGTATTGAAGACTATTATAAGTATACAATATTAGAATTTAATACTTCTTTTTTAAAAACACTAGTAAACGTTACTTATCATTTAAATATAAAGGGAGACGGTTTTTCTTTTAATGTGGATTTTAGAATAAGATATTATGAGGAGCTTCCTGATAAATTTAGTATCAGTTTACATCCTATTAGCATATCTACTTATATTAAAAATATAGAATATAAAATAATCAATGATAAGGTATTAATAAGATTATCCATAAATGATGATTATACGAGTAAAATAGGTAATAACGAAAATTCTTTTAAAAGATGGAATAATAATATTTTTGGTTCTATTATTGCTGAAAAATATAATACAGTAGTACAATCTAGTAGCGCGGGTACTACCGATTTAATATATGCATTTAGAGCTGAATGCATTGCTTATGAACAACAGATTGTTACTTCTAAATATACAAATGATGAAGAAGAAGGTTTTAATCCGTTATATTACACTCAATGTGCAGGAACTCGCATGAATAATTATATTTATTATAAAGATGGCGAAACCGCTCAATTATTATTTAAATCATATACAGGCAAAAAGAATCCTGATATAGTATATTCATTTAACAGTAAAGATGATGGCGTGAATAGTGAATTTACAAGATTTTTATATAAAGATGATGATGCTTTGAAATATTATAATAACGGTATTGTCTATAGAGTCACGGAGTTAGATTTAGCAATTAGTGGAACTACTGAAGATAGACCTGTTAAGCCTAAAAATGGATACCAATTTTTCGATTCTACTTTAGGAAAGCCTATATGGTGGAATGGTTCTAATTGGATTGATGCTACAGGGAATCATGTATAGAAAAATAGTATTTATGTGTTATGGAAGTAAAGTTCAATCAAAATTCAGTCTGTGTTATTGACAGCTACTTGTTAGACGCAAAACAGGATATTAAAACTGTCTTGGGCGATATAAAAGCAGACAGCCGATGTCCGAAAGAAGTACTTTCACGTAGCGACATCTCTTTATACCGTGAGTGGAAGGCTCATAACCGGCTGTACAAATGGCATCTGTTTCAAAGTCATACCAAGGATGTGAACTTGGGTTATGAGCCGTGGTATAGAAGACTGTGTTATTTTTTCTTGGCCTTTTAGCTAGCTCAATAAGTGTCAATGACATCAAAGGCCCATTTGATGATAATGTGCTTGATTATTGTTTGAGCTAGTCTTTTAAACTTTTCTTTCTTCATCTTTACATGCATTTTTTTAATTATTATTTATAATTATAAATAGTTTAACGAGGAAAGAAATTCAAGAGCTAAATAAAAAATGGATAAAGAAATGAGTGACATAGGTTGGCTGGCCGCCATCATCACAGCCCTGGGCGGATGGAAGCTGGTGGAATATCTGCTGAACCGTCACAGCATCAAGCGTCTGACGGCAGCGGAGGCCATGCAGAAAGAGTTGGAGGCTGTGATGGTGGACTATCGGAGGATGCAGGCAAAGGTCGAGAGTTTGGACCGGAAGGTGGATGAACTACGAAAAGAAGTGCTCAACCTTCAGGATGTGCGACTGGAACTGACCCGTGAGAATGGAGAACTGAAGGTCGCTCTGAAGGAGGCGGAAGCCAAGATGTGCCTGCGACCTCCCGAATCATGCCTGATGCGTATCTCTCCTTATATGCAATGTCGTGAATTGAAGCTGATGAGGGAAGATTACAAGAAGGTGTATCCGGATGCAATTACGGAAGAAGGGGAACTAACTATAAAAAATAATGAGAATGAGACTGACGGAATATCTGAAAAGCCTGATAAAGGCTGATACAGGGGACAGCTCGAAGAGCTTCTCCGTCGTGGTCAGCGTGCTGTTGGGCGCGTTCCTTGGGATGGTGCTGGCCTTCTGCCTGGTGTGGGATGTCTGTACGAATGGCTACGTGAAGACGGGTTCGGAGACTATCTGGTGGACGCTGGCTGGCATAGCCGTGCTGATCACGGGCGGCAGCGTGGCTAAGGTAATGAGTGAGATGAAGACGAGAAAGGAGGAAAGGAAATGAAAGTACTACTCGACAACGGCCACGGGGCGAACACCCCGGGCAAGCGGTCGCCCGACGGACGGCTGCGGGAGTATGCCTATGCCCGCGAAATAGCGGAGAGGCTGGAGGCGGAGTTGCGCAAGCGGGGAATTGACGCCGAGCGCATCGTGCATGAGGAATTGGACGTGCCGCTGGCGGAGCGGTGCCGGCGGGTGAACGAGTATAAGGCAAACGAAGTTGTCTTAGTCTCCATCCACTGCAATGCGGCGGGGATGGGTGACAAATGGATGTCGGCCCGCGGCTGGGAGTGCTGGACCTTTCCGGGACGGACGAAGGCGGACAAGTTGGCCACGTGCCTCTACGACGCCGCCAGCGAGCTGGGCATCCGCCTGAGGGAAGACAACAGCGACGGCGACCCGGACAAGGAGGGCCACCTCTATATATTGCAGCACACGAAGTGCCCGGCCGTGCTGACTGAGAACCTCTTCCAGGACAACCGGGAAGACGTGGACTTCCTGCTCTCGGCAGCGGGAAAAGCGTCCATCGTGGAGCTACATGTGCGGGGAATTGCTAAATATCTGGGCGTATGAAAGTATTGCCTTGGATAATATGTATTGTGTTGCTTGGCGTACTTGCCTGGCAACACTTCGGGCGTATCCCGTCCCGGCATGAGACGGTGTGGGACACTATTCCCATCTATGATACCATCACCCACGACACGGTGATACCTCGTGACAGCATTGTGCTGCGCTATGAAGTCGTGAATCTACCTATGGTCGGTAACATTTCGCGCAAGAATATTCTCGAAAATGGTAACATCGCGCTGAATAATATTCCGACGGACAGTGCTCGTGTAGTAATACCCATAACCCAACAGCATTACAAAGAAGATGACTTCGAAGCGTGGGTTTCTGGTTTCCGTGCTAGTCTGGACAGTATCCGCGTGTTCCCGAAAAGCTACGTCCTGCAACCGAAGGCCACGAAGTCGAAACGCTGGGTGCTGAGCGTGGGTGCCGGTGCGGGGTGGAATCCGTTTACTCGGAAGTTTGAACCCACCATTGGTATCAACATTGGCTTGAAGTTGTGGGAGTGGTGATGTGAATTTTCCTCTTTCCGGGGCTTAGAGGTTTAAAGAAAGCCCCCAACGTTTTTAGTAAGATGTCCAGTCAAAACTAAAAAAGCAAAACATAAGCGTCCGCACGTTGAGGGCTCAATGTCTTCAACGCGAACGCTTTTGTTTTGTTACAAGGACTGGACAAAGGCAAAGGTAACTATTAAAATCAATACCCATGCCAAAACTGGAAAACAAAAATCGAAGGGAGAGCACATTAATGAGGGATGCTCATGTGCATGCTCTCTATCGTCGCATTATGGAGGAACTCGGGAAAGCCGCTCCCTATGTGTCCAAATCATACATCTATGAACGTATTCATGAAGAAACGAAACTTTCTGTGCGCTCTATATCGTTTATTATCAATCATATAAAACCTGTCGGGGGGGGGTAAAATATGAGAACTTCATCAGATTCGGCAATGTCTTCCTCGCAGCATGAAGTCTAAAATGTTGATTCATAAAGGTATGAGGTAGTTTTGTCATGCGGTCGATATTGATCGTATAATCTAAACCTTAACTTTTATGGAAGCTGAAAAAATTATCTGTTGCGACCGGGGCGATAACGACAATGCTTTGGCCGCTGCCATCTTGGCGAATGGGAACAGACGCAATGACGACCCGATGGCGTATGCTGCGATGTTCAATCAAAATCAGCAATGGAACAATCCTTTTGCTTATCTCATCTGGATGATGTTTGCCAACCGTTTCATGGGTGGCTGGGGTGAAGGCATGGGATATGGTCAGGGCCAGCAGAACATCGAGATGCAGAACCAGCTGCAAGCTATCCGTTCTCAACTTCAGGACAACCAGAATACCGACTGCATCAAAGGTGCGGTGATGGGGGTTGACAGCAATGTGCGTGAGCTGTCCCAAATGCTGAACGTGGACTTCAATTCGTTGAAGGAATGTTGCTGCGATGTGCGTTCTGGCATAGCCCGTTTCGGTGACCAAATCGGCTATCGTGCAGAGCAGGTTATTGCAGCCATGGAACGTGGTAACACGGGTATCCTGTCGGCCGTGCAGAACTGTTGCTGCGAGACGCAGAAGGAGCTGATTCGCATGCAAGGAAACATCAATTTGCAAATCTGCCAGCAGACCGGAGAGCTGAGAAACGGCCAGCGTGATTTGGGACAGGCAATTACACAAGGCTTTGCACAATCGTCTTATGAGACGCAACGTCAGACTTGTGACATTATTGCGGCCGGAGAGCGTAATACGCAGCGTATCCTTGACACGCTCAACGGTCACTGGAGAGACGAGCAGGCCCGCGAAATTCAAGACCTGAAAGCCGAGAACTCCAACCTGAAACAGACTCAATATCTGGCCAAGCTGATTGCGAACGGCGGTAGCTGCGGATGTGGCTGTGGCTGTGGCAATGGTTGTGGACTCTAATGGGAGGGATGAGCTATGGTAACGTTATCGCCAGTAGGCTTAGCCACTGCTCCGGTAGCCAATAGTGTATCATTTTTGGCTACTTTCAAAGAGAAACTTTGTCGTTCTGTATGTTCTAATTCTTCGAATTTGCCAAAAGCTGTGGTGTCTTTAAAGAATGAGACACCGATGATCAACGGCAACACGGTGTTCGTGCCGATTGTCGCAACAATCACTCTTGTAACACCCGGCTGTGGGTGTAATGCAAATACGCAAGTAATCAATGAGCGATTTATGGTGGCATTCCAAGGACAAACAGCTATTCCAACGGCTGTAACAGTCACTTCGGAAGGGATTGAACAAAGCTTGATTAAGATTGTGTGCGGTAGATCTAACTGTTACGCAATTAACCAATCCATTGCTGTTACAATCACTCCACCAGCGGCTTAAACTATTATGATATGCCCGAGAGAATCTGAAAAATGTTCTCTTGGGCTTGTCTTTTAATTAATTTAAATTGTTGCAATATGTTGTTTAAAGATATGAAACCGGGGTATCCGGTGTATTTGCTTGATAAGAAGGATGGCATTAAGGCAATTCAGGGTAAAGTTGTGAAAGTGTCAGATCCGTATTTTCCTCCTGTCCAGCCTGGCCAAATGCCGACAATGAATACTACTCAGCGTGTTGTGGATGTTACGCTGGAAGCTGAAGGAGTAACGAACACTTATTCCATTCCGGAAACTTTAACCGTCACTTATGCAGCCAATAGTTTGGTGCTTTCCACTAACCGTGAAGGTATACTCCGTGACGTGGAGTCCATCAAGACCCGTGATGAAGAGGAATTGCGTTTACAAAAGAAACGTGAAGAAGAAATAGCCGCTTGTGAAAAAATATTAGAAGAATGGAATCCGGCCTTTGCAGAAAAGAAAGAGCAGGAGAAACGGCTCTTGAATCTAGAGGACAAGATGGGCAATATTGAAGGTATGCTTCGGAAACTCATCTCACAGACTTCATCACCACAAATTAAAGATTGAATATTATGCGTAAATATCATGTCTTGATTTACCACGATGGGGAACATCCTGAAAAATTGGAAGAGAAAAGTAAGGTTACTCCTACAAATGATGCGAAACATTTTGACCATGACATGGCACTAAAACTGATAAAAAATCCTCGTTGGACTGCTTCACAATTGGAAGATGCAACCAAAGGTCTGAACTTTCCTCCAGGAACAACTGTCTGGGACAAATTTGTCGCATACAATTCGTTCTATGATGATATGAAGGACGTGTTCACTATGGAAGAAATTCTTAAAGGGGCCTATACGTATTTCTTCGCGGACACAGATGCCCCATCAAACAAAATCTATCATTATATGGTCGGGATGGGGCGTATCTGAAAGAATAAGCCCGGAAAAACAGTCCGGGCTTATCTGTAAGTTTAAAAATTGATGGCATTTGAACCATTTGGATTCCCAAGGGCATAATCTATAACTTTGCGTATCGCTTCGTCTGCATAGCGTTGCATTACGCGTACATAATTATATATAGGTCTGTTTGCCTTCATGGACTGACCGATGCAATATTCGATGACTTCTGTGCGGATTCCAAGTTCAAATGCAAACTGTGCAAAGGTTTTGCGGGCACTGTAGAATGAGAAACTTACATTCCTTATTCCGACCTGTTCAGCCAAGAGCTTAAAGCATTTATTGAGATGGCGTCTAAAGTTCATATATGTGCTAGTTCCTAGATTTAATTTTCCATTCGACCCGATATAACGATTGATAATTTCTCTAGCTTCAGGTTGTATAGTTATGACTGTTTTCTTCTCTCCAATTTTGTGTTGTGCACTTTTTGTCCGTACATAAGTCAATTTGTTCGAAGAGAAATCGGCTTTGACCAAATCCACAAGGTTAATGCCGCCAAGATAGAATGAGATAAGGAATAAATCTCTAGCGATATAGAGTTGTTTTTCTGATGTTTTTAATTCTTCGATTCTTTTAAATTCTTTTTGTGTAATGTCCATCATTCGAATCTCACTTTGCGGCATTTTAAAACCCTTAAAAGGATGCTCCTCAAAAGATATAATGTGCTCATCAATAAGTTCATTGATAGCAGCCTTCAAATGTGTCATTCTCATTTGTATGTTGCCATTGGAGAACCCTAATCTTTTCATGCCATTAAATAATGTTTTTATGTCATTTCTAGTAAGGCATTCCACAGGTATATCCTTGATTATGGATATAATGACCTTACACGTATAACGATTCATGTCCGCATAAGATTTTCTGTTTTCATTATTTAATCGAAGGATTCTATTTTGAAACATGTTGGAGATGGTCATAAGCTCTTCAGGCTTATGTACATTCTCTAAGAGAGCTTCTTTTAGTTGTGCACAGGTGGCGAACTTAGAAGTGTTGAGTTTGGATAATTTGTCTTGATAAGAAGTCAAAACAAAGTCTAAACGTTTATTGAGGATTGAAGCGTTCTTGCAATAGCACACTTTTCCGTTTTCAAACTGGAATTCGTCGTCGATTTCGAATTCAGTAGTTATATAACGGACTTCTTTTTTATGTGTTAAACAAACATAAATGTTTAACTTGCCGTTAGATTTACGGCGTTGGGGTAGAATTTTAAGGCTTAATTTGGTCATAAATCGTACTATTAAAAAACCTTACGACAAACCCTTGCGACAAACCCTTTGGCTCACCGATGGGTTATGTGTATGTTTTTTTTAAGTACGAAAATTCTGTATTTACTAAATTAGCGTAGAATGGAATACAGAAAAAGGAGCTGATTTACAAATAGTTATCTTGTAAGACAGCTCCTTCTTGCTTGGTGATTCCGCTGCGATTCGAACGCAGGACCCACGCCTTAGAAGGGCGTTGCTCTATCCAGCTGAGCTACGGAACCATCCTCATTTGTGCGTGCAAAGGTAGTCTTTTTATGGTAAATAGCAAAGTTTTGGAATCAATTTTTCTAATATTGGTTTTAAATATATTGTATATCAAATGTTTATGTTTCTTTGTGTGTCGCAAGATATTACTTGGAGGATAATCCTTCGCCCGATGTTGGATTTGGCCCTGTTAAGGGTAGTCGACCATGCTATTGATTCGTCCCGTAGCTGCAAAGGTATTCGCTTTCGGCCACCATAAAGGCTGTCATGCGTGCCGGATTTCGTGCGGTGAGTTTGAGTTTATGTCATTGGGCTGTCGGGTCGGGTGTGGAGAAAATAGCAGAGGCTGTCCTGAACGGGACAGCCTCTGATTATTATGTTCGTTTGTATGGATGATATTATACAAACCAGCGTACGTAACAGAAGTCTTGACGGTGGGGGAGTTCCGGATGCTTCGGATACATACGATAGGACAAGCTGAAACTTCCGGCATTGTTCAGCACATGGACGCATTGGAACGTGTAGAGGTTGCCCTCTTGTTTAATCATTTCCATCGGTTCTACGGAATAGATGTGCTCTTTTCCGTCTTTGTCCTTATACATCGTTACAAGCTCTACGCCAATGGCGTCTTTCAGGCCTTTTTCGTCAAGGACAACGGTCATGGTGTATTCCTTGCCACTTTCCACTCCGCCTTCAAAGAGGGCTTCGGAGCGTGCTGTTGACACCACTTGGATGCTGTCCCAGCGTTCGGCCACGGCTTCTTTCCAAGCTGCCAGTTCCTTTGCCTTTGCGTAGTTGTTTTCTTGCAGATGGTGGTAGCGCTGTGCTTCCTTGCAATAGAACTTGCTGTAATAGTCGTCCAGCTGGCGTTTCATCGTATAGTGAGGAGCGATTCTGGCAATCGAGTTCTTGATGGTGCGAATCCAGCCTTCGGAATAGCCTTTGCGGTTGCGTGCGTAGTAGAGCGGGAGGATTTCAGTTTCAAGTATGCTGTAGATGGTTGCAGCATCGAGTTCATCCTGGTAGGCTTGGTTTTCGTAAGTGCGTTTGTCGGTCAATGCCCATCCTGCACCTTCGCGGTAACCTTCCAGCCACCAGCCGTCGAGCACGGAGAAGTTGATGACACCGTTCATCAGGGCTTTTTCTCCCGATGTACCGGAGGCTTCCAGCGGACGTGTCGGGGTGTTCAGCCAGATGTCAACGCCGGAAATCAGGCGGCGTGCCAGTTTCATGTCGTAGTTCTCCAGGAAGATGATTTTTCCCAGGAATTCAGGACGGCGGGAGATTTCGATAATCTGCTTGATGAGTCCTTGTCCTGCACCGTCATTCGGGTGGGCCTTGCCTGTGTAGAGGAACTGTACAGGATAGTCCGGGTTGTTGACGATTTTGGAGAGGCGTTCCAAGTCCGTGAACAGCAAGTGTGCACGCTTATATGTAGCGAAGCGACGGCCGAAACCGATTAACAGTGCGTTCGGATTGATTTTTTCCATAACAGATACGACACGTGACGGGTCTCCTTGACGTTTCAGCCAGTCTTCGCGGAATGACTTGCGGATATAATCGACCAGTTTCTTCTTGAGAGCCTGACGGGTAGCCCAGATTTCCTCATCGGGCACTTGATAGATTTTCTCCCAGATGCTGGCGTTGGATTGGTCGGCCAGGAAGTGTGAATCGAAATAGCGGCTGTAGAGCTCTTGCCATTCTGAAGCGCACCATGTCTGGAAGTGTACGCCATTGGTCACGTAGCCGACGTGATTCTCTTCCGGGTAATATCCTTTCCAGATGCCGGCAAACATGGCTTGTGACACTTTGCCGTGGAGTTTGCTTACGCCGTTGACTTCTTGGCAGGTGTTGCAGGCAAAAGTAGACATGCAGAAGCGTTCATTGTGGTCTCCCGGGTTCATTCGTCCCATGTCCATCAGGTCGTCCCAGCTGATGCCCAGCATTTGCGGATAGCCGCCCATGTATTTGCCGAACAGGCCTTCGTCGAAGTAGTCATGACCGGCCGGTACGGGGGTATGTACCGTGTAGAGGGACGAAGAGCGGACGAGTTCGAGGGCTTCATCAAAGGTCAGACCTTTCTCGACAAAGTCGCACAGACGTTTCAAGTTGCACAGTGCAGCGTGTCCTTCGTTGCAGTGGTACACGTCTTTTTCGATGCCGAGGGCTTCCAGGGTCAGCATACCTCCGATACCCAAGAGGATTTCTTGTTTCAAGCGGTTTTCCCAGTCGCCACCGTAGAGTTGGGACGTGATGGGGCGGTCAAATTCGCTGTTCATCTCGTTGTCTGTGTCCATCAGGTACAAAGGCACACGTCCGATGTTGACACGCCAGATGTAGGCATATACCCAGTAGTTCATATAGGGCACTTTTACTACCAACGGTTGTCCGTCTTTGTCCATCACCCGTTCGATAGGCAAGCTTCCGAAGTTTTGAGTCTCGTAGTTGGCTATTTGTTGTCCGTCCATGGACAGAGTCTGGGTGAAATAGCCGTGGCGATAGAGCAGGCCGATGCCGCACATATCGACATTGCTGTCTGAAGCTTCTTTCATGTAGTCGCCGGCAAGGATACCTAAACCGCCGGAATAAAGTTTCAGGACGTGGTTCAAACCATACTCCATGCAGAAATAAGCTACGGAGGGACGGCTCTTGTCGGGTTTGACACTCATGTATTCGCTGAAGTTGTCATAGACAGCATCCATGCGTTTGAGGATGACTTTGTCTTGTGCGAGTTGTTCCAGTTGTTCGTAACTCAGGCGTTCGAGCAATAGGACGGGGTTTTGTCCGACCTCTTTCCAAAGGTCTGGGTTCAGTGATTTGAAGAGGTCTGTCGCTTCGTGGTTCCAAGCCCACCACATGTTGCGCGACAATTCGGCAAGTTTCTTTAACTCGTCAGGAATCCTAGACTTTACAGTAACTTCTTTCCAACTAGGGATATTCGCATTACTAATTTTGACTTTCATACAAGAGATTTTTGTTATTTAGTTTTTTTTGTATTTTTAGTTCAGCCTGGCTTTGGCTTTTCTTAAAGCCACGTCGTAAGCCTCGTAGTAGTAGGTTATGAAATGTTTCCAAAGCGCTTTTTCCGAGATGGTGACAGCACGTTTACGGATGTCCTTAATCTCTTTCTCTGATAGTGTGGAGAATTCTGTGATTGTATCTTTAATGGCATCTGCCACTTCCGAGTAGTTGTAGTCCGAGCGGTGTATCACTTTGACGCCGTCTTTCAGTTCGCTGTAGCCGTGTTTCAGCGAGTTCACCCACAGGCCGAATCCAGCCAAGTCTGTCGTGACGGTCGGCACATGGAAAGCTATACTTTCCAGTGGGGTGTATCCCCACGGCTCGTAGTAAGACGGATAGATAGTGAGGTCGTTGCCCAGGATGACATCATAATAGGAGAAGTTCAAGATGCCGTCGTTGCCATCCAGATAACAGGGCAGGAAGATAATCTTGACCTTGTCGGTCGCGGCATTGGACATGCCCAGGTATTTCAGCATGTCGAGCACTTTGTCGTTGCTCATGTCATGCAGCCAGTGGGTGACAAACGGGCAATAGAGCGGCGTGTCAAAGTCGTTTTTGCTGTCCAGTCGCTCTTTCAAGTCTTCGCGTGGTTCGCCCACCCAGCCTGGTACGGTGACAAATGCCACGACGTCTTTTTGCAGGTTTTTGTCCCGGTTTAGCCGGTTCATGGATTCCAGGTAGACATCCAAACCTTTGTTCTTGAATTCATAACGTCCGCTTGTGCTGACGAGGATGGTGCTGTCGTCCAGATGGGTGCCCAGTAATTTGTTTGCCAAGTTCAGCAATGCCGCGCGTGCTTTCTTCCTTTTTGCTACATAACTGCTGCCTTTAGGGACGAAGTCATTTTCAAATCCGTTCATCAATATCACATCCACCGGCTTGTCCAGCAGTTCTTGGCACTCGTTGGCCGTGATTTCGCTCACGGTCGTGAAACAGTCGACATTGTGTGCAGTCTGTTTTTCGATGGAGTGTTTGGATTGCATATTGAGTTCGCCGGCCATCTGGTCGCCGTTGTATGCAAACAGATAATCGTAGAGGGGTTTGTTGTTGCCGGCTATGGAGCGTCCGATGGAAGTGGCATGCGTGGTGAATATGGTGGCGATTTCCGGGACATGTTTGCGGATATACAGCGCACCCAGGCCGGTCATCCATTCATGTGCCTGGTAGATGACATTATCGGAGGCTGTGAGTTTGTGGTAACGGAAATAG
Source organism: Phocaeicola coprophilus (assembly GCA_016900015.1). Taxonomy (GTDB): domain Bacteria; phylum Bacteroidota; class Bacteroidia; order Bacteroidales; family Bacteroidaceae; genus Phocaeicola_A. The sequence goes on along the minus strand of JACJJM010000005.1, from coordinate 48,007 downwards.
CTTTCCACAAGTTTGCCTGCTGCAAAGGAAAACATCGAGGCTTCATCATAATCACCGTAAGCATGCAGCGAATCGACTTTGAAGTCCAGCCATGCCTGGGTATAGATGTCATTCTTTTGGGCATAAAAGCTGTCGAAGTCGACGAGGAAAACAATCGGAGTGCCCGGGATGTTCCATCGTCCGGCGCGGAAGTCTAGATTTTCTTGTGTTTTAGCGTAAGTTTTCCATTCTTTATATAAAGAATCGTCTTCTAAAAATAGTGGATTGTTTTTTTCTTTCCATACATCGGGCCCGATGAAGAACAGGCGGTCTTTAAAGGCCTCTTGCAGGGTTTTGGCCCGTGTAGAAAGAACGGTATAAATTCCTCCTACTTTGTTACATACCTCCCAACTGGATTCGAATATGTAACCGGGAGTTAAATACTGTGTTTCCATAATCTCGAAATTTTTCGCAAAGATATAAAATCTTAGGTAGAAATAGGAAGAATTGGAATAATTATAACATTTAAAATAAAGTCATTATCAATTTGCTACAAATGTAGGGCAGAGCTTGTGGATAGTCATGTGAAATGGTTTCTTTTGTTTCCTTCTTGTCAGCTTCCCGCGTTCTTCATTTTCATCTGTTGGGTGCCGACTATGGCCAGCGTGACAGCCATCAGGACGACAACGATGCCGATGACTTGCATCAGGGTGCAGCTTTCGTTTAAAAACATGATTCCCATGAACACCGCTGTCAGCGGTTCCAGAGCACCCAAGATGGCTGTCGTCGTGGGGCCTACTCTCTTGACGGCGAGGATCAGGGTCAAGTCGGACACGAGTGTCGGGACCAGTGCCAGTAGGACTAAATGCACGGCTGTTGATATGTCGGGGATGGGGGAGAAGCCTCCGTCCTGCACCAGGACATTGATGAAGAAGATGAGCGCACAGTTGAGCAAGACGTAGAATGTCATTTTCAGGCCGTCCATATTGCGGATGCGAAATTTCTGTATGCCGACGATGTAAGTGGCATACGTGCACACGGTGATCAGGGCCAGTGTCAGGCCGACGGAGTCGATGCTTTGGCTTCCTCCGGAATTGCCCAGGAAGCCGACTCCCATGACGGCCAGGCCTGTAGCCAGGTAGATAATCCAGTTGCCTCTTTCCTTAAACAGGAGAATCATGATGAGCGTGACCAGCACCGGATAGAGAAAATGGATGGTCGTGGCCATCCCGCTCGGGATGTACAAGTAGGAAAGGGTCAGTAGCATGGAGGTGGCTGCATAGAAAATGCTGAGCAGGCACAGCATCTTGTATTCATCCTTGCTGATGCTGAATGATTCTTTCTTCAGCAGCAGGACGATGCCCATGGCGATGCATGACAGGAAAAAACGGTAGAAGACGACTGTGTTGACTGCTACTCCTGCATGGATGGCCGGCAGGGCAAAGAAGGGCACAAGGCCGAATGTCGCCGAAGAGATGACGGCATACAATAGTCCTCTCACAGAATTCATGGTTCGGGGTGTTGGGACTTGTAGTCTATGAATGTTTCAGAATATGTCTCAAGCGTTCGGTCACCGGTTTTTCGACGACAATCAGCGTGACGGCTGTCAGCACTAATACGATGCCCAGCAGTATGCGTGGAGTCAGTTGCTCATTGAACAGCATGACGCCGAAAAACAATGCTGTCACCGGTTCCAATGCGCCCAGGATGGCAGTGGGGGTAGAGCCGATGTTGTGGATGGCGATGGTCGTGCATATCAGGGACACGACAGTGGGCAGCAAGGCCAGCGCGATGACATTTGCCCAGCCGGAGAAGGTATGCACGGGGATGAGCGCCGTGCCGAAATCCAGCCGCACCAGATAGATGGAGAAACCGAACAGCAGGGCATAGAAAGTCAACCGCATGTTGGAAATGTTTTTCAATACCGATTGATTCACTCCCACGATGTAGACCGCATACGACAGCGATGATAGCAGCACGAAGGCAAGGCCTACCCAACTGAGCATAGCCCCGTCAGTCCCCTTAGTAAGGAAGCTGATGCCGCAAAGGGCCAGGGCGATACCGCCCCACACGACGAAGGATACCCGTTCGTGGAAACATATCATCATGATGAGGGCGACCAGAACCGGATAGACGAAAAGGATGGTCGAGGCGATTCCTGCATCCATGTAGTTGTAACTGAGGAAGAGCAGGAGCGAGGAACTGGAGAAAATCAGTCCCGCGATGATTAGCGGAAGCACTTCGTTCTTTTTAAGTTTGAAAGACTCGCCTTTCCATTTCATAAGCAGACCTAAAAACACGATGGCCAGCCCATATCTATAGAAAAGCACAGAGTCTGCATTCAAGCCTTCTTTATAGAGCGGAAGGGCAAACAAGGGGTTCATGCCATAAGTCATGGCGGCGACCATGCCGCAGATAAAACCTTTTGTCTTACAGGGAATCATAGCCTTTTTGTAGTTTGTGATTTTTTAGCGCGCAAAGATACATAAGATTTAGGGATACTCAAGTTGAAATGGGAAGATTTTTCATCATGTGGAAAGCCTTTTTGTCCGTGTCGCGCGGGAGTGTTTTCCGGCTGCCTTGGCAGCCTGCTTTGCCGAAGCCGAAAGAGGCAGGCCGGGAGCGGAGTAGAGGGTAGGCGAGGGCGGAAAGGAGGCCGTCCGACCACGGAAAGGAGGGTAGGCGAGGACGGAAAGGAAGGCGTCGCGGAGGGGTGAAATAAGTAGGCTGGGCGGAAGGACTTTCCGATGATTATTTTATAGCTTTGCATACGTGTTTAAAGAAAACAAGATAGTGATATGAACAAAGGAATCATCGTAGGATGCGCCCTTTGCTTGGGGGCGCTTTCGTCTAATGCCGAAAATGTAGACATCAAGCAATTCCGCTATGCCGGACCGTATAGCGTGCAGAAACCTTTCATGTCGGAGGAGAAGAATGCCGCCGGAAAGATGTTTCAGGAAGAAGACTTGCTGAACAGCATATTGTCGCCGGACGCCGTGCGGACAGGCCGTGTGTTGGAAGGAGGCGTGTTGCCCTCCACTCCCGGCTATGCCCTGCATCTGGCAGGTTTTAGTGTGGACAATACGCGGTTTGCCAAAGGACGGCTGACCGTGAAGGGCGTCAAGCATTATGCGGTCTATATCGACGGCAAGGAGCATAAAGGCGGCGAAGTGGCATTGACTCCCGCCACCCATCAGTTTGTCATCAAATGCCTGACGATGCCTGACGAGAGCGACACGCTCTCCGTGAGCCTGGAAAGCGAGCAGGAAGGTGTGTTCTCCATCAACGAGAGCGGAAAGAGGCTCTATGTGCTGGACGATGCCATCAATGGACGCCGTTTCAGCGGAATTGGGCTTTCGGCTGACGGACGCTATCTGATTACCACCTACACGACGACGCTTGCCGGTGGTGACACCGAGAGCCGTTCGCGCGTGACAGAAGTGTCGACCGGACGGGTCGTGACAGAGACTCCTCTTGCCATCCACTGGATGCCGACGAGCTGCCGGTATTACTATACGCGTCGGAATGTCGAAGGACGTGACCTCGTGGCTGTCAATCCGGCAAACATGCAGGAGACCGTGCTGGCCCGCAACATACCTGAAGGCTTTTTCCAGATAGCTCCGGGAGAAACCTATTTGCTGTATGGCCTGACAGAAGAGGGGCAGAAGGAGCAGAAGGACATCTACCGCATCCTGGAGCCGGATGACCGCCAGCCCGGATGGCGGACCCGCCGCTATCTGGCCCGCTACGACTTGGCCAGCGGTCTGTTGCAACGGTTGACTTATGGCTATCGGGATGCGTATGTGCATGACATCTCGGCTGACGGGCGCGAGTTGCTTTTTGGCGTGAACAAACAGGACATCACCAGACGTCCGTTTACCCGGACCTCCATCTATCGGATGGACATGGAGACTTTGAAAGTCGACACCCTGCTGACGGACGAAGGGTTCATCTCGCGCTGTCTCTTTTCTCCTGACGGAAGCCGCCTGCTGGTGGTGGGTTCGGGTGATGCGTTTGGCGGTGTCGGACTGGCCATCAAGGAGGGGCAGAAGTCAAGTTACTATGACAACCAGCTTTTCCTCTATGATCTCGCGAGCCGGAAGGCGACTCCCCTGACAAAAGATTTCGACCCGAGCGTGGCAGCCGTCGACTGGAGTGCAGCTGACGGCTCGGTCTACTTCATGGCTTACGCACGCGACTGCATCAGTCTCTTCCGTCTGCGACTGCCTTCGGGAAGCATCGATCGGATGAACATCCCCGAGGAAGTAGTCAAGACGTTCTCGCTCTCAGCCTCTGCGCCCGTGATGGCTTTCTATGGCGAAAGCGCGTCGAATGCGAGCCGGCTGTATACGGTCAATCTGAAAAACGATAAGACGACCCTGCGTGAAGACCTCAATCCTGAGATTCTGGACGGTGTGCAGCTGGGCGAGTGTCAGGCCTGGAACTTCCGCAACTCACGCGGAGACATCATCTGCGGACGCTTCTATCTGCCGCCGCACTTCGACGCATCGCGGAAATATCCTCTCATCGTGAACTATTACGGAGGCTGTACGCCCATCGAGCGCACTTTCGAAGGACGCTACCCGCTTCATGCTTATGCCGCTCTGGGCTATGTGGTCTATGTCGTCGAGCCAAGCGGGGCTATCGGTTTCGGCCAGGAGTTTTCCGCACGCCATGTCAACGGGTGGGGTGACTACACCGCCGACGACATCATCGAGGGTACACGCCGCTTCTGCGAGGAACATCCGTTTGTCGATGTCTCGAAAATCGGTTGCATCGGAGCATCCTATGGTGGATTCATGACGCAGTATTTGCAGACGAAGACCGACCTCTTCGCCGCAGCCATCTCACACGCCGGCATCAGCAACATCACCAGTTATTGGGGTGAAGGTTATTGGGGATATTCCTACAGTGAGGCAGCTTCGGCAGACAGTTATCCGTGGAACAACCCGAAACTCTACACGGACAACAGCCCGCTGTTCCATGCTGACCGCATTCATACACCCATCCTTTTCCTCCACGGCTCTGCGGACACGAATGTGCCCATCGGCGAGAGTATCCAGATGTTTACGGCACTGAAACTCCTTGGACGGGAGACGGCTTTCGTCACCGTCGACGGCGAGAACCATCTCATCACCGACTATCACAAGCGTATCCTCTGGCAAAACACCATTTTTGCCTGGTTTGCTAAATATCTGCAAGATGACCCCACGTGGTGGAACTCACTTTATCCTGAACAGACACTCTAAACTATTATATATAATAAGGTATAGGATTAAAAACATGAAAGAATATCCAAAAGTGTTGGCCATTGCCGGGAGCGAACCTCTGGGGAGTGCCGGTGTGCAGGCCGACATCAAGTCAATCTCTGCTTGCGGGAGCTATGCCGCAGGCGCCATCACCTGCATTGTCGATGAAGACACGACCCGTGTGAAACAAGTATTCCCGTTGCCAGTCGAGTTGGTGACAGGGCAGGTCCGTTCATTTCTTGACGATGTGCATGCTTCCGCTATCAAGACCGGTATGCTTTTCACCGAGGAGCTTGTGCGTACGCTGGGCGATGTGCTTGCTGCTTATCGCACGGTTCCGCTCGTGGTCGACCCCGTGATGGTCGATTCTGCCGGCACTCCCCTCATCAGGCCTGAGGCCATCGATGCTTATAAGGAGAGCCTTTTCCCGCTGGCAACCCTCATCACACCCAATTTTCGGGAAGCAAACCTGCTGCTTCACAGGACATTCAGCGGCGACACGGACGAGGACATCCGTGCCCTCTGTCGCTGGGGAAACGCTGCCATCGTGAAGTCTGTGCCTCATCCTGAGGGGCTGATGGACGTGTTCTATTCGGCTTCCACCGGCATGAAGACTTTTGTGAAGGCGAAGGTCGACACGCGCAATGTCAACGGGACGGGCTGCACATTTTCCTCCTCCATCGCCGCCTACCTCTCGCAAGGGCATACGCTGTATGAGGCTGTATGCCTGGCCGAGACTTACATCGACGGCGCTATTCGTGTGGGAGCGACCTATCGTTTCGGCACCGGTTTCGGGCCTGTGGCGCATTTCTACCGCAGGTCTGAAGCTGGCAGAACGGCAGAATGAGAAAGGAGGGTCGTGTTAAGGTCAAGACACGGCCCTCTTTTTATCTGACGATGGGTCATAGCAGCATCGTCGAAGGACTGTCGTCTGTGTACCAGGAACTACGGTAGATGTCGGCGATAAAGTGCTTGGTGCATACGATTTTCAATGCGTAGATTTCTGTCTGGTAGAGATAGTTGTCGCCCTGAAGTGTCCGCTTGGCCGGCCATGCCTTACGGTAGATGAGGCCGCATTCCACTTGACTGAACATGCGCCGTTGCGCAACGTCGATGTATTTCCCTCCGGTATACTCGGGCAACAGGATGCCCAGACGCAATTCTTTCGGCTTCCTGTGAGGCATTTCTTCGATTACGCACCATTGTAGCTTCATGCTTTTGGGCAGGTTGAAGTAGCGCCGGAAAAACTTGAAGGTGTTGAATTCGTAGTATTCCATAAGCAAGCTTTTAAGGATGATTGGGACAAATGTATGGATTTTCCCTATAAATATCCCTTCTATATCTTGGCTTTTTACTACTTTTGCATACATATTTAATAATATCCAGACAAAGACAATATGCAGGAAAAGATTATTATTCTTGATTTCGGTTCACAAACCACCCAGCTCATCGGACGCCGAGTGCGCGAAATGAACACGTATTGTGAGATTCTGCCTTACAACAAATTCCCGCATGACGATCCGTCGGTCATCGGCGTCATCCTGTCGGGAAGCCCGTTTTCAGTCTATGACGAACATGCGTTCAAGATTGACCTGAGCGGCATCCGCGGCAAATATCCCATCCTCGGCATCTGCTACGGAGCGCAGTATATGGCTTATGTCGGTGGCGGACGCGTCGAGCCGGCAGGTACTCGCGAGTACGGTCGTGCCCACTTGGCCCGCTTCGAGAAGGGCAATCCGCTTTTCAAGGACGTGCGTGACAATTCGCAGGTGTGGATGAGCCACGGCGACACCATCACAGCTATCCCGGAGGGCTTCCGTGCCATCGCTTCGACTGACAAAGTGGCCATTGCGGCCTACCAGGCAGAAGGCGAGAAGCTCTGGGGCGTGCAGTTCCACCCCGAGGTGTATCACAGCGAGGACGGAACGCAGATATTGAAAAACTTCGTGGTTGACATCTGCGGCAGCAAGCAGGATTGGAGTGCGGCTTCTTTCGTGGAGAGCACGGTCGCTGCGCTGAAGGAGCAGTTGGGTGACGACAAAGTGGTGTTGGGACTTAGCGGAGGTGTTGATTCTTCGGTTGCAGCCGTGTTGCTTAACAAGGCCATCGGCCGGAATCTGACGTGTATATTTGTCGACCACGGCATGTTGCGCAAGAATGAGTTCCAAAATGTACTCCATGACTATGAATGCCTGGGGCTGAACGTAATCGGCGTGGATGCCAGCGAAAAGTTCTTCCGCGAATTGGCTGGTGTGACGGAACCTGAGCGCAAGCGTAAGATTATTGGCAAGGGATTCATTGACGTGTTTGATGAGGAAGCCCATAAGATAAAAGATGTGAAGTGGCTCGCCCAAGGGACGATTTACCCTGACTGCATCGAGTCGCTTTCCATTACCGGCACTGTCATCAAGAGCCACCACAATGTGGGTGGTCTGCCTGAGAAGATGAACCTCAAGCTTTGTGAGCCTCTGCGTTTGCTTTTCAAGGACGAAGTTCGCCGTGTTGGCCGTGAGTTGGGTATGCCTGAGCATCTCATAACGCGTCATCCTTTCCCCGGTCCGGGATTGGCGGTCCGCATTCTGGGTGACATCACGCGCGAGAAAGTCCGCATTCTTCAGGATGCTGATGACATCTTCATCCAGGGGTTGCGCGACTGGAAGTTGTACGACCAAGTATGGCAGGCTGGTGTCATCCTGTTGCCCGTGCAGAGCGTGGGTGTCATGGGTGATGAGCGCACCTATGAGCGTGCCGTAGCTCTGAGAGCCGTGACCAGCACGGATGCCATGACGGCTGACTGGGCGCGTCTTCCTTATGATTTCCTGGCCAAGGTGTCGAACGACATTATAAATAAGGTGAAGGGTGTGAACCGCGTGACCTATGACATCTCGTCCAAACCACCCAGCACAATCGAGTGGGAGTAAAAGAAATTATCCATAAAGAAGGATGAAAAGAACATAAAAGTCCGGGAGGTGCCGTATAAGCAACCTTTCGGACTTTTAGCTTTAAGATATGCGATTTGCAAACTGGAGTGACCAATTCGTCGACTATTGGTCGTTTTGATAACTTTTTCCTGCCATTAAACATATTTAATCGTGCATTTAAATATGATTATAGAAAACATTTTCTTACTTTTGCATCGCGCTTAAGATAAGTCAGAAGCGTGGATTAAACGAGAGTTTATTTCTAAACATTATAGAACCCTTAAAAGTTTAAACAAAATGATTAAAGTAGGTATTAATGGATTCGGACGTATCGGACGTTTCGTTTTCCGTGCAGCTCAAAACAGAAACGATATTCAAATCGTAGGTATCAATGACCTTTGCCCGGTTGACTACTTGGCATATATGTTGAAATATGATACTATGCACGGTAAATTCAATGGTACTATCGAGGCTGACGTTGAGAACAGCAAATTGATCGTAAACGGCAAGGAAATCCGTGTAACTGCTGAAAGAAATCCGGCTGACTTGAAATGGAATGAGGTAGGTGCTGAGTATGTTGTTGAATCTACTGGTTTGTTCCTGACTAAAGAAAAAGCTCAAGCTCACATCGAGGCCGGTGCTAAATATGTCGTAATGTCTGCTCCTTCTAAAGATGACACCCCCATGTTCGTATGCGGTGTGAACGAGAAGACTTATGTAAAAGGCACTCAATTCGTATCAAACGCTTCTTGTACAACCAACTGCTTGGCTCCGATTGCTAAAGTGTTGAACGATAAATTCGGTATCGTAAACGGTTTGATGACAACTGTTCACTCTACGACTGCTACTCAAAAGACTGTTGACGGTCCGTCTTTGAAGGACTGGAGAGGTGGCCGTGCTGCTGCTGGCAACATCATCCCGTCTTCAACAGGTGCTGCTAAGGCTGTAGGTAAGGTTATTCCTGAACTGAATGGAAAATTGACAGGTATCTCAATGCGTGTTCCGACTTTGGATGTATCTGTTGTTGACTTGACTGTAAACTTGGCTAAACCGGCTACTAAAGAGGCTATCTGCGCTGCTATGAAGGAAGCTTCAGAAGGCGAATTGAAGGGTGTTCTGGGTTACACTGAAGATGCAGTTGTTTCTTCTGACTTCTTGGGTTGCCCGTTGACTTCAATTTTCGATGCCAATGCAGGTGTTTACTTGACTGATACATTCGTTAAAGTTGTATCTTGGTATGACAATGAAATCGGCTACTCTAACAAAGTGCTCGACTTGATTGCTCACATGGCATCTGTAAACTGCTAATATATTGAAAACTTAGTCATAGAAGAGAGGCTATGTCAATCCATTGACATGGCCTCTTTTATTTTATAGTTTGGATTTTGTTTTATGTCAGACATTGATTTAATAGCCATTATTGGGCCGACGGCTTCTGGCAAGACTTCATTGGCCACTGCGCTGGCTTATGATTTGGATTCGGAAATTATAAGCGGGGACAGTCGTCAAGTCTATCGTGGGATGGATATTGGTACAGGAAAAGATTTGGAGGACTATGTGGTGGAGGGGCGACAAATCCCCTATCATCTGATAGATATAGTAGAACCTGGATATAAATATAATGTGTTTGAGTACCAGCGTGATTTCCTGAAGGCTTATGAAGACATCTGCCGACGGGGCAAGTTGCCGATTCTTTGTGGAGGTACGGGGATGTATGTAGAGTCTGTGCTGAAGGGGTACAGGCTGCTTCCGGTGCCGGAGAATCCAGCATTGCGTGAGCGTCTGTCCGGCAAATCATTGGATGAACTTACTGCAATATTGTCAACTTACAAGAAACTGCATAATTCCACTGATGTAGACACTGTCAAGCGGGCTGTCCGAGCCATCGAAATCGAAGAGTATTACAGACAGACACCCGTACAGGAGCGGGAGTTCCCTCATCTTAAGAGTCTGATAATCGGAGTGTCAATAGACCGAGACTTGCGGCGGAAGAAAATCAGCGAGCGGCTACGGGAGCGGCTGGATGCTGGTATGGTAGAAGAGGTGAGAGGCTTGCTTGATCGGGGGATAGCACCTGAAGACCTGATTTATTACGGGTTGGAATATAAATATCTCACTTTGTACGTAACAGGGCAGATGACCCATGCTGAGATGGTGCATGATTTGGAAATAGCAATACATCAGTTTGCCAAGCGTCAGATGACTTGGTTTCGAGGTATGGAGCGTCGTGGCTTCAATATTCATTGGATTGATGCCTGTTTGCCTTTGGCCGATAAGTTGGAACAGATCAAGACTTTGCTGGCTGCAGGCCGGTGAGGTTCATCCTGGAGGTACATGACTATCCCGATAGCTTGACGCAGGATGTGGCGATTGTCGCAGCAGTGGCTTTTTCATTCGCCTTTGAGGCCGGAAAGTATTGGGGTATTAGCCAATCTTGCTTATTTTCTTCAGTTTGTCTTCATTGATGATTTTGATTTTCCGCCCGTCCGTAATGATGAGTTTCTCGGTGGAAAAATTGGATAGAGTACGGATGGCATTGGAGGTGGTCATGTTTGACAAGTTGGCCAAGTCTTCTCGTGAAAGGTAGATGCTCAGTGTGCATCCGTCTTCTTCCACTCCGTAGCAGTCTTTAAGGAAAAGGAGGGATTCGGCAAGTCTTCCGCGGATGTGTTTTTGGGTGAGATTGACAGTGCGTTCATCAGCAATGCCCAAGTCTGTAGCAAGTTGATGAATGAAGAACATGGCTAATCGGTTGTTTTCAGTAACCATTTTATTGATGATGTCCATCGGGATATGGCAAATGACAGATGGTTCGAATGCTGCGGCTGCAGTCACGAAGTCTCCTCCGGAGAAATAAGCACGGTAAGCGAAGTATTCGACGGGCTTGATGACTCTGATAATCTGGCTACGTCCTCCTACTCCGTCTTTGTAAATCTTTACTTTACCGCTAAGCAGGCATAACATGTGTGTCGGTGTTTCCCCTTCACAATAGATCGTTTCGTTCTTCTTGTATTTTTGGATAGTGAAGTTTTGCCTCATGATGGCACGTTCTTCGTCGGTGAGAAGCGTCCATATATCAGCAATACTTTCAATGATTTCTGCTTCTGTTATCTCCTTTTTACCCATAATGATGTTCTAAAACCATGTTATAGGGCACAAAAATAACAAAAAGTTTATCTTTCTGTTTCTTTTGCATAACAAGAAAATCAATAGCTTTATCTTTTATAGATAAATTAACGTAATTTCTTTCTTTCTGGACTGCCTTCTATCTTCTTTTCTTTATTTTTGCTATAAAGTGGAGTTCTTAATAAATAGGTTGAAAAGGTGAGAATACTGTTAAATGTCTTTTTGTATCTTTTGTGCTGCGTTTGTTCAGTCAAAGGGCAAAACACGTTGTTTCCGGAGCTGATGGAACCTATAACTGGGGATTCCATCATTCATCATGTCGTGGAGTCGTCCGATTGGTATGCACGTGTTGTTGGTGATTATCGGGCAAATTTATATGTGCGTGGACATTTCAAAGTACATAAACGTAATATTTTATTGCGCGTAGTTCCTTCGATGTTTCGTTTTGAAAAGGGAGTTAATGATTATATTGTGGAGTCTCAAAATGAGGTTCATTATTCAGCCCCGGACATTTATGATGTAAAGATGCAAGCCTTAACGGGTACATTTCACAGGAATGATGGAGAGATAGGTAATGTCATGGACTATTTCAACATGAATATATATTCCACAGATTTGTTGCCGGATAAACTGATTTCACCTTTTACAAAGAATGGGCATCGTTATTATTATTATATCTTGGATTCTATATTTACAGAACGTACTCCAACAGAATATAAGGTTCTGATAGTTCCCCGATATAAAAGTAATCAGTTGGTCAATGGCTATGTGACAGTTCGTGATAAAAGTTGGACTGTGGCAGATTGTTGTATGGCCGGCAAAGTCGAGCAGGTGGGGTTTGAAGTACGCATCAAGATGGGAGCCGATGGAAAGGAAATGTATCTCCCAAAGCGTTTGAGCATTAAAATGCTTTTTAAATTTGTCGGCAATAAGATTGGGGCAGACTATACGGCTGTATATGATTATAAAGACATAAAACTGGCCGGGTCGGTGCCTGAGACACTGCCTCAAAAAAGAAGCTACAATTTGTCTGATTATTATCGTCTGACCGTGACAAATGATACAATCAATACGGACCTGGCACACATGGATTCGCTGCGTGCTTATCCGCTCAGCAGTTTTGAAGAAGAACTGTATGGGAGCTTTGCAGAGCGTGAAACCTTCAAGAAGCAGAATGTGGTGCCTAAGTCAAGGCAGAGAGTGTTTTGGGGAGAAGTGGGTGATATGTTAATCAGCAATTATACTTTTCGTTTCAACAATTTGAGTAGTTTGAAATGCTATCCATTGCTGAATCCTTTGCAGCTCCGCTATAGTCACAGCAATGGATTTTCCTACATCCAGCGATTCAAGTTCAACCAGTATTTCGAAAGAGACCGTAGCCTATACATTTCTCCTCGTATCGGTTATAATTTTAAATATAAGGAATTCTATTGGCGTTGTGATGCCAATTACACTTATTACTCCGAGAAACTGGGACGAATCACATTGAATGTGGGCAATGGAAACAGAATTTATAGTAGCGAAGTCTTAGACCGATTGGAGCAATATCCGGATAGCATTTTGGACTTTGATAAATTGAAGTTGGACTATTTTAAAGACCTGTATGTTCGTTTGGGGAATGATTTTGAGATTACGAACGGTCTACTTCTGACAGTCGGATTGTCATATCACAAACGAACGTTGGTGGATAAGACAAACATATATGACCCGGAACTTCAGAACTATTTGTCCGGTGAATTGCGTGATACATATTCGAGTTTTGCTCCCCGGATTCGTTTGGAGTGGACTCCCAGGCAATATTATTATATGGACGGACACCGTAAGATCAATCTCTATTCGAACTATCCGACGGTCTCGGTCGATTGGGAACGTGGAATTAAAGGTGTTTTTGGGAGTACCGGTAAATATGAACGCATCGAATTGGATATGCAGCAGAAATTCAAATTTGGTGGAATTCGTTACATCTCTTATCGGGTCGGGTGTGGAGCTTTTACAGAGCAAGAAGACATGTATTTCGTAGACTTCTTTAATCTGAGACGAAATAATCTGCCGGATGATTGGAATGACGACATCGGGGGGACGTTCCAATTATTGGATTCACGCTGGTATAACTGGTCAAATAAATACATACGAGGGCATGTGACCTATGAAACACCCTTTTTGCTTTTTCGTCAACTTCGGAAATATGTAAATCTAATTGAGTCCGAGCGGTTGTATGGAGGTATTTTGTTCATGCCGCGTCTTATACCTTATGTCGAATTAGGATACGGCATAGGGACTCATATTTTTGATTGCGGGGCTTTTGTTAGTTTCATACGTGGACAGTTCGATTCTTTCGGTTGTAAGTTTACTTTTGAATTGTTTCGTTGATTGCTTTCTATGGATTGCATTAAAAGCCTTTTGTTTGTGACATTTTTATGCGACAGAGGCGGATTTGGCACTTTTCTTAAAATAAATCTATTGCTTTTTTTGTTTTTGTCTGAAATTTGTTACTTTTGAACACTCCTAATAACAAACGAAGAATAGTCTAGGAGAGATAAATGATTTGTAAGAAAAATTGAGAACCTTAAAATATAAGCTATGAGTTATTTGCGATTTGACAAGACTCTAATGACCAATTTGGAGGAATCCTTATCCAGAGAAATACTGCGTACCAATCGTTCGGGAGCATATCATTGTACGACCATCGTAGATTGCAATACGCGAAAATATCATGGTTTGCTGGTGATTCCGATTCCGGAATTGGATGATGAAAATCACGTTTTGCTTTCATCGTTAGATGAAACAGTAGTTCAACATGGAGCAGAGTTCAATCTCGGACTCCATAAATACCAGGGAAATAATTTTAGTCCCAAAGGACACAAGTACATTCGTGAGTTTGATTGCGAGAAAGTGCCTACGACCTTTTATCGTGTAGGAGGTGTGATTCTGAAAAAGGAGAAGGTGTTTGTTCACCATGAGAATCGTATCCTGATACGTTACACTTTGGTTGATGCACATTCTGAGACACTGCTCCGTTTCCGCCCATTCCTGGCCTTCCGGAGTGTACGGCAATTTACGCATGAGAATTCACAGGCAAGTCGAGACTATCAGTTGATTGAAAATGGAATCAAGACTTGCATGTATCCGGGATACCCAGAATTGCACATGCAGTTCAGTAAGAGCGTGGACTATCATTTTGACCCTAACTGGTATAAAAATATAGAATATCCGAAAGAACAGGAACGTGGTTATGCATCCAACGAAGACTTGTATGTTCCGGGTTATTTTGAAGTCCCGATTCGTAAAGGTGAAAGCATTATATTTTCTGGTGGCATATCTTTAGCCGATACTGCAGAATTGAAAACAATCTTCCAGAAAGAAGTCGATAAGCGTATTCCCCGAGACAGTTTCCTTCACTGTCTGTATAATTCTGCTCATCAATTTCATAATAGACAAGACAATAAACGTTACATTTTAGCGGGTTATCCTTGGTTCAAGTGCCGTGCGCGTGACATGTTTGTGGCATTGCCCGGACTGACGTTGGCCATTGAAGAATATGATGTCTTTGATGAAATTATGGCAACTGCGGAAGAGGCTATCTATGAGCTTATTCAAGACCGTCCTCTGACATGCAAGATTTCAGAGATGGACCAGCCGGATGTGTTGCTCTGGGCCGTTTGGGCACTGCAGCAATATGCTAAAATGATTTCACGCGAAAAATGCCGTGTGAAATACGGAAAGCTGATAGAAGACATTATAGAATACATACGTAGCGGGGAACACACCAATCTGTTCCTTCACGACAATGGCTTGTTGTATGTCAATGGGACAGAACGCCCTGTGACGTGGATGAATTCTACGGTCAACGGTCGGCCGGTTGTTCCGCGTACGGGCTATGTTGTTGAAATCAATGCATTGTGGTATAATGCCTTGAAGTTTGCTGCGGATTTGCTGCGTGAAGGAGGCAATCAGGCTTATGCGGATACACTTGACGCTCAGGCTGAAATTACGGGTAATTCATTCGTGGAAGTGTTCTTGAACGAACATGGTTATCTGTTCGATTACGTCGATGGTACGATGATGGACTGGAGTGTCCGGCCCAATATGATTTTCCCGGTCGCTTTTGACTATTCTCCGTTGTCGCTCCCGCAGAAAAAGAAAATCCTGGATATTGTTACGAAAGAATTGCTGACTCCGAAAGGTTTACGTTCGTTGAGTCCTAAGAGTGGTGGATATAATCCCAATTATGTCGGTCCACAGACGCAGCGTGACTATGCCTATCATCAAGGTACAGCGTGGCCATGGCTGGAAGGCTTCTATTTGGAGGCATACATGAAGATATATAAGATGAGTGCCATTTCCTTCATCGAACGCCAGCTTATAGCCTACGAAGATGAAATGAATCTGCATTGCATTGGAACTATTCCTGAACTGTTTGATGGAAATCCTCCTTTTAAAGGGCGTGGAGCCGTTTCGTTTGCGATGAATGTAGCAGAAATATTGCGTATTTTGAAACTGCTGACTAAATATAATCAGATGTATAACGATTCAATAAAGGAGGAATAAGCGATATGAAAGTATTAATGTTCGGTTGGGAATTTCCTCCTCATATTCTTGGAGGATTAGGTACAGCAAGCTATGGCTTGACGAAAGGGCTGGCCAAACAGAATGATATGGAGATCACCTTCTGCATTCCAAAACCATGGGGAGATGAAGACCAGAGCTTTTTGAGGATTATCGGAATGAACAGCGTTCCCATTGTCTGGCGTGACGTACAGTGGGATTACGTGAAAGGACGTGTGGGGTCTTACATGGATCCGCAATTATACTACGACCTGCGTGATCATATTTATGCTGATTTCAGCTATATGAACACGAATGATTTGGGATGCTTGGAGTTTTCAGGCCGTTATCCGGACAATCTGCATGAAGAGATTAACAATTATTCCATCGTGGCAGGAGTGGTCGCACGTCAGCAACAGTTTGACATTATCCATGCGCATGACTGGCTGACTTATCCGGCAGGAATACATGCGAAGCAAGTGTCGGGCAAACCTTTGGTGCTCCATGTCCATGCGACAGATTTCGACCGCAGCCGCGGCAATGTGAATCCCACGGTATATGCTATAGAGAAAAATGGCATGGACCATGCTGACCACATCATGTGTGTGAGCGAACTCACCCGTCAGACTGTCATAAATAAATATTTCCAAGACCCGCGCAAGGTTTCCACGGTGCATAATGCGGTCGCTCCGCTTGCAGAAGACATACAGGCAATCGTTCCTCGTAAGTTCCCGAATGAAAAACTGGTCACATTCTTGGGACGTATCACGATGCAGAAAGGACCGGAATATTTTGTAGAAGCCGCCAACATGGTGCTTCAGCGCACACACAACATCCGTTTTGTGATGGCCGGCAGCGGTGACATGATGAATGCCATGATTACATTGGTGGCCGAACGCGGCATTGCAGACCGTTTCCATTTCCCGGGATTCCAGAAAGGACGCCAGGTCTACGAATGCTTGAAGGCCAGTGATGTCTACATCATGCCGTCGGTGTCTGAGCCTTTTGGCATATCGCCTTTGGAAGCTATGCAATGTGGTGTGCCTTCTATTATCTCCAAGCAATCCGGTTGTGCTGAAATATTAGATAAATGTATCAAAGTGGATTATTGGGATATTCATGCCATGGCAGATGCGATTTATTCTCTCTGCACCAATCAGTCGCTTTATGAATATCTGAAAGAAGAAGGAAAGAAAGAGGTTGATTCCATCACCTGGGAAAAGGTGGGAGTGAAAATCCGTGGCATATATGAACAAGTAATAAGAAACAGTCGATAATACATCCATAAACACACGAAGATTATGAAAACAATTTGTCTTTATTTCGAGATACATCAAATCATCCATCTGAAACGTTACCGTTTCTTCAATATCGGTACGGACCATTATTACTATGACGACTATGAAAATGAGCGGACCATCAACGAAGTGGCCGAGCGTTCTTACATCCCTGCATTGAAAACTCTGATTGACATGGCTCATGAGCATGCGGGATATTTCAAAGTAGCTCTTTCCATCTCGGGCGTTGCCCTGGAACAGCTTGAGATTCATGCACCGGCTGTGATAGACCTGCTGCATCAGTTGAATGAAACCGGGTGCTGCGAATTCCTGGCCGAACCGTATTCGCACGGTCTCTCCTCGCTGGCTGATGAAGATTGTTTCCGTGCCGACGTGGAGCGCATGCGGAAGAAAGTGACGCAACTCTTCGGGCAGACCCCGCAAGTGTGTCGCAACTCCAGCTTGATATACTCCGATGAAATCGGTTCTGTCGTTGCTGATATGGGTTTCAAGGGCATGTTGACAGAAGGTGCCCGTCATATATTGGGCTGGAAGAGCCCGCACTATTTGTATCACTGCAACATGAATCCGAATCTGAAACTTCTGTTGCGTGACTACAAGCTCTCCGATGACATCAGCCTTCGTTTCTCCAATTCGGAGTGGAACGAATACCCGCTTTTCGCCGACACTTATTTAGGCTGGATCGAGGCGTTGCCTGAAGAGGAGCAAGTGATCAACATCTTCATGGAGCTGTGTGCTCTGGGTATTTACCAGCCCCTTTCCTCCAACATCCTTGACTTCATCAAAGCCCTTCCCGCTGTGGCTAAAGCCAAGGGCATCACGTTCTCTACACCGACGGAACTCTGTACGAAGCTGCATTCTGTCGCTCCGTTGGATGTGCCCGACCCGATGTCGTGGGTGGACGAAGAGCGTGACATCAGTTGTTGGCTGGGCAATGTCATGCAGCGTGAGGCTTTCAACAAATTGTATAGCGTGGCCGAACGTGTGCGCCTGTGTGACGACCGTCGCATCAAGCAAGACTGGGATTATCTGCAAGCAAGCAACAATTTCCGTTTCATGACGACCAAGCATACGGCGCTGGCTATGGATCGTGGCATTTACGATTCACCCTATGATGCGTTTACTAACTACATGAACATCTTGGGCGACTTTATCCGTCGGGTCAATTCTCTCTATCCGGCAGATATGGACAATGAAGAATTGAATGCCCTCCTGACCACGATCCACAATCAGGATGAAGAAATCTCGGCCTTGAAGAAGGAGATTGAAAACTTGCAGGTGAAGCTGACGAAAGCTGAGAAATGCACGGCGGCCGAGGAGGAACAGCCTTCTGCCGGGACTCCGGCCGATGCTGACGCAAAACCCGCCAAGAAGCCGCGTAAGGCAGCCACCAGCCGCAAGACGACGAAAAAGGAATAAAGAAGACAAGGATATTCATCCGAAGTAATTATTGTATATGGAGTAAAGAGGATGTAGCAATAAAATGGTGCATCCTCTTCTTTTTTGCACGCTGGCATATGTCGGTTGCGGGACTCCCTAGGCTTCCTTTCGGCCCGTGTACGCCTTCCTTTCGGCTCATGGGCCGAAAGGAGTCCGTGCTCGCCTCGTGTTAACAGCTGGCAGACGTCTGTTCCTCAAAGCGACAGACAAGGGCGGAGTGTCATTGTTGGCGGGGTGGATATAGGCAAATGCCGTTCAAGTTCTGGATTCGATGTTTGGCAGTCCGCCCGTGCGTGATTGAAAGTTGTATAATTATTTTAAAGCTATATTTATGTTTCCCAATTGTATGTATAAATTTTTATTTTTCATGTTCGCAGCCTTCCTTTTGCCACGAGCTATGTTTGCGGCTGATGGTGGAGGACGCATCGCCAAGCGCGATTCCATCTTGAAACAAATCACAGGAGCTGCCGTTCCCCAAGCAGAGCTATGCATCACTTCCTTTGGAGCAAAAGGTGATGGGGTGAAAGACTGTAAGCCTGCCTTCGACAAGGCCATGAAGCGTGCAGCCAGGCTGGGAGGAGCACGTATAGTCGTTCCAGCAGGAGAGTATTGGTTGGAAGGACCAATTCATTTTGTAAGCAATGTTTGTCTGGAGTTGCAAGAGGGGGCCACACTGAAGTTTTCTCCGACTCCTTCCTGCTATTTGCCTTTGGTGAAGACCAGTTGGGAAGGAACTTTCTTGCAAAACTACAGCCCTTTCATCTATGGTTATGGGTTGGAGAATGTCTCCATTGTAGGTAAGGGCAAGATTGACGGCAATGCCGCGACGACGTTTGCCACGTGGCGTGCCAAGCAGAAAGCCGGACAGGTCCGTAGCCGCGAGATGAACCACCGCGAGACACCGGTGGAAGAGCGCAATTTCGGGGAAGGATATTGGCTTCGTCCTCATCTCATTCAGTTTTTCAATTGCAAGAACATTACCATTTCTGACGTGTTCATCACCAATGCGCCTTTCTGGTGCATTCATCTGTTGCAATCGGAAAACATCATTTGCCGGGCCATCCGCTATGATGCCAAGTTGGTCAACAATGACGGCATTGATCCGGAATATTCGCGCAACATACTGATTGAGAATATCGAATTCAACAATGGTGATGACAATGTGGCCATCAAGTGCGGGCGCGACAATGATGGCTGGAAGACGGCTACGCCTTCAGAAAACATCATCATCCGCAACTGCAAGTTCAAGGGACTGCATGGAGTGGTCTTGGGCAGTGAAATGTCGGCCGGCGTGCAGAACGTCTTCATCGAAAACTGCACTTATGCAGGCTATTGCAAGCGCGGCATATTCATCAAGACCAATCCTGACCGAGGTGGCTTCATCCGCGACATCTATGTGAACGACTGTGAGTTTGACGAGGTGGAGGATTTGTTTTATGTCACTTCCATGTATGCCGGGGAGGGGATGGACAATCATCATTTCACGGAAGTGAGGAATATCTTTGTCAATGGGCTTAAGTGTCGCAAGGCTCGTGCTGCAGGACTTGTGTTGCAAGGCACGACAGCCAAGCCGATTGAAAACGTAAGATTTGAAAATGTTGACATAGATGAGGTGAAAAACGGCTTGAGTTTTTCAAATACCGAAGGAGTACAGGTGAATAATTGCCATTTGGGTGGATATGTAGGCGTACCTTCCACGGCAAGTGCTAAAGACAATTTGTTCAAGTGATTTTTTAGTTTTCATACACATTATATACCGAGAATATCACTACATTTGCAGTCAAACCAGTAAATATATACAAGAAGGTATGAGAAGGAATTTCATTTCAGCATTTGTCGCAGGGATGGCTGTGGCGTTTGCACTTGGTGGGTGTCAGCACAAGATGACTGCTGTCCCGACGAGTTTTGATTCTGTCGTTGTCGACAAAAACGAGCGTCTTGTTCCGGGCGATACGCTTTCTCCTGCATGTACACTGCATGTGAACTTGAAGTATGCGACACCGGAAGACAGTGTCACTCGTTTGATTAATGAGAGCATCGTCCGCATGGCATTAGATAAAGAGGAGACTGACGATTATGCAATGCTTGAACCGCAGGTTGCCGTTGATTCGTTTGTAACCTCCTATATCCGGGATTATCGCACAGAGCTGACACCTTACTACAAGGAAGAGCTTCAGAAAGGAAATGTAGGCAGTTGGTATAACTATCAATATGAGTTGAACACCTCTATCGTGCCTTCCAAGGACGGAGTATGGGGCTATCAACTGGAGTTGATAACGTATGAAGGTGGGGCGCATGGTAGTCACACGATTACTTATATGAACTTTGACAAGGCGACAGGACGTCAACTTACATTGGACGATGTGTTCGCTCCGGGCTATGTAGAACCTTTGGCCCAGGTGCTTCTTGTTGCGTTGCAGGACAAGCTTCAGATGAAGTCCTTGGACGAATTGCATGACAATGGTTTCCTCACTTGGACAGACATGTATCCCACGCCGAACTTTTTGCTGGGGCCTGACGGTGTGAGATTCTACTACAATGCCTATGAGATAGCTCCCTATGCATGCGGACCGACGGAATTGGTCGTGTCATATGAAGCATTGAAGGATTTGCTGAAGCAAGAAGCTAACCAATAAGTTGTTATGGACATCATTTTGAAATATTTCCCCAGACTGACTGACCGGCAAAAAAGTCAGTTCGAGGCCCTCTATGATTTATATGCAGACTGGAATTCCAAGATAAATGTCATCTCACGTAAAGACATCGGGAATCTCTATGAACACCATGTGCTTCACTCGCTGGCCATCGCCAGGCTGATACATTTCCAACCCGATACGCGGGTGATGGATTTGGGCACGGGCGGAGGATTCCCTGGCATCCCATTGGCCATCATGTTCCCGGACTGTCAATTCCATTTGGTGGACAGCATCGGGAAGAAAATCAAGGTGGCGACGGAAGTGGCTTCTGCAGTCGGACTGGAAAATGTCACACTCTGTCACGAGCGTGCGGAGGAAGAAAAAGGACTTTTCGACTTCGTGGTCAGCCGGGCTGTGATGCCTTTGGCCGACTTGCTGAAGATTGTGAGGAAAAACATTTCCAAGGAGCAGAAGAATGCTTATCCCAATGGCCTTATCTGCTTGAAGGGAGGAGAGCTGCAACACGAGGTGATGCCTTTCAAGAAACAGGCGGAGGTGATAGCTCTGAGCGATTGGTTTGAGGAGGAATACTTTACGACGAAGAAAGTGGTCTACGTTCCGGTTTAAATAGGAGGAAGATTTTATGCTACACATTAAGACATTTGAATTCAATATGCTCCCCGTCAACACTTATGTGGTGTGGGACGAAACGAAGGAGGCTGTTGTCATCGATTGTGGCTGCTATTATGAGGCTGAAAAGCAAGAGTTCATTCAGTTTATTCAAGAGAATGGACTGAGCATTGTCCGCTTGATTGACACACATCTTCACTTCGACCATATTTTTGGCAATCCGTTCATGTGGCATACGTTTGGCATCAAGGCTGAGGCTCACAAGGCTGATTTGCCGTGGCTTGATCAGGTGACAGAGCGTATCCGTGCGTTTGGGATTCGGGAATGTGACACACCCGTCCCGCTCGGCGGATATTTGGATGAAGGTGATGTCATCGAGTTCGGGCACCATTCTTTTACGATTTTTCATGTGCCGGGACATTCCCTGGGGTCGTTGTGTTTCTATTGCAAGGAAGAAAATGTCTTGTTCACAGGCGATGCTTTGTTCCGCTTCAGTATAGGACGTACGGACTTGGGAGGCGGCGGCGAAGAGATGCTTGTCGGAAACATCCGTGAGAAATTGCTCCCTTTGCCCGATGAAACTAAAGTTTATCCGGGGCATGGACCTGTCACGACGATTGGTGAGGAAAAGAAGTATAACATCTATATTCGCTGACTGGCATGAAAGAGATAAAATGTCCGAAATGCCATAGTGTGTTTCAGGTGGACGAGGCTGATTATGCTTCGATTGTCACCCAGGTGAAGAATGCGGAGTTTCGTGCGGAAGTCGACCGGCGTATGGCAGAGCTTCAAAAGCAGCATCAGGCCGAACAGCGGGCAGACGCCATGAAGTTCGAGCAGGAATTGCAGAAGAAACTCTCGACGAAGGAACTGGAAATCGGTCGTCGTGACAGTGAGATCGAACGTCTGAAGGCACAGCTTGCCATGCTCTCTCAGACCAAGGAATTGGAACTGAAGGCCGAATTGGCTAAGAAAGAGCAGGAGATAGCCCGCTTGAAGGGAACTATCGCACAAGGGGACAGTGTACGCCAGGTGGCTGTGCTCGAAGAGCAGCGGAAGGCGCAGGAGGCCCTGAAGGCGAAGGACAACCAAATTACAGCTTTGACCGGACGGATAGAGCTGGAAAAGAGTGAGGCCACTCTGCGTGAGAACAGTCTGCGCAAGGAGTATGAACTTCAGCTGAAGCAGAAACAGGAGGAAGTGGACTACTACAAAGACTTGAAGTCCAAGATGTCGACCAAGATGGTTGGCGAGACGCTCGAAATACATTGCAGCACGGAGTTCAACCGCATGCGCCCTCTCTTTTCGAATGCATATTTTGAGAAAGACAATGATGCCTCGGGTGGGAGCAAGGGTGATTTCATCTTCCGTGACTATGCCGACGGCTTCGAATACATTTCCATTATGTTCGAGATGAAAAACGAGATGGACGCGACGGCCACCAAGCACAAGAATGAAGATTTCTTCAAGAAGCTCGACGACGACCGTCGGGCCAAGAACTGTGAGTTTGCCGTGCTCGTCTCTCTGCTCGAACCGGACAGCGAGCTGTACAACACGGGCATTGTCGATGTCTCGCATCGCTATCCGAAGATGTACGTCATCCGCCCACAATTCTTCATCCCGCTCATCACCTTGCTTGTGCAGACTTCCAAAAAAAGTATTGAATACCAACGTCAACTGGCCGTTGCCCGCAGCCAGTCAATTGATGTCACCAACTTCGAAAACCAGTTGAATGACTTCAAGGAGAAGTTTGCCAACAACTACCGCCTGGCCAGCGAACGCTTTAAGACGGCCATCGACGAGATTGATAAATCCATCCTTCACCTTCAGAAGATAAAGGATGCCCTCGTCGGTTCGGAGCGAAATCTCCGCTTGGCCAATGACAAGGCCGACGGGCTTACCATCAAGCGGCTCACGCGCGGCAACCCGACCATGAAAGCCAAGTTCGAGGAAGCACGCCGCAAGGAACAGGGAGAGGCAGACTGACCCAGTCCTTCTCGCCCCTCTATACGCACTGAGTCCGGAGTCAAGACATACTTGGCTCCGGACTCGGCATATATAATAAGGTGTTATCCTTATGAAAGTCCCTCGATGTGCCCATCGACGATGTCGATGTGGAGAGCTTGTGGCTCTTTCGGCAGGCCCGGCATACGGAGTATCTCTCCGGCCACGACGACCAGCATCTCCGCACCGCGGTTGATGACGATGTCACGGACGTGGAACTCGAAATCCTTCGCCACACCGTAGAGTTTCGGGTCGGTCGAGAAGGAATACTGAGTCTTGGCGATGCAGATGGGGAAATGCTCCAGTCCCATGGCGGCAATGCGTTTCAGTTGTTTGCGTGCCGTGTTGCTGTACGTGATTTGGTTGGCTCCGTAGAGGTTGCAGGCCACTTTCGTGATTTTATCCTCCACACTGTCGCTGTCTTCATACGCAAAGCGCAGCGGTGCTGACGGATGCTCTCCGATGGTCTTCTCCACCAGGCGGGCCAGCTCGATGGCACCCTCTCCGCCTTCAGCGAAGGCATTGTTTATGGCAAATCCCACGCCCAGCACTTCCTCGCAGTGACGGCGCACGCAGTCGATTTCCTCCGGTGTGTCTGTGTTATACTGGTTGAATGCGACGACTACAGTCTGTCCGAATGACTGTAAGTTGTGCACATGCTTGTCCAGGTTGGCCAGTCCTGCGCGTATGCCTTCCATATCCGGCTCCTTGATGCGGTCTAGGCTGACTCCGCCGTGCATTTTCAGTCCTTGCGATGTGGCCACGATGACCGTCAGGTCGGGGTGGAGTCCCGTCTTGCGGCATTTGATGTCGTAGAACTTCTCTGCGCCCAGGTCTGCGCCGAATCCCGCTTCCGTGATGGCATAGTCGCCGTAGGTCAGTGCCAGTTTCGTCGCCAGGACGGAGTTACAGCCGTGGGCGATGTTGGCAAACGGGCCTCCGTGGATGATGGCTGCCGTCTGCTCGGTCGTCTGTACGAGGTTCGGCTGGAGCGCGTCGCGCAGGAGCACGGTGATGGCTCCTGCTACACCCAGGTCTTTCACCGTGAAAGGCTTGTCGTCGAGCGTGATGCCCAGCAGGATGTTTTCGATGCGGCGACGCAGGTCGTCGAGGTCAGTCGCCAGGCAGAGGATGGCCATGATTTCCGAGGCGGCCGTGATGTCGAAGCCCGACTCGCGCGTGATGCCGTTCGTCTTCGGTCCCAGTCCCGTCACGATGTAGCGCAGCGAGCGGTCATTGACGTCCAGCACGCGTCGCCAGAGCACTTCCTTCAGTCCGAAGCCATTGTCCTGGTTCTGGTAGATATAGTTGTCGAGCAGGGCTGAAATCATGTTGTGTGCCGATGTGACGGCGTGGAAGTCGCCCGTGAAATGGAGGTTGATTTTCTCCATCGGCAGCACTTGTGCGTAGCCCCCTCCCGCAGCCCCGCCTTTCATGCCGAAGCACGGTCCGAGCGACGGCTCGCGCAGCGCGACGATGGCCCGACGCCCGATGCGGTTCAGGCCCAGGGCCAGGCCGATGGAGACGGTTGTCTTGCCGATACCGGCCTTCGTCGGCGTGATGGCCGTCACGAGAATCAGCTTGTGTGCCTTCACCTTCTCTTCGTCGATGGCGTCGGTCGACACCTTGGCGATGTGCCGTCCGTAGTGTTCCACCAGGTCGGTCGGCATGCCGAATGCGCAGGCCACTTCTTTAATCTTTCTCAGCTCGATGCTCCGAGCTATCTCAATGTCAGACTTCATGTTGTTTGTTTTTTCGTTTGTTTGGATTAAGCCGCGAAGATACTTAAATCTTCCCGTATGCGCAAACCTGCTTCCACTGCTGCTTTCCCCATGGCGCGGCTCTTAAAAAATAAAGAGAGTAAAACAAGCCTTGAAGGGCGGGCGACCTGGCCTTCCTTTCCGTCCACGCACGGAGTACTATCCGTCCTCGGCTACCCTCCTTTCCGTGGTCGGACGGTGTCAAGGGACTGCCGGACGGAAACCGTGACGGGACAGGACCGACATCAAACATGCGGATGTGGACGACCTGGAAAGTGCGGATTATCAATTATTTATTCGCTGTTTAAATGAAAAAGCCGTGTCCCCCCCATGAGGTTTTGATTGCGCCTTCGGCAAATGATTCCATCGTACATACGGATATTCGTTCCCATAGATTCCCAGAGACGATTCCAGCTTCTCCAAGGAGTCGTTCGCAGCTCCTCCACGTAGTCTGCTGTCGCGCTGTACGTTCGTTTCCACCATCCCTCCGGCTTGTCCGTCCGACTTCCTTCCGCATGGGGATGGAAGGTCTATCGACTGTCATTTTGTAGGACTGGGGAAGGGCTTTCGCCCAAAAACGCGTGTGGAACAAAACAAAATGTTAGTTTTTTATTGAACGTATTCAAAATAATGTCTATATTTGAAGCGCAAAAGTAAGAAGACACATGATAAAATACCTTGCCCTTCCCGACGACACGCCGCATCGCCTTCCGTTCTATCTGGCGATGGAGGAATATGCTGCCCGCAACCTTGATGAAGACGAATGTTTCTTCATGTGGCAGGTGGAACCGACGGTCATTTTCGGACGTAATCAACTCATAGAAAACGAGGTGAACCTCGACTACTGCCGTGCGCATGGCATTCGGACCTACCGACGTAAGAGCGGGGGCGGATGTGTGTATGCCGACCGGGACAACATCATGTTTTCCTACGTCGTTCGGGCTGACAATGTCAACTTCACTTTCGACCGCTACCTGCGCATGGTGGCCTTCGTCCTCCGGAAACTTGGTGTCCCGGCGGAGGCTTCGGGGCGCAATGACATCCTTGTCGACGGCCGGAAGGTGTCAGGCAATGCCTTCTATCATGTTCCCGGCAAGAGCATTGTGCACGGGACTATGTTGTTTGACACCGACATGGAGCACCTCGTCCGTGCCATCACGCCTTCCAACGAGAAACTCGTAAGTAAGGGCATTGAGTCTGTCCGCCAGCGTGTCGTCAATCTCTCCGAGTATCTGGACATCGACATCGAGGCGTTCAAGCGCTTCGTCCGCGAGCAGCTTTGCGACGGGGAAATCCGCCTGACAGAAGCTGACGTGGCTGCCATCCGCTCCATCGAGCAGGAGTATCTGACTGACGATTTCATCTATGGCAACAATCCGCGCTATACGCTTGTGCGTCGCGGCACAGTGCCGGGAGCAGGTCAGCTTGAGGTACGGCTGGAGCTGAAGAACGGGGAGGTGAAGAAGCTGAATATCTTGGGCGACTATTTCCTGGTCGGTGATCTTGATGACGGCCTGATTCGCCCGCTCACGGGGCTACCCTTCACACGCGATGCGTTTCGCACGAAGCTGGCAGAGCTCAGTCCGGAGTCGGTGATACGCGGACTGGATGCGGGACAGTTCCTGCACATCTTGTTTCAAGACGAATGAATCTTAAAAATATAAACGTTTTAAACCATGGAAAATAATCTAAAACGAACTTGTCTCTATGACAAACACGTCGCATTGGGAGCTCAGATGAGTCCCTTTGGAGGTTTCGACATGCCTATCCAGTACACATCCATCATAGAAGAGCACAATGCCGTGCGTCATGCGTGCGGCATCTTCGACGTATCCCATATGGGCGAGGTGCTCATCAGCGGTCCTGATGCCGAGCGTCTGGTTGGCCATTTGTTCACCAACGACGTGCGCGAAATGCCGGTGGGCAAGGTGCTCTATGGCATGATGCTCTATCCGGAAGGTGGCGTGGTGGACGACCTGTTGGTCTATAAGACTGCGCCGGATGCGTTCTTCCTGGTCATCAATGCGGCCAATATTGACAAGGACTTTGCTTGGATGCAGGAGAACAGCAAAGGCTTCAATGCACGTGTGGAGAATCTCTCGGAACAATATGCGGAAGTGGCCGTGCAAGGCCCGAAGGCTGAGGAATTGATGGAACGCCTTTTGGGCGTCAAGGTGTCAGACTTGGAATTCTACACGTTCAAGGAAGTGGAAGTTGACGGCAAGAAAGTGCTCATCAGCCGTACGGGTTATACAGGTGAGGACGGATTTGAGGTCTACGGTGACGCTGCTTATATAAATAAGGTGTGGGACATCTTGGTAGGTTCGAAGGAAGTCACTCCTTGTGGCTTGGGTTGCCGCGACACGCTCCGTTTCGAAGTGGCTCTCCCGCTCTATGGCCACGAACTCAGCCAGGACATCACTCCGATAGAAGCCGGTCTGGGTTCTTTCGTGAAGATGGACAAGCCTGAATTTATTGGCAAGGAAGCCATCGCCCGTCAGAAGGCAGAAGGTATCCAGAAGAAGGTGGTGGGAATTGAGCTGCATGAGAAAGCTGTCCCCCGCAATGGTTATGACATCGAGGTTAACGGCCAGCGTATCGGCTATGTGACGACGGGATACCAGTCGATTTCGACAGGCAAGAGCGTGTGCATGGCTTTGATAGACAATCAATATGCGGCCCTCGGCACAGAGGTCGATGTCCGTATCCGCAAGAAGCTGTTCCGGGGCACAGTGTGCAAAAAACGTTTCTATCAGAAGAACTATAAGAAATAATTATATAAGTATTAACCATAAATAGACAACAAAATGAGTAAAGTTATTGAAGGTCTGTATTATTCAGAATCACACGAATGGGTTAAAGTGGAAGGCAACTATGGATATATAGGAATCACTGACTATGCACAACATGCATTGGGTAATATCGTTTATGTAGATATGCCAGATGTTGATGATGAAGTGGAAAAGGATTCAGAGTTTGGCGCAGTGGAAAGCGTGAAAGCTGCCAGTGATCTCATCTCTCCGGTAAGTGGAACGGTGGTTGAAGTCAATGAGGCTCTGAATGACCAGCCCGAGTTGTTGAACCAGGATGCTTTTGCTAATTGGATTATCAAGGTAGAGCTGTCTGACTCTACGGAACTCGACAGCCTCATGGATGCCAAGGCATACGAAGCAATCTGTAAAGAATAAGAACATTCATTGGAAAACGACACACGGACGGTGCCCCAGGCAGGCATCGCCTGTGTGTTTCACATTTAAAAGTATCACTATGAACTATAAATATTTTCCACATACGGAAGCTGACATCCGTCACATGCTGGAGCGCATCGGCGTGAACTCGTTGGACGATCTTTATGCTGATGTTCCTGAAAGCATCATTTTGAAAAAGGACTACGATCTGCCCTCTTCGATGTCGGAGACGGAAGTCCGGGATTTCTTCCGCAAGTTGGGTGACAAGAACCAATCTTTGACCATTTTTGCCGGAGGAGGTGCTTATGACCATTATGCTCCTTCTGTAATCCCGCAGCTCATTTCCCGTTCGGAGTTCCTCACGGCATACACTCCCTATCAGCCGGAAATCTCTCAAGGCACATTGCAATATATCTTTGAATTCCAGAGCATGATATCTGAACTTACCGGATTGGCTTGCACCAATGCTTCCATGTATGACGGTACGACCGCTGCGGCTGAGGCGATGCTTATGGCTGTGGCTGCAGGCAAGAAGAAGAACCGTGTTCTGATTTCGGAGACTGTGCAACCGAACACGTTGGAAGTGGTTCGCACGTATGCGAAGTTCCACGGTGTGCAGTTGGATGTCATTCCGGCACAGGACGGTGTGACCGACAAGGCTGCTATGGAGCAGAAGCTGGAAGCTGGCGATGTGGCCGGAGTGATAGTTTGCTCACCTAATAAATATGGTATCATCGAAGACTTCACAGGATTTGCCGATGCAATCCATGCCAAGAAAGGCTTGTTCATCATTCAGGCAGACCCGTCAGCCTTGGCTGTATTGAAGTCGCCTGCAGAGTGGGGAGCAGACATTGCCTGCGGTGATGGACAGACATTGGGCATGCCTCTCAATTATGGTGGCCCCTATGTGGGCTATTTGTCGTGTACGAAAGATTTGGTTCGTAAATTGCCCGGACGTATTGTCGGTGCAACAAAAGATGTCGATGGCAAGCGTGCCTTTGTGCTTACCTTGCAAGCACGCGAACAGCATATTCGCCGTGAGAAAGCCAATAGTAACATCTGCTCGAACCAGTCATTGATGGCTTTGTATGTGACCATCTACATGGCGTTGATGGGTAAGCAGGGCTTGCGCGAGGTCAATGAGCTTTCTTACAGCGGTGCTCACTATTTGCATGACGGACTGATAGCGACTGGCAAATTTGAAGAGCTTTATGACCGTCCGTTCCTGAAAGAATTTACGCTGCGTTCGCTTCTTCCCACGGAGGCCGTGCAGCAAAAATTGCTGGACAATGGCATCTTCGGAGGCATTGAAGTGGAGGAAGGTTGCTTGTCATTCTGTGTGACAGAGAAACGTACGAAAGAAGAAATCGACCAATTAATCGCTATTATAAAGGAGATGTAAGCTATGAAGTATTATGATAAATTGATATTTGAACTCTCCAAAGAGGGACGCAAAGGCTATACTCTCCCGGAGAATCGCATGAAGGAATATGCTTTGTCTGCTCTATCGGAAGGACTGAAGCGGACAAATGAACCGGAATTGCCTGAAGTCAGCGAGTTTGATGTTGTCCGTCATTATACAAACATATCAAACAAGAACTTTGGCGTGGACACCGGCTTTTATCCGTTGGGAAGCTGTACGATGAAGTATAATCCGAAGATTAATGAAGAAATCAGCAGCTTGCCGGCTTTCGCTTGCTTGCATCCATTACAGCCGGCTTCTACGGTTCAAGGTGCATTGGAAGTGTATTATAACCTGTCTCACGCCTTGGCAGAGATAGCCGGTCTGGAGGAGTTTACGCTCAATCCCTTTGCCGGTGCACATGGCGAGTTGACCGGATTGATGGTCATGCGCCAGTATCACATGAAACGTGGCGATTTGAAACGTACGAAGGTGATTGTGCCGGACAGTGCGCATGGCACAAATCCGGCGAGTGCTGCCGTTTGTGGCTTACAAGTGGTGGAAGTGAAGTCCAAGCCTGATGGCCGCATTGATGTGGAAGACTTGAAGCCGTTGCTCGACGATACGATTGCCGGTATCATGATGACCAACCCCAATACGCTGGGACTCTTTGAGAGCGAGGTGTTGGAGATAGCCAAGTTGGTGCATGCTTGTGGCGGTCTGCTCTATTATGACGGGGCAAACCTGAATCCGCTTCTTGGAAAATGCCGTCCGGGCGACATGGGCTTCGACATCATGCACATCAACCTGCATAAGACATTCTCTACGCCTCATGGTGGTGGCGGACCCGGTTCAGGCCCGGTAGGTGTGACCAAGGCTTTGGTGGATTATCTACCCAATCCGCAAGTGCGTAAAGCGGCAGACGGTACGTTCTACCTGCATCATTCCGAAGATTCGTTAGGACGTGTTTCTGGCTTTGTAGGCAATTTCGCCGTCATGATGCGTGCGTATACTTATATCTTGTCGTTAGGCAAGGAATATATCAAGTATGTAGGTCCGCTCGCCACACTCAATGCCAACTATATAAAAGAATCATTGAAAGATGCTTATTATTTGCCTATAGAGGGCATCTGCAAGCATGAGTTCGTCTTTGATGGTCTTGCAGACAAGTCTACCGGTGTGACAACGCTCGATGTTGCCAAACGTCTGCTTGATTATGGCTATCATGCTCCGACCATCTATTTCCCGTTGCTCTTCCATCAGTCGATTATGATAGAACCGACAGAGACAGAGTCATTGGAAACGCTTGACGAATTTATTGATGTGATGCACCGGGTGGCCAAGGAAGCCATAGAGTGTCCCGACGATGTGAAGACTGCTCCGCATCATACGCCGGTGCGCCGTCTGGATGAGACAACGGCTGCCAAGCATCCGATTCTGAATTATCGTGACTTAATGGCCCTTTAAACAGATGAGCCTATGACGACGAGTGATATTCTGATTATCGGTGCCGGGCCTGGCGGGTATGACACGGCTGTGTATGCCGCCAAACAGGGCAAGACAGTGACAATCGTGGAGGCTGCGCGAGTGGGAGGTACTTGTCTGAACGAAGGGTGCATTCCCACGAAAGCGTTCTGCCGAAACGCTGCTTTGCTCGATGATCTGAAAGAAGCATCGACCTATGGCATTGAAGGATGTACGTATACCTTTGATTTCCAAAAGGTGAGAGAGCGCAAGAACCAAGTGGTGGAGGCTTTGCGTTCGGGTGTGGAGACGCTGTTGAAGCACAAGAACATCCTGAAAGTTGAGGGACGGGCTTCTTTCCGGGACGCCCATACCGTGGAGGTCAATGGCGAGCTTTATACGGCTGAACACGTTATTATCGCGACAGGTTCGGTCACCAAATACTTGCCCATTGAAGGCCTTCATCTGCCGGGTGTCTTGACTTCGAAGGAGATGCTTGACATCGATCACGTGCCGCAACGCCTTTGCATCATCGGTGCTGGTGTCATCGGTATGGAGTTTGCATCCATTTTCAACAGCTTTGGAAGTCAGGTGACGGTAGTGGAATTCATGAAAGAGATTCTTCCCAATTTCGATACGGACATAGCCAAGCGCCTCAAGCAGGCACTTTCGAAGCGCGGCATTGAGATTATCAATCAGGCTGGAGTGAAAGCGGTGGAACGTCGCGACGACGGCACATTGGTGGTCAACTATGAAGTGAAAGGCGCGATGAAGGCTTGTGAGGCCGACACCGTGTTGCTGGCTGTGGGCCGTGCGGCCAATGTGGATTCGCTCAATCTGGCCGATGCCGGAATCGAGTTCACCCCCAAAGGCATTCCCGTTAATGAAAACATGCAGACCAACGTACCTCATATCTATGCGATTGGCGACGTGAACGGCCGTTGCATGTTGGCTCATGCCGCCACCTTCCAAGGTATGCGTGCGTTGCACCACATCCTGGGAGAGGCAGACGCCATCCGGCTTGACATCGTTCCGGCTGCGGTGTTTACGTCTCCCGAAGCTGCGATGGTCGGCCTGACGGAAGAGCAGTGTAAGGCGCAGGGCATTGCCTATGTGGCCAAGAAATCTTTCTTCCGCGCCAATGGCAAGGCTGTCAGCATGAATGAGACGGACGGCATGTGTAAGCTCTTGGCCGACAACGAGGGACACATCCTCGGTTGTCACCTGTTTGGAGCACATGCAGCCGACCTGATTCAGGAAGTTTGTGCATTGATGAACCGAAATGCTACGGTGCAGGATTTCAAGTCCATCATCCATGCCCATCCGACGCTGGGCGAGGTGGTGCAAGCCGCAGCACATGAGTTTTAAATAAGATTGTGTTATCATCGGAAGCCCGGCTGGTTCGTTTACGAACTGGCCGGGTTTCCTCTTTTGTATAGTCTCGTATCTGCTTCGCGCTGGATGCTTGTGTAGCTGGAGCCGGACAGTTGTGCAGTTGCAGGCCCATAATTAGGTAGTCGGAAACAGACAACTGTCCGTTGAAATTGGGTTGACATTCATTTCAAGGCTTTTTACTTTTTAACGCTCCGTCCGAAGCGTGTTCTTGTTTTGCTGTGTATCTTTGCACGATTTTTTAGAACAGTATACTTCATACATTTATGGCTACAACGAAAGAAATGACATCGGGCCCGTCACTGCCCTTAATATTCAGCTTTACATTGCCTCTTCTCTTGGGAAATCTGCTTCAGCAGACATATTCGCTGGTGGATGCGGCCATTGTGGGCAAATTTTTGGGTATTAATGCGCTGGCATCCGTTGGTGCCAGCAGCTCGGTCATATTCTTGATTCTGGGCTTTTGCACGGGATGCTGCGGTGGCTTTGGCATACCTATAGCCCAGAAGTTTGGGGCGCATGATTATTCGACTATGCGCAAATATGTGTGGACGTCTTTAAAATTGGCGGCTGTCATGTCTGTCGTGATAGCCGTGGTCACGAGTTTGCTTTGTGCTTTCATCCTGCGTTCCATGCGTACGCCGGAAAACATATTTCAGGATGCATATCTCTATTTGCTTGTCACTTTCATCGGTGTGCCATGCACGTTTCTTTACAATCTGTTCTCCAGCATCATCCGTGCTTTGGGCGACAGCAAGACGCCGTTTTGGTTTCTGCTTTTTTCCACGGTCTTGAACATAGTGCTTGATTTGTTTTGCATTCTGGCGTTGGGATGGGGCGTGGCCGGTGCGGCGATAGCCACAGTGGTGTCTCAGGGTGTGTCGGCGGCCTTGTGCTATCATTACATGATGCGTAAGTTTGAAATCCTGCAGAGCACTCCTTCCGAGCGTCGTTTTAGCAAGCGTCTGATGTTTACGATGTTGGGCATCGGCGTCCCGATGGGTTTACAGTTTTCCATCACGGCCATCGGCAGCATCATGTTGCAGAGTGCGAATAATGCATTGGGCACGGCTTGTGTGGCTGCGTTTACGTCCGCCATGCGTATCAAGATGTTTTTCTTGTGCCCGCTTGACAGTCTCGGCATGGCTATGGCCACGTATTGTGGGCAGAACTATGGTGCGGGCAAGCCGGAGCGCATTTGGCAGGGGGTGAAATCCAGCTTCCTGATGATGTGCATTTATGTGGTGTTCAATTTCCTTGTGTTGTGGTTCGGTTCTCGCTATATGGCTTTGCTTTTTGTTGCCCCCACAGAAGTGGAGATTATCGAGGATACACAACTCTTTTTGCGCATTTCCGCAAGTTTCTTTCCCATGTTAGGCCTGTTGAGCATTTTGCGTTACAGCATTCAGGGGGTGGGCTACACAGCTCTTGCCATGCTTTCGGGTGTGTCGGAGATGATTGCCCGCATTTTGGTGAGTGTGCTGGCTGTGCCGGCGTTTGGTTATATAGCCGTATG
This sequence comes from Phocaeicola coprophilus, assembly GCA_016900015.1. GTDB lineage: Bacteria > Bacteroidota > Bacteroidia > Bacteroidales > Bacteroidaceae > Phocaeicola_A. Next base: position 13,457 of record JACJJM010000005.1, on the reverse strand, counting down.
CTTCGGAGACCCGACAGCATGGATTGCTGCTGATTTGTTCCTGGTTCCGACATTCATGGTGATATATCGCCGTATGAAGCGTAGCATGTCGGTTGCTGTTCCGGCTCAGGCAGGTGAGATGAGTAAGTAAGTGTTACAAGATATATTAATTGTTGGATTATGAGTAAAGTGATTATTAATTCGTATGAAGACTTTGCCAATTTGCTGGGTCAAGAGATTGGGAAGTCTGACTATTTGCAGGTGACGCAGGAGCGTATCAATCTGTTTGCTGATGCCACCATCGACCATCAATGGATACATGTCGATCCGGAGCGTGCCAAGGTGGAAAGTCCGTTTAAGTCGACCATTGCGCATGGTTATTTGACCTTGTCTCTGCTTCCTTTCTTCTGGAATCAGATTATCGAGGTGAACAATCTGAAGATGATGATTAACTATGGTCTGGACAAAATGAAGTTTGGTCAGGCTGTGTTGACTGGTGACCGTGTACGCTTGGTGGCTTCCCTGCATTCGATAGCCAACCTGAGGGGAGTGACAAAGGCAGACATTAAGTTTGCCGTTGAGATAGAAGGAGCTTCCAAGAAGGCATTGGAAGGCATCGCTACGTTTCTTTACTATTTCAATTAAGTCGGCTGTCGGCGTTCTTTTGAAATGATGAAGGCCGGCATGTGTGGAGGGGGAGTATTTCCCGTTTTCACATGCCGGCCTTTTTTATGCCTGTTTTGCCCGGAGGAGTTAATCTTTGTTGTCTTTGAGCTTGTCAAACACAAGTGCTTCCAGCTCTTCTCCCAGCTCAGGATTGTCTGCGATGCATTGTTTGGCCGCGTCGCGTCCTTGCCCCAGTTTGGTGTCGTTGTAGCTGTACCATGAACCGCTTTTTTTGATGATGCCCAAGTCGGTTCCCAAGTCGATGATTTCGCCGGTCCGCGAAATGCCTTCACCAAACATGATGTCGAATTCGGCTTTGCGGAAAGGTGGAGCTACTTTGTTTTTCACCACTTTGACACGGGTCTGCCGGCCTATCATTTCCTCACCGTCCTTGATTGGTTGTCCCGGACGAATGTCCAGACGCACGGATGCATAGAATTTCAAAGCATTACCGCCTGTTGTCGTTTCCGGGTTGCCAAACATGACACCGATTTTTTCACGAAGTTGGTTGATGAATATACACGTCGTGTTGGTCTTGCTGATGGTGGATGTCAGTTTGCGCAGGGCCTGTGACATGAGTCGTGCTTGCAGTCCGACTTTATTGTCGCCCATGTCGCCTTCCAGCTCAGCTTTCGGAGTCAGTGCGGCCACAGAGTCGATGACGATGATGTCGATGGCTGACGAGCGGATGAGTTGGTCGGCGATTTCCAATGCTTGCTCTCCGCTGTCGGGTTGGGAAATCCAAAGATTGTCGATGTCTACTCCCAGCTTGGCCGCATAGAAACGGTCGAAAGCATGTTCCGCGTCGATGAAGGCTGCGATGCCACCCATCTTTTGCGCTTCAGCTATGGCGTGGATAGCCAGTGTGGTCTTACCGGATGATTCAGGGCCATAGATTTCGATGATTCGGCCTTTGGGATAGCCTCCCACGCCTAAGGCTGCGTTGAGCCCGATGGAGCCAGTCGGGATGACTTCCACTTCCTGCACATGTTCGTCGCCCAGTTTCATGATAGAACCTTTACCGTAGTTCTTTTCGATTTTATCCATGGCTGCCTGAAGCGCTTTCAGCTTTTCGTTGTTGCCTCCGAACTCGAATTCTCCATTTTCTTTTTTTGCCATATAAGTCTTGTCTATTTGTTCAAGATCTGTTGAGCGTGTTCTTTGGTTTTTACTTCCTTGGGAGTAATAATGCGCTCGATGATCCCGTCTTCGTTAATAATAAAAGTCGTACGCAGCGTGCCCATATAGGTGCGTCCATACATTTTTTTCTCGCCCCAGACACCAAATTGCTCCACCAGTTTCTTGTCTGTGTCAGCAATCAGTGTGAAGGGTAATTCATTTTTAGCAATAAATTTTTGGTGGGATGTTGCGCTGTCCACGCTGACACCGATTACTTCATAACCGGCTTTGCGAAGTTCGCTATATCCGTCGCGCAGGCTGCAAGCCTGTGCCGTACAACCGGAGGTGTTGTCTTTGGGATAGAAATAAAGAACGATTTTTTTGCCTTTGTAATCGCTCAGGCGGATTTCTTCGCCCTTTTCATTGATGCCCAACACTTCCGGCGCTTTGTCGCCTACATTCATAATGTTGCTTGTTTTTTAGGAAGAGGGTGTATCAAAATGAAAAACATGCGTCTCTACAAGGTCTATTTTGACACCACCTCTTCTTTATTTTTCAATATTAAAGTTCCAAGTCTCCGTCGAATACTTCGTGCCACGGCAAACCTTGTTTGTTCAACTGCTCCATGAAAGGATCTGGATCAAACTCTTCCACATTGAACACTCCCGGTTTTTTCCATAAGCCTTTGAGGAACATCATCGCGCCGATCATGGCCGGCACTCCCGTCGTGTAGCTCACTCCCTGCATGCCTGTTTCCAGGTATGCGGCATGGTGGCTACAGTTGTTATAGACGTAGTAAGTATGTTCTTTCCCGTCCTTCAGTCCGCGGATGCGGCAACCGATGGAGGTCTCGCCGTCATAGTTCTCGCCCAGGTCTTGCGGGTTGGGGAGGACAGCTTTAAGGAATTGCAGGGGGACAATTTTCACGCCATTGTAGTCCACTTCGTCAATGCGGGCCATGCCGATGTTCTGTATCACACGCAGGTGGGTCAGATATTCCTGTCCGAACGTCATCCAGAAGCGTGCACGCTTGATGGTCGGATAGTTTTTCACCAGCGATTCCAATTCTTCGTGATAAAGCAGATAGGAATCTTTCGGGCCGATGTTTGGATACGTCAGTGATTTGTGGATTTCCAGCGGCTGAGTGGTCACCCATTGTCCGTTTTCGTAATAGCGTCCGTTTTGGGTGATTTCGCGGATATTGATTTCCGGGTTGAAGTTTGTGGCAAACGCTTTGTGGTGGTTGCCCGCGTTGCAGTCCACAATATCAAGATACTGGATTTCGTCGAAATGGTGCTTGGCTGCATAGGCCGTGAATATGCCGCTGACTCCCGGGTCGAATCCGCATCCCAGGATGGCTGTCAGACCGGCATCCTCGAAGCGTTTTTTGTATGCCCACTGCCAGCTGTATTCGAAGTGGGCCACGTCTTTAGGCTCGTAGTTGGCCGTATCAAGATAGTTGACTCCTGTTTTCAGACAGGCATCCATGATGGTCAGGTCTTGATAGGGGAGTGCCACATTGATGACAATGTCAGGTTTAAATTCATTGAATAAGTTCACGAGTTCGTCCACATTGTCAGCATCCACTTGTGCCGTCTTGATGTTGGGATTGCCGATGGCTTTTACCACATTGTCACATTTTGATTTCGTGCGACTTGCAATCATTACGTCGGTGAACACATCCGGATTTTGTGCTACTTTGTGCGCAACAACGGTACCTACACCTCCTGCGCCGATAATTAAAACTCTACCCATTTAATGCTTTTAAGATTAGAGGTTATTAGTATTTTTATCAATTCATCCTTTTTTCATGAGTGAAATGCGGATGATTAGTCGGTTACAAAAATAATATAATTTAGAAAGGTTAGGCATCTTTTGGCACTTATTTTTTCTCCCTGCGGGGATATTTTCGCCTGTTTTTGCAAAGTAAAGCCGGAAAAAGAATTACTTTTGTAACGAGGCCTCGAAGCTATGCCTCAAACTTTGCGTACAAGGCCTTCCGGGAGCGGTTTCCTGCTCGGACAGGACTGGATATTTGTAATGAAATCGTAATGCAATTATTACGTTTTCGTAATAAAGATGCAAGAACTTTGCATCACCAAAAGTGTGATAACGACTTAAACATAATAAATAGGTATGAGCGATATTCGTATATTAGTTGTAGATGACGAGGAAGACTTGTGTGAAATCCTGAAGTACAATTTGGAAAATGAAGGCTTTTGGGTGGACACGGCAAACTCGGCAGAAGAAGCATTGAAACTGAATCTGACGGACTACAGCTTGCTGTTGCTGGATGTGATGATGGGTGAAATTTCAGGCTTCAAGATGGCAAGCATGCTGAAAAAAGACAAGGCGACAGCTACTATTCCTATTATATTTATTACGGCCCGCGATACGGAAAATGACACGGTGACGGGATTTAATTTGGGGGCTGACGACTACATTTCCAAGCCTTTCTCGCTTCGTGAGGTGGTGGCGCGTGTGAAGGCTGTGCTGCGTCGCACGGTGGAGGCACAGAGTGCCCAGCCTGATGTGCTCACTTATCGTGGGTTGAGCATGGACATTGCCCAAAAGCGTGTGACCATCAACGGAGAAGATGTCTCGCTCACGAAGAAAGAGTTTGAGATATTGAAATTGCTCTTGAAGTCGCCGGGCAAAGTCTTTTCACGTGAAGACATCCTGGCCAAGATTTGGAGTGACGAGGTCTATGTGCTGGACCGCACGGTCGATGTCAACATTACGCGCTTGCGTAAGAAAATCGGTGACTACGGCAAGTGCATCATCACTCGTCTGGGCTATGGCTATTGTTTTGATGATAAATAATTAAGCGGATTGTAAAATCTAGATATTTCCATGTCCATATCTCGTGTCATTTCCTTTAGTCAGCGGTTGTTTCTTTCCGTCTTGTTATTGTTTCTTTCTTTTGCTGCATGTTTCCTTATCTACCAGTATCAGCGCGAGAAGGCTTATCGCATTGAAGTGCTGAACACTCGTTTGCAGTCATACAACATACAGATGTATGAGACATTGGCAGAGAAGGGGAATACATGGACAGATTCGTTGCTGACACGTTACACGAAGTTTCATACACTGCCCGATTTGAGGGTCACGATTATCAAGACTGACGGAACGGTGGTCTTTGATAATGAGAAAGATGCTGACGAGATAACCAATCACCGCGATCGGACCGAAGTCCAGGAAGCTTTGCAGAAGGGCAGCGGCTATGCCATCCTGCGCACGTCGCACACCTTGGCCAGCGACTACTTCTATTCGGCCACCTATTTCAAGGATTTGGACATTATCATCCGGACGGCCCTGCCTTATGACAGTGTGGACCTCATCAATGAGCTTTCCATCGACTGGCGTTATTTGTGGTTTTCGTTGGCTTTGATTATTGTGATGGGCTATATCTACTATAAATACACCAACAACTTGGGGAAAACCATCAACCAGCTTAGGCGTTTCGCCCAGCAGGCCGAGAACGACGAAGACTTGGAGCATTTCCACTTTGAGTTTCCGAACAACGAGATGGGAGAAATCTCCCACCACATCGTGCAACTCTACACGCAAGTGAAGCGGAGCGAGGAGGACAAGGTGCGCCTCAAGCGCCAGTTGACACAAAACATCGCCCATGAGCTGAAGACTCCCGTCAGCAGTATACAGGGCTATCTGGAAACCATCATATCCAATCCGGGCATGGACGAGAAACAGCGCAACCTCTTCATGGAACGTTGTTATGCTCAGAGCAACCGTTTGGCGAGCCTTCTGCGTGACATCTCCGTGCTGACCCGCATGGATGAGGCTTCACAGTCCATCGAGATGGAAGAGGTGGAATTGTGTCAGATTGTCTCAAGTGTGCATGCCGATGTGGCGCTCCAGTTGAAGGAGAAGGGCATGAATTTCCTGCAACTGCTCCATCCGCCCATGAAGGTGCAGGGCAATCCTTCGCTGCTCTACTCCGTGTTCCGAAACTTGACGGACAATGCCATTGCTTATGCCGGTCCCAATGTGACCATCACCGTGAAATGCGTGATGGAGACGCCGGAATACTATCGTTTCAGTTTTGCTGACAACGGAGTGGGAGTGGCCCCAGAACACCTTGACCACTTGTTTGAGCGCTTCTACCGCATTGATAAGGGGCGCTCCCGCAAACTGGGAGGTACCGGTCTGGGACTTGCCATCGTGAAAAACGCCATTATCTTCCACGGCGGTACCATCTTCGCCCGCATCGCTTCCACCGGCGGGCTGGAGTTCATTTTCACCATATCAAAAGGATAAATATCGACAGGCAGGCACGGTCCGCCCACCTTGTCATGTCCGCCCGAGCACGGCCTCCTTTCCGCCCGACCACGGAAAGGAGGCCGTGCTTGCTTCGAAAGGAAGCCGTGTCTGCTTCGAAAGGAAGCCGTGGAAATAATGCATTTTTTTGAGTTTTCCAGTCTTGGATATTGTCTAATTGCTGTTTTCTTCATGGCCTTGGCAAATGGCTGTAGAAAGTCTTTTCTTCTCCTGGTTGCGCTTGGGATGATAGCTTTTCTTGTCTGTAAATGCTTGGTTTCTAAATGATTCTTGGATGCTTTTCGTGACACCTTTATAATAGCGATTATAAAGGACTGACAATCGCGATCATGACCTCCTTACGATCGCGAAGATGAAGGTGAGTGAATCGCGATAGTCAGATTGCCATGACTGCGACAGACAAAAAGGTTGTTGGGAGAGGTATGGGTTATTGTATTTTATGTGCAATAGCCCAGATGGGGATTTAATCTTTCAGGGATAATCCTTCTTCATTTGCCATATTTCTTTTCAAACAACTCTTTATGTTGGTTTCCCCACTCAATCATGGCGTCAATGAGGGGTATCAAGGTCATGCCCAACGGCGTGATGGAATATTCGGAACGAGGAGGCAGCTCAGGATAAATGGTTTTGGACACCAGTCCGTCTTCCACTAATTCCTTTAGCTGTAAATCGAGTACACGAGGTGTGGCTTCGGGGAATATCTTGTGAAGTTCGCTTGGACGTAAGGTCCGATGACGCAGTTCGTCCAAGATGCAAGATTTCCATTTTGAATCAATCAGGCTCATGGTAAGTCGCAAGGGGCATTCCAAGTCGACAGGTATTTTTCTTTCATACATGGTTCGGCTCTGTAAAATGTTATGCAGCAAAGGTAATGATAATTGCCGAAGCTGGGATATACCGAAAAATTTTTCAGTATATGAATAATTTTTCGGTACTTGTGAAGATGGATGGCATCCGATACTTTTGTGTTGTCATAACAAATCTATTAAATAATAAAACTATGAGAGCTAATATCGAAGCGTACAAGGCTGTGGAAGAAGCAGCCATGAAGTTTGTGAAAAGTGTAGCAGAAGGCAACAGCAAGTATGCTAAGGAACTGTTTATTGATGAAGCCGTCTTGTTTGGCTATCTGGACGGAAAGTTGGAGCATGGTAGCATCGAGCAGTTCTACCACAATGTGGATACTGTCGGAGCCGGTGATGACTTCAAGGCACGCGTTGACGTGGTGGATGTGGAGGAGACCCTTGCCGTGGTCCGCGTGCTGGAAGAGAAATGGGGTGGCCGCATTGACTTCACTGATTATTTGCTGCTGATGAAGATGGGTGGTGAATGGCGTTGCGTGGCGAAGGCGTATAATCAGAATTCGAATACCATTCAAAAGTAAAGAGAAGTAGGGGTGGACAGTATCCATGCTTCAAGAGGATAAAAAAACGGCCTTGACGCTCGTTTCACAACGAATGTCAAGGCCATATTTGTGAGAGATATAAATTAGAGAGTATCTTCTACAGCAGCTTGGGCCGCAGCTTTTTAATTCTAATAATCAGATGCTTACATTGATTGTGTAAGCAAATCGTATTGCACTGCATATAGCTTTTTGCTATCACATATTCCCCTTGCTTATAGAATAAACGTTTTTTTTGTTTCCATTAAAAATGCAAACATGAATAGTAGCTTATCATAAAGCAACAGTTAATCTACAGTACATTCATTTCTTATGTCCTCCTTTCTTTTAAAAGTTCGATAATGGCATCCTTGTCCTTCAAGTTAGAGTCAAGGCGTGTTATTTGAGCATTCAGGCTATCTATCTGTTCTTTTAATAGTTTAATTGTTTCATTTTTATTTTCAACCTCAGACTGTACCTTGCTTAGTTGGGCCGCAAGCTCAGCATCGCCAATGTTATTGTGTGCATTTCCGTCCACTGCCACTGCGGCAAGGTAAGCGGATATCTGATGCTGTACGGGGCAGAATAAGGTGAAGAAATTGAAGTCTAGCGCCTCACTTACTTTAATGGTTCATCCGACATTTCGCGTGATGCGGCAATCATGCAGTGCATATAGCCTCAACACAGAAGAGTAACCGTCACTTCTATATAATCACCATCTTCTGTTATAATGCCAAATTGAATATCCATATAATTCAGCCATGAGCAGACATTGCGTTTAAACTCTTCCAGCTCTTCGTTGATTAACGGGTATTGAGCAGAACACGTATGCACACAATAGCATTATTGTATCGGCTTATGTCAAGTTGCTGGTATTTGGTCATAGAAGCAGTAATATAGGCTAATCGATTCCCTTGCCCATTAACAATGGAATGATAATCATATTGTGTACCATATTCTACCTCTAACAGATAAGCTAAATCCTTATACATAAAGCTACTTCCTGGCACTGTAAGTTCTTGTATTATGGACTTCCTTCGTTCTATTTTGCTTTGGATAGGAGCATGACTTTTCCAAAAATTCTCAATTCTTTCTGCTGGAGAAAAACCATAAAAGGTAATATCGTATATACAATGCGCGGCTATTTCCTCTTTGCTTAAAGTAGCATTTTGGGGCAAAACAAGCTCTTTAGCCAATTCATTCTCCCAAAAATCCGCGTCTAAAGACTGTATGCTTATCCAATTCTCTTCTTGCTCTATCCAAACTTTTCCAACGAACTCAGGATTAGGCTGCATATCCCGAAGAATATCGTATGCTTCCCGAAAGGCATAGATATTGTCAAAATGCCCGACTATTATTTCTTTCAAGTAAGGAAGCAAGTCGTCAAATCCTACTTCCATGATTAATTCTTTCACCGTCATGATTGCTCTGTTTTAAAGTTTCCGGTTACAAAATAAAGCCTGTGATATGCCATATTAGTGCATAACTTCTATAATTTGATAGGAAATCCTATCCCATTTTTGAGAATATACTCATTCCCGGCATTATGCTCATCGTATTGACCGTATGCTACGGCATAAATCTTGCATCCGTACTTGTGTGCAAAATGTACTGTATTCATCGTGCCGCTCTTCACAGCGCATTGAACGACAATGACTCTTTGTGCTAAAGCTGCTTGCAGTCGGTTACGGGCATACAGTCGTGCAGGATTGGCTTTCACGCCAAAAGGTTGTTCGGAGATAATTAAACCGCCCTTGTCGATAATTTCTTGCTGCAAGAATTCGTTTGCTTTAGGGTGGACGATATTCAAACCGGATGCAACTACTGCAATAGTTTTTCCATTGGCATCTATACATCCTTGATGAGCGGCACTGTCACATCCCAATGCCAATCCGCTCACTATGACATTTCCTTTCAAGGCATTGTCTCTTGCCAATTGATAGGCTATATTACATCCGACATCATCAGCGTTTCGTGAGCCAATGATGGCAATGGAATTTTCATTATAAAGTAACTCCTTATTTCCCAATAGATGAATTAACGCAGGTGCTTCTACGCCAATTTGAGCAAATGAACTGGATAATCGTCTGCATAATAAGGGATAATGCAAATGTTCGCTTCTTTTTCTTTCTCACAAATCATCTTTGCTTTTGCGAAGGTTGCCGGATGAAGGGCGATTGTTTTTCGTAATTCCCGTTCCTCTTTACCGCATATATCAGCATAGTGACACCGCAACAAATGCAGGCATGTCAGTTCTTCTATCGAAAATTTCTTATCCATATTCTCATCTGTTTTTTGCAAAGATGAATGGAAGTCGTGTCAATTTAAAGCACAACTGTGATTTTTCTCATCTTATGCTTTGATGTTGCATATCCTTAATGGAACTTTGCGGCAAAAGATAGTGCGTTTCTCATTGAGAATGAGAACTTTCTTGGGAAAATTCGCTATATTTGTTTTAGAATTCATTAACCCTAAAAACATACGTTTATGAACACATTATCAGAACAATTGACCGAACTCTACGAAAGTAAGTGGAACGGCCTAATGGAACAACTGGGAGTCAACGGACTGAAAGACCAATTGCAGTGTCCGTTCTTGATTTCTCTGTATCGTTCTGGACAAGAAAAGGAAGAACGAGAAAAAGCACAAGAAGCAGATACTAATTGGTATGCAAAGAAAGCCGACGCTGAACATGAAGAGTGGTATACCAAAGCAGACATAAAAATTATGTTCTTTGGGAGAGAACCCAATTGGTGGGTAAGATACGATGAAGAAGGTGAAGACCCAGCCGATGTAGGCAAGGTTATGGCTATATATGAAGATTATCTCGATGATAATTATAATGCTGCTGATGCACATTTCTATAAAGAGAGAATAGATCATAGAAATAGATTTCTCCTTTTTGGCGTTAATGGAATAATGTCAGGCATTAGGGAGTTATTAAAGGATTTCCCCGACAAACGAGTTTCATTGATATGGAATGAGATCTCCAAACTATCTAAACGAAAAGGAGAGGGAGGGGAAGCTGTCAATGCGTTTGAGCATAGCATTGAAACGAAATGTTTTCATGTCATTCCGGAAGAAATTAGAATATTGAGGCCCGACATTGTCATCTTCCTTACCGGCCCCAAAGAGACAAAGTATTGTAACTATATCAAAGAGAACTTTAATGTCATAGGTGAACCGATTGCACTTTCAGGTCTTCCAATAGGCGATGTATCGAAGCTGCAACTCGAAGGAGTTAAATTTGCCTACTTAACCCATCATCCCGGGTATTCACCCAAAGATGCGAATGCATTTCATTGGAAACTTTACGATGCCATCCTTGCCGACATCAAAGAAAACATCGACCAACTATTGAAGAAAGAATAACCTGTGAACCACTTTGGCATAACTTGACCTCATCTTTGCATTGAAACAGATGGAAAGATGAGGTTTTGTTTTTCCTATGTGTAACTAAAATCGGAAGAATATGGAAAAGAAAAACAAAGTGGTCAGCAAACGCTTGCAAAAGCAATTGAAGACATTGATACGCAGTGGACAACTTGAAGAAGCGGCAATACAGCTGGAACCTATTGCACAAGATGGTAATCCCAATGTACAATACCAATTAGGGAAACTGCTTTTCGATATTATGAGAGACAAAAAGGACTATACAGGCATAGAAAAAGTGGTTTATTGGTACGAAGAAGCTGCTAAACAAGAGTATGCTAAAGCAATGACTGCACTTGGTGAATTGTATTTCCCCGGAACTTGGGATGCTTGCATGGGGAATATGAAACGTTCTCCTACTTTTACGTTGCAAACAAACTTAAGCAAATCGTTATCTTATTTTGTACAAGCTTCTGAAAAAGGGGAGCGGATATGGGCTAATTCCATCTCATTGTTTAATCTGTTCCACTCTGTGGATGCTACAGTCAATATGAAAAATGAAGTTATGCAGACTGTGTTGGTTCTTGCCCGAAAAGGGAATTGTGATGCGGCATATCATTTGATTGATGAATGGTGGTGGCATTTCAGACATCCTGATAGAATTCCGGATATTCTTCATTTGACACCGGAGGAATTGCTTCATATGGATTGGTTTCTCACATTGTTGAATTATGAAGTCGGATGTCTGAAAAGGGAGGAACATACGGGAAATGATGCGGTAAGGCTATTGGATGAGTTGGCAAAGAAAGGCAATCGGGAGGCCTTGGCTTTGTTGACAGACATAGGGTTGCAAGTCGGTAGCTTAGTAGCTTGCTGGGCGGGTGATATTCACTATGAACGCCAAGAATATGAGGCAGCCCTAAAATGTTATCAGGCCTGCGAGTATTCTCATATGCTAGGGAAAATGTATGAGCGGGGGGAAGGCACTGCGCCCGATGCAGAAAAGGCATTCCATTATTATGTAGAAGCGGAAAGTTATTACAATATGGGGCGAATGTATGAACAGGGCATTGGAACAGAAAGGGATTTGCAAAAGGCTTTTGAATGCTATCACAAAATAATTCATGAAGAATGTTGGAACCACGCTTCTGATGAATGGAATGAACAAGTTTTGGCTGTACGCCGTTCATTCCGTCGTTTGAAGAAGATTCTGTTTGAACAAAAGGATGAGATAAGAATGATGGCTGTTACAAATAAGCCGGCATCTGTTTGTGGCTTCTCGTTCATCAGTTATGATGATTGTCTGTTCACAATAGATTGGGGTGACGGGCAAGTGGAGGAGATAAGCAATGAGAAAGGGAAAGAAATCCATGCGGAACATACGTATGCAAAGGAAGGGAAATGGAACATTTGCTTGAGAAGTGATGAAACACATACACTTACCTCTTTCCACTACACTTGCGAGACATGCATCCTGAAAGTGTTGGATGTAACGCAATGCCCGATACTTATCGACTTGTACTGCGTCAATCAAGAGCTGAAACATTTGAATGTTTCCCAAAATCCAAGGTTGGAACGTTTGGTCTGCCGTGGGAATAAACTGGAAACATTGAATATCCGGAAAAACAACCACCTTACCCAACTTGATTGTTCTGATAATCCATTGAACTATTTGAACTGGCATCCGCAATACTCGGTTCTACTCCACGTTTGTGTTCAAAACACCATCTTGTATCCGGACCAATACGGTTTCCTTGATTATTTGCTAAAGAGAAATAATGGTCGGAAAGTAAATGCTATTTCAAAAGACTCATTTGAAAAGCTTCACCTGAATTTGGCTTACTATATGCGTTGCAGCAATTGGAAAGACATCAAGGAGGAAGTGAACAACGGTGTAACCAGCGGCAAGATACATACATGGGGAAAATACCGTCAGGCTTTTGATAAAATCTGTTCTATGCAAGTGGACAAAACCAATACTGACGGCAAATGGAAGATTGTCAGCGATGGATGGGTTCATGGCGAATATAACTTAGGGAACAATGATTATTCTCCACAAGACATAGAGGATGTTCACATGTCGTGGAGTGAATGGCTAGAAACCCCTGTAGAAGCGGTAGAGAAGGAAGGATGGATGATGCTGCCACTTACAAAGCCTTCTAAAATAGCCGGTCAGTGCTTTTTAGGTATGACCTATGAAAATAAATGGTGTGACTTAAACCTGCTAAGAAGCCGGAACTTTAACTTGTGATTGGACTTCATTATTAAACCGATGGTATTGGATTATAAAGGAAAACGTTTGTTAGCATTTTCGGACACGCATGGTATGCACCGAAAATTGAGCATCCCCAAAGGCACAGACATTCTGATTTGTGCCGGGGATGTCGTATCGGACTTTCAAGAAAACGGGTTGAGTGATTTCTTTGACTGGTTCTCTTCCTGTCCAGCACAGCTCCGATTATTTGTGCCGGGCAACCATGAAATCATTTTCGACCTTTATCCATTCAAAAAGAAATAGGGAGTACAGTATTTCATGCTTCAAGAGGATAAAAAAAAACGGCCTTGACGCTCGTTTCACAACGAATGTCAAGGCCATATTTGTGAGAGATATAAATTAGAGAGTATCTTCTACAGCAGCTTG
>JACJJM010000059.1 GCA_016900015.1 Phocaeicola coprophilus | reverse complement strand
TACCGATGCGCAGTTCAACGACATCTATCAGGCATTGACCCAGCTTTTGAGCCAGTCCCAAGAGCAGAAGCAACGCCACAGAATCGGATTCGTTACCTATGACGAACCGGAAACAGACAGGTAACGATTTTGGTAACGAAATGCTGCTTAATATGCTGTATTTCAATAAGTAGTTTCCATTTATCTTGCGGGCAGTCCACCGGGCTACCCGCTTTTTTTATATCCCTTTCCACCGGCACATTCCCCGAAACACCAGCCGTGCGGGGCATGGCTGACTGTTTTTCGTGAAAAGAGCCTTCGGAACCCCGCACAAGCGTATCGAAAGACGGGCTTCCGACACCCTTGCCTTTCCCGCCCGCTTTGTAAAGTGTTCCCTATCAGATAAAATGGAACAAGAACTTTTATCCCGTTTCCCTTTCGGTAAACCCTCCCCTTACGCTGTCCCCCAGCCGGGAGGTCGTTTTTATCATTTCAATAGGCAAAGGTAGCTACGTGTCCTTACGAGCCGGAAAGGTCAAGCCGTAGGTTCGTGCAAAAAATCTTCCCTGCGACATTCGTTGCGAGGTATTTTTTGCCGAAACCTTGCCCGCTCTGGACACTTCGCAAACCTGCCTATGTGAAACGAAAACGACCGACCCGACCGGAAGACGCATAAAAAAAAGGTCGGATTTCGGGAAATAGGAAAAAAGTTCAGTGAAACTTCAACTCCCTCACCTCTCGAATCCGCATAAAAATTAAAAACTTAAAAAATTACAGCGATATGGAAACAGCAACATTATCAGAAGCGAGCGTTTATGTAGGCACTTATGGCAAGTATAACAACGGTTCACTGTTCGGCGCGTGGCTGGACTTGTCGGATTACGCGGACAAGGAAGAGTTTTACGAAGCCTGCCGGGAACTTCACAAGGACGAGGAAGATGCCGAGTTTATGTTTCAGGACTGGGAGAACGTGCCGGAGGGGTTAATCGGCGAAAGCTGGATTTCCGAGAACTTCTTCACCCTGCGGGATGCGGTGGAAAAGTTGGGCGACACCGAACAGGAAGCCTTTTTCGTGTGGTGCAACTACAAAAACCATGATTTGAGCGAGGAAGATGCGGACGACCTTATTAGGGATTTCTGGGACGAGTATCAAGGGCAATATGATGATGAAGAAGATTTCGCCTACCGGATTGTAGAGGAATGTTACGACCTGCCGGAGTTCGCAAAGACCTATTTCGATTATGAAAAGTTTGCCCGTGATTTGTTCATGTGCGATTATTGGTTTGATGACGGCTTTGTGTTCCGGGCGGCTTGAAAAGGATAATCCGGGCGGGGTGTCAAAGCCCTGCCCACTAAAATAAAACTCGTAACCAACAAAAACAGAAATTTATGCAATCATTGAACAGAAACGGGGTGAGCATCACCCAAACACCGGGAGAAGAAAAGTTCGTGAAATTCCGTTCGGGCGCATTCAGGGGACGGACATTCTACCAATACGATTACCGCCATACGGACGGGGAACTGTTTTCGACAGTGGCTAAGACGCTGGCAGAATGCCGCCGCAGGCGTAACGAATGGATAGAGAAGAAAAAGCGGAGTAATAACCCATAAAATTTTGAGGACATGAAAACGACAGAAGTAAGCAAAGACCTAATCGGCAAGCGTTGCGAGTGCATTTTTACGGGCATGATGGTAACGGGCGTTATCGAGGACACGGAAGAAAACGAATATTCGGTAAACGTGAAAGTGCGTTTCGACCACCCGCACCAGTGGGGCGATGATTTCTACACGGAGGATTGGGCATGGGGGCGCAAGTCTGACGAGTTCGGCACGTTGCACCATTTACGGCTGCTGGAGGACAAGCCGGACTTTCAGACGATGATAGTAGTTTTCGGAGAGCCAATCAGCCAAATAGACCGCAGCGTTTTTAAGGATGTTGAAACGTGGGGTGTCTGTTCCCTGCAAGGCTGGGTAAACAGCTATGAAAGTGTCCGGTTTGTAGCCATAAACGACCATACAGCGGTCATAACGTGCGAATACAACCTTGAACAGGTTAAGGTGTGGTTAGAGAAACATGTACACGTAAAGAGCCTTAAAATCAGTTGATGGAGAACGGCGGCATTCTTGCCGCCGCTACTTTCTTCCGTGAGTGCCGGGAAAGAAAAGTAGCAAAGAAGCCTTTAACAAATCACTTTATTTTCAATGCCTGACCTTGTGTATTTCTAACCCCACTATTGATGATGCAGATATTACCATTAGTGACAATAGGATTAGAATAAAATTCTAAATCCAGCTTCCTGTTGAACTTCCCAAAATTAGAATATAAGAAAGTTTCTTTAAGATAACAATCTAATAAAGCCTGTATTCTTTTATTTGAGAATTTTTCAAAGCCAATATATTCCATAACATCATTTTTCTTGGAGTTGTCAATTTGTAATGTTATCTCAACCTCATAATTACTTTTAGTTTTTATCTCAAACCCATATTTTAGATTCTTTCCGGGAACTCGAAATACAATATCGGAATCTCTTTTTAATAATATGCGTCTGAGAAGTCTTGTGCTATTATGAAAAACAATATTAATCCCTGTACGCTCTATTTGAGTTAGGTCTTTCCACCAATCTTTGAATTCTAACAAATCAAACGCAGGGAGATGTTTAAGAACATTGTATTTGTTTATATACTTCGTGAAATTATCTCCATAATAAGTCATTCCGTTATATCGAATAAAGAATAATTCGCTATCAGTTAATTGAGCACGTATTATTTTGAGATAGTTCTTTTTTATTTTTTCTTTCAACTCTGCATTATCCAACAAATCATATATTCGGTACAGTGTTCTAAAACATGCTGCAACTTTTGTTCTATGCTTGATATAAAACAACATATATAAATTTATTGCGCCTTTAATATTTCCTTCATAAGAAGTAGTGGGTTTAAATGCTCTTTGCAAAAGACTTTTTTCAAAATCAAAAAAGTCCTTGTTATCATAATTTATGGTTATCACTTCATTGCCCCGTTCTTTATTTATAGTTCCGCATAATTCGGATATTTCAGATTGATACAATCTTAATAACTCGAAAAATAAATCATTAAATCGTTGATTTTCTATTTGTTCTTTATTCTTTTCTGTTACGGCTCGCTGCTGATTAAATGTTCGGATTAAAATTAATGTACTTATGAGTGCAAATATAGTCCCCAAAACACCACCTATGAAATCTCCATATGTACCAAGAAGTTCATGATTAACAACGTATTCATCATCAAAAAGACGAAGAATTTGTTGCCACTTAAAAATATAGGCAAAAACACCAACAAAAAGTAATGTAACAATTATGTAGAATAGTTTATTCATTAAAAGTTTGTCAAACCAATTATCTTTTGTCCCCATAAATTTAAAATATGATAAATTTGGTTACAAAAATACTCATAAAACAAGTATCCAACAAAATTCTGTTGGATACTTGTTAACAATTTCATCTAGAAAAGTTATTCACCCTCACTGCTATCATTATTAAACGAAAATGAAACCTGCTGCATCTGCCCGAAGCTGTCAATGATATAGATGTCAATCGTCTGCTGGTCGGTCGATGCCGATGTGTAGTAGAGCCGGAACGTTTCTTTCTCCAGCGGGTACAGGTCATTGGGCAGGAACACCGTACCGTTATCCATTTCCAGCTTTCCTTTGCCGTCAGGCTGGAAATAGCGTATCTGGTAGGTCGTAGGCTGGTAGTCGCCGCCACGCACCAGTTGGCAGCGTATTTCGGCTGTTTCGCCCACTTTCAGTTTCTTGGGTACGGGCAGCGTTTCCACCGTGAACGGGTAAGCCTGCTGAATGTCCAAACCGTCATTACAGGCGGTTACAAGCACGAGGGCGGCCACGATGCAGCAGCCCACGATGATTTTATTTACATTCTTCATATACATTATTATATAGCGGTCAGTTGATAATGAATTTCAGTCCCATGCCTACCTGCGTGTGGAACTTGCCGATGTCCGAGCCGAACAGCATACGTTCCCTCGCATTGACGAGCAGCACCACCCGGTCGGTCAGGTAGGTTTCCAGTTCCAGCGTGAGCGCACCGCCGTAGATGAAACAGTCCTTGTCCAGCAGCGTAGCCCCGTCCGGCAGCAGCTTGTCGCCCCGGTTGCTCGTTTCATGCCCGGCGAGAGCCGACAGCCCCAGCGAGAGGAAAAAGGTCTTTCGCCTGTCCGAAAGGAATTTCAGGTAATAGCCGCCCTCCGCCGTGAACTGTTCTACCGGAATGCGCATATCTTTGTAGTCATACTTCTTATGCAGGTATTCCCCGCCAATCACCCAGCGGTTGGCGTTCTTGGTATAGACGCTGTACGCCGCCCCGATGTGGCAGGCGAAATCCGTGTTACTGTTCCAGTGAACCCCGTCCGCCATGCCCGCCGTAACCTGCAAGCCTTTCATGCCCGGCAGGTATCTTTGCGCCCGTGCCTGGTTGAAATGCAGGCACAGCGCAAAGAGTGTCATTATAAAGACAAGTTTCTTCATCGCCTATTTGATTTTGAGTTCGTCTATCTCCTTGGCGTTCACGATGTCCGAGTTCTCCACCCGGATGCTTTGGTGGCGACCGCCGTTCTTCTCGTAGAGTTCCACAAGCAGCAGCTTGTCGTCCGGGATGGTGAATTTTGGCAAGGCGTACACCGTGCGCACAGTGCTTTTCCCAGCAATCTCCACCACCTCGTTATAGCTCCTGACCGCGTCGATGACCGTTTCCTGAATGGCTGTCCGCTTCGGCACTTTCTTATCGACAACCTTAAACCGGATGAAATCGGTGTCGAAAGGCACGTTGGAGCTGTTCTTCGTCTGCGTATGTACGTAAAGCATCCCGTTGTAGGTGTAAATGCCCTTGATTAAGAACTGGATGCCGAA
>JACJJM010000058.1 GCA_016900015.1 Phocaeicola coprophilus | reverse complement strand
GCACGGTCGAACTCGCGACGTCCGTCTACGACCTTGTAGACCACACTGCCCACATAGTCGTAACCGTTCTTTCCGCTACCGTCACGAACGCTCAGCTTCGTACCGCCTGACAGATAATCGTACTGTGCTTTCATTTCGCCATCCTTCCAGACTTCTTCCAGCAAATTTAAACGATTATATTTGTATGCCAAACCTTTCCGGATGTCTTTTGTCAGATTTCCGTTCGAATCATATTCATACATTCCGGAAGCTGTGTTGCCCGGCAAATACACGTCGCCCGATTGGGACGTCCGCACTTGCTCGCTCAGGCTCACAAGGCGGTTGCCCCAATAGCCGTATATCAAGTCGTCCACCAGGTTGCCTACTGCCGTGCGCTAGAGCGTCCGGATGTTGCCGTTTCGGTTATAGGGTAATATATTATACGGTTAATCATAAACTTATAGCAATTTCTAATGAATTGGATTAAAGAAGAAGCCCGCCATTGACACATATTTCATCAAAGGCGGGCAACAGACTACGTTTTTTATTATACCAAAGCTACATTAGCGTAATACTTAATAAAAACGAAAGGTTCCTATTTTATAATAATATTCAAATTTATCACTCGAATCTTTCTTATGCCAATGACCTTCCGTTGCATACATAACCTTTTTCAGCAAATCACCAAATTTTAATTTCCCGTTGTCATAATCATCTCTACCGTAAAAATCTAATAGAATGTATACAGATATGATTTTCATGTCAGAGTTAAATAGGATTACGTACTTTGTACTACTGTTTATTTCCGTTTCACGATATTCTTTAATCCAATAATGATGATATACGCTATCTCTAAAAGAGTTAAAAGCTTTTTCACCACCATCGAATTCAATATTTCCACTTCCAAACGCATCAATAGGTGGAGGAAAATATGCTTTCATACCATCTTTTTGCAACATCTTCATCAGTGGCCTATCGTCCACATCATAAATAACACCATCAACAATTTTCATTTTTATAATATAGATGCTATCATTGCCGACTTTTATCTTTGGAAAATTCAAATTCTGTCCAAAACCCATGAAAGGGAATATCAATAAGCATAACACACTTATAATTTGTCTGTTAAAAGTCATATCCTAATCGCGTTACAGTATTCAATACATGTTCATTTATAAAGGAATCAACCCCAGGTTGAGTATGTCCATAAGGAAGCCCTCGTAAATATAGTACAACATGAGCGAACTCATGAGCAAGTCCTCTAGTCCGATGATTTAGATTACCTTTAGAATTGATGATAACTTGAATATTGCCATTGGTTGAAGTTTTCCCTGATTCTGTGTCTGCATTTGGTATTAAAGTTTGCCCAAAATTGCCATTAGCACTACGACCTCTAGGTTCTTTATCATAGGACAAATCTAAATAATTTTCATACTCCACTATTCTGTTATCATAATCATAAGGAATTTCCCAATCCTCATATGTCAATTTACCATTCAGCATGTATTTATTCTGTTTAGAAAACGACAACTCAACAATCTTATCGGAACTAGCTATCTCATACAAATCTTGCAAAAACAAGCTTGATTCCGAGGTTACTCGCCCGATAAATGAAGAGGCATCCAATATACCATTACGAAACTGGAATTTTACCGCTTCCCCATAGTCCAAGCCGTTATACAATGCCATTATTATTTCACCGACATTCCCACGCAGCATCAGTACCGTCCCATTAGGGTCATTGAACAGTTGCGGACTATTGGCACAATAATTATACGGAGACAGGTTCACATATTTCTCACCCAACGGATCGACCGAACTCCATCTGCCCAACGAGGCATCATACATGCGTGCGCCGAAGTCGTAAGCATTCAAATCCACCAACTCCTGGCTTTCTTTCCCGCTGAATAGGAAGCGGTTGTCATCCGCATTTGAATAGTCATCGTGTGCTATTTTCGCGCCAAAAGGATAGTAGTCATTTTCCTGCACGACGTTCCCGTCTTCGTCTATCAACGCGCGGATGCGGCCCAACTGGTCGGTCAGGGCATAGCGGATGCCGCCCGACGTGAAATGCACGTCGCCCACTACCGCACGGTCGAACTCGCGATGCCCGTCCACGACCTTGTAGACCACACTGCCCACATAGTCGTAACCGGTCTTCCCGCTGCCGTCTCGCACGCCCAGCTTCGTCCCGTCTGCCAGATAATTGTACCGTGCTTTCATTTCGCCGTCCTTCCAGACTTCTTCCAGCAAATTTAGGCGATTATATTTGTATTCCAAACCTTTCCGGCTATCTTTTGTCAGAAATATTTTTCTTTCAAATTTATTTCTATCGCTTTTCCTTAATATAATCAAATGTATAATGCTTAATGATCATATGCTTTCGAGGATCTTCATATAGAAATATAGACCAATAGGACAAAAGATCAATATTAGAATGCAATGGAGTTCTGATCAGAATATTATTCTTGTATATTTCATCTGTCCTATAAAAGTACGTAGAAGGGGGAAGTCCTTTAAATAAGAAAAATAAAGAATCTAATTTTAAACATCCAGTAATCATATCCAATTCATGAGATATGCATACGCTATCATTGTCAGCCTCAAATCCTGTAAACACATCCATAAAAAAAGTGCAATAGTGAAAATGATTAACTACTCCATGCATTTCCAAATAAAAAGTATCACGTTTGCCAAAGTCTGTTTCCATATAAGAATACCGCTTTTTATACTCATGAACATAATGAGCCAAAGAGTCGGATAGCCATTGGTCACGGCATTGGTAAACAGGAATTTCTTTGTAAACGCTACCTAGATACTCTGGAATCTTAGAAGCTTTCTGTATAGCTCTTTTCAAATCTTCCACATCTTTGTTTTGACTGGAAACTATCATAGTGGGCGATAAAACGCCCACTATGACAATTATAAAACTAAATATTTTTTTCATGGTTTTACTATTATAGAATCAAGTAACTTTGTGGGGTCAAAATCAGATAATACAGAATTTGCATTATATAAAGTGTAACCAATATCCGATACATAAATATAAAACAATGGAATATTCAAACCTAAACGTTTTATTGTTTCGGTTAAAGATTGTGCCATTTTTATATCGCGTAAAGAAGGAGCATTTAATCCACTTGGATGATTATGTATTAAAGAACGTATCATTCGCTCGTTTTTTAACAATATATCTTGAGTATGTTGTCCTGCTCCGCTACTGTTTGCAGAATGAGATGTACCTATAATATTTTGTCCTTGAAGTCCAGGTAGGCCATATTGGATAAGTTGCCATTCTACTGTGGTATTATCTGCAAAAAATTCAAATAATGACTTGCCCAGTTCATCATTTTCCAATGATATATAAGACAATATTTTGCCATATCCAGAAGTTATAGAAAAAGCTTCTTTTATTGTTCCATAATCAAAAATAACATTATTATCCATTACATTTCCTTTATCATTTATCATATAAAATGCATCATGTGACGTATTTGGTTTACGCGTCATATAGCCTTCGGAATTTACATACCAATCATCTTGACCATCTGGATCAAAAAATATAATTGGATTATTCTTGCAATAGATATAATTGTTAATTTTTGCCTTTCTAAATCCTTGCGGATCGACCGAATTCCATCTGCCCAACGAGGCATCATACATCCGTGCGCCGAAGTCGTAAGCATTCAAATCCAACAACTTTTGGCTTTCCTTGCCGCTGAACAGGAAACGGTTGTCGTCCGCGTTCGCATAGCCGTCGCATGCTATTTTCGCACCAAAGGGATAGTAGTCATTCTGCTGCACAATATTCCCTTTTTCGTCTATCAACGCGCGGATGCTGCCCAACTGGTCGGTCAAGGCATAGCGGATGCCGTCCGACGTGAAATGCACGTCTCCGACTATCGCCCGGTCGAACTCGCGCTGGCCGTCCACGACTTTGTAGACCACGCTGCCCACATAGTCGTAACCGGTCTTCCCGCTGCCGTCGCGAACGCCCAGCTTCGTACCGTCTGCCAGATAATTATATTGTGCTTTCATTTCGCCGTCCTTCCACACTTCTTCCAGCAAATTTAGACGATTATATTTGTATTCCAAACCTTTCCGGATGTCTTTTGTCAGATTCCCGTTCGAATCGTATTCGTACATGCCGGAAGCGGCGTTGCCCGGCAAATACACGTCTCCCGGTTGGGACGCGCGCACCTGCTCGCTCAAGCTCACAAGGCGGTTGCCCGAATAGCATATATCAAGTCGTCCACCAAGTTGCCTGCCGCCGTGCGCTGGAGCGTTCGGATATTTCCATTCCGGTCGTAGGTGATGCCTTTCTCCACATAATTCGATGCCAATTCGGCCAAGCCGTTGCCGGATGCCTGTTACTGGTTGGCGGATGCCAATCGCCCGAAGCCGTCATACGCAAAGCCGTACATCAAGGAAGGGTTCGTGCCGTGTGTCCATTCCCATTCGCTGATGTTCCCGTTGTAATAGGACGTGGCACCGCCTTCCGGCTGTTCGTAGCGGAGACGAATCTTGAACGCCGCGCTTTCCTTCGAGGTCAGCCAGCCGCGGACGTTGTAGCCCAGCCTCTCAACCGTGTCGCCATACCGTTTCTCAACCAGGCGGCCCACCGCATCGTAGCCGTACTTCATGACTGCCTGTTCTTCGTTGTCCTTCGTCGTCACGGAAAACAACAGACGGCTGCGGCTGTCATAAAACTTTTAGTTTCCAGACTAGTACATCAATATCTGTTTAATACAAGCTACCTTTTTCACTTAATTTATCATGTCGTCGCACACTATCCATCATAGCACGAGTATTCAAATCTTGTGCAGATATGAAACCGGGAGCCACTATAAACGGAGAGCGCAAATTAGCATCCGCCTCTCGAGTATGCAACCCATTCCAATCACGACGAATAAATAAAA
>JACJJM010000057.1 GCA_016900015.1 Phocaeicola coprophilus | reverse complement strand
CCATAGCCATAGTGACCGTAATGGCCATACTTGCCATAGCCGTAGTGGTAACCGTTGATGCGCTTGTCCATGTTCACACCGTTGATCAGGATACAGGGGTTGGGAAGCTTCTTGTCGCGGGCAAACTCATTGACGACGACAAAATCATCCTTGCGCGTGTAGTCGGCACGGCATACATAGACACTCAGGTCCACATGACGGGCTATGAGCTGCGTGTCGGTCACCATCGCGATGGGGGCGGAATCGATGAACACATAGTCAAAATGAGCCTTCAACAAGTTGATGCCCTCTTCCAGCGCGCTGCGAGAAAGAAGCTCCGTCGGATTGGGAGGGACAGGACCGCCGGGCAGGATATAAAGGTTCGGGGACAAACCCGAGGGCTGGCAAAGCGAAAGCAGGTCGATGGACGGGTCGGACAGGTAACTCGTGATTCCGGATTCCTTCGAGGGCTGGCGGAAAACCTTGTTCAGACCGGGCTTGCGGATGTCCAGACCCACTACCACCACTTTCTTCCCCGTGAATGCCAGGCTCGCACCCACGTTGCCGATGTTCGTACTTTTACCTTCGCCGGATGTCGTGGACGTGAACAGTACGACCTTCTCGCCCGGACGGAGCATGTAGAGGATGTTCGTACGGATCGAGCGGTAAATCTCGTCTATCTGCTCGTTCTTGTTCTCCCGCACGCGGATGGCGTTATCATCCACACCGTCCAGCAGGGGTACGTCTCCGACAATGGGGAGAGACGTGAGCGCTTCCACATCCGAACGGTTTTCAATCTTGAAACGGAGCAGGTTGCCCAGATAGATGATGCCTACAGGGATGGCAAGGCCCAACAGGAGGGCCGCCAGATAGAATATGCCGCTCTTGGGAGCCACCGGGGCAATGCCCGCCATCGGCGTGTTGATCATGCGCCCGTTGTTGGCTATGGCTGCCAGCGTGATGGCATTCTCCTCGCGCTTCTGAAGGAGCATCAGGTACAGGTTGGACTTGATCTCCTGCTGGCGCGAGATGCTGATCAGCTCCTTCTCCTGACGCGGGGCATTGCTGATGCGGCTCTCATACTTCGAAGACTGTCTCTCCAGGTCGGCCCGTGCGATGTTGAGACCTTTCTCGACGCTCTCAACCGTCGTCCGCACGTTTGTGCGCATGGCACGGATGCTCTCGTCCAGAGCTACCACTGCGGGGTTGTTCTCTGACGAGGTGCGAAGCAGCCGTTTGCGCTCGATGAGTATCTGGTTGTACTTGTCAATCAGACTGCTCAGTCCTTCATCGCTCAAGCCGACATTGCTGGGGATGACCTCCCACGCATTCCGCGGGTCGTTGATGTAACTCTTTAAAAACTCTATGAGACGGATCTGTGTACTGTTTTCTACTCGTTTCTGGTTGTAGGCCGAATTTTCCTGAAGGGCCAGCTGGGCATCAGCCTGGAGGTTCGTCAGCCCTGCCTGCTGCTTGTAGTCGGCCAGCTCCTCCTCCGTGCTGCCCAGCTCGCGGTTGATTATCTGGATACGCTCGTCGATAAATTCGGCCGTCCTCGTCGCCACCTCGTTCTTGTCGTCGTTGGCATCCATGTTGTAGATGGCTACAAGCTGGTTGATGAAGTCCTTGGCACGCGCCACGCTGTTGTCCTGAAGCGATATTTGCGCGATGCTCGTCGTCTTGCTCGTGGGTTCCACGACCAGTCTGCCTGCATAGGACAATGCCACGGACGTCGGAGAGGATACGGTGACAACAATTCTTGTCCTCTCTTCCGGCCGGACAGAGTCGGCATTCAGGGTCAGTGTCCCAACGGGGGTCGTAAGCACGCCGGGAAGCTTCGGAAAATCTTTGGCCACCGATGACTCCTCTTCCGTCTGGGGGTCCGTGTAGGTCGCCGTAACGGAAGCGCCGCCTTCGGGGGCACAGTCGATTTCAAGCTCCATGACACCCTCCAGGCGGTCGGCCTCCTCGGGGGTCATCCACACCTGGACGGGGGAAGACTTGTACAGGTCCAAGGCATAACCGAAAGTTCGCGGTTCCTTGTAATCGATGTACAGGTTCTGGGACACGACGACTTTCCGGCAGAGGTCGCGGGAATGAAGCACCTCCACCTCATTGTCAAAATTGTTGGCTATGGAAAACATGCCCAACCCTGAGACCATGTCCAGCGGGCTGTTGCCATTGCCGCTGCCGAAAACACCGTTCTTGTTATTGTTGCCGTCCTTGATCAGCACGCTCGCATTCACCTCGTAAACGGGAGGCTGGTAACGCAAGTATACGAAGCACAAGACCAGCGCGACCAATGCACACCCGGCTATCCAAGGCCAGTAGATGACATACTGCATCAATATCGACTTGACATCCAACGGTTTCTCGCCCGTTTCTTCTTTCATGTTCTCTAGTTGCTCATTCATAATTCATTAAGGGATAGGATAAGTTTTTCTTTTTAATATGAATCCCCGCAACCGGCCTGCATGCAATCAAGTCATCATGCCCGTTTTCAGGACGTTTGCGGATATTCAAATCTCTTTTTGTCAATGTACGATGTTGACAACCAGGCTGGCGATGGACACCAGGATGGATGTCACGGATACCCAGATGGTCGTGCTGTTGCCGATGTCGGAGTTCTTCGCTTTTGCCTTGTTGGGGGTGACATAGAGGATGTCGTTCTGCTGCATGTAATAGTAGGGAGACATCACCAGGTCGGCATCGTTCAGGTCCAGCTCCACAATCTGCCGTTTACCTGTGGCATCCTCACGGATGAGCTTCACGTTGTCGCGCAGGCCATACACCGTCATGTCGCCCGCCATGGCCAGGGCCTCCAACACGTTGATTTTCTCGTTGCTCACCGTGAATGTGCCGGGCTTGGACACCTCGCCCAGCACCGATATCTTGTAGTTTACCATACGGACGGTCACGACGGGGACTTCCTTCAGATAGGACATCAGCCGCTCGCGTATCATGGATTCGGCCTCGCCCTTGGTCAGGCCTCCCACATGGAGCGTCCCCAGCACGGGAAAGTCGATGTTGCCCGAGTTGTCCACCAGGTAACGCTGTAAGGTAGGCTGTGTGGTGGTTCGGTATTGTTCGGTCTCCGACGAGCTGTACAACGTTTGCGTCGTCAGGTTGAACGGGATGGACGCCTGGGGGTCCGTCGTGTTGACCGTGATGGTCAACAGGTCCTTGGGCATGATGCGGGCATCATAGAGAGGTTGGGAGATGCCCGACCTGTTCACCTCCGCGGAGTTTTGTAGATAAGGTACTTTCCTGTAGGATGTGCAGCTGACGGATGACAAGGTCGCCAGCAGCACGAGAAGGAGTTGTCTGAATTTCATTGCTTGCTTGTTTTTATTTTTAACTGAGTTGTGATAAGTTCAGGCATCAGGTAGCACGGCCGACAGCCCGCGGATGACCGTAGACGGCCGGAAAGCGGCACGGACATGAACGTCAAAAGCCGAACCGGGAGAAAAAGCCCTTCTTTCGGGTGGACGTGACACCCGTGGACAGAAGGCTCTCGTAGGTCAGCCGATTGTGAACCATCTCATAGATGACGCCCCAGTCCGGCAGGCCGCCCAAGTTACGGTCATCTATGTACAGGTCCGCGACCACCTTGCGGGAACTGCGCCCCGAGCCGGAGCCCGCCTCTCCGGGGACCGTGCTGTTCACTGCATAGAATTCAAGCCCCCGAGAACGGCAGAACGAGACAGCCTCGTCCAGCAGGCGCCCTTCGCGGACAGTCCAAAGGATCAGCTTGTGGTGCTCGTCGCGCAAACGTTTCAAGGTATCCAGCGCAAAGGGTTTCTCCTTTCCGATTTCCGGATAGCGGTGCTCGACGATGGTACCGTCAAAATCTACTGCGATTGTCATATTGTCGTTTTTATATTGTTCCACATTAACGTCATATTTCCACGTCCGGGACGCGATTCAAGCAATCCCGGGGACTCATGAAACCGGCGGCAGGAATGCTGGCCTGCCGCCGGTCTGTGATAATAAACTATTAAATAATGTGTCCCTCGTCTCACGACGATCGTATATTGGTTTTAATATACGGCTTCTTGACCGGCATCAAACGCCGCACGCCAGGCGCTGGCGTCTCGCCACCCCTGCCCGGTCGGGGACAGGAGGACGATGACGGTGAGATTTATAAAATGTTGAGCCTGATTTCAGATACAGCGTATCACCTTCCACGTGGTACACCCGGTAGACTTTCTTCGGCGCGGATGACCACACGCAGAAACCGCCCCAGCACTCCACGTAGCTACGCCCACGGGAGTCCACACGCGGAGTTCCCAGGTACGTGGGACGGTTGTAACTGTAATTCCGGTAACGGTAACAGCACGACACGCATGATGCCGTCGAATACAACATCCGGTATGCGTAAACGGGAATCTTGACGCCGCCGCGCAGCAACACGCGGTAAACGCCCCCCGAGCACAACATCGGGACGAAACGTTCCATGAAACGGTACTCTTCCATGACGGTCTCCTTTCTGCCACCTGACGTGGACTGACATCGCACGGCTCACAAGATTCGCTCGCAATACCACTTCGGGATGTGGACAAACACGCCCAACGTGGCCAGTACGACGACAACATACGAACGGTTCTTGTAACGCACCAGCTTCCCCTGCAGACCCTTGAAGGTCCCGTGGACCACACGGACCTGCTGCCCCGGACGGGCTTCCGCAAATTCGCGGTCCGTGTACAGCGTGCCCCGGTACTCCGGGTCGCAGACCGCACGGAACTCCGTCATCTGGCTGTCGGGAATCTCATAGTACTTCATACTCTCTGAATAACGGAGGATGCGCACCGGGACCGGACAATCCGGCAAGACCCGGAAGAGGGACTTGCACCGCCCGTCCTTGCGGACAAACAGCAGGTTGTGAACGGCCGGCACAAGCGCACGGCGCTTGCTACCTGAATCGGGGTCGACTTCCTTGTACAGCATCGGAACAAAAGAGGGGATGTCATGCGACAACAGGTAATCCCTCACTTGCAGCTCACGGGCGTGGAAGGTCTGAAGAGCGTACCATACGCTTCCTGCAATACTCAATGATTGTTCTTCATTCATTTTTCCGGCTCCTTTTCTTATGGCGCTGGCCCTTTTCTGCAGTTCTCCCCCTCCCCCTTCGGAATAACTCCAAGGGGACGATGGATGGCATCAAGGACACAGCATGGTTTGTAGCACCTCTATATAAGA
>JACJJM010000056.1 GCA_016900015.1 Phocaeicola coprophilus | reverse complement strand
TGAATCTGTCTCCGTATAATTATTGTGTGAATAATCCGCTGGTTTATGTTGATCCGAATGGTGAAGATGCAATGATTTCGATAGTGGGCAATACTATAACGATCACAGTGGATATAATAATTTATGGTGCTTTAGCTATTGATGATTTGGCCGAACTGTATTTACTGAATATAAAAGCTACGTGGGGATTATTGGATACTTATATATTTGAAGGACTGGAGTATATGTTGGATTGGAGAATAAGTGTAAAAGCTATACAAGAAGAGCTATCAGAAGATGATTTCCGTTTTGATGGTAAAACTAATTACATGAAGGTCATTGAGGATGGGAATAGTTCTTTTGTTGTAAATTCACACAAAGGTGAGATTCGTGTTCCTAGAACCTCAAAAGACAATGCCATGGGACATGAATTTGGGCATATGATAGGGATGAAAGATAAATATGTAGAAGAAAAAGGATCTCCGATATCTCCGGAATGGAATTACAATATAATGCATGATATAATAGGAGCTGCTGATGAGAAGAATCTAGATATACTTTTGAATAATCCTTTAAGAGCGCATTATTGGAACGAACAATTAAATAGGTCTTTTATAAGTCCAACAATTAAATCTATTTATCATATAAATAAAATAAATAGAGAACAATAACATGAATTTGGAATTGCTAGAGGATGCTCCTCTAGCAATTCTATTAAATTAACAAATTATGAAGCCAGAACCATTTATACGCCTTTTTGTAACTACACTGTTTCTTTCTATTCTTGCTTTTTGCAGATGTACTTTCTCTTCAGACAATGAAAAGAAAGTATTTGATACATTTTGCGCTCCATTATGTGATACGGCTACAATAGGATGTATGCCTGCCATGAATGCAGAAGAAACACAGGATATGGAAATAAAAGAATTTATATATAAGGTTCATACATGTTCAGAGCAACGTAATTTGCGTGAACCTTATATACGATTGGATGACCACCCCTCTTCCAAGTTGATACATCTTTATAAATTTGACGGAATGGATACAACTTACGTGGATAGCCATCGGATACCTTATCCTTGTATGCAGATAGACGGCATGGACGTGGATGAATTGCGGAATAAATATGGGAAGGAAGAAAGGTTTAAAATTGACACTTTTCGTTATGGTGAGTGTTTAGATAAATATCGTGGATGTAATGTAGTGAATTATTTGGTGGCAAAAATTCATTATGCTGAGGTGCATACTTATTATTGGTCGAATGACAATATGCGGAGGCAAGTTTATCTAATTCGTGATGGACATACGCTGCGCACCTTTTATGGTGAGGAACGCCATCCGAAATTTGGAATAAAAGAAACATGGTCTAAAAATGGAGAAAGGGAAGTGCGCCATTACGTGATGAACAATGACAGGAGAATTGTGTCCAAAGGATATTATCTTCCAGGAACGCTTGTCAAACATTGCATGCATGTTGAAGGGACTGAACGTTATATGATTAGATATTATGAAAAAAACATAGAGAGTCCTATTTTTCTTATTAACATTAATGGAGAAGAACGTATGGCAGCCCGAAGTATCAGGGATTCCAGTGGTTTGCGTGAATGGTTTGTGCCCGTAAATCCCAATGAAAAGATAACTGATGAATTGATCGAAAGAAAAGGGTATTATTACGAGTATGATTCTTCTCATCGTTTACTAATTACGCGTCTCCCCAGACGTGATTTTGATACATTATACAATAAAGGTGTACCTTTTCGTTAATTTTGTATACTATCGAAAGTAAAAGTGAACTTTCTAACGTGGCTACTACGCAGGCACGCTGCAAACCGTGCGCACGACGGACGAGGACGGGCATACAAGCATCACATACACGGACAACCAAGACCGTGAGGTGCTGTCTGTCCAAAGCGACGGCAGCACCCGCCTGGAGACTTACAAGGTGTATGACAGCCGCGGTCTGCTTCGCTGGGTACTTTCTCCCGAGGCAAGCGTGCAGCTCGGTTCGTCAGTGGACAATGGCGTGCTGGAACGCCTGGCATACTATTACGCATACGATGCCCGCAAGCGGATGACGCTGAAACGTCTTCCCGGCTGTGCGCCCATCTATATGGTTTATGACAGCCGCGACCGGCTGGTGTTGAGCCAGGACGGTGAAGAACGTGCCGATAATCCAAACCGCTGGAGCTATTTGCAGTATGACATGCAAGGCCGTGTAGTTGAGACTGGCGAACTGGTGCTGTCTCAAGCGCAGAGCCATGAAGAGCTTCAGCGTGCGGCAAGCAAGGTAGAGAATTATCTTCCCTCCGGAACGCGCACGGCCTTGCAATACACGGACTACGACAGCTATCCGTCCGAGTGTTCTCCGTTCCAGGCCACCGCTGGTTACTCGGAAAGCTATAATGCATATCCCATAGGTCAGGTGACAAGCGTGAAGTCCCGTAGATTAGCCACGGATGAATGGGAAACGGTGACGACTTATTATGATGACTACGCCCGTCCCATCCAGGCAATCACAGCAAAAGGACAGACGAAGACCAGCCGTGTGTACACGGAGTATGATTTCTTGGGCAATGTCGTGAAGCAGCAGGAAACACAGTCCGACGGGACAAGCCTGGAGACGGTAAACACGTATGACAGCCGCAGCCGTTTGTTGTCTTCCGTGACGACGAAAAACAAAGTAGAAACATCCGTCGTGAAGTATGGCTACGATGCTGTGGGCCGCTTGGTTGAAAAGCGTTATGGAAACACGGTGGAGAAGCTGGGCTACAACATCCGCGGCTGGCTGATCTCGAAGGAAAGCGCGGCGTTCAAGATGCGTCTCCGTTATGAACAGCCGGAAGGCGGCGCCACTGCCTGCTACAACGGAAACATCAGCGAATGGGAATGGGCACACGGCACGAAACCGGCCTTGATGTACTCCTTTGCGTATGACGGCTTCGGCCGATTGGCATCCGCCAACCAGCAACAGGCATCCGGCAACGGCTGGGCCGAATTGGCAGCGAATTATGTGGAGAAAGGCATTACTTACGACCGAAATGGCAACATCCGGACGCTCCAGCGCACCGCGGCAGGCAATCCGGTGGACGACTTGATATACGGTTACCGTGGCAACCGCCTTGTGAGCCTGAGCGAACAAGTGTGCACGTCCCAAGTGGGCGACGTGTATTTGCCGGGCAACACAGCTTCTGGGATGTACGAATACGATTCGAACGGAAATTTGACAAAAGACAGCCGGAAAGGTTTGGAATACAAATATAATCGTCTAAATTTGCTGGAAGAAGTGTGGAAGGACGGCGAGATGAAGGCACAGTACAATTATCTGGCGGACGGTACGAAGCTGGGCGTTCGCGACGGCAGCGGGAAGACCGGTTACGACTATGTGGGCAGCGTGGTCTACAAGGTCGTGGACGGACGCCGCGAGTTCGACCGTGCGGTAGTTGGCGATGTGCATTTCACGGCGAAAGGTGCCCGCTATGCTCTGACCGACCAGTTGGGGAGTGTCCGTGCGTTGATAGACGAGGATGGAAATGTAGCCCAGCAAAATGACTACTATCCTTTCGGTGCAAAAGTTGCACGCGATGACTATGCGGATTCGGATGATAACCGTTTCCTGTTCAGCTGCAAGGAAAGTCAGGAGCTGTTGGATTTGAACGCGTATGATTTCGGTGCCCGTATGTATGACGCTTCGTTAGGCAGATGGAATATGGTTGATCCGTTGGGAGAATATACCTATAATGAAACTTGTTATAATTATAGCTCTAATAATCCTATTGTGTTTGTTGATATAGATGGACAATTAAAAGATTGGTATTATAATCAAGATGGAGATATGGTTTATGATCCTTTCGTCACCGGCCCTAGTGATTTATTAGAAGGTGAGAAGTACGTAGGTATTAGCTTAAAGAAAAAAGGAGTATATTATAGGAAAGACGGAAGCATATTGTATTCAAAAGAATCTCAAGCCTATGAAAGAATTTGGAATATGGCAAATAAGTTTGGAGTCGAAATAGGAGGATTCTTATTAGACACAGGAGAAGTGTTAGTTTTACCAGATTTTCGAAACGAAAGAGACGATGCAACTCCTTCTAAATATGGTTATGAGGTTCATAATGGAATATTGACTAATATGGATAAAGAAAAATGGAATATTCTAAGTCAAATACACACCCATCAAGATGTGGAATTAGATGCATCTCCTTCGATATATGATATTTATTTCTCTAAATCTATGGGGGGATTTCCGATAGTTGTTATTGGACATGATGGTATTGTACGATGGGCACGTTATGATTTGAATCAACAAGCAAGTGGAAATGGGACATTAGGCAGTATGGAAGATTTAATGAATGGCGTATTTCAGCTATTTGGTTTGTTAAAATAAAGAATAGTAAAGATGAAAACGATATTATTGCTGATTTTATGTATGACTTTTTATGCTTGTAATGATAGGGTTAAATTATCACCCATTCAGCAGGATTTTTATAACGCGATAAAATGTTATGTGGAAAAACATCCAGAATGGAATACATTTTATATTATAAAACAATCTCCGTTAACAGGAAAATTACAATATGATGATGGTGGTTGGCTGTTGGGAGCTGGGGATAGTTTGACTTATTGGGGGCGTAAATACAAGCATGTGGGATATATTCAATTGAAACATCAAAGGATATATGTAATGAGATCGCTTTCTTTTCCGTTGCCAATAGATACTCTCATGAATGAATGGGAGAATAATGTAAATTTAGGCAGGGGGATGGAGGTGAAGGTTGGAGGTTGTCAGTCTTTATATTTAAAAGATTATGAGAATGTTTTAACATCAATGGATTCAACATGGTTTTATCATTTAGATAGAACAGGACAAATGATTTACGAAGGTGTATATTTATATATAAAAGATAAAAGGCTGATATGTAATAAAAGAACAGATTCTTTGTTTTTATTTAAATATAGTCCAAAGGTAACTTTGAAAAACACTAGTTATTGAAATAATAAAGAGAAAAGGAGTATTCTATATTCTTGTAGAGAGTCAGAATGCTCTTTTCTTGATTATTTTTTAACAGAAAACGTTTAGGCTTGAATATTCCATTATTTTATATTATAATGCAGATTCGGTATCATCAGATTTTGACCCTGCAAAGTTACTTGATTCTATAATAGTAAAACCATGAAAAAAATATTTAGTTTTATAATTGTCATGAGGGTGTGTCGTAATGCACGATGCACCTTCTTTTTTTTCGTTAGCCCTAAAAATCAGTTCATGTACTTTAACCCAAATCGGTCATTAGAGACGGAGTTAGCACTATTTCTAATGACCGCCATTAGAAAGATGTGGTTGTATATAGT
>JACJJM010000055.1 GCA_016900015.1 Phocaeicola coprophilus | reverse complement strand
ATTTTAGGAGTAAGCAAACCGACAGCATCCCGCATACTCCAACAGATGAATGGCTGGCTGGAAATGCAGGGAAAAGTAGGCAAAGGAACTTATTATGTACCCAAATGGCTCACTAACGTATCACAAGTATAATGCAGCTTATCATAAATAACTGATTATAAGTTATTATCATAACAATTAAATGGCTCACAAATGGCTCATCTAAAAGAGGGTGATTAACTTCACTCTCTTTTTTTTACCTGTTTTTAATTCTGCAACTATTAGTTGCAGTTATCCTTTACCCGGACAAATCGACCCACAGCCGGACAAAGCCGGACACCCCTTGCCATCCGTCAAAATATAGCATATTTAGTCGCTACCTTTGGACGGGACTATTCCCGTAACCGTTTAATTTCAATGATTTATGAGCGAAAACAGAATGACCCCGCCCGTAGAGGGGCAGGAAAAGGACGTGCTGCTGGTCTTGGACAAACAGCAGGGGAAAGTGAGTGCCGTTAAAGGATTCGACAAGGAGGGCAACTTGCAGACAGTGCCGCCGATACAGGGCGGCGAGTTCATGCAGGTGGACAAGAACGGCGACATCATCAGCAACCTTGTCGCCAACTTCTACCGCAAGTTTCAGGATACCGAAGGGCTGGCGTTGTTCCGCTGCAAGGCATCGGAGGTGGAACAAAACGCGAAGGCTATCGAGGACAACCACCGCAACCCCACGCCGGAGGGCGACAGGCAGACGGAAGCACTCCGTGTACCGAAACCGGACAACCCGGAATCCAAGCAGGGCTACCGCTTCGACCCGGCGAAGATTGACTGGGAGAGCCTGAAAAAAGTCGGTATAACTGCCGAAACCCTGAAAAACACGAAGGACTTCGACCGGGTAATGCGTGGCTACAAGTCCCGTAACACCTACACTGTTTCGGGCAGTATAGGCGGTTTCTACCTCAAACCGACCGATGTCAAGCTCTCTTTCTATCAGGCGAAGGACGGAACGGTAGTCCCCAAGTTGCATGGCGTACAGCAGGACGAGAAGCTGTTGCAACGCCCGTACAACGGGCATGAGTTTTCCAAGCCGGAACAGACCGCACTGCAAGGCACGGGCAATTTGGGAAACATCGCACAAATCAAAGACCCGAAAAACGGAGAGCAAATACCCGTGTTCATCAGCCGGGACAGGTACACGCACGAACTGGAGTATATGCGTGCGGACAAATGGAAATGTCCCGATACTGTTTGCGGCGTAAAAGTAAGCCCGGAGCAGAAAGCCGCCTTTGAAGCCGGGAAAGCGGTCAAGATGGAAAACCTGCAATTCAAGGACGGGACGAAACGCAGTGCCTACCTGCAAGTCAGTGCGGTGGAGCGGGGTTTGGAGTTCCTGCCGAGAGCAGCCGTACAAGCCTTGCAGCAAGGACAGCAGCCCACGCAGCAGGTAGCCGGAATAAAAGACGGGCAGGGCGTGGAGTTCAACGGGCATGTGCAGCCCGGCGCACAGGGCAAATCCCCCGACAAGGTGCAGGCGAAGGACGTTACCCCAGCCTCCGAGAGCCGGACACAGGTAGCAGTCAATACGGAGGGCAAGACCAACGAAGCCACCAAGCAGGCTAAAGAGCCGCTGAAACAGGGTCAGGACAAGCCCACCGCCAAGCAGAAGGAGAAGCAGGAGAAAACGCAGGACAAAACCCTGAAAGCGGACAAGCCCAAGAAATCCAAAGGAATGAAAATGTAATGACCACTTAAAAAGCAAGGAACTATGATAGCATTGATAGCAGAAAAGCCCAGCGTGGCTAAGGACATCGCCCGCATCATCGGGGCGACACAGAGGAATGACGGGTATCTGTCCGGCAACGGGTACATGGTAACATGGGCGTTCGGGCACTTGATACAGCTTGCCATGCCGGAAGCCTACGGCGTGGCGAACTTCCGCAGGGAGAGCCTGCCGATAATCCCGGCGGACTTCCAGCTAATTCCCCGTCAGGTGAAAGCCGAAAAAGGCTATAAGGCAGACCCCGGCGTGTTGAAGCAGTTGAAAGTGATTAAGGAGGTGTTCGACCAGTGCGACAGGATTATTGTCGCTACCGATGCCGGACGTGAGGGCGAGTTAATCTTCCGTTACATCTTTCATTACCTGAACTGCCACAAGCCCTTTGTCCGGCTGTGGATAAGCAGTCTGACCGACAGGGCAATCCGGGAGGGCATGGAGAACTTGCAGCCGGGCGAACGTTACGACAACCTCTATCTTGCCGCCAAGTCCCGCAGCGAAGCGGACTGGCTGATAGGGATAAACGCCACCCAAGCGTTGAGCGTAGCCGCCGGGCAGGGCGTGTTCTCGCTGGGCAGGGTGCAGACACCTACCCTGATGATGATATGCGACCGTTATCTGGAGAACAAGAATTTCGTCCCGACCAAGTTCTGGCAACTCAAAGCCAGCACCGCCAGCGGGGAAATTGGTTTCACCGCCCAATCGACTGCCAGATGGGAACAACAGCCCGAAGCCATAGCCGCCCTGCAACGGGTAAAGAATGCCGGACAATTTGTGGTGAAGTCCGTTGAGAAGAAAGAAGCCGCCCAAGAACCGCCGCTTCTGTACGACCTGACCACGCTGCAAAAGGAAGCGAACACAAAACTGAATTTTTCGGCGGACAAGACGCTCTCCATAGCGCAGAGCCTGTACGAGAAGAAAGTGATGTCCTATCCCCGAACCGGGAGCCGCTATATTTCGGAAGACGTTTTCGAGGAAATGCCGGAACGCATCGCCCTTTTGGAGCGATACTCCCGTTTTGCCGGGTATGCCGCCGGGTTGAATGGCACAACCTTGAACCGCCGCAGCGTGAATGACGGCAAAGTGACCGACCACCATGCCCTGATTGTTACCGAGAACCTGCCGGGTGAACTTTCCAAAGACGAGAGGGCGGTTTATGAACTGGTAGCCGGGCGTATGTTGGAAGCCTTTTCGGGCAAGTGTGTGAAGGACGTTACCACCGCCTTGTTGTCCGCCGGAGATACCGGTTTCACGGTAAAAGGGGCGGTGATGAAAACAGCGGGTTGGCGTGCCGTGTTCAGTGAGCAGGACACCGAAGATGAAGATACCGCCACCTTGCCGCCGCTTCAAGAGGGACAGACCTTGCCGCTTTCTGGCGTGGATCTGCTCGAAAAGCAGACCAAGCCGAAACCGCTGCACACGGAAAGCAGCCTGTTGGCGACAATGGAAAACGCCGGGAAGGAACTGGAGGATGCCGAACTGAAAGCCAGCCTAAAAGATGCCGGGATAGGTACGCCAGCCACACGTGCGGCGATTATCGAGACACTGTTTGCCCGCCAGTACATCGTGCGAGAGAAGAAGAACCTTGTGCCGACCGACAAGGGACTTGCCGTTTACCGGATTGTCAAGGACAAGAAGATTGCCGATGTCGAAATGACGGGCATGTGGGAAACCGCCCTCGCCAAGATAGAAGCGGGCAGCATGGATGCCGACACGTTCCGCAAGGGTATCGAGGTGTACGCCGCCCAAATCACGGCGGAACTGTTGTCGGTGCAGTTGTCCTTCGCCAGCGGCGAGACCTGCCCGTGTCCCAAGTGCGGCAGCGGGCGCATCCTGTTCTACCCGAAAGTGGCGAAGTGTTCCAACGTGGACTGCACGCTGACCATCTTCCGCAGCAAGTGCGACAAACAACTTACAGATAAACAGATTGTCGAACTGGTGACGAAACGCAAGACCGGGCTGATTAAAGGCTTCAAGGGCAAGAACGGCAAGGCTTTCGACGCTTCGCTGGTACTGGACGAACAGTTCAATGTCGCTTTCTCGTTCCCGGAGAAGAAAGGAAAACCGAAGAAGTAGCCAATCCGATGGAATTGTGCCATTGCGCCCGGAGAACAAGCCGGGCGCGTTTTTTATGCCGTTTTCCCGAACAAGTAGGTCGAACGGACAACCCCGCCATCCAGCACCCCGCTTTCCGACAGTTTCCACTGCGACCCGAAGGTTTCCCCGATGAAACCGATGCCTTTGCCCACCATCACCGGGACGGTGTATAGGGTCAGACAGTCCAACAGTTCGGCTTTTATCAGCGAGGTAAGCAGTTTGCCTCCGCCCACCACCAATATGTCATGCGCCTGTTTCAGCTCATAGACTCTGCGCAGCGGTTCTTCGGTCAGGAACTCCACGCCGCAGCCCGGCGTGACATTGGTATCGTGGTGCGACACGACAAAAGACCGCTGGCTTTTGTACGGCCACCCTCCCCAATGCTCAAAGATATAGTTGTAGGTATTCGCTCCCATGAGCAGGCAGTCGGCTTCCTGACAGTGTTTGCCGACGATAGCTTTTATTTCACCGGGCAACCAGTCCAGTTCATTGTCCAATGTGGCTGTATGCCCGTCCAGAGATACGGCGATGTGCGCTTTTACTTGTTTCATCTTATCCGGTATTTAACAGTTTAATAATTCCTATCCAACTGTCCGCCAGTATCAAAAAGAGAAGCGTGAACTCACGCTGCACCAAAGTAGAGGTACTGGCAATACCTTTGAAACGGGACAGGCAAGTCCACGCTATGACAAGGCATAGCATAGACATGCGCTGAAAATCTCGTTTCATTTTGAAAAGTGCCAGTTTTCTACTTTGAGATATTCGGCGAACGAATATGTTATATATCAAGACGAAAAGCCGATAAGATACCGACCAATCGCCGTTGTTCTCTATGTAACTTCTGCAAAGTTAATCAAATAACCGGAACATTCCCGCAGAAAATGTAAAAATCCTGCCTTGTCTCACGACAAAACAGGATTACGTAATTGAACGATGATAAAAACACCCGCTAATCCGTGCGCTCACGAATCAGCTTGTGTATGTCGCTTGCCCGGTAATAATACTTCCCGTCCAGCAGCAGGTAGGGCAGTATGCCTTTCTTCCGGTAACGCTGCAAGGTCTTGACGCTCACTTTGAGCAGAAAGCACAAGTCCTGATTGTCGAGCAGCTTTTCACCGTCCAAGCAGTTCTGGCTGTTCAGCAGACGGTCTATCTTTTTGTCCTGCATGTCGAGCCTGTCCATGATGCGCTCCATCCATGCCTCGAAGTTTTCCTTGTCGATATACATAAGCTGCCGGATTAAATGAGACCAATCATGAAATAACTCTGGTTCGCCGGGTCTTTCAGGATGATTTCCCGCTCCCGCATGAAGCGGATGTAGCTTTTGGCTGTCCGCTCCTTGATGTCCAAGACCTGCTGCAACTGTTCGCAAAGGTCTATGTAGGTGATGTGTGTCTGCTTGCCGAAAATATCACGGGCAACGCCCACCAGTTCCCTTTCCTTGCGTTTCTCCTTTTCTTCACGTGGTTTCTCGCCCCGGTAGGTGTGCATTCCGGCTTCCTTGTCCCAAGCGAACAACATCAGCGGCACGTCCAGCGGGCTTCCGTCTCGCACTTTCAGGGCTTTCACTACCGACTGCATAGGTTCTTCGTCCTTCTCGATGGAAAGGATGGTCGCCGCCTTGCGTTGCAGTTCGCTGCCCAGATGCCCGCGCAGCTTCAAGCCGTTGGGGACAAAATGCAGCACGCACAGGATGCAGGTGTTGTAGATGCCCGCCAGCCGATAGAGTTCGTCTATCACCGCCACGCTCTCCGC
>JACJJM010000054.1 GCA_016900015.1 Phocaeicola coprophilus | reverse complement strand
CTTCATTGTAATATCTTGTTTTCGTTTTTTTCCTTTTGCTCCCAGGTGTTTGACGTTGACTTCCTTTTTCATACCCTTCCGCCGATATTGCTAACGGCGGGCTCTTGTACTACTCGTTTGTATTTTCATCTTTTTCAAGCTTCGCTCTCACCCCCTTCCGGGTGGCTTTCCTTATCGAAAGCGGATGCAAAAGTACTGCCTTTTGACTTACACTCCAAACTTTTATACGACTTTTTTTGAAGATTTTTTCAAGCTCCCGGATAAGTCGTTGGCTATCACTCGTGTAAGAATAACACTTTTTACAAGCAA
Organism: Phocaeicola coprophilus; assembly: GCA_016900015.1. GTDB lineage: Bacteria > Bacteroidota > Bacteroidia > Bacteroidales > Bacteroidaceae > Phocaeicola_A. The sequence goes on along the minus strand of JACJJM010000054.1, from coordinate 5,391 downwards.
AAGCAGGAGCATAAAGATTAAAAACGCATCCAGAAGGGCGGAACGAGGTAATTCCAGACAAAAAGCCGAGGGTTTCAAATACAATATTATACAAACGTTTAACTATTTAAACACTTTTACAGAAGAAAGCGGAGGCGAAGGAAGGGACTGAGGAACCGTATACACCTTATTATATATGTGAGATATATAATCAAAGTTCAAGTGCAGGAAAAACTCCCGCACTTGAACTAGAATATCCGCAGACTGTATACTTAGAAGCTGTTTTGAATTTCTACAAAAAGTTCTTCCCGACTGGATGTATCCGTTTTCGTGTGTGCTTTGGGCGATTTTTTTGGTCCTTTTCGTTCCTGTTCTTCGTCAGATAGCCCGCAATCTTCCTCCTCACAGAACCAAAAATGACTCAAAAACTCATCCCAAATCATCACACGATAAATTCAAAACAGCTTCTTAGATTTTGCCTACCAAATCGATACTCGGCTTCAGCGTGGCAGACCCTTTTTTCCACTTGGCAGGGCAAACTTCCCCGTCATGTGTCGCCACAAACTGTGCAGCTTCCACCTTGCGGAGCAGCTCTTCGGCATTACGGCCTATATTGTTATCCTGAATCTCAGCCAATTTTACCTTTCCTTCCGGATTGACCAAGAATGTCCCACGATAGGCCATGCCGGCCTCTTCGATCATCACTCCGAACGCACGGCACAAAGCCCCCGTCGGGTCTGCCAACATCGGGTACTTGATTGTACGAATGCTCTCAGAAGCATCATGCCAAGCCTTGTGCACGAAATGCGAATCCGTGCTGACGGAATACACCTCCACGCCCATTGCCTGAAACTGCTCATACTTTTCTGCCATATCCACCAACTCCGTCGGACACACAAACGTGAAATCTGCAGGATAGAAAAAGAAGATGGCCCACTTGCCTTTCACATCTTCATTAGTCACGGTCTTGAAACTTCCATTCTGGAATGCCTGAACTTTAAATTCAGGGAGCTGGGAATTAATAATTGGTTCCATAATCTGTAATCATTTAAATTTTCAATTCAATGCAAAGTTACACTCTTTAGTTAGAAATCACAATCACCATTTCTAGGTATTTTATGCTCGCGCGAGGGTGTTGCCCGGACCAGAACAATGCGCCTCAAACCCGGCTTCGGGCAACCAAGAGCACGACTGCAAGCCTGCCGCAACCTCAGCCTCTGCCATCTTATGGAAAAACCGCCGGAGGCTTTTTCTGCCGAAAGTGCAAAAAGAGAAAACAAAAGTGGCCCGGAATCAATTATTGTGCGTAATTTTGTCGATACAAACCAAATACTCCATGAATCATTATTCACTCAACATTCACGGGACACTGTTCGAACTGTCCACTCCGCAAGTAATGGGGATTCTCAATGTGACACCCGACTCTTTCTATGCAGGAAGCCGCACACAGACGGAAAAAGAAATACGCCAACGATGTCGGCAAATCATCGACGAAGGCGCCAGCATCATCGACGTGGGAGCCTACTCCTCACGCCCGGACGCCGTGCACATCAGCGCAGAAGAGGAAATGAACAGGCTGCACACCGGACTGCGCATTGTCCGTGAGGAATATCCTGACGCCATCGTGTCGGTCGACACCTTCCGTGCCGAAGTGGCCGAACGCTGTGTCGGAGAATATGGCGTGAACATCATCAACGACATTGCGGCCGGAGCCATGGATGAACAGATGTTCGCCACAGTGGCACGCCTGCAAGTGCCCTACATCATGATGCACATGCAAGGCACACCGCAGACCATGCAACAAGAGCCCCACTATGACAACGTGGTGAAAGAAGTATTCCTCTACTTCGCCACACGCATCCAGCAACTGCATGAAATGGGAGTGAACGACATCATCCTCGACCCGGGATTCGGATTCGGAAAAACTCTCGCACACAACTACGAACTCATGGCTCACCTGGAGGAAATCCCCCGCACATTCGACCTGCCCCTGCTCGTGGGCGTGTCGCGCAAATCCATGATCTACAAACTGCTGAACTGCACACCGGCTGAAGCCCTGAACGGAACGACCGTCCTGCATACCATCGCCCTCCTAAAAGGAGCGCACATCCTGCGCGTGCATGACGTGAAAGAAGCCGTCGAAGCCGTGCGCATCGTGGAAACCCTCAATACAACACACATATCCTGCTAACTCATCTTCCAACCCCTGTCAGCCCATTATGATGTTCTCTATCGAAATCAAAGACATTATCGACATATTCTCTGTCGCATTCCTGCTCTACTATGCCTACAAATTCATGAAAGAGTCCGGTTCGGTGAAGATATTCACCGGCGTGCTCATCTTCATCCTGCTATGGCTGCTCGTGGCGCAGGTGCTGGAAATGCGCCTGCTCGGCGCCATCTTCGACCAGCTGGTCAAGGTGGGTGCCATCGCGCTCATCATCCTCTTCCAGGACGACGTGCGCCGTTTCCTGCAAGCACTCGGTTCGCATGAGAAGGTCAACCGCCTGTTCCACCTGCTGACAGGGACCAAGAAAACAAAAGTCGAACGCTCCGACATCATGCCTGTCGTGATGGCCTGCCTGAACATGAGCAAGCAGAAAGTGGGCGCACTCATCGTGTTCGAACGCAACATTCCACTGAACGACATCATCCACACGGGCGACACCATCGACGCCAACCTCAACCAACGCCTCATCGAAAACATCTTTTTCAAAAACAGCCCATTGCACGACGGAGCCATGATCGTCACACACAAGCGCATCACGGCTGCAGGCTGCATCCTGCCCGTGTCACACAGCCTCGACATCCCCAAGAAACTGGGCCTGCGCCACCGTGCCGCCCTCGGCGTGTCACAGCAGACCGACGCACTGGCCGTCATCGTGTCAGAAGAGACAGGCGGCATCTCCATCGCATTCAAAGGCGAATTCCACCTGCGGCTCTCGGCCGAAGCGCTGGAAAGCTTTCTCACGCGCGAACTAAACTGACATCCTCCTGTCCGTCCCTCCACCCAACCTTCCGGCACCACCCTCCCCAAGGGTGCAAGAGAGAGAAATTACAAACCTGTTTCAAAGATGTTGTGACACCGTTTCAGAAGTGTTACTATACCGTTACATTTATACATTTGTTTTTACATCCTTTTTGAGCACAGCCAAACCAACCTACCTTTGCCGGCGTAATCAAAAATCAAAACAACAACTATGTGTTTTCCCTGTCAGAAGCTGACAAAACCATTCACCGGAAAAGGACAAATGCCCGACTGGCTCTTCATCCTATGGGCCGGAGGCACTGCTCTCTTATTCACTTGTATATGCACTGCGCAAACCATTCACCGCTGCCGAGTTTGAAGGACTCAGCGTGTGGGGAATGGACTACAAAATCGCCGTGAGCATCATCCAGCTCCTGGGCTACGTCACCGCCAAATTCCTAGGCATCAAATTCATCTCCGAGCTGCGACCGGAAGGCCGCTTGAAGTTCATCATCGGCTCAGCCGCCCTCTCCGAAGCCTCCCTGCTGGCTTTCGGCCTGATGCCCGTCCCCTACAACATCGCCGCACTCTTCTTCAACGGCCTCTCGCTGGGCTGCATGTGGGGAGTCATCTTCAGTTTCCTGGAAGGAAGGCGCACGACTGACATCCTGGCCAGCATCATGGGCGTGAGCATGGCGCTCAGCTCGGGCGTGGCCAAATCGCTGGGCCTCTACGCCATGAACGACTTGGGCGTGAGTGAATTCTGAATGCCTGCACTCATCGGCGCCATCGCTTTCCCACAGCTGTGCCTGACGGGCTGGATGATGACCCGCTTCCCCCGCCCGACGGCTGCCGACATCGCAGCCCGCACCGAACGCGTGACGCTCAACGGGAGCGAACGGCGCAATCTCTTCCTGCGCTTCATGCCCATCCTGACCCTGCTCTTCGTGGCCAACCTGCTCATCACCGTGATGCGTGACATCAAGGAAGACTTCATCGTCTGCATCATCGACGTGAGCACCATCTCCGCTTGGACATTTGCCCATGTGGACACCATCGCCACCCTGGTCATGCTGGCCATCTTCGCACTCCTGGCGACAGTGAAAAACCACACGGCCGTCCTCCATGCCCTCCTGGCACTCTCCACCCTCGGCATGGGTGCCCTGGCCTTCATCGGAGCAAACTCCGACACGCTCGGCATCTCGACCACGACGTGGCTCTTTGCCCAAAGCTTGTGCATCGACGTGGCCTACCTGGGATTCCAGACCATCTTCTTCGAGCGCTTCATCGCCTGCTTCAAAATCCGCGGAAATGTAGGATTTTTTATCATCACCATCGACTTCGTGGGCTATGCAGGCACGGTGGCATTGCTCATATTTAAAGAATATTTGCTGACAGGCATCGACTGGAGCGTGTTCTATGACTACATAAACCTCTACGTCGGACTGGCCTGCTGCATCGCCTTCGCCGGCTCCATGGCCTACATCGCACGTCGCAAAACACGCCGGACCGCAACGACGGAAAGCAAGGCGGACAATGACCTCATCCTGACTCCGTCGGCAAACTCCGCATTATGACCTACAAACTTCGAAATCTATTATCAACAACTTAAATACATCAAACATGAGACCTTACTTACTTTTGACCCCCGGCCCGCTGACCACCAGCGAAACTGTCAAGGAAGCCATGATGAGCGACTGGTGTACGTGGGATGAAGACTACAACGTCGGCATCGTCGAGAAAATCCGTAAAGAACTGGTGACGCTTGCCACCAGCCGTCCTGAAGACTATACAGCCGTGTTGATGCAAGGCAGCGGGACATTCTGCGTGGAGTCCACCCTGGGCACCGCCATCCGCCCCACAGACCACCTGCTCATCGCCGCCAACGGCGCCTACGGCAACCGCATGGGTGTCATCGCCACCTACTACGGCATCCAACACCATGTGTTGAAGTTTGAAGAAACACAACCCGTCGACCCGAAAGCCATCGACACCTACCTGAACGAACACCCGGAAGTGACCCACGTGTCAGTCATCCACTGCGAGACGACCACCGGCGTGCTCAATCCGCTGGCCGCTGTGGCCGAAGTCGTCAAACGCCACGGCAAGACGTTCATCGTCGACGCCATGAGCAGCTTCGGCGGCGTGCCCATCGACATGGCCGCGCTGGGCATCGACTTCCTCATCAGCAGCGCCAACAAGTGCATCCAGGGCGTGCCGGGATTCGGGTTCGTCATCGCCCGCCGCAGCCTGCTCGAACAGTGCAAGGGCGTGGCCCGCTCCCTGTCGCTCGACCTTTACGACCAGTGGGACACGATGGAGAAAGGACACGGCAAATGGCGCTTCACTTCGCCCACCCACGTCGTGCAGTGCTGTCCCAATAAAAAATTAACATTTGGGTTAAACTAGATGCGAGTTACGATTTGTTACATTTCGGGAAACAG
>JACJJM010000053.1 GCA_016900015.1 Phocaeicola coprophilus | reverse complement strand
GTAACGATAAATAAGAACAACCCCGCGACTAACAGATACAGAAGTCTGCGTTTCATATCGTACATTATTTAATAGTTTATCATGGTTGTCAGTTCACAGCCGGAAGCGGTAAAAATCTAAAATGTAAACATCACACCTTTCCGGCCTGGCAACAATTCATCTAAAGTCAGTGTTGCAAATATAAATGTTTTTTCAATACAATGTACATCTATTTTATCTAAAAACCTTCGAATACGGGAGGTCCTTTTAAGTTCTTTCCTTAAAGAAACACTCCGTTTTAACATTCTCAAAAATGAAGTCAAACGCTTTTTTGTATGTTTTTACGAGAAAACTTTCCGCTAAGGCAACCGGGATAGGGCACAGTCTGACAGCGTCCAACAGTCCCTATCGGCATTTTTTCTCTTATTTAAGGTAAAAAAAGCACATCCAGCGCTTTTTCCGCCCATTCAAAAAATGTGTACTCCGGCTCGTCGCCGTCGAGAACACAAAGTAATTTTACCCCCCCCCGTGTAAATATTTATCACAACCTATCCAAGAAAAGGCTCTTCACGGGCCTTCTTTTCCTACCTCATCATCACACACCAGAGTCATATACATTTATTATCACAACGATACAATAATTAACTTTAAAAGCCTTGCATTTTATTTCCCGAAGGGCAGCCATAGATACAAAAAATGCCAACATGGCGGGCTTAGAAAGGAAGCGTGCACGCCCTAAAGGGTAGCCGACCACGGCCTCCTTTCCGTGGTCGGCTACCCTCCTTTCCGCTCCCGGACGGCCTTTAGGGATACATCCAACTCCTGTAGGGACGGAAAGAACGAACATCATTTACCTGCGCGAAAGCAACATCCGTCACGCAAAATTCACTACCTTTGCGTCGCTAAACCGAATGTCATGCAACAAGGGAATTACCAGATACAAAAACAGCAACAAGTACAGACCCTCTCGCCCCAGCAGGTGTTGGCCGTCAAGCTGCTCGAACTGCCCACCGTCGAACTGGAAGAACGCGTGCGGGCCGAACTGCTTGACAATCCGGCCCTGGAGGAGGGTGCGTCGCCGGCAGAGAAGGACGCGGCCGACGAGGAATTTGCCGCCGGCGGACAGGACGACGAGGGAGCGAACATGACGGCTGAAGACATGGAGCTGGGCGACTACCGCACGGAAGACGACATCCCCGACTACAAGCTCCGCGAGCCGAAAAGCCCGGCTGCACAGGCAGAGGAAATCCCCTTCTCGGAGGCTGTCTCCTTCTACGAAATCCTCAAGGAACAGCTCGGCGAACGCGAGCTGAGCGACCGCCAGCGGCAACTGGCCGAATACCTCATCGGCTCGCTCGACGACGACGGGCTGCTGCGCAAGGACTTCGAGACCATCGGCGACGAACTGCTGTTCAACTATGGAGTGGAGACGACACCGGCCGAACTGGAGGGCATCCTGAAAATCATCCAGGACTTCGACCCGCCCGGCATCGGCGCACGCAGCCTCCAGGAGTGCCTGCTCATCCAAATCGGACGCAAGGAGCATTCGCCCCTGAAGACACTGGAGCAGGACATCATCGGGAAGTGTTACGACGAATTTACCCACAAACACTGGGACAAGATAAAGCAGAAGCTCGGCCTCAGCGACGCACAGTTCGAGGAGGCGAAGAACGACCTCGTGCGACTGAACCCGCGCCCGGGCAGTTCGCTGGGCGAAGCGATGGGGCGTGCCAACCAGCAAATCGTCCCCGACTTCCTCGTGGAGACGCAGGACGACGGCAGCGTGACGCTCTCGCTCAACGACCATTCCGTGCCTGAACTGCACGTGAGCCGCGAGTTCTCCGACATGCTCGACGAGTATGCCCGCAACCGCGCCAACCAGAGCAAGGAGTCGCGCGAGGCAATGCTCTTCCTCAAGCAGAAGATGGACTCGGCACGCAACTTCATCAATGCCGTCAAGCAACGCCAGCAGACGATGCTCAGCACGATGAAGGCCATCATCGATCTGCAAATGCCTTTCTTCCGCGAAGGCGACGAGTCGCTCCTGCGCCCCATGATCCTGAAAGACGTGGCCGCGCTCGCAGGGCTTGACATCTCGACCGTCTCGCGCGTGAGCAACAGCAAGTATGTGCAGACGAACTATGGCATCTATCCCCTGAAGTTCTTCTTCAGCGACGGCTACACGACGGGCGAAGGCGAGGAGCTTTCCACGCGGGAAATCCGCCGTGTGCTGAAGGAATGTGTCGAGAAGGAAGACAAAGCCCACCCGCTCACCGACGACGAACTGGCACGCATCCTGAAGGAAAAGGGATTTGCCATCGCACGGCGCACGGTGGCGAAGTATCGCGAGCAGCTGGGCATCCCGGTGGCCAGATTAAGAAAATAGTCCTCAGAGCGTATGGAAGAAAAATATTTGCGCACAGCGGCACGCGTGCTGTCGGCCGTGTTCACTCCGTTCTACGTGCCGACAGTGGGCTTCGTGTCCCTGTTTTTGTTCACTTACCTGCGGATGCTCCCGATGCGCTACCAGCTCATCATCGTGGGGGTCATCTACGTGTTCACGGTCGTCCTGCCAATGGCCGCCATCTACTTCTACCAGAAGGTGAACGGCTGGAGTTTGCGCCACCTGGGACACCGCGAGAAACGCATCGTCCCCTATGCGATGACCATAGCCTCCTACATCGTGTGCCTGCTGCTGATGTACCGCATGGGCATCCCACGCTTCATGTCGGGCATCCTGGTGTCGTCGCTGCTGGCAATGCTCATCTGCGCGCTGGTGAACATCTGGTGGAAAATCAGCGCCCACATGGCAGCCATCGGACAGTTCATAGGCGGGATGGTGTCGTTCAGCCTGCTGTTTTACAGCAACAACATCGGGTGGCTCTGCTTCGCCATCGTCCTGGCCGGGATGCTGGGCACGTCGCGCATCCTCCTGCGCCAGCACACGCTCAGCGAAGTGCTCGTGGGCTTCGGCGTGGGCTTCGTATGCGGCGTGGGCGGGATATTGTTCATCTAAGGGCATCCCCTCCATACTTCCCCCGAAGGGGAGACTTTCAGAGACAGACAGTAAACCTATCAGATATAGACCTATGAAGAAACGTGAACTCACATCCATCCTCCTGGCGGCATGCCTGCTGACAGCCGCCTGCACGCGGTCGCCCCGCCATGCGGACGTGACGGCTGCAGATTCCATACCGGTCACGCCCCGTGCAGACTCGGCCCTCGTGGAGACATTTGCCGGCACAAGCCTTACGGGACCGGACGCGTCGGAGTGGCATCTGTCGGTCATGCACGCACGCCACAGCGGCGACGGTACGTTCCGGCTGACCATCAAGCGCGAGGGAACCGCGCCGGACACCTACACCGGACGACGCTACACCCTGCGCGGCACGGAGGAGGACATCAATGCCACGGTGTGGCAATGCCTGGTCGACACCGCACACTATTTTGACTTCCTGCTGCGCGACGACAGCACGCTCGTCTTCCTGCCCCGCGACACGCGGCACGAAGAGTCAACAGGCCTCATCCTCAAACGGCAACCTGCAAAAACAGAACAAGAATCATCAAACTAAATACACAGACAGATTATGAAACCAGTAGTAAGCATCATCATGGGGAGCACCTCTGACCTTCCCGTCATGGAAAAAGCAGCCAAGCTGCTCGACGAGATGCAAATCCCCTTCGAAATCAATGCCCTCTCGGCACACCGTACACCCGAAGCCGTGGAAGCATTTGCCAAAGGCGCTAAAGCACGCGGCCTGAAAGTCATCATCGCCGCTGCCGGCATGGCTGCCGCCCTGCCCGGCGTAATCGCCGCCAACACCACCCTGCCCGTCATCGGCGTACCCGTGAAAGGCTCCGTGCTCGACGGCGTCGACGCGCTCTACTCCATCATCCAGATGCCTCCCGGCATCCCCGTAGCCACCGTGGCCATCAACGGCGCGATGAACGCCGCCATCCTGGCCGTGCAGATGCTGGCCCTGAGCGACGAGGCACTGGCTGAAAAATTTGCCGCCTACAAGGAAGGCCTGAAGCAGAAAATCGTGAAGGCCAACGAGGAACTGAAAGAGGTGAAATACGCCTACAAGACCAACTAAAACACCCCCGCATCATGGTCGACTTGTTTAACTACGAACGCCGCGCGACCCACGAAGTGCAGATAGGCGCGACGCCCCTGGGCGGGACGAACCCCATCCGCATCCAGTCGATGACCAACACGCCGACGCGCGACACGGAAGCCTGCGTGGAGCAGGCCAAACGCATCATCGACGCCGGCGGAGAGTATGTGCGGCTCACCACGCAAGGTGTCGCCGAGGCGGAAAACCTGCGCGGCATCAACGCCGCCCTGCGCTCCGAAGGCTACATGACGCCACTCGTCGCCGACGTGCACTTCAATCCGCACGTGGCCGAAGTGGCTGCCCTCTATGCCGAGAAAGTGCGCATCAATCCGGGCAACTACGTCGACGCCGCCCGCACCTTCAAACACCTGGAATACACCGATGAAGAGTATGCACGCGAGATAGAGAAGATACGTGCGCGGTTCGTCCCCTTCCTGCACATCTGCAAGGAAAACCACACGGCCATCCGCATCGGAGTGAACCACGGTTCGCTCTCCGACCGCATCATGTCGCGTTATGGCGACACGCCGGCCGGCATGGTGGAGTCGTGCATGGAGTTCCTGCGCATCTGCGTGGAGGAAGACTTCCGCGACGTGGTCATCTCCATCAAGGCGAGCAACACCGTCGTGATGGTGAAGACCGTCCGCCTGCTGGCCGAAGTGATGGAACGCGAAGGTATGGACTTCCCCCTCCACTTGGGCGTGACCGAAGCCGGAGACGGCGAAGACGGGCGTATCAAGTCGGCCCTGGGCATCGGGGCTCTGCTGGCCGACGGACTGGGCGACACCATCCGCGTGTCACTGAGCGAAGCACCCGAGGCAGAAATACCCGTCGCCCGCAAACTGGTGGACTACGTGACGGCCCGTGCCGGACATCCCTACATCCCGGGGCGCGCGCCCGAGTCGTTTGACTATGTCTCGCCCGTGCGCCGGCGGACACGCCCCGTGGACAACATCGGAGGCGACCAGGTCCCCGTGGTCATCGCCGCAGGCATCACACCGCGCACGGAGGTCGACCCGCAGTTCCAGCCCGACTACATCTACGTGGGGCACACCCTGCCCGAACAGCGCGAAGCCTGCGCCTACATCGTCGATGCCGACCACTGGACAGGCGAAGCCGGCACCTACCCTGCCTTCATGCCCGCACGCAGCGAGGAGGAAGAACCGCTCTTCCTGAAAATCATGCGTTGCCCCTCACCCGTGAAGTTCCTCTTCCTGACCTATCTGGCCTGCGACGACGAAATCATCGCCCTGCTGCGCCATCACCCCGAAGTGGTGGTCATCGCACAAAGCAACCACCCCAACCGCTTGGGCGAACAGCGCGGGCTGGTCCACCAGCTCACCTGCGCCGGACTGGAGAACCCCGTGGTGATGTTCCAGCACTACGGCGAAGACACAGCCGAGGACCTGCAAATCAAAGCTGCGGCCGACATGGGGGCACTCATCTTCGACGGCCTGACTGACGGCATCTTCCTCTACAACCAAGGTTCGCTGCCGTCCACCGTGGTCGATGCCACCGCCTTCGGCATACTCCAAGCCGGACGCGTGCGCACGAGCAAGACGGAATACATCTCCTGCCCCAGCTGCGGACGCACGCTCTTCGACCTCCAAGACACCCTGGCCCGCATCAAGGCCGCCACAGCCCACCTGAAGGGGCTGAAGATAGGTGTCATGGGCTGCATCGTGAACGGCCCGGGCGAAATGGCCGACGCGGACTACGGCTATGTGGGCGCCGGACGCGGACGCGTCAGCCTCTACCGCCGCCGCGAGTGCGTAGAGAAGAACATTCCCGCCGAAGAGGCCGTGGAGAAACTGCTCGAACTCATACGGCGCGACAGGGAGGAATAGGCGTAGCATAAAGAAGAGAAGGGGATAACAACATTTGCCGGAAAATGAATATATTTGTAGACAGAAATGCTTAAAAACATAATCTATGGCAAAATTCATTAACCCCTTCACCGACATGGGCTTCAAGCGCATCTTCGGGCAGGAAATCAACAAGGACTTGCTGATAGATTTCCTCAATGC
>JACJJM010000052.1 GCA_016900015.1 Phocaeicola coprophilus | reverse complement strand
ATTTTAGGAGTAAGCAAACCGACAGCATCCCGCATACTCCAACAGATGAATGGCTGGCTGGAAATGCAGGGAAAAGTGGGCAAAGGGACTTATTATGTACCCAAATGGCTCACTAACGTATCACAAGTATAATGCAGTTTATCATAAACAACTGATTATAAGTTGTTATCGCAATAATTAAATGGCTCACAAATGGCTCATCTAAAGGAGAGTGATTAACTTCGCTCTCTTTTTTATGCCTGCTTTTAATGTTGCAACCATTGGTTGCAGTCTTTCTTTACCCGGACAAATCAACCCACCACAAGACAAAGCGGGACACCCCTTGCCGCCCGTCAAAATATAGCATATTTAGTCGCTACCTTTGGACGGGACTATTCCCGCAACCGTTTAATTTCAATGATTTATGAGCGAAAACAGAACGACCCCGCCCGCAGAGGGGCAGGAAAAGGACGTGCTGCTGGTCTTGGACAAACAGCAGGGGAAAGTGAGTGCCGTTAAAGGATTCGACAAGGAGGGCAACTTGCAGACCGTGCCGCCGATACAGGGCGGCGAGTTCATGCAAGTGGACAGGAACGGCGACATCATCAGCAACCTTGTCGCCAACTTCTACCGCAAATTTCAGGACACCGAAGGGCTGGCATTGTTCCGCTGCAAGGCATCGGAGGTGGAACGAAACGCAAAGGCTATCGAGGACAACCACCGCAACCCCACGCCGGAGGGCGACAAACAGACGGAAGCACTCCGTGTACCGAAACCGAACAACCCGGAATCCAAGCAGGGCTACCGCTTCGACCCAGCGAAGATTGATTGGGAGAGCCTGAAAAAAGTAGGCATCACCGCCAACACCCTGAAAAACACAAAGGACTTCGACCGGGTGATGCGTGGCTACAAATCCCGCAACACTTACACCGTTTCGGGGACGGTGGGAGGTTTCTATCTCAGACCTACCGATGTCAAGCTCTCTTTCTATCAGGCAAAGGACGGCACAATAGTCCCCAAGCTGCATGGCGTACAGATGGATGAGAAGCTGTTGCAACGCCCATACAACGGGCATGAGTTTTCCAAACAGGAACAAGGAAACTTGCAGCATATCGGGAATCTGGGCAGCGTCGCCCAAATTACCGACCCGAAAAGCGGGGAGCAAATTCCCGTATTCATCAGCCGGGACAGGCACACGCACGAACTGGAGTACATGCGGGCGGACAAATGGAAATGCCCCGACAGCGTTTGCGGCGTGAAGGTAAGCCCGGAACAGAAAGCCGCCTTTGAAGCCGGGAAAGCGGTCAGGATGGAGAACCTGCAATTCAAGGACGGAACAAGGCGCAGTGCCTATCTTCAGGTCAGTGCGGTGGAGCGTGGTTTGGAGTTCCTGCCGAGAGCAGCCGTACAAGCCTTGCAGCAAGGACAGCAGCCCACGCAGCAGGTAGCCGGAGTGAAGGACGGGCAGGGCGTGGAGTTCAACGGTCATGTGCAGCCCGGCGCACAAGGGAAGTCCCCCGACAAGGTACAACCGAAAGACGTTATCCCAGCCGCCGAGAGCCGGACACAGGTGGCGGTCAATACGGAGGGCAAGACCAACGAAGCCACCAAGCAGACCAAAGAGCCGCTGAAACAGGGGCAGGACAAGCCCACCGCCAAGCAGAAGGAGAAGCAGGACAAGACCCTGAAAGCGGACAAGCCCAAGAAGTCCAGAGGAATGAAAATGTAATGACCACTTAAAAAGCAAAGAACTATGATAGCATTGATAGCAGAAAAGCCCAGCGTGGCTAAGGACATCGCCTGCATCATTGGGGCGACACAGAGGAATGATGGATATTTTTCCGGCAATGGGTATATGGTAACATGGGCGTTCGGCCACTTGATACAGCTTGCCATGCCCGAAGCCTACGGGGTGGCGAACTTCCGCAGGGAGAGCCTGCCGATAATTCCGGCGGACTTCCAGCTAATCCCCCGTCAAGTGAAAGCCGAGAAAGGCTACAAGGCAGACCCCGGCGTGTTGAAGCAGTTGAAAGTGATAAAGGAAGTGTTCGACCAGTGCGACCGGATTATTGTCGCCACCGATGCCGGGCGTGAGGGCGAGTTAATCTTCCGCTATATCTTCCATTATCTGGACTGCCGCAAGCCTTTTGTCCGTCTTTGGATAAGCAGCCTGACCGACAGGGCAATCCGGGAGGGCATGGAGAACTTGCAGCCGGGCAAACGTTACGACAACCTTTATCTTGCCGCCAAGTCCCGCAGCGAAGCGGACTGGCTGATAGGAATAAACGCCACCCAAGCGTTGAGCGTAGCCGCCGGGCAGGGCGTGTTCTCGCTGGGCAGGGTGCAGACACCTACGCTTATGATGATATGCGACCGTTATCTGGAGAACAAGAATTTCATCCCGACCAAGTTCTGGCAACTCAAAGCCAGCACCGCCAGCGGGGGAATAGGTTTCACCGCCCAATCGACCACCAGGTGGGAACAGCAGCCCGAAGCCATAGCCGCCATGCAACGGGCAAAGGATGCCGGGCAGCTTACAGTGAAGTCCGTTGAAAGGAAAGAAGCCGCCCAAGACCCCCCGCTTCTGTACGACCTTACCACACTGCAAAAGGAAGCCAATACGAAATTGAACTTCTCGGCAGACAAGACGCTTTCCATAGCGCAGACCCTGTACGAGAAGAAAGTGATGTCCTATCCCCGAACCGGGAGCCGCTATATTTCGGAAGACGTTTTCGAGGAAATGCCGGAGCGCATCGCCCTTTTGAAGCGATACCCCCGTTTTGCCGGATATGCCGCCGGGCTGGATGGCGCAACCTTGAACCGCCGCAGCGTGAATGACGGTAAAGTAACCGACCACCATGCCATGATTGTTACCGAGAACCTGCCGGGCGAACTCTCCAAAGACGAACGGGCTATTTATGAAATGGTAGCCGGGCGTATGCTGGAAGCCTTTTCGGGCAAGTGCGTGAAGGACGTTACCACCGCCCTGTTGTCCGCAGGAGATACCGATTTCACGGTGAAAGGGGCTGTAATGAAAGAAGCCGGATGGCGTGCCGTGTTCAGCGAACAGGACACTGAAGATGAAGATACCGCCACTTTGCCACCGTTTCAAGAGGGACAGACCTTGCCGCTTTCCGGCGTGGATCTGCTCGAAAAGCAGACCAAGCCGAAACCGCTGCACACGGAAAGCAGCCTGCTGGCTGCTATGGAAAACGCCGGGAAGGAACTGGAAGATGCAGAATTGAAAGCCAGCATGAAGGATGCCGGGATAGGTACGCCAGCCACCCGTGCGGCGATTATCGAGACATTGTTTGCCCGCCAGTACATCGTGCGGGAGAAGAAGAACCTTGTGCCGACCGAAAAGGGGCTTGCCGTTTACCGTATTGTCAAGGGCAAGAAGATTGCCGATGTGGAAATGACGGGCATGTGGGAAACCGCCCTCGCCAAGATTGAAGCGGGCGGCATGGATGCCGACACGTTCCGCAAGGGCATCGAGCTGTACGCCGCCCAAATCACGGCGGAACTGTTGTCGGTACAGTTGTCTTTTGCCAGCGGTGAGACCTGCCCCTGTCCCAAGTGCGGCAGCGGGCGCATCCTGTTCTACCCGAAAGTGGCGAAGTGTTCCAACGTGGATTGTACGCTGACCATATTCCGCAGCAAGTGCGACAAGCAGCTTACCGACAAGCAGATTGTCGAACTGGTCACGAAGCGCAAGACCGGGCTGATTAAAGGCTTCAAGGGGAAGAACGGAAAGGCTTTTGATGCCTCGCTGGTGCTGGACGGGCAGTTCAATGTCGCTTTCTCATTCCCTGAGAAGAAAGGGAAGCCGAAGAAGTAACCCGGTTTTGCCGATGGCAATCCAACGTTTACGCCCGGAAAACAAACTGGGCGTATCTTTTTGTTATCTATTTATAATTTCATCAATAACTCTTTTCTTCCAAACTCTACCTAGCTGAGCTTTAAATTCATCATCTGCACCTATGCGCCCAGAGTATACTCCAATAAATTCCATGAAAAAGTGACTAATTTTTGTAGCTTTTGTCGGATGTGTATCACAAATTGCGACACCTCTTCTTTCCTTATATATTACAGGAGAACCTGACATACCTGATCTTGAAGCAGTATCAATATACATTAGAGGTCTATCTTGTATATCTATAATTGGTTCTGATGCAATACTAGCTCTTTTCCAAATAGGAAATCCTTCTCCTTCCGAAATACCAAATGGAAATCCTAAAACATAAACATCATCTTTAATGTTTGCTTTTGTTTGTTCATTATACGGTTCAATAGCTTCTTCTACATATTTAATAAGCATATCATTAGGAATTGTTACTTTTATAGCAACAACATCAACTTTTTCTTTAAATGAAGGATGTTCTAACCATAATGGCGTATCATTTTCATCGTAAAGTGGAATAGTGTGAACTATTCTTTCTACCGTAGATTGATTTTTGAAAATATGAACTTTTAGATTATTAGGTATTGCCCCATGTTTTTTATCCAAATATTCTTTTGTTTCATTATTTTGTCCTGATACGATATGCCAATTAGTAATTAAATAATCCACATCGTTCCTTTTTACAAAAAAGCACGTTCCTGATGCAAGAAATACGTCATTAAAACAACATTCTACATAATAAGATGTATAAGATAAAGGATCTAATACGACATTACTTTCACTCATAATAACAATAAATTTATTCACAAAAATACTATATTCTCAATAAAGTAATTCATATTCAGC
Organism: Phocaeicola coprophilus; assembly: GCA_016900015.1. Classification (GTDB taxonomy): domain Bacteria; phylum Bacteroidota; class Bacteroidia; order Bacteroidales; family Bacteroidaceae; genus Phocaeicola_A. The sequence goes on along the minus strand of JACJJM010000052.1, from coordinate 1,687 downwards.
AGAGATAATATTTCCATATATAATCTTGCTTCCTGACAGCTTCCATTTAGAGCCGAATGTTTCCCCGATAAAGCCGATGCCTTTGCCCACCATCACCGGGATGGTGTAGATGGTCAGGCAGTCCAGCAGTCCGGCTTTCACCAGCGAGGTAAGCAGCTTGCCGCCGCCCACCACCAGTATGTCATGCGTTTGTTTCAGTTCATAGACCTTGCGCAGCGGTTCTTCGGTCAGGAACTCCACGCCGCAGTCCGGCGTGAGGTTGGTATCGTGGTGGGACACGACAAAAGACCGCTGGCTTTTGTACGGCCACCCGCCCCAATGCTCAAATATATAGGTATAGGTGTTTGCCCCCATCAGCAGGCAGTCAGCTTCCAGACAGTGTTTGCCAACGGTACGTTTTACTTCATCAGGCAACCAGTCCAGTTCATTGTCCAATGTGGCTGTATGCCCGTCCAGAGATACGGCGATGTGCGCTTTTACTTGTTTCATCTTATCCGGTATTTAACAATTTAATAATTCCTATTCAACTGTCCGCCAGTACCTAAAAAAGAAGCGTGGCTCTTACACTGCTTCAAAGCGAGGTACTGGCATACCTAAACGAGGAACAGGCAAGACCACGCTATGACAAAGCATAGCATATCCTGCGCTGAATATCCCCTCGTTTTGAAAAGTGCCAGTTTTCGCTTTGGGACGTTCGGCGAACGTATATGTTATATCTCAAGACGAAAAGCCGATAGCTACCGACCAATCGCCGTTGTTCTCTATGTAACTTCTGCAAAGTTAATCAAATAACCGGAACACTCCCGCAGAAAATGTAAAAATCCTGCCTTGTCTCACGACAAAACAGGATTACATAATTGAACAATGATAAATAACACCCGCTAATCCGTGCGCTCACGAATCAGCTTGTGTATGTCGCTTGCCCGGTAGTAATACTTCCCGTCCAACAGCAGGTAGGGCAGTATGCCTTTCTTCCGGTAACGCTGCAAAGTCTTGACGCTCACTTTGAGCAGAAAGCACAAGTCCTGATTGTCGAGCAGTTTTTCACCGTCCAGGCAGTTCTGGTTGTTCAGCAGACGGTCTATCTTTCTGTCCTGCATGTCGAGCCTGTCCATGATGCGCTCCATCCATGCCTCGAAGTTTTCCTTGTCGATATACATAAGCCGCCGGATTAAATGAGACCAATCATGAAATAGCTTTGGTTCGCCGGGTCTTTCAGGATGATTTCCCGCTCCCGCATGAAGCGGATGTAGCTTTTGGCTGTCCGCTCCTTGATGTCCAGCACCTGTTGCAACTGTTCGCAAAGGTCTATGTAAGTGATGTGCGTCTGCCTGCCGAAAATATCACGGGCTACGCCCACCAGTTCCCTTTCCTTGCGTTTCTCCTTTTCCTCACGGGGCTTTTCGCCCCGGTAGGTGTGCATCCCGGCTTCCTTGTCCCAAACGAACAGCATCAGCGGCACGTCCAGCGGGCTTCCGTCACGCACTTTCAGGGCTTTCACTACCGACTGCGTGGGTTCTTCGTCCTTCTCGATGGAAAGGATGGTCGCCGCCTTGCGTTGCAGTTCGCTGCCCAGATGCCCGCGCAGTTTCAAGCCGTTGGGGACAAAGTGCAGCACGCACAGGATGCAGGTGTTGTAGATGCCCGCCAGCCGATAGAGTTCGTCTATCACCGCCACGCTTTCCGC
>JACJJM010000051.1 GCA_016900015.1 Phocaeicola coprophilus | reverse complement strand
CGTGGTGCACACCCCAGAAGGGCTGTGGCGGCGTGAAGCTGCACACCATGTACGACATACTGAGAAGCGTGCCACGCCTGTGCCTTGTGACCGGGCATGAGGAAAGAGACCAAACTTTCATGTGGAATTCATATGACAGGATTGTTGTTGCTGATTATCAGCAAGATACGAAAATATAGGTACAGAAATATTTTCTAATGGTACATAAATGTAATGAGTGCTTTTAAGGGAATTGAACGATAGGGAAAGTAAATATGTACGGAATTAATATTTAACTAACTCTTAACACTCGACAAGTATTTTTATATTTTAGAATAGGCTGTTCAGAACAGAGGAAAAACAGCAAAAGACTTTGTACGGAATTATTGATTGCCTATAAAAATCAATATATTATATGAGTTGCGAGCCAGTAAAGGTACAAACGTGTAATAAAATGACCTTGAATTGCTGATTTTTGCTAAAATAAAGTGACTTATTTCAGAAATTCACTACCTTTGTAGGTGGCTGGAGGTAACTCTTGCCAAGACATATTGAAAATAAGAGGCGTTATGTCTTCTTGTATGTACGAAGCCTGAGAACCTTCAAACAATGGAAACAAGAGATGATATAATGGTCTCCACGCATATGCGTGGGGCTGTTATTCCCACATCTGTTTCCAAAGGTTTTCTCAGGGCCTGTACATTAAGAAGTGTGGCATACAGTTCCACGCTTCTTTATTTAGGAGAAAATATATGACAAAAAAGAGAAAACATACAAAATCAATAGATTTGGCAGCTCAATCCGGAGCGGCTAATGAAGTTGTGTCTAGATATGGGTCTGCCTCAAAAGAACATTTAGTATCTTATTCTGGTGTTGACAATGAAAATGGAAGGAAACTTGTACGTGGACTGAAAAAAACAGCTGAGAGTAAAGTCAATAAAGACTATGCTCCCCAAAATATAAAACAACAAGCAGGATTTGCTGCAGAAGACAAATATACAGCTCGTCAAAATGCTGAGAAAATCATATCTGGTTCAAAAGAAAGATATTCTAGGACTGATGATTTAGGACGTGTCAACGATCCGTTATTTGACCATGTGCTACTTGATGAAGATGGAGTGGTCGTTTTAGGATCTGGCGAGCAAATGAAATTTGTAGGTAATTCACCCAAAGCTTGCCTAAACAAACTTGCATCCGAAAAATTCCAAAAATATATTGACGCTGATGCAAAAATTACAGTTCCAAGTGACTTTTATCCTGGCATTTTGCAAGAAGCTGAGGAGAAAATTCAATCTTTACAGCAGCAACTAGATTATGCAAACTTTTCTGGGAATCAAGAATTAGCAGAAAAGCTAAAAAAAGATATTGCAAAATACAAAAAAATAAAATCCTTAGTCAAGGATAGTGGTATCACAAACAAGGAAGCTATTGAGGCGCGATTACATCCAAAAATATCTGTTGCAAAAGATATCATAAGAATTTCACATCGTGCGGGAGTTGAGCAAGCAAAGACTGGGGCACTTGTTGGAGGTGGAATTTCTTTGATTAAAAATACGATTAGTGTTATTAAAGGAGAAATCAAACCATTTGATGCAGCAAAATCTATTGCCTTAGATACAGGAAAAGGAGCTATAGTAGGTTACGCAACAGCTTTTGCAGGTTCTGCAATTAAGGCAGGAATGCAAAATGCTGCAAATTCTACAATCAGAACTATATCTAAGACAAATGCTCCAGCCATGATTGTGACTTCGACTATTGACTTAGGTAAATCTATGACACGCTTTGCCAAAGGGCAAATTTCAGGCATTGAGCTTTTAGAAGAAGTAGGAGAAAAAGGTGCTGGACATATTAGCAGTGCGATGTTTGCTATTGTTGGACAAGCAGCTATACCAATCCCTATTGTTGGAGCTATGGTTGGCTCAATTGTGGGATACTCTTTGAGTTCTGCGTTTTACAAAGAATTGACTACATCATTAAAAGAAGCAAAACTTGCAAGAGAAAATCGCATACGAATTGAAAAAGAATGTGATGAAGCTATTAATTACATTAGACAATGTCGTGAAGAAATGAATAGAATAGCTTCTCAATATTTATCTGACTATCAAAATGTTTTTAACTCTGCGTTTTCGGATATGGATTCTGCACTTTTATCCGGAGATATTGATCTTTTTATATCTGGAGCAAATAAAATTACAAAAAAGCTAGATGGAACAGTCCAATATGAAACCATGAATGAATTTGAATCTTTCATGGATAATGATGAAATTTCTTTAATCCTTTAATATATTTTGAATATGCCATTACCATTACTTTTTATCGGTATAGCTGCCGTTACAGGCGCATTAGGAATTGGCAAATCGGTCAAAGCTGCAGTTGATACCAACTCTGCCAATAAGACCAATAAAAAAGCCAATGAAATAGTTGATCAAGCAAAAAATCGCATCAATGTCGCTCGAAAACAAAGTGGAAGTAGTCTTGAAGCACTAGGCCGAAAAAAATTGAATGTTTTGAACTACAGTATGAATAACTTTATCAAGACATTCGAAAAGTTAAAAAATGTAGATTTCAGACAGTCTGTAGGCCTGAACGAGTTATCAAAATTCCAAATTGACAGTCAATCCTTATCTGAGCTTAAAGAGCTTGGTGGTTTTGCGACCTCAATAATTGGCGGTATCGGAGGCGGTGCTCTTGGAGGCGCATTAACAGCCTTTGGTGCATACAGTGCAGCGGGGACTTTCGCTGCAGCATCTACAGGCACTGCCATTGCTAGTTTAAGTGGTGCGGCTGCTACAAATGCCACATTAGCTTTTTTTGGCGGAGGTTCTTTGGCAGCTGGAGGATTAGGCATAGCTGGTGGCACTATGGTTCTTGGGGGGTTAGTAGCAGGTCCCGCATTAGCTATTATGGGTCTTATTGTAGGAGCTAAAGCAAGTAAAGCTAAAGATGAAGCATATTCCAATTTGGCTCAGGCTAGAAAATATTCAGAGGAAATGGATGCCGCTGTTGATCTTTGTCGAGCAATAGCAAAAAGAGCAGACATGTTCCGTGAACTACTTTCCAAGCTGGAAAGATATTTTGATATGGCTATAAAGCAAATGCAGGAGGCCATAGATGAACATGGAAGTGATTTTCGTTCTTTTAGCCAGCAACAGAAAGAAAGCGTCGCGGCCAGCGCAAGTTTGGCTAAGGCTATAAAATCGGTTCTAGATACTCCAATTCTTTCAAAAGATGGAAACTTAACATCGCAATCGCAGAGATTATTAAAAGAAATGAATTCTGTATCTATTTCGGAAAAAGGTATAACTTCTAACACCGCATCAAAAACAAACAATGCTTTTCAAAGTATTGACAATAATACCATTCCAGATATAGTAAATGTTGTAAGAAAATGCTGCTATCAATTCTATAAACGCAGTTGGGGTAATCCAAATGACCCATATTATACGGATATGTGTAAAGTTCGATGGTCAGAATTGATCAATAGCCTAAACTCTAATTACCATTTAGATTTAACCCAAGAAGAATATTCTACTATAATTTACAATTTTGGTAATCCGAAAGTAGAATATGAATGGCTGATTAGAAATTGTCGACGGGCTATTTGTCTTGCCCAAGCTAGTGATATTGTTGAGTCTTGTCTCACAAGGCAGGATGTCAACCCGATGTACCTCACGGAGAATGATATAGATGTTGATATTCTAATTCATAAATTACGTAAAGCTTATGGAATATCTGTGGAAGACTGGCAATTGCTTGACAAAGGGGTTTCAACAACGATTCCTCTAAAAAAAATAGTAGATGTAGCAATCGCTAAAATTCCGGAAAATCGTATGATTCTGAATCAAAATATGCTAAGACTAATTGTTAATGAGTAACATTGATATTCGAGATTTAGATACGCAGACTTATAAAATTCAATAATAATAGCAATAAACAAACCAACGCCAACGTTTTTTATTTCGCTGGCGTTGAATTTTACAATCTGATATTATTTTGCCGGTAATTGATTTTCCAATCATACTTTCCTTCTGCGACATCGCCAACCTCTTTGAGTGTATGGCGATGTTTCATTTCGTCAAAAGGCTGTCGGCTCTCCGCATAACCACAGAGCCATGCTCCGACAGATTTCTGCTGTTCGACAGTTTCGCCATATTCCTGCATCACATTCTTGATGTCGGCGGCTTCGGACGAGGCGAAGAAAGATTTGTGCCGCTCCGTGCCGAAACGGATAACCGCATCGACAGCCCGTCTGAATACCTCGCTTGCCTTGTAGAGAATGCCTGCAAGCAAATTTAGAATATCCCGGCTCGCTTTCAGCGCATCCTGCAACAGGTGGAAAAGCCATGCGACTTTGACCCCTTTGGCCAAACAGGATTGTCCCCCTTTGGCTACAATATGATTGACCCTTTAAAGTCCTGGTGTTGGGGGTCAATTTTATTTTACCCTTTTAAAATTTCTCGTTTTTCTTAGACCTTAACTTTCGCATACTTTCACCATATAACTCTATGGTATGAGCCGTATGTATGATGCGGTCAAGGATTGCATCGGCAATTGTCGGGTCACCTACCATGTCATACCAGTTGGAGGATGGGTACTGCGATGTGATGATGATGGATTTCCGTTCATGCCTGTCCTCGATGATTTCAAGCAGTATGGGACGCTCCTTTGCGTCAAGCGGTACGATGAACAGGTCGTCAAGGATGAGTAATTGGCAGCGCTCAATCTTCTTGAGTTCCGTTTCAAGTGTACCTTTGACTTTGGCGACTTTCAGCGCGCCGAGCAGTTTTGGGGCATTGGCATAGAAGGTTCGGAATCCCCTTTTGCATGCTTCATGTCCGAGGGCACAGGCCAGATAGCTTTTCCCCGTTCCTGAAGAACCGGTAATGAAAAGGTTCTGTGCCTTATGCACAAAATCAAGGGTGGCGAGACGTTCCATCTGGTTGCGCTCCAGACCTCGGTTCGTGGCATAGTCGATCTGTTCAATATAGGCCTTGTAGCGGAATGCCGCATTCTTGGTAAGCCGTGCAATGGCAGCCTGTGCACGATAGTCCCATTCGCGTGCGAGAAGCATGGAAAGGAACGTGTCCGCAGTCATGGATTGCGGAGTGGTGCCGGCAAGACTTTCCCTGAAAGCCTCTGCCATACCATGCAATTTCATACGGTTCATTAAATCCAGGGATATGGTATTCTGGTCTTGTTTGTCCCGTAACGGGAGCTGTTTTATTGTTTATCCTTTCTGTAATATTCGCGTCCACGTATATTTTTGTGGGTCAATGGAGCCTGGGAAGTCACGTTGGGCTGTACTTTCCCGTCCTCATCGGGAAGGAAATCCGCATCTTCTCCCAGTTCAAGCACCTCGCGCAAAGCCTGATACCCGTATTGCAACTTCTGGTCCGCACATGCGCAAGCCGCAACCAGACGGTCACGGCCGTATTTTTTCTCCAGGGTCAGGATGCCACGGCATGACCTGAACGCTTTGGGAGGATATTGCATGGCACGCTCCACTTCCCGGAGATAGTTCAATACGATATTGTCTATTTCCGAGGCACGTTGGAAGAGTTCCTCCAAGTCCTTGTCATAGGGGCCATAGTGTCCCGGCAGGTTGTGCTCCTTTTTCCAGGAATAAGCGTAGGGAATGTCACAGCGGTCATGGGTGGCGACAAGGTTCATGCCACAGTAGATTTCCACCGTATCGGCATCATAGAGAATCGTCATGCGCCTGCCTACATACTCCTTTGGAACGCTGTAATGGTGCTTGAACAACGAGACGTAAGAGTTCTTCCCGACAGTCATCAGCTTCCTGTCTTTCACCACGTAACGTTTTACAGGAAGCGGTCGAAGGTAGTCCTTCTCTCCCTGAAGGAACATTTCCTTGCGTGACATCTCCCGTCCGGCCATCACCTTTTCATTGAAATCAAGCAGGGAGACATGGATGGCGGTATTGAGTTCCTCCAGGCTGGAGAATGTCATTCCCTCTATTTCAAGGTAAATGGAACGGTAGAGGAGCTTCACGGCATTTTCTACCAAAGCCTTGTCCTTGGGGTGACGCACACGGGCGGGATAGACCGCACAGCCGTAATATTCGGCAAAAGCGGAGAAATCATCATTGATGACAGGCTCGTTGCGGTCGCTTCGTGTGACGGCAGCCTTCAGGTTGTCGGGGACGATAGCCGCAGGAACGCCTTCAAAATATTGCATGGCATTCTCGCATGCTTTTATCAGGTCTTCCTTGCGTTGCGACCACACGGCTTCGCAGTAGGTATAATGGCTGAACGGAAGGATGGCGACAAACACCTCGGCTTTCTTCGTCTCGCCTGTCATTTCATCAACGACTTCAAGCCTGTCACCGGCAAAGTCAATATACATCTGGTCTGCGGCATAGTGCTCGACATGACCGACGACCTTAATGTGAAACCTGTATTCGCTGACAATCCGTTTGAAGGAAGACAACCGGAAACCGTCCGGATATTCGGAATGGTACTCCTTGAACAGTTTTCGGACACTCATGCCTTTACGTGACAGGCGGGATACATATCCGGGAAGCAAGGCCTCCAATTCAATCCTTCTGGGAGAAGGCTCCCGATGCCGGGATGCCGCACAGCCAAACAACTCATCCAACTGCACATCGGACAGGGAAAGAAGTTGTTCAATACTCTTACCACTTGAAAGAAACAAGCGGACATACTTGCGGACTGTATTACGGGATGTATGAAACGTGGACGCCGTTTCCTTGATTCCCATGCCGGCCGCATAACATCTTAAAATGTTCTTGATTCGTTTATCCATTTGTATAGATTTTATTATCACCCCCGTTACACCAGGACTCGGGCATTCAAATCTACACAAAAAAAATCTATAACAATAGGTGAACTAAGTGGTCAATACTATTTTGGCCAGAAGGGTCAATCATATTGTAGCCAAAGGGGGACAGTCCTGCTTGGCCAAAAGGGTCAAAGTCGCGTGGCTTTTCCACTAAACGCCAATAGTCAAATTTTCCGTATGTTAAAATATATTATCTGAAAATCAGGTAATTACAACGCTTATTACTCTCGCTGCTTGCCTCCGTTTCGTCCTGCTTTCCTCCATGGAGGACTATCCTTACGAAAAAGGCTGCTTGTACATATTTGACAAAGCTTACATGAAGACAGCCGGGATGAACGTAATAAACCGTTGCGGGGCATTTTTCATCGTGAGACGGAAAAGGAATGTCCTCTACGAGGAAGTGGAAAGG
>JACJJM010000050.1 GCA_016900015.1 Phocaeicola coprophilus | reverse complement strand
AATGAAAGATCTGCCTTATTCCACACTCTGATGTTGAAACTTTATGCAAAAGTATAACGATTAAATAATATACAATGAAAGACACAAGAGCTGTTACTAAAATACAACTCATTGCCGTATGATTATAAAGAAGAAAAGTATGCACTTCTAAAAGAAATGTTCGGAAGCATTGGCGAAAAGGTTTCAGTAGGACATTCTTTTATATGTGACTATGGTTGCAACATCCATATAGGAAGCAATGTCAGCGTAAATACAGGCTGCACCTTTGTGGATTGCAATAAAATCACAATCGGAAGCAATGTGTTAATAGCCCCAAATGTACAAATTTATACGGCCACTCATCCCGTGGAACTAAATGAACGCTTAGAACCCATAGAAAAACAAAATGGAATAGAATACATCCGTCATACATATGCCTTGCCCGTAACTATTGAAGACGGTTGCTGGATTGGCGGCGGTGTTATTATCCTGCCAGGTGTCACCATTGGGCGGGGAAGTGTCATCGGAGCAGGAAGTGTTGTCACTAAATCAGTTCCAGCAAATAGTCTCGCCGTCGGAAATCCATGTAAGGTGATTCGAAAAATCAATGTTTCAATATAACCATGATTAAATTAGTTGCTTTCGATCTAGACGGTACCATAGGCGATACTTTGCCGATGTGTATACAGGCTTTTAAGGCTGCCACCCATCCCTATGTCGGACGTGAATTGTCGGACGAGGAAGTCGTGCAGACATTTGGTTTGAATGAAGAAGGCATGATAAGACGTGCCGTTGGTGAAACTTACCAACAACAAGCACTGCATGACTTCTATATAATTTATAAGGCTTTGCATAAAACAATGTGCCCAAAACCTTTTGAAGGAATACGTGAACTGAAAACTTTATTGAAGCAAAAGGGTATCATAGTGGTACTTATCACCGGAAAAGGAGAAAAAAGTTGTGACATAACACTGCGGCAGTTCGATATGGAAACCTGTTTTGCTAAAGTCATCACCGGAAACGCAGAGAAAAACATCAAGTCACAAGCTCTGAAAAAGTTACTGTGTACTTATCATTTATCAACAGATGAAATCGTGTATATTGGAGATACGGTTTCAGACATAAAAGAATGTAAGAAAGTGAATGTAAGATGTTTATCTGCTGCTTGGAGTATTCCACAAGACAAAACTTTAGAACATTATAATCCCAAGAATGTATTCTACTCCATATCATCCATATCCCACTTTCTTTTATCTTGAATAAGACAAATTTGTCTGGGGTACGAATTGGATACTAATTTTTGTCCGTCAATGCCCTCTTTTTGAAAGTCAAGGTCGCCAAAGGACAATAAAAAAAAGTCCCACAAAATATTGATTTTGTAGGACTTGTCTTTTTGTTGTCGCCTTTTGGCTTTTCTTTTGGTGATCCGCTTGGGTTATGAACCCAGCGAAATACAAATCTTAAAATCAATATCTTAGCATACCACAGCCTTTAAGGGGGTACGAATTGGACACTTTTTTGAAAGAACTATTGGCTTCCTTTGTCAGGATGGTGTCTGCCTTTATCTTGGGTTCAAAGATACGACTTTATTTTGAAACACGCAAATCGCTGAAAATAAATATTCTGGAGTTAGTGCAAGGTGCAAGCTATATATAGATATATACTTGCACCTTGCACTAAAATTTGACTCGCCAAACAGTGATTTTAACAATTCTTTATTTGATTCCTATATTCTAAAGGTGAAACTGAGTATTTTCGCTTGAAAGCTGTACAAAAATGGCTTTGATATTCGTATCCTATCAAATTTGCAATTTCAGAAATGGTTTTATTTGTTTCTAATAAATATTTTATAGCCAAACTCATACGTAAGTCATAAATGTAGCTAAAAACAGTTTGATTGAAAAAATACTTAAAAGCCGATTTTAGTGTACATTCATTTGTTCCTACTTGCAATGCAAGGTTATGTAATGTAGGGGGACTTACAAATTCTGTATCCAAGATATTTTTGGCATGATACATTTTATCACGTATAGCTAATGAATACTTGATATTATCATCTTTTTTATTGTTATTTACCGATAACACCAAAAATGACGTTATACATTCTAATATTTTTGATTCTACATATATATCAGAATAATTCCCCATTAACTTACTATGCATAATTTCATGTATTGTTTTTTGTAAAGTAGAAGTTAATTGTATATTATTCTCTGACATAAAAAACAAATTTTCTTGTTTCATCTTTAAATAATATGGTTCAAAAATATCTGGATATTTATTCACTAGGTCAAGCAAAAATATTGGAGAAACGACAAAACTAAACATCTCAAATACATCCCCTTTTCTAAAGAAATTATTTTCATTATTATAATCTGAAGCTAATACTATATTAGAATCTCCTTTTAACCATTCTTTTGCTTGCCCATTTCGAATACGTTTTACGTTCCCTTTTAGTATTGTTTCAAAAGCCAAAAAAGAAGTTCCTGAATGAATGGTTTCTAAACAACAATCATAATCATATCGAATTTTATGATTCATTATATCGAAAAAGTGATTTCTATACTCATAAAATTGACCACAAAAATCAGGTCTTTGAATAAGCCAAGTTCTCTCTTCTACTTTTTTAGTTGCTGAGAAATGAATAGCATCATCTATATTGCATTGATTGCCAACAATGTTGTTAATTTTCAGCTTATATTGTATCATTTTCCTTTATATTAAAATAGAATTCCTTTTAGAGTAATATAGACGCAAGCAAAATAAGCAATTTTGCAGCAATAAATCAATTATTAAATGCATAGTTATGGAAAAAATTAGAATTACCCTAAAAGATAATGTAGCAGAAACATTATTAATTCCTCTTTGGATGCGTGCAGAAGAAAGCAAACGTAGTGATGCATTGTTTCATGATGAGATCAGTTGTAAGTTGGTAAATAGTATTGATTATGATTTTTCAAAATTTGACAAAGACAAGCATAGTCAAAATGGAGTTGCAATACGAACTGCCTACTTAGACCATATCATAGAAGAATATATAAAAAGAGAGAATACACCTATTATCATACTTATTGGTTGCGGTTTAGATCCACGCATTCAGCGAATAAGGAATAACGACAAAGCCATATTCTATGAATTAGATTTACCTGAAGTTATAGAACTTAGAAGGGAAATATTGCCAGAGGCTAAAAATGAAAAATACATAAGCGGATCCGCATTCTCAATAGAATGGATAAAGTTTTTGAGAGAAAGGCATCCACATAATCACTTCTTGTTTATATGTGAAGGACTTTTTATGTATTTTGAGGAAACATTAGTGATGCAATGCATTCAAAATTTATCATACTTTTTCCCTGGCAGTAATCTATATTTTGAAAGAATAAGTACACTCATGTGTAAAAATAGCAATAAGCAAAAATCAGTAAGTAATACAAAAGCTCTATTCAAATGGGGAGTTGATAACCCTTATACTATAGAAAAATGGTCTTCTAATATTAAATCCGTATCTACATTTTACTATTTGGATAAAAGGCTTAAAAGATGGGGTATTATGGGATTTATTATGAGAATTATACCTGCCTTGCGTCATAGTTTTGGAATTTGGGGATATTACTTTACTCCAAACAATTAATTCTCAAATATTCGAATTATAAAGATTTACAATTAATTTTAGTTAGAATACTGTTGGTTATTTTATTCACCGATATACTGTTTATTCAGAATGTCAATGCAATAATTAAATATGAGAAAATAATTAGTGAATAAAGGGAATTATAAAAGAAGAAATGGATGAAATTTTGGAATAAACAAAAATCGAGATTTCTAAAATTGAAAATTTGGAGATATAATCAAGAATAAATGCTATCTTTGCGGAACTAACTGAAAAAACAGAATTGTTCAACTCATATGAAATGGCAAGTGTGCATATAGCTGCGCTTAACGGATAGCATTTCAGTCATAGCTATTCAGCACCGGACAGACTTATTACAGGTTTGTCCTTTCTTGCTTTGCCATTATTCCAAATTCATAATCATGCGATGTGTCATGCCGCCTTATGCAGCAGGACTTGTCGCATCATATCAAGTTGAACAATGAACTATACATATAAGAATATCTGGCTCATCAACTTTCCTGTAATGATGAGCATCCTTATCGAACAACTTATCAATATCACCGATGCCATTTTCTTGGGGCATGTAGGGGAAATAGAATTGGGCGCATCTGCCCTTGCCGGGATTTGGTATCTGGCTATCTACATGCTCGGCTTCGGTTTCAGTTTAGGATTGCAAGTCGTTATCGCACGGCGCAACGGTGAACGGCATTATTCTGAAACAGGAAAGACATTCTTTCAAGGATTGTTTTTCCTGTTGGGACTTGCTGTCTTTTTGTGTCTGCTCTCCAAACTGTTTTCTCCGATTATTCTAAATAGGCTGATTACTTCTGCGGAAGTCTATCATGCCGTGATTGATTATTTGGATGGGCGAATTTGGGGACTATTGTTCTCCTTTCCATTCCTTGCCTTGCGCTCGTTCTTGGTCGGCATTACCTGTACAAAAGCCTTAAACGTAGCGGCTCTGACAGCCGTATTGGTGAACATTCCGGGCAACTGGCTGCTCATATTCCATTGGAACATGGGGATAACAGGTGCAGCCATCGCATCATCTTTTGCCGAAGCGTGTTCGCTGGCGGTACTGGCAATTCACGCTTTACGTAAAATGGATAAACGGTTTTATGGCTTGTCTTGGAGCTTCGACAAAGCTGTACTGTTTCATGTCTGCCGGGTGTCCGTTTGGAGTATGTTCCATTCGTTCATCAGCGTAGCCCCTTGGTTTCTGTTCTTCGTGGCAATAGAACATTTGGGAGAACTGCAACTGGCGGTGGCAAACATTCTTCGAAGTATTTCTACTCTGTTCTTTGTCATCGTCAATTCATTTGCCGCCACAACAAGCTCGTTGGTAAGCAATCTGATTGGAGCGGACGAAAAAGGACAAGTATTTCCGCTATGCAGCAGAGTAATCCGATTAGGCTATGCCATCGGCTTTCCGCTGATTGCACTTGCTCTGATATTCCATCAGGTTGTTATCTGTGCCTATACAGATAACCTGGTTATCGTGCAAACCGCATGGTTGCCGTTTGTGGTCATGCTGTTAAACTATGTCTTTGCTTTGCCCGGCTATGTCTATATGAACGCCGTCACGGGAACAGGAGCCACACGGACGGCTTTCATCTTTCAGACAACGACCATTGCTGCCTACCTGCTCTATCTGTGGGAATTGAGCCATTGGGATGTACCCCTTGCCGTCTATTGGACAGTGGAATACCTGTTCGTGATTGGGCTTGGGGTACAGTCTTTCACTTATCTTAAATATAAACACTATTAAAAACTGAATGCCATGATGGAAAAGATATATCCTCGCACAGGCGACACGCAGACCGTGTACCTGAATGCCGTTGTAAAAGACCCGTCTATCGAAGTGGGCGACTATACCATCTACAATGATTTCGTGTCCGACCCGTTGCTTTTCGAGCGGAACAATGTGCTTTACCATTATCCTATCAACCACGAGCGGCTGATAATCGGCAAGTTCTGTTCCATTGCCTGCGGTGCGAAGTTCTTGTTCAACTGTGCCAATCATACCTTGAAATCCTTATCCACCTACACTTTTCCACTCTTTTATGAGGATTGGGACTTAGAGAAATCGGACGTAGCAACGGCTTGGGACAATAAAGGCGACATTGTGATAGGCAACGATGTATGGATAGGCTACGAAGCGGTGATTATGGCTGGCGTTCACATCGGCAACGGGGCAATCATAGCCGCCCGTGCCGTTGTTACGAAAGACGTGCCACCCTATACGATAGTCGGCGGTGTTCCCGCCCGACCGATAAGGAAGCGTTTCGATGAAGAAGTAATACAAAAACTTGAAACGCTGAAATGGTGGGACTGGTCTGCCGAAAAGATACGGAGATGCTTGTCCTATATTGGAAATGGTGATATAAACGGATTGTTACAAATAGTTGATAGTATGTAGCATGAGAAGATTTGCGGAAGAAATACTGTCCAAAATTGACGTCGAAATCCGATTGAAGAATTGTGATGTCAATTTAGTAATGGATAATGCCTTATATATGGTAAAATTCATTGCACCTATGTACGAACGACTAAGGGAAATGGTTATTAGCTATTCATTTCCGAGTGTAGAAGATGAAATATACTTTTTCAAAGAATTGAAGCCAGAAATTCTTAGCAAGTATATCTATTTCAGCAAGGTGTACCATATAGAATTGAAATGCCCAGATGGTAGTAATGACTGCATCCGTGAATATTTGAGTGCAGAATTGGATAAACTGACGTATTTCTTCCGCAACAATATAGAGTTTTATCAGTATGTCCGTTCTCAATCCACGCATTTGGATAACTTCTATTTTACTCGAAAACCAATAGGAACTTCAACGATGCTAAGTTTTGAAAGTTGCCAATATGATGCAGACCCGTTATTTTCAACCGGATATGACTATAAGGCAGCAAAGATACTATGCAATAAACACTTGAAAGTTTATTTGGAGAATAGGATAGCTAACTTAAACAATGTAGAACACAATATTATGAGAAGCTCTAAATGTAACACTATGTGTTTTACAGGAAAGAAAAATGCGCTGATAGAATTGGGGTATGCCCTTGTTTCTTCCGGCGATATAAATCACGGCAATATAGAGATAAAAGAATTTATGGAATACCTCAGTGCCATATTCAATATAGACTTGGGAGATTATTATGATGCGTATATTGCCATGAAAGAGCGCAAAGACCAGACTTCTTATCTTAATCGCTTGATAGAACAGCTAACTAAGCGAATGAAAGAAGATGACATAAAGAGATAAGGTGTTGATATTCTAACTTATAAAATACCGTGTTCATACCGACACGGTAGTTCTATTTTCACCTTGCTTTGACCTTAAAACTGGCTTGGATTGTATCTTTTCAAGCCAAAATTCCACTAAAAATAGCCTTAAATGCGCTAAAAATATTTTTACCATGACGGTATGAACCATGACTTTTAATCATTCTCATATCCCGAACTTTGCAGCAAAATCAATTAGTTAGCAATATGGATGTGATTACGATTGAATCAAAAGCCTATAAGGAGATAGTGGCTAAGATAGATGTGATAGCCAACTATGTGTTTTCACAAGAGGATACGAAAAACGAGGATGAAATTTGGGTGGACAGTTACGAGGTCTGCACATTCCTCCAAATCAGCGACCGTACCTTGCAGCGTTTGCGTGCAAAAGGTGTAGTCGCTTTTTCTAACATAGGAGGACGGTGTTATTACAAGATAGGCGAACTGAAACGCCTGCT
>JACJJM010000004.1 GCA_016900015.1 Phocaeicola coprophilus | reverse complement strand
TTTTTTGCATTTTGGAAAAGTTTGCAAAATATCCTTCATATCCTTCATTCCTTCAGCAATAGTTAATGAATGTAAAATGATATTGTCGTGAAAAATTATCAATCTTCCTCCTGCGGTTCGGGCAGGATACTTCCGATTTCGTTGGCCGTGCGTTCGACAAGGTGCCAGAAATTTCCATGTGCGGTGTGGATGCTCCGGTAGCCAAGTTCCCTTAAGGCCCGCCCCACTTGGGCTGTGTTGAGCCGGATGTGAGGACTGAAGCGGCTGACGATGTCGCTTGCCGTGAGGTAGCGTCCCCGTTCCGTGGGCAACGGCTTGCGGTAGTGGGTGAGGATGAGTTCCCGGGCCGAATTGGGCGTTTCGAAGCGCCGGTTCCGGCGGTTGATGATGTCGATTTCCTTGTCGTCAAACCAGTAGCGGAACTTGTTCCGGAGCAAAGCATGGGCCTGCGCGTAGATGCCTTCATAGGGCAGCTGCGTGTTCCAGGGGTTTTCGATGTGCTCGATTTCTGCCACCACCCAACGCCGTGTGCCGGTGTCGTCGTTGAGAAACTGGAGGTTGTTGCCTGTCGCGCAAAATGAGGCCACGTGAGGCAAACGCATTTTGTTCCTTCCGTATGCCGGCCGCTCGTTGATGTGAAGTGTCGTGGTCATGGCTTTCAGCTGGTTCAGTTCGCTGCGTTGCATCGAGTCGATTTCCTCAAAGTTGATGATCAGGTTTTCCGTCATGGAAAACAAGTCATCCTTGTTGAGTCGTTGGCTGTTGGTCTTTGAGACGTAGTATTGCCGCAGGCAGGGGGGCAGAATGTTGGTCATGAACGAACTTTTATAGCATCCTTGCCGGCCGATGAAGACGAGAATGATGTGGTTGACCACCTTTTCGGAGAGTGCGCTGGCCACGAGACCGACAAGCCAACGCCGGAAGTAGCCGGCAAATTCGTCGGGCGTGAAATTGTGGCAATGCACCAGGGCGGCCATTTGGCCGATGTAATCGGTTGTCCCGTCCCAAGGTTCCAGTCCGTCGAGGTAGGCTTTCATCGGGTGGTATTCCTCCACGAAGTCGCTGCAAAGGAGCGTCCGTATATGATTCAAGTCGGTGTTCATGCCACTGCGCTGCATCTCGCACCAGAGGGAGTTTTCCACCAGGTCGGTCATGCGCGTCCACGGCTGTCCGCTCTCTTTCGGACGATATTCAAGTTGGTAAATAAGTTTGTTCATGCGCAGTTCCAGTCGCTCGTTGATGAATGTTTCAATGGCCTCAAGGGGCACTTTGCGCTGTTGACGGTCTTGCCGACGGAGGTAGTGTGACAGGCGTTCGCTGCCATGCTCGTCTGTGCATGCATAGCAGCTTCGGACAATGTTGGCCACGGAGTGGGTGTCAGCCTCGTAGTCGGCAAATGTGTCGAGTGCCCACTGTCCGGCATCTTCCTGCGCGACGCCGAAACGGTTCATCCAGTAGAGACAGCGGCAGATGTAGGCGTTGTGTTGGTGAGGAGCGTAGGTGATGCCTGCCTCTTCGACCAGTCTGCGCACGGTGGAAGCAGCGGTACGTGCTTTCGTGGGACGTTTGTTTTTCTGCCCGGGTGTCGCCGTCGCCTCATCCGACAGTGTGAAGACTGTTGCTTCCGGGCGGAAAATGACTTCCGGGTCATGGCAGATGACCGACATGCGGGTGGCATTCTTGCATTTTTCGTCGATGGGACATTGCGTGAGCCTTGCATAATAGTCGTTTACAAGTGACCATGCTTGTGTAAAACTTTTATGGTTCTTGACATCCTTGACACGTGCGATGACACGCACTCCCCGGCCTGAGAGCGTCACGTAGCTCAGGAATGTGTGCGGGTCGTTTTTGACCGCCTGGCTGATGAGTGGCACCTGTTCCTGCAAAATGCCGTCAATGTCGACCATGATGAAGCCTGAGTAACCTTGTATGTGTTTGCTCGAGCGTCCGCCTTCCAGGCTGACCGAGGGGACGAAAGCCGGTTGGTTTCCTTTCAGGTTGTCCTTTTGCAGCTTCAGCCGCTGAAGTAACGCGCGGTTGTCATTGGTGGCCGGCAGTGTGTCCTGGAGATGCAAACTTTCCCGATACGCACGGGTGACAGTGCTGTGTGATTGACTACGGATTTCTTCGACGATGGTTTGCCACTCGGTGGAAACCGGTTGTGTGTCATGGAGCGTTTTAAAACGCGTTGGTTGAAATTTTAGGTTCATATAGTTTGTTGTTTATAGAGAACTCTCTCTAATTTGTATTTGCAAAAATAAGGCATTCTTTTAGCTGGACTTCCCTACATGTAGGGAAGGTGTCGGGTGGCTATTTAGCATAAATTAACCAAATGTTTTGGAAATTGTTTTGAAAACGGATACATCAAGCGGGAAAAAACTTTTTGTAGAAAGTCAGAACAGTTTCTTAATAAAATAGTGTTATTAAACAGATTCTTTAATTATTAAATTTAATTTTATGAGTTACATTAAATCTCGGAATTTCGTAGGTACGATGTTGGAAGTGTTACTGAAGGCTCAAGGGATGACTTCAACTGAATTTTGTAAGGAGTTTCATGTGAGTCCCAAGACGATGGTAGGAATAAAAAAAATGAGCATCCAGTTTTGAACAATCAGAATAGAATCATTTTGTCTGCTATTGGAAATTTGTCCGATGAAGAGTTGGTAGAGATTATGGAGGCCGTGGTCTACGAATGGAGGGCGCGGCTGAACGAATTGCTGTCGGAAAACAATGAGAAAGATGAGTCAGGGAGAGAATAACCCTATTGGCATGGAGATGTGTGTTGAACCCATTAGTACGTTTGTTGAAACTTTTTAGAAACTGTTTTGAATTTATCGTGCGATGATTTGGGATGAGTTTTTGAGGCATTTTCGCTTGTGTGATGAGGAAGATAGCGGGCTATCTGACGAAGAACAGAAGCGGAAAGGACCAAAAAATCACTCAAAGCACACACGAAAACGAATGCATCAAGACGAGAAAAACTTTTTGGAGAAATTCAAAACAGTTTCTTAGCTGTTTTGTTAGCTTATACAATATTTAGACGCAGATAACGCGGATGACGCCGATTAATCTTGTTGTAAAACACTAAATCCCGCTGAATTTTATAAATCCGCGTCCGTCCGTGTCATCTGCGTCTAAAAAATACCTATATGTCTATTTAACCCAAATCGGTCATTAGACTTTGGGTAGATTGTCCACTTATGTCTTGCGGGTTGCTTTTCGGCTTATTGAAGGCGTAGCGGGCTACGTCAAGGTAAGCTGGGAAGCAAGACGCCGGCAGAAGTGGGCAAGATGCCCGAAGAGCTTTGCTTTATTAGGAAAAAGAATCTTTGAGCGATCTCATGACCAATTTGGGTTTAATTCTTGTGACTTACTTAATAAAAAAATAAATTATATCTTTGTATGATTATGGAATCTTTATTTCAAGCCTATCGCACGTTTTTCGGCAGGGGCGACGCATTGTACCGTCTGTTTTCTCCTTACCGCATCTGTCCGTTGGGGGCACACGTGGACCATCAGCACGGACTGGTGACCGGTTTTGCCTTTGACAAGGGCATTGAGTTTCTGTTTTCCGCCACGGATACGGGCAAGGTGGAAATGTGTTCGCTGTCTTTCGAGGGTTTGACGACCTTCAATGTGCAGCGTCCTGTGGAAGAGAAGCAGAATAACTGGGGTGATTACCTGCGTGGTGCGACCTGGGCCTTGCAGCAGGACTTCTCGCTGAAGAGTGGCGTGAAGGGGGTGGTGCAGGGGTCGATGCCCATCGGTGGGGTTTCCTCGTCGGCTGCCCTGCTTTGCGGGTTCGTGATGGCACTGGCCAAAGTGAACCATCTGGAGCTGGACAAGATGCAGGTCATCCATTATGCATCGGAGGCAGAACGTGAATATGTGGGGCTGCGCAACGGTATCCTGGACCAGGCATGCGTGGTGCTCTGTGAATCGGACAAGCTGCTTTACATGGATACCTTGACATCTGAATATAAGTTGCTTCCCTTTGGTGACGGTTCGCAGGCTTTGCCCTTTGAAATCGGCGTGTTCTTCAGCGGCGTGACCCGCAAGCTGACAGGAACGGACTACAATTTGCGTGTGTCAGAATGTAAAACGGCAGCCTGGATTGTGGAAGCTTACGAGAACCGCGCTTTGAAGGAACTGGAGCACACCCGGCTGCGTGATGTGACAGAAGATGAGTTTTTGCGCCACGAGTCGGTCATGCCGGAACGCTTTGCCCGTCGTGCCCGCCATTTCTTCACAGAGTGCGACCGTGTGCAGGCCGGCGTGGAAGCCTGGACGCGTGGCGACATCCGTGCATTCGGGCAGTTGATATTCGAGAGTTGTGAAAGCTCCATCCACAACTACGAATGCGGGTCTCCGGAACTGATAGCACTGTATGAGATTATGCGTGAGACGGACGGCATTTATGGCGGTCGTTTCAGCGGAGCGGGTTTCAAAGGTGCGTGCATCGCGCTGGTCGACCCGGAGAAAAGAGAATCCATCGAGCGTCATGTGCGCGAGGAATACCTGAAACGCTTTCCGCAATATCGGGAGACGATGGAAATTTTCTTTTGCCATCCCAGCAACGGCTCCGATTTCCTGTAAAGTGGGAGAGGGGTGCAACGGTGTTGAATATGCGGCAATTTCTTTGACGCGGATGACGCTGATAACGCTGATTTATAATTCGAAAGATTCGGAAATGTTCATTATCATGACAAAAAATAATCCGCGTTTTCCGCGTCATCCGCGTCGAAAGAATGAATGCCCCATGGTATAAACCAACTATGAACATTTACTTATTATAAAGGAAATAGAAAGACAGACAAAATGAAGAATGTAGTAATAGCAGCCGGTTATGCTACCCGGCTTTACCCTTTGACCGAGAACTTTCCGAAACCGCTGTTGCGTGTGGGCGGCAGCACGATTCTTGGTCGGTTGATGTCCGACATAGATCCGATAGCTGAGATAGACGAGCACATCATTGTGACCAATCATAAGTTTGTCGGGCATTTCGAACAGTGGGTATCGACCATGCAGTTAACGAAGCCCGTCCGTGTCCTGGATGACGGGACAATGACAAATGAGACCCGTCTGGGTGCGGTGTGCGATCTTTTGCTGGCCATCGACCGTTGTCGCCTTGACGACGATTTGCTGGTCATAGCCGCCGACAACATCCTCGACTTCTCGCTGTGTGGTTTTGTCGAATATTTCAAGGAGAAGAACGCATCGCTCATCATGTGTCATGAAGAGCCGGAATTGGTCCGTCTGCAACGCACGGGAGTGATAGCCGTGGATGCCGATATGCGTGTGCTGGAGATGCAGGAGAAGCCGGAGCATCCCGTGTCCCATTGGGCAGTGCCTCCTTTTTATTTGTACAAGAAAGACGACTTGCCACTCATCAGGGACTGCCAGAATCACGGTTGCGGGAAAGATGCCCCGGGCAATCTGGCTCATTACCTGTGTGAACGTGTCCCCATGTATGCTTGGGTAATGCCCGGCAAGCGTTATGACATTGGTTCGCTTGACAGTTATGAGGAAGCCAAGCGGTTGTTTGGAGAGTGAGAATGTCGCATACGGAAACACAGAGGCATGATGTCGGCAAACCTCCAACCCAATTTGTAGGGACGCTCGGTCGGAGCGTCCGCATGCCGTCCAGAACGGCTAAGCCTTGCACGCAAAGGCATCTCCCGGACGCTCCGACCGAGCGTCCCTACAAGTTTTATTGTAAATGAATATCCGCAAACATCTCATGTAGGGGCGCATCCACGTGGATGTTTTCGAGCAGGCAACCCCTGCCCCTACATGGCATTGGGTAGAATGCGGATGTTCATAAAAAAACAATACCCGTCTCTGAATGAGGCGGGTATTATTTTATGAAGTTGTCCCTCTGTGATAACTATCTTGAACTTGTGTCAGGGGTTCTTATAGTAAAAAGGGAGAATGATTCTTTTATTTCTTGAAGAAATCTTGAACTTTTTCGTTCGGAACCATTTGTTCATCAAAAATGTAAGCACCGGTTTTCGGCGATTTCACCATTTTGATAACTTTGGTGTAAGAACGTCCTTCTTTACCTGTTTGTAAGGTTGCTACTGTTTTCTTTGCCATAGGGTTCTATTATTTAATTTCTTTGTGAACTGTTACTCTCTTCAAGATCGGGTTGTATTTCTTCAGTTCCAATCTTTCAGGTGTGTTTTTTCTGTTTTTCGTAGTGATGTAGCGAGAAGTTCCCGGCATTCCACTAGCTTTGTGTTCTGTACATTCGAGGATGACCTGTACTCTATTACCTTTTGCTTTCTTTGCCATAATCTTAGATCTCCCTTAATTTTAGCCGATTACTTTAATGGTTTTCCAATCACAATAACCTTTGGCTACAGCTTCGTTCAAAGCGGCATCCAAACCTTTCTTATTAATAAGACGAAGACCAGCAGCACAAATGTTCAAGCTAATCCAGCAGTCTTGTTCTACATAGTAGAATTTTTTAGTAAACAAGTTCACATCAAAAGTACGTTTAGTTCTTCTCTTTGAGTGTGAAACATTGTTGCCAATCATGGCTTTCTTTCCGGTAATTTGACAAATTTTTGACATTGCTATCTTATTTTTATAGTTTCTTTTTATGTTTATCTCAAACAGCGTGCAAAATTAAGGCATTTATTCCTAATAAACAAGCAATTCGCTTAAAAAGTACACTTTATGTTAGTCGTTATTTTCGTCTTCGCGAATTAAAGTTAGTAATAAAGCCAATGCGGCTTGGGTTGCCCGAGCGATGTTGATCTCTCGACCATAGTCTCCTTCCAGCTTTTGGGTGATGACTTTGTGTTTGTTGCCGGCTGCCACCCAGATAAGTCCGACGGGTTTTTCAGAAGTGCCTCCACCGGGACCTGCAATGCCTGAAGTGGCGACAGCGAAGTCTGTTTTAAGCGTGTTCATCGCTCCTTTGATCATTTCAGTGATGGTTTCCTCACTGACTGCTCCGTAAGTCTCCAGTGTCTCATGACTTACGTGCAGCATGTTTTCCTTTACTTCATTGGAATAGCCGACTACTCCACCTTTGTAAAATTGCGAACTACCGGGAACGGAAGTGATGGCTGCGGCAACATTGCCGGCTGTGCAGCTTTCTGCTGTAGACAGAGTGGAACCGTTTTTCCACATCAAATCATTAATTTCTCGACTTATAAACTTCGTTTCTAATGACATGGCCTTACATTTTTTTTATAAACCAACTCGTGAGTAAGCCGGTTTGTCAATGGTACAAAAATCTTTATCTAAATATTTAAAATATCCGGTTATGGCAATCATGGCTGCATTGTCTGTCGTATAACTGAATTTAGGGATGTAGATGTTCCAGTTATACCGTTTTGCATAGTCATGAAAGGCGTTTCTTAGTCCTGTGTTTGCCGATACGCCGCCTGCCACGGCAACTTCTTTGATGTTCAGGTCTTTGGCTACTTTATGGAGTTTGCTCATCAGGATGTCCACGATGGTGGCTTCCAGTGAGGCTGCCAGATCTTCCTTGTGATGTTCGATGAAATCCGGGTCGTCCTTGAGCCAGTCGCGCAATGAATAGAGGAATGATGTTTTCAGTCCGCTAAAGCTGTAATCATAACCCGGGATGTGGGGTTTGCTGAATGTGAAGGCTTTGGGGTTGCCTTGACGGGCCAGGCGGTCGATGATGGGTCCTCCTGGATAACCGAGTCCCATCACTTTGGAACATTTGTCGATGGCTTCGCCTGCCGCATCGTCGATGGTTTGTCCCAATACTTCCATGTCATTGTAAGATTTGACCAGGATGATTTGTGAGTTGCCTCCCGACACCAGCAGGCACAGGAAGGGGAGTTTGGGTTGTGCCACGTCGTCTGCCGTATCTTTGATGAAGTGGGCCAGCACATGGGCTTGCAGGTGATTGACATCAATCATCGGGATGCCCAATGCGCGAGCGAAGCCTTTTGCAAACGAAACGCCCACAAGCAGTGACCCCATCAGACCGGGACCGCGGGTGAAGGCTATGGCGCTGAGTTGCTCTTTGGTGACATGGGCACGTTTTAATGCTTCATGCACGACCGGAACGATGTTTTGCTGATGGGCGCGTGAGGCCAGTTCCGGCACGACTCCTCCGTATGCTTCGTGGACTGCTTGACTTGCCACGACATTTGATAGCAGAATGCCATTTTTGATGACTGCGGCCGAGGTGTCGTCACAAGATGATTCTATGCCTAATATAATTGTATCCATAATATCTCGCTAATCTTCGCAAAAATAATATTTTTCGATTTATTTACGGGAATTTAGTATGTCAAAATTTCCAAACCGTGGTCAGTCATGACGAATGTGTGCTCCCATTGGGCTGAAGGCAACTCGTCTTCTGTGACTACGGTCCATCCGTCTTCTTCGTCGATGAAGACTTCCCATGTGCCCATGTTGATCATGGGTTCGATGGTGAAGACCATGCCGGGGACAAGCAGCATGCCTGTGCCTTTTTTCCCGTAGTGTTCGACATTGGGTTCTTCGTGGAATTGCAGGCCGACGCCATGTCCGCAGAGGTCGCGGACGACTGAGAACCCGTTTTTGTGTGCATGTTTGGCTATGGCGTTGCCGAGGTCGCCGACGAAGCTGTACGGCTTGGCTGTCTGCATGCCGATTTCGAGGCATTCTTTGGCGACTCGTACAAGTTTTTCTTTTTCAGGGGTCGTCTGCCCGATGATGAACATGCGCGAAGCGTCGGCGTAGTAGCCGTCGAGGATGGTCGTACAGTCGACGTTGACAATGTCGCCTTCTTCCAGGATTTCACATTCATTGGGGATGCCGTGGCAGACCACTTCATTGATGGAGACGCAGCAACTCTTCGGAAAACCCTCATAGCCCAGGCACGCCGGGATGGCATTGTGGGCGACGGTATAGTCGTAGACCAGCTTGTCGATGTCGGCTGTGCTCATGCCTGCATGGATTTCACTTGCCACCAAGTCCAGGACGCCGGTGTTGACGATGCCGCTCTTGCGGATGCCTTCGATCTGTTCGGGTGTCTTAATCAGTTCGCGTGTCGGCACGAGGTGGCCTTTATTTTGGTAGAATAAGATTTTCTTGTCCATTTCGGTGGGTTCTTGTCCTTTGATGAGGTGCCACCGGTTTCTTTTCTTATGAAACATAGTTATTTTAGTAATTGGTCGTGCAAAGATACTATAAAAATGACGGAAGTCTGTCTTACTCCTCAAACAAGCTGTCCAGTCCGTCCGTGCTCGTGGGCGCATGTTCCATGCCGGTGTCCATGCCTGCACAGGGGTCAAAGCCTTCAGGAATCTCGAACTTTTCATCTTGCGAATAGCCGAGGCTCTTGTCTGCAAAGACCTTGTTCATGTAGAGAGCCCAGACAGGCAGTGCCATGGAGGCTCCCTGTCCGTAGTACATCGTGTCGAAATGGATGTCGCGGTCTTCGCCGCCGACCCATACACCGGAGACCAGCGAAGGAGTGAATCCCATGAACCAACCGTCGGAGTTGTTGTTGGTCGTACCGGTCTTTCCTCCCATGTCGGCCGTTATGCCGTAGCGGAAGCGCACACGTCCGCCGGTGCCTTCGTTGATGACGGCACGGAGCATGATGAGCATCTTGTAGGCGCTGGATTCACTGATCACTTCCTGCATGACGGGGGAGAACTCGGCCAGCACATTGCCGTCGCTGTCCTCGATGCGGTTGACAAATACCGGTGCTGTGCGGATGCCTTTATTGGCAAATGCGGTGTAGGCGCTCACCATTTCTCCTACGGAGATTTCACACGGTCCGAGGCAGAGCGACGGGGTCGGCTGGATGTCTTTGTTGAGCACACCGAAGTTGTGTATCAGCCGGACGAGGGCATACGGGTTCAGTTTGCTCATCAGGTAGGCGGAAATCCAGTTGTTGGAGTTGGCCAATCCCCATTTCAGCGTGACCATTTCTCCGTATCGTTTGCGGGAGGAGTTGCGCGGTGTCCAGGTTTCTCCGGTCTCAGTGACCAGGGTTTGTTCCACGTTGCGGGTTTCGTCACAGGGCGAGAATCCGTTTTCCATGGCAAGTGTATATAGGAATGGTTTGATTGTCGAACCGATTTGCCGGCGGCCCACCATGGCCATGTCATATTGGAAGTGGGTGTAATTCGGTCCGCCCACATAGGCTTTCACATAGCCCGTGTGCGGGTCCATGGACATGAAACCTACACGCAGGAAGTGTTTGTAATAACGTATGGAGTCCATCGGCGTCATCAGGGTGTCTATGTCGCCCTGATAGGAGAAGACGGTCATTTCCTGTTTCTGGTGGAAGGCTTTCAGGATGTCGTCGTCGCTATATCCGGCTTTCTTCATGATGCGGTAGCGGTCGCTTTGTTTCATGGCGCGTTCCAGGATTTTGTTGACATCCTCGCTTGAGATTTGGTTGGTGTAGGGAGCTGTCTTGCGTCCTCGCTTTTCCTTGAAGAACTGCGGTTGCAGGTACATGGCCACATGTTCCTGCACGGCCTCTTCGGCATAGCGCTGCATGCGTGAGTCGATGGTCGTGTAGATTTTCAGTCCGTCGGTGTAGAGGTTGTAATAGCTGCCATCTTTCTTCTTGTTCTTGTTGCACCATCCGTAGAGTGGGTTGGTCTCCCAGGCCAGCGAGTCTTCGTAGTATTGCTGCATCTGCCAGCCCCGGTATTCACTGAGCACCGGTTTTTTGGCCGTCATCATCCGGCGCAGGTATTCACGGAAGTAAGTGCCCCGTCCTTCCTTGTGGTCCACGCGGCGGTAGCGGAGTTTCAGAGGCAAGGCTTTCAGCGAGTCGGCCTCGTGTCTGGTCAGGTGTCCGGCTTTGCACATCTGGTCGATGACCACATTGCGGCGTCCGCGCGCACGTTCGTTATGGCGTACAGGATTGAAGTATGACGGGTTCTTGCACATGCCGACCAGCGTGGCTGCTTCTTCCACTTTCAGGTCCTTCGGCTCTTTGGAAAAATAAGTGTTGGATGCCGTCTTGATGCCCACGGCATTGTTCAGGAAGTCAAAGTAGTTGAGATAGAGGGTCAGAATCTCTTCTTTCGTGTAGAAACGTTCCAGGTTGACAGCGATGACCCATTCGATGGGTTTTTGCAGGAGACGCTGCATCGTGTTTTCAGCCACATCGGAATACAGCTGTTTGGCCAGCTGCTGGGTGATGGTGCTTCCGCCTCCGGCGCTGGCCTGCATGAGGATGCCCCGCTTGATGATGGCTCGGAACAAAGCCCGTGCATCGATGCCGGAGTGTTCCTGGAAACGGATGTCTTCCGTGTCGATGAGCGCATGAATCAGGTTGGGCGACAGCTCGTCATAGCCCACGAAGACACGGTTGTCCTTGCTGTAGGAGTAAGTTCCTAGCATTTTCCCATCGGCTGTGATGATTTCCGAGGCAAACTTGTTTATCGGGTTTTCCAGCTCTTCTACGGGTGGCATGTAGCCAATCCAGCCTTTGGATATGGCAAAAAATATGACTCCTATCGCTAATGTGATGACGATTAGTCCACTCCACATTGCGATTAATAGTTTCTTTCTCATAACTAGTTAGCTATATCAATATTTAAAGTGTATGCTTAATTGAAGTTACAAAACTACAATAAATCATCGAACTAATCGAAAAATGACAAAAGAATATGGATTTGATAGGGAATATTAATAATGTGTATTTCCGTTGGGCAGGCCTTAAAAGAGTGAGATATGGAGATCATGTTTGTCTTTCAAATTAAGAATAATCGGCAAGAAGTTTATTGCTACTTTTCTTGTTTTCTCGCATATTCCGACGGACTGCATCCCACATATTTCTTTTCCTCTCTACATAGAGGATTGGATTTTTAGGCGGAATGCCTTATCTTTGCTGTATGCTTATAATCAAATCAAAACAGGAGGATAGGACCATGAATGCTAATGTTTCTCTGAATATGGACAGCCTTTTGTCGTTCATCCACTCCCTTTCACTCAGCACAAGCAACAAGCGTTGGCTGGCGGAAAAGCTGCTGGAAGAGACACGCGAAGAGACTGCAACGAAAGAAATGCTTGACAAACATTTTGGCAAGTGGAAAGACAGCCGGAGTGCAGATGAAATCATCAAAGATATGCGGGACGCACGTTCGGGCATCAGACAACCGTTAAACATAGATTGAAAGATATGGGATCGTGTAAGTATTTATTGGACAGCAATATCTGCATCCACTTGTTGTGTGGCAGGAAAGACGTATATGAACAGCTTCTACAGGTGGAATGGAAGAATTGCTGTATCTCGGAAATCACGGTCATAGAGTTGCTCTATGGAGCGGAATGCAGCAATGCTCCTGATGAAAACAGGGAGGAAGTATTGTCGTTTTGCACGGATTTGGAGGTTATTTCCATATCAGGCTGTATCATGGACTTCGTGCGTTTGAAAGCTTATCTGCGCAAACGTGGAAACATGATTGATGACTTCGACCTGCTGATAGGTGCCACAGCCATTGCCAACGGACTTATTTTGGTCAGCGAAAACGAAAAGCACTTCGTCCGCATTCCGGAGATTAAATTGGAAAACTGGGTAAACAGGTAATTTCTTATTTTGATAAGTAGTCGCGAGAATTAAATGAATCTATCCGATTGCTTTTCAGACGCGGATGCCGCGGACGGGCGCAGATTCATAAATTATAATACTCAGTGTTTTAGTATTTTACAATAAAATTAATCCGTGTCTTCCGCGTCTAAATATTGCATAAGTTAAATAGGACTTTCTACTTATGATTTTTTACTTAAATTCAAAACAACTTCCCAAAAACATAATCGGGATGTTGCGAAATAAGCCTTTTCTTTATCTCATCTTCGCGATTCACTCTTCCTCATCATCGCGAAGATAAGGAAGAGTGAGTCGCGATAGTGACAGAGAGTGAATCGCGAGAATCAGGGCGTGACAAAAGCACCTCCATCTACGGCCTCCTTTCCGGACGAGAGCCGGAAGGAAGGTAGCCGGGAGCCGAAAGGAGGGTAAGGACGGGCGGAGTTAAGGGCTGAGGAGGAGTGTTGCCATGTGTTGTAAATCATGTGGTTGTCGAAGCGTGTCATTTCTCTTGTCGGGAGCATCCGAAAGAGGCGGAGGTGTATCCGACAACCGGGAATCATTGGCGATATGCTAATATTTTTTTGAATTCCTATCAAAAAAACAGCAAAAACAATTTGTTTATAGAAAATAGTCTTTATATTTGCAGCGTTGTAAAAACAAACGATATATTCTTATGACAATGCATTATTATCCTACAACAATGTTATTCATGGATGTGACAACCACTTATATGTCGATGTCCATGACGATGACCCCTCTGGGGTGAGGATAATAAAGTATGTGTTTCTACGTGAAACGCGCTTACGGATGTAAGCAAAATCAATCATTTCTTTTTATTTTAATTATTGCAGGCAGGGGCAGGATAGTCCTTGTGCATGACAAACCATCTATTTATTTCCAAAATTATGAAAGTATTGAAATTCGGGGGAACTTCCGTGGGTTCCGTCAACAGCATATTGAATGTGAAACAAATTGTAGAATCACAGACCGAACCGGTCATTGTCGTAGTTTCCGCTTTGGGTGGAATTACAGATAAACTTATACGCACATCGCAGGTTGCCGCTTCCGGAGATATGGCATACGAAGCCGGTTTTCAGGAAATCGCGCGCCGGCACAATGAGATGATCGATGCCATCATCCCGGAAGGTGCTGTGAAAGACGAGCTTTCTTCGGTGGTCAATACGTTGCTTGACGAATTGAAGGACATTTTCCAGGGACTTTATCTCATCAAGGACTTGTCGCCCAAGACCTCGGCAGCCATCGTCAGCTACGGCGAACGTATGTCGTCGCGCATTGCTGCCGCTTTGATTGACGGGGCACGCTGGTATGATTCCCGCCTGTTTATCAAGACCGAAAAGAAACACGCCAAGCATATCCTGGATTCGGAACTGACCAATCGCTTGGTGCGTGAGGCTTTTGCAGAGATTCCGCGTGTGGCATTGGTACCCGGATTTATTTCGACAGACAAGGACAGTGGCGAAGTGACCAATCTCGGGCGGGGAGGTTCGGATTATACGGCTGCCATCCTCGCTGCGGCCCTGGATGCTGACAGCCTGGAGATCTGGACGGATGTGGACGGTTTCATGACGGCCGACCCCCGTGTCATCTCTACCGCGTATACCATCAGCCGTCTGAGTTACGGAGAGGCGATGGAACTTTGCAACTTCGGTGCGAAGGTGGTCTATCCTCCGACAATCTATCCTGTGTGCCACAAGAATATCCCCATCCTGATAAAGAATACCTTCAAGCCGGAAGCCGAAGGCACTGTCATCTGCTCGAAAAACGACCCGCAGAGCAAGGCCATCAAAGGCATATCTTCGATTAATGACACCAGTCTCATCACGGTGCAAGGTCTGGGCATGGTGGGCGTGATCGGTGTGAACTACCGCATCTTCCGCACATTGGCCGAGAGCGGCATCAGTGTGTTCCTGGTGTCGCAGGCATCGTCGGAGAACAGTACGTCCATCGGTGTGCGCAATGAGGATGCTGCCCTGGCCTGCAAGGTGCTCAATGAGGAGTTTGCCAAGGAGATACAGATGGGTGAGATAAATCCTATTACGGCTGTGGACAATGTGGCGACTGTGGCCATCGTGGGCGAGAACATGAAGCAGACTCCGGGCATAGCGGGTAAGCTCTTTGGAACATTGGGGCGCAATGGCATCAATGTCATAGCTTGTGCGCAGGGTGCGTCGGAGACAAATATTTCATTCGTCGTGGAGCGCAATTCGCTGCGTAAGACGTTGAATGTCATCCATGACTCTTTCTTCCTTTCGGAATACCAGATGCTCAACCTGTTCATTTGCGGTGTGGGCACTGTCGGAAGCAGCCTGATCGAGCAGTTGCGCAGCCAGCAGGAGAAGCTGATGCAGCAACGCGGATTGAAGCTCAATGTCGTCGGCATCGCCAATGGGCATCATGCCATCTTTTCCCGCAGGGGCATAGACCTGGCGACCTACCGCGAGCAACTGGAAGCGGCCGAACCGAGTTCGAACCAGCGTCTGCGCGACGAAGTCATCGGTATGAACATCTTCAATTCCGTCTTTGTGGACTGTACGGCCAGTGCCGACGTGGCTGCGCTCTACAAGGACTTCCTGGAGCACAACATCTCGGTGGTGGCAGCCAACAAGGTGGCTACTTCCGGTTCTTTTGCCGCTTACAAGGAACTGAAGGACACGGCCCGGCGCCGCGGCGTGAAATTCCTTTTCGAGACCAACGTCGGAGCAGGACTGCCGATAATCAATACAATCAATGACCTGATAAGCAGCGGCGACAAGATATTGAAAATCGAGGCTGTGCTGAGCGGCACATTGAACTACATATTCAACAAGCTCAGTGCCGATGTGCCTTTCAGCGAGGCTGTCCGCATGGCCAAGGAGGAAGGATATTCCGAGCCTGACCCGCGTATCGACCTGAGCGGCACGGACGTGGTGCGCAAGCTGGTCATCCTGGCCCGCGAAGCCGGCTATGAACTGGAGCAGGCTGACGTGGAGAAGCATTTGTTTATCCCTGACAGCTTCTTTAAAGGGACATTGGATGAGTTTTGGACGAATCTCCCCACGCTTGATGCAGATGTGGAAGTGCGTCGCCGTGAGCTTGAACAGCAACACAAGCATTGGCGTTTCGTCGCCCGCCTGGATGAGGGGCACGCCTCCGTCACCCTATGTGAGGTCGACATGTGCCATCCGTTTTATGGACTGGAAGGCAGCAACAACATCATCCTGCTCACGACAGAACGCTATCGGGAATATCCGATGATGATACAGGGATATGGAGCGGGAGCCAGCGTCACGGCTGCCGGAGTCTTTGCCGACATCATGAGCATAGCTAATATATAATGATACAACTAAACGTAACAGCCAATGAAACACATCATCATCTTGGGCGACGGCATGGCCGACTGGCCGGTCGATGCGCTGGGCGGACACACCCTGTTGCAACATGCCCATACGCCTTACATGGACGAGCTGGCACGCCGCGGGCGTTGCGGGATGCTCCGGACGGTGCCTGAGGGATTCCACCCGGGGAGCGAGGTGGCCAACATGTCCGTCTTGGGCTATGACCTCAGTCAAGTCTACGAGGGGCGGGGTGTGCTCGAGGCTGCCAGCATGGGGGTCGACCTCCAGCCGGGTGACCTGGCCATGCGGTGCAATCTTGTCTGCATCGAAGGAGATTTGCTGAAAAACCATTCCGCCGGGCATATCACCTCGGACGAGGCACGTGTCCTCATCGACTATTTGCAGGCTCATTTGGGTAACGAACGCGTGCATTTCTATCCCGGTGTGCAGTACCGGCACTTGCTGGTGATTCGCGGAGGAGACAAGCGCATCTGTTGCACGCCGCCTCACGACGTGCCTCTGAAACCTTTCCGTCCGTTGCTGGTTCAGGCCGAGGTGCCTGAAGCACAATCGACAGCCGAACTTGTCAACCATCTGACGCTCGAATCGCAACGTCTGCTTGCCGACCATCCGCTCAACCTCCGGCGTCAGACCGCAGGTCACGACCCGGCAAACAGCATCTGGGCGTGGTCGCCCGGCTACCGGCCGAAGATGGAACCCTTGGCCGCGCGTTTTCCGCAGGTGGGGAGCGGTGTGGTCATCACGGCTGTCGACCTCATCCGTGGTATCGGACGCTATGCAGGACTGCGTCTGGTCGATGTGCCCGGTGCTACGGGGCTGTATGACACGGACTACGAAGGGAAGGCGGCGGCTGCCGTCGAGGCTCTGCGCACGGACGACTTTGTCTACCTTCATGTCGAGGCGAGTGACGAGGCCGGACATGAGGGGGATGTCAATCTGAAACTCCGAACGATTGAGAATCTCGACGCACGCATCGTGGGTCCCATCTGGGAGGCTGTCTCGGGCTGGGATGAGCCGGTCGCCATTGCGGTCCTGCCCGACCATCCGACACCTTGTGCCTTGCGCACGCACACGGCCGAGCCTGTCCCGTTCCTTATCTACTATCCCGGCGTCGAGCCGGACAGCGTGCAGACCTATGACGAAGCGGCTTGCCGTGAAGGTGCATACGGACTCCTGCACGGAGATGAATTTATCCGAATCTTTTTAAATTGAAATGTATGAACTATTATAGCACCAACCGACGTGCTCCCGAAGTGTCGCTCCGGGAAGCCGTCATGCAGGGGCTGGCTCCCGACGGGGGGCTTTACATGCCTCAAGAGATCAGGCCTTTGCCTGACGTGTTCTATGAGTCGCTCGACGGCTTGACACTGGCCGATGTGGCTTATGCTGCAGCGATACGTTTCTTTGGCGACGATGTGCCGGCCGACATTCTGCGGGACATGGTGGAGGATACACTGTCATTTCCCATCCCTCTCGTGCAGGTGGACGAACGCATCTTTGCGCTCGAACTCTTTCATGGGCCGACACTCGCGTTCAAGGATGTCGGTGCACGCTTCATGGCCCGCCTTCTGAGCTATTTCATCAAGAAAGAGGGAAAGGGCAATGTACACGTGCTCGTCGCGACATCGGGTGACACGGGTAGCGCCGTGGCCAACGGTTTTCTGGGCGTGCCCGGCATAGAGGTGGTCGTGCTCTATCCGAAAGGGAAAGTCAGTCCGACACAGGAGATGCAGTTCACCACGCTCGGGCGGAACATCACAGCGTTGGAGGTCGATGGGGCATTCGATGACTGCCAGCGGCTGGTCAAGTCGGCCTTTGTCGACCCTGCGGTCAATGGACATCTGTGTCTGACTTCGGCCAATTCCATCAACATCGCACGCCTGCTTCCCCAGTCGTTCTACTATTTCCACGCCGTCGCGCAGCTTCGTGCGCAGGGCATCACAGCCCCCGTAGTCATGTCAGTGCCCAGCGGAAACTTCGGCAACCTCACAGCGGGTCTCATTGCGCACCGCATGGGTCTGCCTGTCGCCCGTTTCCTGGCGGCGAACAATGAGAATCATCCCGTCTTCGACTACCTGCGCACGGGTGTCTATGTGCCTCATCCTTCCATCGCGACACTGGCCAATGCGATGGATGTCGGCGACCCGAGCAATTTCGCCCGCATGCTCGACCTTTATGGAGGCAATCACCACGCGATGACGCATGACATTCAGGGCGATTGGTTCACGAATGAGATGATAGCTGATCTCATCAACCACACATTCCGGACGACAGGCTATTTTGTTGACCCTCATGGGGCGTGTGCCTATGGTGCCCTGTTGCGCCATCTCCGTCCGGGCGAGGTCGGTATTTTCCTCGAGACAGCCCATCCGGCCAAGTTCGGTGAGACGATGCGCCGTGTCACGGGCGTGGATGCCCCCGTCCCCCAGCGGTTGGCCGAGTTCATGCGGGGAACGAAGCAAAGCCTTCCGATGAGCCGCGACTATGACGACTTCCGCCAGTATCTTCTTCAGCGTTGATTTCCCTTCAGATTCCGGCCGATTACGGGGTGCTCCCGCATCCGGCCGGAACTGCGTCCGTACGTATCCTCTAACGGATGTCTATGCCGTCAAAAACGGACGTATATCTATTTTTGACAACATATACGTCCATTTCCGGATGCAGGCAGGAGGAGGGTCAGACCATGTCTTCTCCCATGCGGACGACGGGCACGCGGATGGTCTTATGGAAGGGGACGAAGCGCGAGATGACGGCGAGGACGAGCGTCACGACCAGCAGCCAGCCCAGCATGTGCTTCAGGGCGAGGAGCATGCTTTGCTGCTGGACGACGGTGTAGAGGCTGTTCGTGGCCAGGCTCATGGCTTCGTCGATGCCGTGCCCGCCGGCGAGGTTGCTGCCCAGGGCCGAGGAATAGCGTGCGGCCGCCAGGGGGTCGACCGCGGTCATGCTTTCCGAGAGTTGTACGATGTAGTGCTGTTGCAGTCGGTAGAGCATGTTGCTGTAGAAGGCCGAGGCGACGACGGGGGCGAGCACGGAACGGAAGGCGATGAGGAAGAAGGCGTTTGAGATGAGCAACTTCGGCTTGAGGTCCTCGACGACGAACAGGCCGAATGCGATGAGCAGCACCATCATCCCCAGCCCGCGGAAGAACAGCGGGAGGAAGAGCATCTCGTAGGTGCTGTCGGGCGAGATGGTGAAATAGAGCATGCCGAAGAAGACGGCGAAGCAGGCCATTCCTCCGGCGATGAGGAAGCGGAAACGCCACCGCTGCCAGCGGAACTACCAGAAGCAGACGAAGGCTCCCAGCACGTAGCCCGGGAGAAGGTATATGTATAAAGTATAGTTGTGCACGTTGTCCACCCGGAGGATGGTCGTCATGTAGTTGCTCAGGAGCGTGGTCGAGGTGGTGAAAAACATGACCAGCATCATGTAGAAATAGCCCAGTATGGCTTTCCACTGGAACAGTGGCTTCAGGCTGACGAATGGCTGCGGCGAGTGGAACTGTTCCCATAGGAAGAGGGCGATGAGCAGCGGGGCGATGACGATGTAGACGCATATCTTTGTCGAGGCCATCCAGTCGGAGATTCTCCCGTAGGTGATGACATAGATGAGCATCAGCAGCCCGGCGGAGATGATGACCATTTCGCGTACGTGGAGTTCCCGCAGGGGGACACCTGTCGAAGGGCGGTCGTGGCGTAGGAGGATGATGACCAGCAGGATGGCCACGATGAGGAGCATCATCATGAAGTAGTACATGTATTTCCAGTCGTAGTGATAGGCCAGCAGGGCTGTGACGACCATCGAGAGCTGTCCGCCGCTGAACACGAGCGGATAGAAGTAGGCATAGAATTCGCTGCGCACGTCGTGCGGGCTGAATATGGACTTGATGCGCCGGATGAGCCACAGCATGAGGAAACCTTTCAGGAAGCCGATGACGAAGCTGAAGGTGACGAGCACCTCCGTGTTGGCAGCACGCGCGCAGACCCAGCTCAGCAGGAACTGGAGCGTCAGGTCGACGAGCAACAGTGATTTGCTGGAGAAGGCGTTGAGCACCTTCGGAACGATGGGGTAGGCGATGGCCATGCCGGCCGAGGCGGCGTAGTAGCCGATGGTGATGTCCTCGGTGTAGGCTCCGAGCGTGTTTGATACTTCCACCATGCTTCCCGTGTACGTGCCGTTGAGCATCGTGACGGGCAGGATGATGATGAAGACGAGGCCGACGGCCAGCCAGTCGGGGACCCATCGGCGGACAGGTATGTCCAGTTGCTGTGCGGTCATCATCGTTTAAGTGCTTCTGTGGTGACCATCATGCCGGCGCGGAGCTGCGCCATGTCTTCGGGTGTGACGTCGTCGAAGTCGATGCGCACGGGTATGCGTTGTTGCACTTTGACGAAGTTGCCTGCCGAGTTGTCTGTCGGGACGAGGGAGTATTTCGAGCCTGTGGCTTCGGAGATGGCCGTGACATGTCCGCGGAATGTCTTGCCTGGGATGCCGTCCACCTTGATACGCACCTGTTGTCCGATGTAGATGTTGGCGATTTGCGTCTCGCGGTAGTTTGCCGTGACCCACTTGTCCATCTGTCGGACGAGGTAGGAAAGAGTCTGTCCGGCCGAGACGTATTGGCCCGGTTCCAGCGTGCGTCGGCCCATGTACCCGTCATAGGGGGCTGTCACCACAGTGTAGGAGAGGTTCAGGTTGGCCAGGTCAAGTGCCGCTTCGGCCCGCAGGATGGCCGCGTCGATATTGACCTTTCGTCGGCTGGTTTCCGTATATTGCGAGCGGGCTGCGTCTTTCTGTCGGAGCAGGGCGTTATAGCGTGCTCGGGCCGCGTCGAAATCCGCTTTGGCCTGGTCATACTGTTGTTCCGGCACAGATTCCTCCCGCAGCAGCCGTTCGTAGCGGTGGAAGTCCTGTTCAGCTTTCCAGAGTCGTGCTTTCGCTTCTTCCAGGCTGGCAGACTGTTCTGCGATGTGTGTTTCGGAGGTCTCTATGTTCGAGTGCAACACGCCCTTCGAGCCTTGCGCGTCCATCAATGCCGCTTCAGCCTCTTTTTGCCGTATCAGGTATTCTCGGTTGTCGAGCACGACGAGCGTATCGCCTTTGTGGACGAATTGATGTTCACGGAAACGTATGTCCTGGACATAGCCGGCCACGCGGACATTTACCGGCGATATGTATTGGTCGACGGATGCGTCGTTTGTGATTTCGTAGCTGATGTAACGCCAGAAGTAGTTGATTGTCCAGAGCAGTCCGGAGCTGGCGATGAGCAGGCAGACCGTGTTCAGGATGATGTTGCGCCGTTTGCGTCGTTTTAGGCGTTTGTATTTCAATTCGATGGAGCTCATATTCTTTTTGTATTTAGTATGTTATTGTAATTCCCCGATGGCGCGCAGCAGTTCATAGTAGGTGTAGACGACTTGTGTGCGTGCCGTGGTGAGTTGGAGTTCTGCATCCAGGCGGAGGTTGTCTGCATCCAGCAGGTCTGTGAGGATGGCGAGTTGGTTCAGGTAGCGGTTACGCATGATGCGGTAGTTTTCTTCAGCCTGTTTGGCTGACAGTTTGAGGGCATCCACTCGTGCCAGTGCTTCGCGGTGTTTCAAGTAGGCATTCCGGACCGTCATGCGGATGTGTTGTTTTTGTTGTTCTTCAGCGTTGAGTTGGAAATCCACCTGGCGTCGCGCTTCATTCAGCCTGTGTTTGTTGCGGTAGAGTGCTGACAGGGGGTAGGAAAAGGATAGTCCCACGTTCCAAGCATTGTTATACATGTCAGCCAGCGTGCGAGACACAGGGCGTGCCAGTGTGTTGGCTGCATAGAGCGACAGTTGGGGCATTTGCGCCGCATGGATGACACGGATGTTGTTGCGTGCCAGATCGGTCTGTCGTCTCCTCAAGCGCATACCTGGGTCGCCGGTATATGCCCGGTCGATGTAGTCGGCATAGTTGTCCAGTTGATAAGTTTTGCTGAGCAGAGTCGTGTCCGGGCAGATGAGCAGAGTTTCGTCCAGCCCGAGCAGGATGTCCAGTTGTTGGGAAGCCAGCCGAAGGTCGTTTTCGGTCTCAAGCAAGGCCAGCCGGTTGTTGGTCAGCTGCATCTCGCTGCGAAGCACGTCATTGTTGGTGATGAGTCCTTCTTTTTTCATCTGTCGGATGTCTTTCAGGCGGCGTTCCGACTCGTTGATGTTCCGCGTCAACACTTGATGCCGCTTGTGCAGGCTGAACAAGTTGAGATAGTGTTGCAAGAGTGACAACTTGATGTCCGCGCGGTTCGTAGCCGTTTGCAGGGCTGTTATTTCTTTTTCCAAATCAGCTTGCCGGACAGCGTACTTTATCCGTCCTCCATGATAGAGCGGTTGGGTGAGGTTTATTGCATAGTTTTGCGACCAGTCCGGTGCGTCGGGATATGTCGGATCGGAAAGTCCCCGTTCGAAGATGATAGGTTGTCCCACAAATCCTCCGTTCAGTCCGATTTCGATGTCCGGAAGTCGGTTCATACGTGCTGTCCGGGCGCGTTCTTCAGCCATTCGCTCTTGCAGTTTGTTTGCGGCCAGTTGCAGATTTTGCTTTATTCCCTTCTCAAAAAGTTGGTCGACACTAAGATAGAGAGAATCCTTTTGCGTATAAGCTTTCACAGGAGACAGCGTCAAGAATATGATAGCTATCCCCATTGCATGAACAGGTGTAATGTACATAGAGAAAGTCCTTTTTAGTTTAGGGTCCTGATGGGCATGCAGCCGGTTTTCTGTAGTCCATTCTGATTCGTGTGCAAAGTTAGTGATTTTTTTTCGGTGGTTTAAAATAGGCCTTTGTTGTTCTCGGAAGCTTCCGGAATGTACTTGTTTTGGTCGGCGCGTGAGAGGGCTTAAGGGTAGGGAGGAGCGGAAAGGAGACTAGCCGACCACGGAAAGGAGTCCGTGCCCGGCTAGTCTTAAGGGGTAAGATCTGTTATGTCTTATGTTCATGTGTGGGAAACGAAGAAAGTCGTCGGGAGATGGCGGATAGTTCATTAGAATTCGTTAGTTTTGTATCGGGATTGAGGTGACTCTTTCCATGACATTTGAAAATAAGGAAGCGTTATGTCTTCATCTTGTGTGTATAAAGCCTGAGAAACTTTAAGAAACTGTTTTGAATTTCTACAAAAAGTTTTTCCCTGTTTGATGTATTCGTTTTCGTATGTGCTTTGGGCGATTTTTTTGGTCCTTTTTGTTCCTGTTCTTCGTCAGATAGCCCGCTATCTTCCTCATCACAGAACCAAAAATGACTCAAAAACTCATCCCCAATCATCACACGATAAATTCAAAGCAGTTTCTAAAAATGAGAACAAGAGTTGGCATAGTGGTTCTCACGCATAAGCGTGGGCTGCTATCATCACATCTGTTCTCAAGGGTTTTCTCAGGGCCTATACACTAAGATGTGAGGTGTACAGTTCCACGCTCTTCTTTTTTATAATTGCTTATATAGGAACTTATAGGCATGATTAACAAACGTTTGATATGGAACAACGATTTTGTCAAAGTTGCGGGATGCCTCTGACGGATGAAAACCGGGGACGCAATGCCGATGGTAGCAGTAGTGAAGATTATTGTGTCTACTGTTATCGGGATGGAAAGTTTACTCAGAACTTCACGATGAACCAGATGGTGGAATTCTGTCTGCAATACCTCGATCAGATGAATGCTCAGACGGGGTGGAATCTGACACCGGTGCAAGCCAAGGAACAGATGCTTCATCACTTCCCGCATCTGAAACGCTGGAAAGAGACTGACAAGCGGACACTGGAGGAGAAAGCTGCAGACCTGCTTGCCCAGTGTGAGAATGTGACGGTCGCTTCGGTGGATGACAAAGGTTATCCTCGTCCAGTACAGATGTCCAAGATAGCAGCCGTTGGTTTCAGCGAAGTCTGGATGGCGACGAGTGCCGCATCCATGAAAGTGAATGACTTCAAGCAGAATGATAAGGCCGGGCTTTGCTACGAACACTACGGTGACGGGGTGGCATTGCGCGGTGTGGTGGAAGTCATAGCGGACGATGAGCAACGTCGGAAGTTGTGGCAGGACTGGTT
Organism: Phocaeicola coprophilus; assembly: GCA_016900015.1. Lineage (GTDB taxonomy): Bacteria > Bacteroidota > Bacteroidia > Bacteroidales > Bacteroidaceae > Phocaeicola_A. The sequence continues at coordinate 164,048 of JACJJM010000004.1, read as the reverse complement.
TATCCATCATTTTCCAGGCGGACCGACTGATCCCGATTACGTCTTGTTGCGTTTTGTTGGTTCGGAAGCAACATTCTGGATTAACGGTGAATTTGCCCATTCAAAATTATAAGCTGTCATGAAACCGATAATCGCAGATTCACGTTATGTCGCGGCTTGTGGACTCTATTGCGGAGCCTGTCGTAAATATCTGAATGACAAATGCCCGGGATGCAGGCAAAATGAGAAAGCAACTTGGTGTCGTGTCCGCTCTTGTTGTTTGGAGAAAGGGTTCAAGACGTGCGCCGAGTGCTCACAAGTGGTGACTGACTGCAAGTTGTATTCTAATTGGGTCAGCCGCGTGTTTGCTTTTGTGTTCAATTCAGACCGTCCGGCTTGTATCCGTTTCATCAAGGATCAAGGGGAACAGGCTTTTGCAGAAGAGATGACCAAGCGTCAATGTCAAACGATGAAACGAAGATGAATCATGGCTTGTACGACAGATTTTATAGACTTTGTCTGCTCACAGCTTCGTCAGGCGGGTGAGGTTCGTTCGCGGAAGATGTTTGGCGACTATGTGATTTATTTAGATGAAAAGCCAGTCATTACAGCGTGTGACAACATCTGCTACGTGAAGATGCATCCTGTGCTGAAGGATAGGATGGAGCGTGCAGAACGGGGTTTTCCTTACGAAGGGGCAAAAGAACATTACATCCTCGACATAGAGCATGGCGAGGACGCAGTGCGAATCGTTACGGCTTTATGGGAAGCCTTGCCTTTTCCTAAAAAGAAAAAATGAGTTGATAAACGCAGCGTCATTGCTTCTTAATCTCTTGTGTGATTTTTACGCAGAAAGTTTGGTACTTCAATACAAGGTAGTTATCTTTGTGGCGTAGATTTAACGCAAGAAGATATATGGATGAGTTGAACAAGTCAGAAGAAGGAAAGAAGTATTGCTACAAATATCCACACCCGAGTGTGACGACCGACTGTGTTATCTTCGGTTTTGATGGTGCTAAACTGAGGGTACTATTGGTGCAGCGAGGAGTAGAACCTTACAAAGGACGGTGGGCGTTGCCCGGCGGATTTCTGAAGATGGACGAGTGTGCCGAAGATGGTGCATTGCGTGAGTTGCAAGAAGAAACAGGATTGGAAGGTGCGTACATCCGCCAGTTTCATACTTTTACCGCTCCTGAGCGCGACCCTCGCGAGCGCGTTATAACCATTGCCTATTACGCCTTGGTGCGAATGCAGGAAGTGAAAGGCGGTGATGATGCTGATGATGCCCGATGGTTTGCGTTGGACGAAGTGCCGCAACTGGCTTTCGATCACGACCAGATACTTCGCAAGGCTGAGCAGACATTGCGCCAGCAGATACATTTCGAACCTGTGGGCTTCGAGTTGCTGCCCGAACAGTTCACCATCAAGGAGCTGCAAAACCTCTATGAGGCGATACTTGGCATTCGCTTCGACCGTCGAAACTTCTACAACAAGATGAAACGGTTGGAGATGTTGGAGCAGCTGGACGGGACGGTCAATCCTTCGCAAAAGAAAGAAGCCTTTCTCTTCCGTTTCAACAAGGCGAAATATGAGGAGTTGAAACAAAAGGGATTCAGACTGGAGTTTTGAACAGACAATAAATAAAAGGTAACATGTTAGGAGCAATCATTGGCGACATTGTAGGTAGCACCCGCGAATGGCGCAACATTAAGACAGAGGATTTCGAGCTTGTCCCCACAGGAAGCCGGTTTACGGACGACACGGTGATGACCCTTGCTGTGGCGGAATGGCTGATGATAGACCCGGAGCACAAGGCGGAGACGTTGGTGGAGTGTATGCAACGCTTGGGGCGCAAATATCCCCATGCAGGCTATGGAGGCATGTTCCGCAAATGGCTGGCGAGCAACCATCCGCAGCCATACGGCAGTTTCGGCAACGGTTCGGCCATGAGGGTAAGTCCGGTAGGCCTGTATGCCACATCCCTTGACGAGGCATTGGAACTGGCCCGCATCACGGCTTCGGTTTCCCATGACCATCCTGAAGGCATCAGGGGAGCACAGGCCATTGCGGGATGTATATTTATAAAGAAGACCGAGTGGGCTGATGATTTCAAGATAAAGCTTTTTATCAAGGAGAGAATCGGATATAATCTTGACTTTAAACTGGAAGATATACGCGACGGCTACAGGTTTGACGTGACTTGCCAAGGAAGTGTGCCCATTGCCATAAAAGCTTATCTCGAACGTAGCATATATCCTCCAGAGAAGGCGTTGCGCCTTGCCATCTCCATGGGCGGTGATTCCGACACCATCGGTGCCATGACCGCCTCCATAGCCAGTGCAACATGTTTCAGCACCGTTGGAGGAGGGTTCAGTACGGAACTCATCGACCAATGCCGTGCCCTTCTTCCAGCTGACCTGCTCGACATCAACGACCGTTTTGAGGATTTCATCTCACGTCCGCTCCATCAATCATATTACCTGCATGGAAACCTGTTTGCCGGGGAATATCCGGGCGATAAGGACGAGGAGGAGGCCAAGCGTAAAATCAAGCGCATGGTTCATTTCGGAGTGAAGCATTTTGTGGATCTCACCGAAGAGGGAGAACTGAAACCATACAGCCACTTGCTGCCGAAAGGAACGACTTACCTGCGTTTCCCCATTCCCGATTGCGGCGTGCCACGGTCTATTGAGTCGGTCAACCGGCTTTTGGATAAGATTGCAGACTTTGAAAAGATGGACGGCTATACCTATATCCATTGCTGGGGAGGCGTAGGGCGTACGGGAACAATCGTGGGATGTGTCAAGGCGAGAGAACTGCAACAGCGAGGCAGCAATGACTGTGACGCATTGACTGTTTTGCGTAACTTCTTCAGTGACATGCCCAAATCCGCTTATCGCAAAACACCTGAAACTGCGGAACAAGAAGAGTTTGTCAGAGCCTTTGCACGAAGTACGGGCGACAGCAATGCAGCCAAGGCGGCAAGGGTGAAGGACTGCATCAGAGGATGCCTGTTGGCGGGTGCCGCAGGCGATGCGCTGGGTTATACGGTGGAATTCATGAGCCGGAAAAACATTCTTGCCCGATACGGCAACAATGGAATAACAAAGTTTGACCTCACTCCGGAAGGCAAGGCCCTTGTGAGCGACGACACGCAGATGACACTCTTCACTGCCAACGGGATGCTGATGGGTGTGACGCGTGGTTATATGCGCGGAATCGGCGGGCAACCTGAAAAATATTTGGACGGAGCTTATCTTGACTGGTACTATACGCAGACAAATAAGAAAAAGGAGATGCTGACCCATGATTTCCACTATACGTGGCTGCGTGACCTGCCTGCACTGGCACACCGCCGTGCACCGGGCAACACATGTCTGGCTGCTTGTGAAAGTCTGCTCAACGATCAGAAAGTGGAGAACAACAGCAAGGGTTGTGGTGGCATCATGCGCGTGGCTCCAATGGCACTGCTCATGGCTGGATATTTGGCCCGTGGGGAATGTTTTTATCAGATTGCGGAGATGGACAAAGCCGGTGCGGAAACCGCACGTGTGACGCACAAGCATCCTTTGGGTTTTCTCCCTGCGGCAATGTTGACCCACCTATTGTATAAGTTGGTGCCCATGTCTGTGGAATCTGTGCATGAAGAGTTTGAACAACTTGTATTGGAGACAATCGAAGCTCTCGACACTATTTATAAGGATGAGTTTGCTGAAGACAAGCGCTACCTTGCCGGCCTTACCCGCAAAGCGGTGGATCTTGCAAGGAACAACAGAAGCGACGCGGAGAACATTCGTCAGTTGGGGGAAGGCTGGACGGGTGAGGAAGCATGGGCAATCGCCCTCTATTGCGCCTTGCGTCATATAACCAGCGCAGAGGACGCAATCATAGCCGCTGTGAACCATGACGGCGACAGCGATTCGACTGGTTCAATCTGCGGCAATATCATGGGGGCTATCTATGGCTATGAGGCCATCAAACGTCAACGGTTGTTTTGTCCACAAGGAAAGGAGCTGGAGCAGACGCTCGAGCTTTCGAACATCATCCTTGCCATTGCCGACGACCTTTACACAAGTTGTATCATCAGCGAATACGATCCTATTGACACGCCGGAGAAGCAGCAGTGGTATGAACGTTATTGTGAAATGAAACCTGTAGGGATATAATAAGTTGGTTATGGAAGAAGATTATATGGCGACATCGCGAAATGGGCATGAGCTGAAGGATATGTACAATCCGGAGACAAACACGCTGGACATACGTTCCAACGGGTTGTATCCATCCAATGTGTTGAGCAACCTGTGCAGCAACGGGTTCCGCTTCGACGGAATGGTGTGCGGCAGCATGGAAGGTTTCCTGCAATCATTGAAGAGGAAAGAGCCTGACAAGCAACGGCAGATATGCAGCATGAGGGGTGGCAATGCCCGCAAGATGAGTGTCACCTCCTGGCAGACAGACCAGATAGTGTGGTGGAAGGGACAGGCGATAGACCGGCAGAGCGATGACTACCGGCAACTGATACGCCGTGCCTATCAAGCAATGTTTGAGCAAAGCGAACGTTTCCGCACGGCATTGATGCAGACAAGAGGAATCACCCTCATCCATACGAGCGGCGAGGAGAATCCTTTCAAGACGATACTCACGCCGTCGGAATTTTGCAGCATTCTCACTGAGATGCGCGACCGCTACGATCGGCGAGACAAGACACAGGAACTTGTTGAAAAATCGGTCTGTCGGAAAAGGCTTGTCTACCTGCATGGCTTCGGCTCCTCGGCCGCCAGTGGTACGGTGAAGACCTTGCGTGAGCTTTTGTCGGATGTCGATGTCGTTGCACCCGACATTCCCGTTGATCCGGCTGAGGCTTTGCCCTTCCTGCGCGGCTTATGCATGAATGTTGTGCCTGATGTGGTTGTCGGTACCAGCATGGGCGGTATGTATGCCCAGCAGATGCACGGTTACAGGCGAATATGTGTGAATCCCGCCTTTGAGATGTCACGGAAGAGCACGGTGCTCACCGTTGGTACGCATGAGTATTTCAACCTGCGGAAAGACGGGACGACTCATTTTGAGATTACGCCTGAAATCATCCACCATCATGCAGAAATGGAGGCGCACCAGTTTGACGGCATCACCGACGAGGACAGAAAAATGGTGTGGGGCTTGTTTGCCGACAACGACCAGCAGGTGAATTGTGAACCTCTATTCTTGCAGCATTACAATCAAGTGGTACATTTCAGCGGAGGGCATCGGCTGGATGAGCATGCGATAAAGGATGTGCTTGTTCCGCTCATCCGCAAACTTATGATGACAAATGAGTAAGCCCATTACCCACAATGTGTGTTTGCTGGGAATGTCAATCTTATCGGTGCGTTATATTCTTTTAAGCATGTACTCTCTTGCATTTTCCACTTGCAGAGACTATGTCCAGCCGGAGTATCTCTGTACGATGGAATGATTTTTGCGCATATTTCAATCCGATGGACTTGTCTTCAGGAGCATATTTGTCGAGAATCAGCCCGAGTGCTGCCATGCGTTCGTCTTCCGGAAGATGAGTGCGAGCCGTACATGCCAGGACTACGCTTTCATAATTGGTCGTGAACTTGTCAGGAACGACTTTTGTCCGTCCGACGACGGTAAATGATACGTTCGGGTTCTGTGCTATGCATTTTAGCTTTTTGCCTTCCGGAGCGCAGTGGATATAGATGGAGTTCAGGTCTTCATCCCACACGTAGTTGAGCGGGATGCCATATCCCTCGCCTTCCGGTGTGACCATGGATAATATGCCGTATTCGCCTGATTTCAATAATTCTTCGGCACGTGGCTCTTCAAGCAAACGGTCTTGGCGGCGTATGTTTTGGTTGTTATAATGCTTCATGCTTACTTCTTTTTACAAAAGTTGAATCCTACATAGAGTTGCAACACACCATACGTGTTGTTTATCCAAAAACGATTTTTATGATAGTCGAACGTATGGGCCAGCAGTGATGCACCGACGTAATATTTCGTATTGTTGTACACGATGGCAGCTCGTGTGATGATGTCGAAATTGATACTGCGGTGGTGTTCATTGTAAGCCGTGTTGTCGAAATATATATCAGAGTGTTTGTAGCCGATAGCCGGTGTCACAGACAGATTGGCCAGGCAGTTTTTGGCAAAAACCCAGTTATAGCCATAGCCGAAGTTGAGGCTGTAGTCCACATAGCGCATTTTGCTAAACCTCATGTTGCTTTCCAGTTGTGAATTGATGCATTCCGGTAGCTGATTGTAATCGAAAGTCAATTTGTGGGTGGAATAGGAGAAACCGGCCAGGAAGGAACCGGCACTTTTGCGCTGATTGGTCGACTGACTGTAAGCTGCCGGATAGGAAAAACGTCGGTTGTTGAAAATGTAGTAGAGGTTAATGCCTTTCATTTCCGATTTCAGACCGTCAAACTGGAAATTCTTGTGTGAGTCGATTTGGCTGAATCCATTTAGATTACTCACTTTATAGTTGTCGCTGCTTTTCAGATAGTAGATGTCTGCTCCCAGCTTGGCACTATAGAGACTCAGATTGAATTCATTGCGTTTGCTGCGATGTTTTTTCCCTCCAAAGATGTCATGTACGTCTATTGACCAACCGAGAAAAATCCATTGCCAACCGAAGTAAGCGCCGACTTTCCATCCCGGAGTGGGGATGAAAGAAAGGCTTTGCTCTTTGTCGTTCGAGCTGGCTATACGGTAATGTTCGTAAGAACTGGTCGTGTTGACCATGAAGGTAAAGTTGTAGAGGTTGGGTGTGATGTAACGGCGGTCAGGATTATTGAAATCAATCAGTTTCACCAGTTTGCGAAGCCAGTTTTTCGGTTTTCCCTTAGCGATTGTGTCGAGGGCGAGCGTGTCAGGTGTTTGTGTGTCTTTGTCAGTAGCAGATACATAAAATTCACTGCTGCCATCCTCTTTCTTTTGCCCATGGAGGACTTGGAAGGACGACAACAGCATACAAATGGCAAAAACAATGCGAACAGACATCCAGATTCGTTATTACAGTTTTCCTAAAATTCGATCCATCACCCAGTTGGTCGGCGTAGCGCTTACACCGTCACAAGTGCATATATTTTTGTTTTGCAGGTGTTCGACGACAGCCTTGATGAGCGGGTATTGGATATTTTCAGGATTTTCAAAATTGAACTCTTCGCGGCCGTGTTGGGTATGCAAGGCGATGGGGTCATAGGAGAAGGTTGAGAAACAAATCATACCGCGGTCACCAATTATCTCGATACGGTCTTCTTTGGCTGATTCATGGGCCACGAAGCACCATGAGCCAGAACCCGGCAGTCCGTTTTCAAATTTGAAGCAGGCACTGACAGAATCTTCTGCGGTGTAGAGTCCGGCGCGATTGCTGCTGAATCCTTTCGCTTCCAGTATGCAGCCGAACATATCTTGCAGGATGTCGATCTGATGTGGGGCTAAGTCGTAGAAATAGCCTCCGCCGGCGATGGATGCGTCCAGTCGCCAAGGCTGGTTTGTCTGGTCACAATCCGATGCGCTGGGAGGTTGTGCAAAGCGGATTTGCACGTGGAGTATTTTCCCGATAGCTCCATCGTTGACCAGTTGCTTTACTTTCTGGAAATACGGTAGATAACGGCGATAATAGGCCACGAAACAAGGGATGCCGGTTTCTTCCGATATGCGGTTGATACGCAGGCAGTCCTCATAGCAGGCAGCCATGGGTTTCTCTATGTATACCGGTTTGCCGGCTTTCATGGCCATGATGGCAAAGGTAGCATGGGAAGAAGGCGGTGTCGCGATGTAGACGGCATTGACATCTGGGTCGTCCACCAACTCTTGTGGGTCGGTGTACCAACGTGGCACATGGTGTCTTTCTGCATAAGATTTTGCTTTTTCAGCATTGCGGCTCATGACAGCGACTACTTTAGACCCTTCAACTTTATTGAATGCCGGTCCGCTCTTTTTCTCGGTCACGTCTCCACAACCGATAAACCCCCATTTTATCATCATAATATCTGCTTTTAAAGTGATTGTAAAACTTAACTTAAAAAATATGCTACAGTGAATTGCAAAGTTATCTAATTTACTTACTTTTGCCATAAAAATAAGACCGAATTTAATATTAAAAGCAATGGAAAATATAGAGCAATTGAGTGCTTTTTATAAGCGTCGCGGTTTTACAGGACGACTATTCGGAGGCTATATGCTGTTGGAGAAGAACTTCAGTACCATATTGCGCACCGGATCTTTTGTCCTCATACCTTATGCTATTGTGATGGCAGTGAGCCTGGTGTGGTTGTTTGACACGATACAGACTGTTGTGTCTCCTGCTAATATGGCTGCGTGGATGCAGACGCCGGGTGCTTTTGCCGATGCGCTTTTGCCGGTTGCCATGCAGGGACTGGTTTGTTTTCTCGTTTTGCTGATAGGGATGTGCGTCTGGCAGGCATTGGTGTTTGGCATGTTCCGGAAATATGTGGAGCTTGGTTATGTGCCATCCATGAAGATGAAGGCTTGGTTTTCGTGGATGAGCCGTGACATTTGGCGCTACTTCCTGTATGCTTTGTTCTCTTTGTTCTTCTGGATTGTGGTGGACGCCATTCTCTACATGCTTGTGACTGTCAACGGGTGGCTGGGGCTTGTGATGTTGCCCGTGATGTTGTATTGCGCCGTGATATTTCTCCTGTTCCCTTATTTTTACATGATTGAGCGTGAGACGTTGTGGGATGCTTTTCTGCATGCTTTCCGTAAAGGCACGCCGACATGGGGAACGACATTCTCCATCGGGCTGGTCGCAGGTATTATCGTCGGAGTCTTTACGCTTATATGCTCCATGCCGATGTATGTCACCGTGCTGATAGATAACCTGGTGGCTAAAAGCATCATCGATGGCAATGTGCCTGAGTTGCCTTCTTATTATGTGGCTTTGAAAATCCTGTGCTACGCCATTTATGTCTATGCGGGAGCATTGGGTATGGTTTTCGTCGAGTCTCCATTGTTGTTCCATTATGCTTCCGTCGTGTCGCCTGACAAGGAGAAGATGCTGGCCGACGCGCGTGCCGAATATGAACGGCTGAAGGCTGAGCGTGCCCGTCAGGCTGCCGAGAAGGAACGGGAAGCGGCCATCCGTGATGGTGCGGCTTATAAGCCTTGGTAAATATCATTCTTGTTATTAGAATAGTATGCCCGCATTCGTAATCCCACGAGTGCGGGCATTGTGTTTCAGGTCAACCGCAGGCGGCGCAGGTAAATGATGCCTACGGCGTCGGCAATGAACCATCCGATGGGAATGGCCACCCAGATGCCCGTCACGCCGATTGAAGGGATGGCAGCCAATATGTAGGCTAAGGCAACACGCAATCCGAGGGAAATCACGGTGAGTACCACAGACATGCCCGGACGGGAGATGGCCCGGTAATAGCCATAGAGTAGGAACAGGCAACCGATGCCGATGTAGAAAGAGCCTTCTATGCGCAGGTAGTCCACGCCCACGGCTATGAGTTCTGTCTCGCTTGGGTCGACGAAGCAAAGCATGAGATTTCTTGCAAAAATGAAAACGGCGACAGATATAAGCGCGCAGAAGATGAGCGTCGTGATGACGGCGCTGCGTATGCCGCCGCGGATACGTTCATAACGTTTTGCACCAAAATTTTGGGCGATGAATGTGGAAAAGGCATTGCCGAAATCCTGTGCCGGCATGTAGGCCAGCGTGTCTATCTTGACGGCCACGGTGAAAGCTGCCATGACGATTGTTCCAAAACTATTGACCAAGCCTTGTACCATGAGGATGCCCAAGTTCATCACAGATTGCTGGAAACACGTGAGGAAGGAGAATGTGGTGATTTCGTGCAGGATGCTTCGGCTGAATTTCAGGTGGCGGCGGTGCAGGCGCAGCTCAGGCATGCGCCAGTAAGTGTAGACAAGAAGGGTGAATGCCGACACGGCTTGTGACAGGACCGTGGCCCAGGCCGCTCCTGCCACGCCCCAATGGAAGGTTAGGATAAAGACGAGATCGAGCGCGATGTTCAGCACGACGGACACGGCAAGGAAGATGAGCGGAGTCACCGAATCTCCCACTGCGCGCAGGAGAGACGCATAGTAATTATAAAGAAACGTGAAGCCAATGCCCCAACAGACAGCCCAGAGGTATTCACGCATGAGTCCGTAGATGTCACCGGGCACCTGCATGAGCACCATGATGGGGTCAAGCAGCAGGAAGACAGCGGCATTGAGCACGACGGTCACCGTGGCGATGAGCACGAACGCCACGAAGCGGCTCTGATGCATACGTTCGTAATCACGTGCCCCGTAGAGGATGGAGAATGCCGCACCGCTGCCCATGCACAGGCCGAGCTGCACGGAGTTGAGGAAGACGATGAGCGTATAGGTGGCGCCCACGGCGGCCAGCGCCTGTACGCCGAGGAAGTGGCCGACGATGAGCGTGTCGGCGAGGTTGTAGACCTGTTGCAGCAGGTTGCCCGCTATCATGGGGATGGCAAATCGCAGCATTGTGCCCGTGATGCTGCCTTGAGTCAAGTCGATAGCTGTCGTTTTCATTCGTGATTCGTTTGCGTTGCAAAGGTAATAAAAAGCCGCACATGTCCGTCGCCGCGCTTCCTCCCGTCCGCCGGAAGACGGATGTCCGCGGCGTCTGAAACGAATGTATATGTTGTTAGAAACGGACGTATATCTATTTTCAACGGGACGTATATCTATTTTTGACGGCATATACGTCCGTTTCAGACCGCATATACTTCCATTTTCAAATGAATGCCTGTCCATTTTAGACGGGATACGCAGCTGTTTCATGCCGGATGCCTGCTTGTCGTCGGTGGCGACACGAAGAAGGGCGCGACGCCGCGGGAGAGAGTCCCGTCGGCATCGCGCCCTGCATGCGCCCGGACGCAGGCGGTGTCCGGACGGTTATTTGAGCCGTAAGAAGCTGTATCCGAAGCGTTCGCAGGCAGCCCGTTCCAGCGATTCGCGCACTGACGGTTCGGCGATGGCGATAAGGGCACGGGCGCGTTGTGCCAAGTCCTTTCCTTTCAGATAGGCTACGCCGTATTCCGTGACGATATACTGTGCCAAGGCTCGCGGCGTGACAACGCCTGCGCCGGATGTGAGCACAGGACAGATTTTCGACTGCCCTTTGCTCGAAGAGGCTGTCATGGCGATGAATGTCTTGCCACCCTCCGAGAGCCATCCTCCGTAGGCGAAATCATGCTGTCCGCCGACACCGGAGATGATGCGTGTGCCCACGGAGTCTGCACACACTTGTCCCGTCAGGTCGACTTCGATGGCTGAGTTGATAGCCATGACTTTCGGGTTTTGCCGGATGACGAAGGGGTCGTTGGTCCATGCCACATCCTTGAATACGATGTCCTTCCGATGGTCCATGTATTTATAGAGCCGTTCTGAGCCGATGGCGAGGCTGGCCACAGTCATGCCCGGCATGATGACTTTCTTGGAGTTGTTGATTACTCCGCTTTGCAGCAGGGGGACGACTCCGTCGGTCAGCGCTTCCGTGTGGAGGCCGAGGTCTTTGTGGTCGTGCAGGGCATCGAGCACAGCGTTGGGTATGCCTCCCACGCCGATTTGCAGCGTAGCTCCGTCAGGGATGAGTTCGGCGATGTAGCGGCCGATTTTCTGTTCTTTCTCGTTCGGATGTGCGATGGGGATGGTGACCAGCGGTTCGTCCACTTCGACGCAGGCATCCAGCTTCGAGATGTGGATGAGGCAGTCGCCATAGCTGAAAGGCATTTGCTTGTTCACTTGCGCGATTTTCACTTTCGAGCATTCCACGGCCGATACGGCCAAGTCTGCCGATGTGCCGAAGCTGCAATACCCCTCTTCGTTGGGAGGTGACACGTTGAGAAGCGTGACATCCAGAGGTATGGTGCCGTCGCGGAAGAGTCCGGGCACTTGTCCCAGGAATGCCGGGATGGCTTGCGCGTCGCCTTGGGCCACAGCGTTTCGCAGACAGTTGGCCACGAACAGGCTGCGTGGCAAGAACGCATGGCGCAATTCCGGTTTGGCATAGACGGAGTCACGGCGTCCGATGGCAAAGGCTGAATACATCTCGACTTCTTCGAGTTCCGGCGCACGGGCCACCAGTGCGTCCAGCAGCACTTCCGGTATGGAGCCGCTACCCAGGACGTAGACTTTGTCGTGCGATTTAATCAGTTTCACTGCTTCTTCGGCAGTCATATAGTTGGCTTTTGTCATGTGCGTGTGTGTCATTTAGGTTCGGTTTGATTGAAGATGCGCAGGCGTTCGTCCAGCAAATCATAATGTTCAGGCTTCACCATCGAGGTGCATATGCGGAGTCCTTGTTGTTCGCTGCCCGTGGTGCGGAGCGAGATGGCCGACACGCCGTAGTGTATGAGCCTGTCGAGAAGTTCGTCGCCGGTGTATCCCTTACGTCCGATGGTGAAGAAGAAACCGTCGCTTACGGGCTCTTCCAAGTCCTTGTCATAGACGATGTGGAATCCGTGGCGTAGGAATATCTCTTTCAGACGGGCTGCCCGGCGTGCATATTCGCGGGTGTCTTCGACGAAGTTGATGTCCCCGTCGCAGGCAGCTTTGTACATGGCTGCCAGTGCATGCTGTGCCGAGTGTGTCACGCCCGACGACATCGTGTAGACCACCATGAAGATGAAGAAACGTCCCAGCGTGTCAATGCCGAACTCTGTGCTTAAGGCCGGATAGACGCGGTTGTAGAGCGTGTTGGAAATGGCCACGGTGGCGATACGTTCGCCGGCATAACTGAATATCTTCGATGCGGAAAGCATGAGGATATAATTTTCCGTATAGCGTGCGACAGTCGCCACATAAGGAGGCTGGAACGGATGTCCGAGGTCTTTACGGAAGTCCATGCCGAGATAGGCGAGGTCTTCGATGACGATGGTGTCGTATTTCGTTGCCAATGCGCCGATGTAGCTCAGTTCCTCTTCAGTCAGACATACCCATGACGGGTTGTTCGGGTTGGAGTAGATGATGGCAGCGATGTGGCCTCGGCTCAGGATGCCTTCCAGCTTGTCACGCAGGCGGGTGCCGCGGCAATCATACACGTCGAACGACTCTCGTTTGTAGCCCAGCACCTTGGCCTGGAGCGGCTGCACGGAGAATCCCGGGTCGATAAACAGGATGGTGTCCTTTTTCGGTGACAGGTGCGTGCAGGTGATGAAGGACGCAAATGTGCCCATCATCGAACCTACGGTCGGCACGCAGCCTTCCGGATTGACATCGACGTTAAGGAATGCTTTGATGAAGCGGGATGCCTGTTCTTTCAGCGGAGTGATGCCTGCGATGTTGGGGTAGGCAGAAGCCACGCCCTTGTCCAGAGCAGCTTTTTGGGCATCAATGCCGATACGGTTGGCCGGCAGGCCCGGCGAACCCATTTCCAAGTGGATGAACTTCTCTCCCGTGCGACGTTCCAGTTCCTCTGCGATGGCTACAGTCTGACGGATGGTGGCATCACCCACATTGGTGATGCGCATGCCGTGCAGCACTTCCGCCACCATGTCTTTATCAAAAGGTACTCTCATGGCGCTTATTGTTTAATAGATTGACGGGCATATTCCAATCCGGCACGGAATGCCTTGAGGTTCATCTCGACGATGGCTTCTCCCTTACGCTCGAAGATGTTGCGTATGCCTTCTTCGATTTTGTCCACGTCGATTCCAAGGAAAGGAGATGCTGCACCCAAAAGTACAATGTTTGCCGCACGGGGCGATGCCACTTGTTTGGCAATGGCATCCACGTCGATGGCGACGGAGTGTAGCGAACGTATCGTGGCGAGTAGTTTTTCCTGGTCGGGATAGTTTGTGATGTTGACGAATGGGACAGTGTTGGTGATGAGCCATCCGTTTTTGTTCAGGTAGGGCAGGTAGCGCAGGGCTTCCATCGGTTCCAGGGAGATGATGATGTCCGCCTTACCCAGCGGGATGAGATCGGAAGCAATGGGGTCAGAGCTGATGCGCAGGTTGGACTGAACGTCGCCTCCACGTTGGCTCATGCCATGCACTTCGGCTTGCTTGATGTAAAGTCCTTCTTTGATGGCTGCCGAGCCGATGACAGTGGCGATGGAGAGGATGCCTTGTCCTCCCACACCTGAAAGTATAATATCTGTATGCATGGTGTTTATGTGTAGTTATTGCTTGTTTGACTTATGATGGCGGCGGGCCGTCTGTATACATTCACGGCGGGGGATGATGACGCTTACGCCGCGGTATTCGATTTCTTCGCGGATGATGCGTTTCATTTCCTCCATGTTCTTCGGCAGGGGCACGACGACGCGGATATGTTCCGGAGCCACGCCTATGCCTTGGCAGATTTGTTCGAAACGTCCTGTTCCGGCAGAGTCTTGGCCGCCGGTCATGGCTGTGGTCAAGTTGTCGGAGATGACGATTGTGATGTTGGAGTTTTCGTTGACGGCATCAAGCAGGCCTGTCATGCCGGAGTGTGTAAACGTGGAGTCACCGATGACAGCCACAGAGGGGAATTGTCCGGCGTCGGCTGCGCCTTTGGCCATCGTGATGGAAGCGCCCATATCGACCACGGAGTGGATGGCATGATAGGGGGGAAGGAATCCCAGTGTATAGCAACCTATGTCACTGAACACACGGCTGTTCTCATACTCGCGAAGCACTTCGTTGAGTGCGGCATACATGTCGCGGTGTCCACAGCCTTGGCACAATGCGGGCGGACGAGGCACGACAAGTTCGCTCGGCGGGAACACTTCTTCGTCTTTCAGCCCGAGTGCCGAGATGATGTTGTCCGGAGTCAGTTCGCCGGTGCGGGGCACTTCGCCGGTGAGACGTCCTTTGATGGTCTTGCCGCAGTCGAGCACGCCGCGTACCATTTCTTCCACCACCGGTTGTCCGTCTTCGAGCACCAGCAGCGAGTCGCACTCGGCTGCCATGCGGCGTACGAGCGATACGGGAAGCGGATATTGTGACACTTTCAGCACGGGGAACGGGCATCCATCCTTGAAGTGTTCCATCAGGTAATTGTAGGCGATGCCACAGGCTATGATGCCCAGCGAATGGTCTTTCCCGTCTGTATACTTATTATATACGGAGTTTTCGGATGCAGCCAGGAAATCGGCATGTTGGGCGATCAGCTGCACGTTGCGCTTGCGGGCTACGGCCGGCATCAGCACCCAGTCACCAGGATTGGAGGGATAGCTCATCGGATTGGGCTCACGCACTTCACCGGTAGTGACCACGGCGCGGGAATGAGCCATGCGGGTGACGAGGCGCATGAGGATGGGCACTTTGTGTTCTTCGGAGAAATCAAAGGCATACTTCATCATGTCGTAGGCCTCTTGTTGCGATGACGGCTCGAGGATGGGAATCATGGCAAATTTTCCGTAGAAGCGGGAATCCTGTTCGTTTTGCGAAGAGTGCATGGAAGGGTCGTCTGCCGCTACGACGATGAGGCCTCCGTTTGTGCCCGTCATGGCCGAGTTGACGAAGGCATCGGCTGCCACGTTCATTCCCACGTGTTTCATGCAGACGATGGCCCGCTTGCCCATGTACGACATGCCGAGGGCAGCTTCCATCGCTGTCTTTTCGTTCGTACACCAATGTCTGTGGATGTTTCGTTCCGCAGCCAGCGGATGCATTTGGATAAACTCTGTGATTTCTGTAGAAGGAGTTCCGGGGTAAGCATATACGCCCGACAGTCCGGCATGGATGGCACCCAATGCCACGGCTTCGTCTCCTAAAAGAAGGTGTTTGTCATTCATAAGTTAGTGTTTTTTCATGATGCACAAATGTAGGTTTTCTTTTCGGAATACCCAATAGAGCGGGGATGTTTGACAGACATATTTCCATTAAAAAAATATAATACACCTCGTAATGCCCTTCTGGAACTTTCCAAGTCGCCACGTAATGGGCGTATTGGTGTCAAAAAGCCACATTTGTCGTGTCTTGCCTCAAACCGATGCCTGGAGAGAAGGACGAGTGACGACTTGCCGTGTCGGCCGCTTTTCGATTTCTGCCGGCATCTGTTTCCGTCCTTTCCCTTGACTCCGTCCGACTACGGAAAGGAGGGTAGCCGAGGACGGATAGTACTCCGTGCGCGGACGGAAAGGAAGGCCAGGTCGCAGCCCTTCAGGACTTGTTTTCCTCTTTTTTAGATGAAAGGACTGTGGACGGTAGACGGATTCCTTTGAATATATGAAAGGAAATACGTACATTTGCCCCCGGTTCGGTGATGCGACGCCGTTTCTGTGTGTCGCATAAAAGGGAATCCGGTGAGAATCCGGAACAGTGCCCGCTACTGTAAATCCCATGCCCGTCGGGGCATTCAGAGGAGAAATCTGCTACACGACGACCACTGTTTCCGGCATGGCGCGCGACATGCCAAGGGAGATGGGAAGGTAATTTCTCCGGGAAAAGTCAGGAAACCTGCCAGACCATAGTGATAAACATGTGCCTTCGGGATAAAGGGCACGATTTATAAACCTCATTATTTTATATCATTTTGATGAAAAAAAGATTTTTTGCGGCGGCCTTGTTGGCTGGAATGTATGCTGCAAGTGCGTATGCACAGTTTTCAGTAAGTGGGAGAGTGGTAGATTCAAAAACGGGCGAGCCTGTGCAGGGAGCGACCGTACGCTTGAGGAACACCAATATCGGATGTGCGACGGACGATGAGGGAAAGTTCCTGTTGAGGAACATTCCCGACGGGCACTACATGATGCGCATCAGCCGTATGGACTATGCCACGCAGTCGTGTCCTGTGGATGGCGACACGGACGGGATGCTTATCAAGATGGATGAAGGAGCCGTCACGCTGAACCAGGTGGTTGTCACCGGAACGGGTACACACCATCGGTTGAAGGATTCGCCCGTCCCGGTGGAAGTCATTGGGCAGGAGGAACTCCGACAGGCCAATGCAGGCAGCGTGGAGGATGCACTTCAGAAGCTCGTCCCTTCCATCTCCTTCCAGAGTACTTCCTTGTCGAATAACATCTATATGAACGGTCTTTCCGGGAAGTATGTCCTGGTGTTGATAAACGGGCGCAAGGTGGCCGGTGACACGTCGGGCAACGTTGACTTAAGCCGTATCAACCTGGCTCGCGTGAAACGCATTGAGATTGTGAAAGGAGCGGCTTCGGCACTCTACGGCAGTGATGCGATGGCCGGTGTCATCAATATCATTACCGATGAGGACACGCGCGACCTCCTCAATGTCATGTCCGACACGCGCATCAGTTCGCACGGGCGGTTGACGGAGAGTGCCAATGCCGACGTCAACGTAGGATGGTTTTCCTCCCACACGTCCTATCAGCGTCAGCAGGCCGACGGCTGGAAGTTGAGTGACTATGAGGCTGCTGACGACGGCACGCTGGTGGAGACAGACAAACAGCCCGTCTACCACTGGTTTACCAATGACATCAGCCAGACTTTTACCTTCCGGGCTACGGAGCGGTTGACTTTCGACATCTTCGGCACATATTCCACTTATGAGAATGACCGTGCCCCCGTGGTGAAGTATAACATCGAGCATAAGACGTACCAATATGGCGGAATGGCAAAATACATGCTCCCGCATTCGTCGTATCTGGAGCTGGGAGCTACGACGACCAACTATCGTTCTTTTCAGAATTACACGGAGAAGAGCGGTTCTCACCCGGCCGGCGAGCACATGAACAGCAAGGACCAGGATTATACGAATGCTTACCTGAAGGGGGTGTTCCGCCTTGGAGAAGCCAATACGCTCAATGTCGGACTGGACTACACGGGTGATGCCCTGAAATCGACCGCTACGAGCAATCTGGGAGACATGAAGGACCGCACCATGTACACGCTGGCCTTCTATGCCCAGGACGAAGTTTCCATCATTCGCAATTTGAGCGCGGTCGTCGGCTTCCGTTACATCTATCACGAGACCTTCCATAGCCGCTTCAATCCCAAGCTCTCGATGATGTACAAATGGGGGGACTTCAACCTGCGTGCATCCTATGCCTCGGCCTTCCGTGCGCCCACCTTGCAGCAGCTCTATGCCATCTCCGAAAAGAGCAACAAGATTACGATGGGAAGCACCGACTTGAAACCTGAGACAAGCAATTTCTACACGCTGAATGCCGAATACAACACGTCGTTTCTTTCCGCTTCCGTTTCTGTCTATCAGAACGATATACGCAACCTCATTGACTACCATCGTCTGGAGCTGACAGACGAAGACAAGGCCAATGGTATCATTTCCCGTCAGGCGTATGCCAATGTCGGAAAGGCACGCATCCGTGGTGTGGATGTCGGTTTTACGGCACATCCGGGAGCCGGTTTTACGTTTGGTGCCAGCTACAACTATACCCATGCGAAAGACCTGGTGGCTGACACGCCGCTGGAACGGAGCGTGCGCCATTCGGCTACGTTCAATGCCGGATGGGGCCGGACTTGGGGCATCTATACCTTCAATGTCAGCCTGTTCGGGCGTTATCAAGGCACACGTTGGTCCAAAGTCTATGATTCGTCGCCCGCTTTCCAGACATGGGACTTGACCACCCGTCATGTCATTCGCCTGAAGGACTTCACCCTCGAACCGGGCCTCGGCGTGGAAAATCTGTTCAATTATCGTGATGACCGTCCTTACAACAGCCATTATGCGACGCTCAACCCCGGACGGTCTTTCTTCGCCAGTCTGTTGGTACGTTTCAAACAATAAACATCTGAACTGCTGCTGTCATGAATGTCATTTATAAGATAGGTATATGGATGTGGGTTCTTGTCGCGCTCACAGCTTGCCGGCAGGCACGAAGCAAGTCGGCCGGCACGGACGGGAGTCCTGCGGTTGATTCTGTTTATGTCCCCCGTTATGCCAAAGGTTTCCGGATTACATACCGCTCTGACAGTGTCCGCCTGGTCGATATTCAGGAACCTACGAAGGCTGATGCCCCGGTGGAGCATTTTGCACTTATACCTCATGGACAGCAGGCGAATGACATTCCCCAGGATTATACGATAATCCGCACTCCCGTGCGGCGTATTGTCTGCATGACCACTCCGCAACTCAAGGCATTCAGCCTGATGGATGCCTATGATTGCGTGGTGGCGACCAGTGACACCCGCCGCATGCAAAATCCCGAATGGCTGGCCCGGCTTGACGATGAGCGTGTCAAGCGCATCGGCATCGAAGGCAATTTCAACACAGAGATTGTCATGGCTACGAATCCGGAACTGATTCTTGTCTCGCCCCACAGGCGCGGAGGCTACGAAGTGCTGGCCGAGACCGGTGCACCGCTCATGCCCTATTGGGCGTTCAATGAGACTTCGGCTTTAGGCCTGAGCGAATGGATTCGTCTGAGCGGGCTGTTAATCGGAAAGGAGCCGGAGGCCATCGCCTTGTTTGCCGGCATGGAGCGCGAATACAATTATTGGAAGGCTGTTGCTTCGAAAGCCGAACGGCGGCCTACGGTGATGAGTGGGGAACTGCGTGCCGGACATTGGTATGTGCCGGGCGGGCAGAGCTTTTATGCCCGCCTTTTTGCCGATGCCGGGGCGGATTATTTCTACAAGGATGACCCGCGCACAGGTGGTGTGATTCTGGACTTCGAGACGGTCTATGCCCGGGCGCACGACGTGGAGTTCTGGCGTGTCATGAACGGATTTCCCGGCACGTTCACCTACGAGGCTTTGGAGGCGTCTGACAAGCGTTATGCTGACTTCCGGGCCTTCCGCGAGCGCAAAGTCATCTATTGCAATCTGGAGTATGAACCGCTCTATGAAAACATGGCCGGCATTCCCCATATCCTGCTGAAAGACATGATTAAGGCCATGCATCCCGAACTGCTCCCCGACTACGAGCCGCAGTTCTATCGCCGGCTGGAATGAGCCGCTTTCACTATCGTTATTGTCAGGTGGTCACTATCGCGATTCACTTTACTTCACTATCGCGATCATGACACCCTGACTATCGCGATCATGAGACCTTCATATCAGCGATTGTGGTGAGGGCCTTCCTCATGTCATTGGAGGTCGTACTTTTTCAGGAGCTTTTTGAAGGACGAAGTGTCCTTGTAGCTGTCCAGCCAGGCATTGAGCGTGTCCAGGAGTGCCTGTGATTCCTTGCTGACTCCCCAGCCGTAGAACTGGTTGAAGCTGATGGCCGTGTCGATGTCCAGTTGGGGATATTGCCCGATGAGTCTTTTGGCAATGCTTTCCTCGCAGATGGCATAATCGATGTCTCCATGTGCCACGAGGGCCATCAGTTGCTCGCTGCCGTATTTGGGTAGTTCTTTCACATAGATTGTGTCGGCGATTTCTGCGCTCAGGTTATGGATGCGGTATTTCACGGGTGAGCCTTCCGGCAGGTAAACCGTCTTTTGTGCCAGTTGCAGTTGCTGTGCGATGTAGGCGGTGTCTTGTTCGCTTTGGGGCTTGCGTTGCACCAGCACTTGGCGGTTGAGCAGGATGGGGTGGGAGAAGAGTAGCAGCGAGTCTTTCTGTTCGCTTGTGATGAGCAGGCTGCCGGCGATGATGTCAAAAGTGCCGTGGTTGATTCCCTCCAGTTGGGTGTTCAGTTCCATTTCCGGGATGATTTCGGCTTGCAACCCCTTGTCGCGGGCAAATGCCTGAAACAGTTCGTAGTGGAATCCCGCTATGGTGTCATGGTCCACATGGAAGCCGACGGAGTTGTATTCCGTCGTGGCGCGGATGATGCCCGAACGGACGATTTCTTCGTATGTACGGGGACGCGTGCTTTTCGTCTCTTCCGACCTCGGCCATATCACGACGGCTGCGACGAGTGTCGCGCCACAGAGGAGAATGCTTCCGGCCAGTCGTCTTGCGTTCATGGTGATTTAGTTGAAGAAATTCCAGGACAGACCGAACTTGAACCACATCGTGTTGAGCGGATAGTGGGGGGCCAGGAACGACATCGAGTTGCCCATGCCTTCCGACACGTGATACATCATCGCGTAGATACGCGTATGCTTCAGGTGCAGGTTGGCGTAGACGTTCACTATCGGGTAGTTTCCTATCTCGATACGGTCGTTCGGGTTCTGGAGATAGAACTGGCCGATGGCCGGCGAATAGTCCGGCGCGTAATACTTGGTGAAGTAGCGCACGTCAGCACCCAGCTCCACGGACAATACTTTCTTTGCCAGCTTGAACTTCAGGTACAGGTTGCTGTACAGCGTCAGGTCGGGCAGGGGCAGGACATCCTGGTTGCTGCTTTTCTGATATGTGATTTCGTTGTCCCAGTGGAAGATGCCCAGTGCCAGGTCATGCTTCAGCGTCGCGCCCAGCACCTGGATGTTGTCGCCGCACTGGCTCACCCGCACGTTATGCCGGTAGCCTCCGTCGTAGGCCTCCGCCGCGTTGTCGAAATAGGTGTAGTTCGTGATGTTTTCCACACCGACGTTCAGCGTCAGTCCGGCCTTTTTCGACTTGAATTCGCCTTCGATGCGCGTGCGCATTTCTTTCGACAGGTCGTTGTCCCACCAGAGGTGGCGCGAGTGGTAGTGGCGGTAATAGAACGAGGGGTTGATGCGTTTTACGAAAGCCTTTGCAGCGAGCTGGATGGTGTCCTTGAACAGGCGGAAGTTAAGGTCGGCATTTCCTGTCACGTTGAACGTGCCCACTTCGTCGCCCGTCAGGGCCGTCTCTCCGTACACCCGGTAGTGGAGCGTCTTGCCTTGCTCTTTCAGCAATTCGCCGCCGACGCTGAGGATGTTGTCCGTGTATTTGCGGTCATAGCGTTCGAGGGCCGTGCCGAGCGTGTCCACCATGTTGTAGGTGCGCATCTCGTAGTTCACGAAAGCCGTCAGTCCCGCCTTGGCCCACTTGTTGAAGCCCTCGCGCAGGGCGATGGCAAAGGTGTTTTTCAGCGAGGTGTAGCTTGTGATGTCGCGCTGGTATTCGCTGCCGAAGAAGTCGTTTGCCCAATAGTCCGCCGGGGTCTCGTAGGCGATGTATTGTCGTTCGTTGTTGTCATATTGGAGGGTGTGGATGAAGCTCGTCACGGGGATGAAGTTGTCGTAGTGCTGCGACGTGTCCTCAGGCACTTCATAGAAGCCCAGGTTGTAGCGGTGGGTGAAGAAGATGTGGTAGTTGTCGTTGCGGTTCCACGTGCGTTCCAGGTACGTGGGGATGTCCGACGGCGTGTAGGAGGCCGACGTGGCGATTTCTTCCGGGCTGACGATGTAGCGGTCGTCCGTGATACCGCCGTTTTCGGCCATCTTCATGTGGTTCTTGCTGAAGAGGAAGTGATAGTCATACTTGTCGCCTGCATAGGAGGAGAAGAGCGTCCCGTTGAAGAGCGACGTCGCCTGGTTGTTGTACATGCCGCGACCGTAGACGTAGTCGAAGCTGAAGCCGAAGTTCAGACGTCGCCCCGCGTTCACGCCGAAGTAGGCCATGAAGCGGTCTTCTCCGTTCTGCTGGTTGCCGCCTGAGAAGTAGGACAGGTTGGCAAAGGGCGATTTCGTGTTGAGGAAACGGTATTTGTCGATGGGGACGATGAAGTAGTCGTACGGGTCGGTGAAGATGAACTGCGAGGCCGGTTCGCGGTGGAAGAAGATGCGCGAGAGGCGGGGCGAGCCGATGTTGCCCAGGTAGTTGTATTCGCCGTTCAGGCCGTCGGTGAACTGGATGTTCTGGAACTGGTGCATGAGCGTGTCGACGGGCACTTCCGTGCGGTTGCCGAAATGCTTGTCGATGGTCCACATGCGGATGCCGATGGGCACGGTCTTGGAGTCGACCTCCGTCGTGTCCTGGTCCAGGTAGTCCTCGTTCTCGTTGATATAGCGCGGGCCGTCCTCAGTCTGTTCGTATAGCTGGTTGTAGTTCTGCGCAGACACGTGTCCTCCCACGAGGCCTGCGAGTATCGTCAGTATAATGATTGCCTTTTTCATACGTGGGGACAAAGGTAAGCAAAATCAGCGGAGTAACGCCCCGCGTCGCCCGTTTTTTAGAAAAGCTAACAAATCATCGCGCTTGCTGTCAGCTCCTTAACCTGCATGTGTCCCTTCGAAGTCTATTTTGACAGCCTCCTTTCGCTTGTTTTTATACGACGTAGAAGCACACAAAGTGTGCGCCCCTACGTAGAATAGGTTGACCTGTCTGGCAAAAGGTCCGAGTGTTAAGGAAAATGCGCCAGTGTGTGGAGTTACCGGTGGTAGTGTCCTTTGTCCTTGACGAGGATGACTTTGAGCTGCGGGTCGCGGAGCATGCGCCAGCCTTCGGAGGTGAGGAAAAATTCGAATTGCGTCGTGCGGTGTTTCCATGTGAGGAGGTCGATGGAGCGGCGCAGGTGGCGGCGGATAGTGGCATACCACCAACCGGGGAACGACAGGCCGCAGACCGTGCCGCTGTCGGCCACGCGGCGCAACGAGTCGATGCCGGCGCGGATTTCAGAGCGGGAGAGGCGCGAAGGCTTGTCGTAGGGGACATAGCAGGAGGTGTAGTAGCCCTGGCGGGTGAAGGGGGCGAGGAGCTGCCATTCGGGGCTTTCGAGGATGAGTCGGTCGGGGGTGAGGTGATAGTCGTCGCAGAGGCTGTCGACTTCGGAGAGGATGGCCGTCTGGTTTTGGGGCGTCAGGTTCTTGATGTCAAGCCAAAGTTTACCCCCTCCCATGAGGTTTTGGGCCAGCAGCGAGTCGAGCGGGAGGCCGAAGGTCGTGGTCGTGTCGTGGGTGACATCGAAGTAGCCGCCGGGACGGTAGACGACGTCGACTTCCACATTCGGGTAGCGTGGGTGCATCTCGGCATACTTCTCGACGGAGTTGCAGCGGTGGAGCCAGAGTTTGTCAGTGTGGCGGTCGGTGTGCCAGGCCGGAACGAGGGCGCATGCTCCGGCAGCCAGCGCGAGGCCGAGCGCGGCGAATAAGATGTGTTCTGCTTTCATAGTCGTATGTAGATTGTATGTATATAAGAAGATAAAGGCGGCAAGCCTCGGTATGAGGACTTGCCGCCTTGTGGTTAATCAGTATTTAGGGTTGGGGGAGAAGCTTATTTCTCGCTCCAGTCCATGTCTGCCATACGCTTGTAGGAAGCATAGCGTTTCTTGGCCATGTCTTCACAGGCGTTGAACAGGTCGGCAGCCTCTGTCGGATATTGCTTCATGACGGAAGCGAAGCGCACTTCGCCCTTGAGGTAGTCTTGGAATTTGTCCCAAGCCGGCTCTTTCGAGTCAAGCGTGAAGGGGTTCTTTCCTTCGGCTTCCAGTTCGGGGTTGAAGCGCCACAGATGCCAGTATCCGCATTCGACAGCCTTGGCCTCTTCAGCTTGCGACTTGCCCATGCCGGACTTCAGTCCGTGGTTGATACACGGAGCATAAGCGATGACGAGTGAAGGTCCGTGATATGCTTCTGCTTCGCGGAGGGCCTTGAGGGTCTGTGCCTGGTCGGCTCCCATGGCGATTTGTGCGACATAGACATATCCGTAAGTGGTGGCAATCAGGCCGAGGTCTTTCTTGCGCACGCGCTTGCCGGAAGCGGCAAATTTGGCGATGGCGCCGAGCGGAGTAGCTTTCGAAGCCTGTCCGCCGGTGTTGGAGTAAACTTCCGTGTCGAGCACGAGGATGTTGACATCTTCGCCGGAAGCGATGACGTGGTCGAGACCTCCGTAGCCGATGTCGTAGGAAGCACCGTCACCACCGATAATCCACTGGCTGCGCTTGATGAGGTAGTCTTGGAATTCAGCGATGGTCTTGCAGTATTCGCACTTGTCCTTGGCAGCTTCTACCATGGGGACAATCTTCTCGGCAGCAGCACGGCTCTTGTCTGCGTCGTCCTTGCCGTCGAGCCACTCTTGGAATGCGGCTTTGTATTCAGCCGGGCAGGAGTCGCCGGCGATGGCTGCCTGCATAGCCTCTACGAGGCGTGCGCGGAGCTTCTTGTTGGCCAGTTCCATACCGAGGCCGAACTCGCAGAAGTCTTCGAACAGGGAGTTAGCCCAAGCAGGTCCTTGTCCCTTTTCGTTCGTGGTGTACGGAGTGGAGGGCACGGAGCCTGAGTAGATGGACGAACAGCCTGTCGCGTTGGCCACCATCTCGCGGTCGCCGAAGAGTTGGGAAATCAGCTTCACATACGGAGTCTCACCGCAACCTGCGCAAGCGCCGGAGAACTCAAACAGCGGTGTAGCGAACTGCGAGTTCTTCACGTTGGACTTGATGTCGACGAGGTGTTGTTTCGTCTTCACGTTGTCCACGCAGTAAGTCCAGTTGTCGGCTTCGGCGAGCTGGCTTTCGAGGTGCTTCATGGTCAATGCCTTGCCACCCTTCTTCGGGTTGCCCGGGCAGACATCGGCACAGTTGCCGCATCCCAGACAGTCGAGCACGTCGACCTGCATACGGAATGTCATGCCGTCGAACACCTTGCCCACAGCTTTCAGCATTGGGAAGCTTGCACCCTTCTGCTCCTCTGCGTCGAGTACGAACGGACGGATGGCAGCGTGAGGACAAACGTAGGCACACTTGTTACACTGGATACAGTTTTCAGGATTCCACTCGGGCACGAATGCAGCCACGCCACGTTTTTCATATTTGGCAGTGCCTTGGTGCCAGGTGCCGTCTTCGATACCTTTGAAGGCAGAGACGGGCAGCAGGTCGCCGTCCTGTGCGTTGATGGGGCGAACGACTTCGTTGATGAATGCCGGGTCGTTGTTGGCTGCTTGTGACTCGTCAGGCAGGTTGGCCCATGCCGGGTCGATGGTCAGCTGTTTGTATTCGCCACCGCGGTCAACGGCTGCATAGTTCTTGTTCACCACGTCTTCACCCTTCTTGCCGTAGGACTTCACGATGAATTTCTTCATCTGCTCGACAGCCAGGTCAACGGGGATAACCTCGGTGATGCGGAAGAATGCAGACTGGAGGATGGTGTTGGTGCGGTTGCCCAAGCCGATTTCCTGTGCGATTTGGGTCGCGTTGATATAGTAAACGGTGATGTTGTTCTGAGCGAAGTATTTCTTCACGCGGTTCGGCAGGTTCTTAGCCAGTTCGTCGCCTTCCCAGATGGTGTTGAGCAGGAACGTGCCGTTCTTGCGCAGACCGCGGGTCACGTCATACATGTGCAGGTAAGCCTGTACGTGGCATGCGACGAAGTTCGGTGTGTTGACCAAGTAAGTCGAACGGATGGGGTGGTCGCCGAAGCGCAGGTGAGAGCAAGTGAAACCACCGGACTTCTTCGAGTCGTAAGAGAAGTATGCCTGGCAATATTTGTCAGTGTTGTCACCGATGATTTTCACAGAGTTCTTGTTGGCACCGACTGTACCGTCAGCACCCAAGCCGTAGAATTTAGCCTCGAACATGCCTTCGCCGCCGAGAGCGATTTCCTCTTTCTTGGGCAGGGAGGTGAATGTCACGTCGTCTACGATGCCGATGGTGAAGTGGTCTTTCGGCATCGGGAGAGCCAGGTTCTCGTAAACAGAAAGGATTTGAGCCGGAGTGGTGTCTTTCGAACCCAGACCATAGCGTCCGCCTACGACCAACGGAGCGTTTTCCTGTCCGTAGAGACAGTCTTTCACGTCGAGGTACAGTGGTTCGCCGGTTGCGCCCGGTTCTTTGGTACGGTCGAGGACAGCGATGCGCTTCACAGTCTTGGGCAGTGCGGCCAGGAAGTGTTTGGCTGAGAACGGACGATAGAGGTGTACGGACACCATGCCGACTTTCTCACCGTTTGCGTTCAGGTAGTCGATAGCTTCGCGGGCAGCTTCGGAAGCAGAACCCATCAGGATGATGACACGGTCAGCATCTTCTGCACCGTAGTAGTTGAACAAGTGGTAGCGACGGCCGGTGATTTTGTAGATTTCGTCCATGTAGCTTTCCACAACTTCGGGCACGCTTTCATAGAACGGGTTGCAGGCCTCTCTGTGTTGGAAAAAGTGGTCGGGGTTTTCAGCCATACCGCGGGCCACCGGTTTGTTCGGGGTCAGCTTGCGTTCGCGGAATTCAGCCAATGCCTTCTGGTCGATAAGCGGAGCGAGGTCTTCGTTGTCCAGCTTCTCGATTTTCTGGATTTCATGAGACGTGCGGAAGCCGTCGAAGAAGTTCAGGAACGGCACGCGGGTCTTGATGGCAGCCAGGTGGGCAACGCCGGCCAGGTCCATGACTTCCTGCACGGAGCCTTCGCACAGCATGGCGAAACCTGTCTGGCGGCAAGACATCACGTCTTGGTGGTCGCCGAAGATACAGAGGGCGTGGGAGGCCAGTGTACGTGCTGAAACGTGGAATACGCATGGCAAGAATTCACCTGCGATTTTATACATGTTGGGTATCATCAAAAGAAGACCCTGAGATGCTGTGTAAGTAGTAGTCAACGCACCGGCTTGCAATGAGCCGTGAACTGCACCGGCTGCACCGGCTTCAGACTGCATTTCTTCAACCAAAACCGTCTCGCCGAAGATGTTTTTACGACCTGCGGCTGCCCATTCATCTACGTGCTCAGCCATCGTAGACGATGGAGTGATGGGATAAATGGCTGCCACTTCTGTGAACATATACGAGATATGTGCAGCAGCTTCATTACCATCACATGTGATAAATTTCTTTTGTTTAGTCATAACAGTTAAATTATTAGTAAAAAATCTCTGTTTAATTATCTTGTTTCTCCGTTAATATACAAAGCCGAAAAGCCAAAGCGGAATCTGATTCTCATGGCCCACTTCCGTGTGATGCATGGCATACAGCGTGTCGGGCATGTTCTTGAATTTGCAGCCCTTGTCACATATCCGGAAGGGGAGCTGTCCGTCGACCCAAAAAGAGATGCCTTTGTCTCCTTTATATAATTTATGGTCTTTGTGCATAGTATTAAAGAAAAAGGTCTCTAACACATCCTGCTCTTCCACTTTGACCGGATAGATGGAATACATCAGGTTCGTGTTGTGCATCATTATCTTGCTTGGTTTCTTGGGGAAGGCTTCTCCTTTGGGATATACCATGTTGATAAGACGCGCGTCTGCCAGATATTTGATGTAGTTCATCACTGTCGCCCGCGATGTCTGGATGTCCGTGGCCAGTTGGCTGACATTGGGGACTGCCGGTCCGTCTACCGCCAGCAAATATAGCAATTTCTTTATCTTGGAGAGGTATTTTAACTCTATTTGTTTAATGAGCAGGATGTCGACTTCGATCATCATGTTCATGGTCTTTAAGAGATTCTCTGAGAAATTCCGTTTTTCCAAGAAGAAGGGGTAGAAGCCGTGGTGCAGGTAGTCCTGGAAATAGTTGAGTGGACGGACTTTGGGCAAGATTTCTTTGATGATGTATTCGTGGTTTGCCAGGATGTCGTCGAGCGAATAGGCCGGGAAGTTGTTTCTTGTCTGCAAGTTCAGGTATTCGCGGAATGAGAACCCGCGCAGGTTGTAGGATTTGACGATGTCGGCCAGTTCGGGATTTTCCTTCTTGTCCGTCAGGTGCATCACCGACGAACCGGTGAAGATGATTTTCAGACCCGGATAGAGGTCGTAGCATTGGCGCAGTTCGTGATTCCATCCCGCTTGCTTGAACACCTGGTCGATGAGCAACACTTTCCCGCCGTGTCTGTGGAACTCTCCGGCAAATTCGGTCAACGTGGTTCCTTGGAAATAGAAATTGTTCATGTTGACATACAAACATGAACGATCCGTGCCAAAATGTTCCTTTGCATATTGGAGCAAGAATGTCGTCTTACCCACTCCGCGTGTGCCTTTTATGCCAATCAGACGAGCATTCCAGTCAATCTCGTCCATCAGCATGCGGCGTACGGGGGCATTTGTATGTTCCACCAAATAGGCATGGGTCTGATAAAAGGCTTCCATCTTGCTGCTTTCTAATGACGTCGCAAAGGTAATACTTATTTCATTTATTGCAAAGTGGAGATTGCAAAAAAATATAATCAGCACTATTTAAATTGTATGAAATTCCGGGTCGTCCGGCAGCTTGTGGAGATGATTTCCTGACATGGAAGGCCTGCGTCCGGGGAAAGCCCGATGCGATAGAACGTTTTCAAGGAGGGCGGGGTCTCCCCTTAAGGGTAGCCGATGTTCTTATCACTCTCTTTCTGAAGAATCAACTTGATTGTCGGGAGGGGGTACTCTTGTGATGTTTGGACCATGGTGATACACTGCTTCTATCTCATTCTATATACAACTTCTGAGAATGTCGTTAAAAAAACTGCAAGAGTGGTTGAGTTTGCAAGATAATACAATGACTGATTGGGGCTTAACCCAAATCGGTCATTAGACTTTGGGTAGATTGTCCACTCATGTCTTGCGTATTGCTTTTCGACTTGCAGAAGGCGTAGCGGGCTACGTCGAGGCAAGGCGGGGAGCAAGACGCTGACAGAAGTGGGCAAGATAACCGAAGAGCTTTACTCTAGTTAGAAAAAAGAACATTTGAGCGGTCTAATGACCGATTTGGGTTTAAGTAAGTCGAAAATGGAATGCCCGCAAACGTCCCTGCAAGGTCTATTTTGACACAGCTGTGGTGTCTTTGTCCGTTCGGATGTGGCATCCGAACGATGCAAGTATCAGAATCTCTGGTTCGGATAGATGGATTGGGAAATCCGCATGCTCAGTTCCTCCGGATGACACATCCGAAGGAACAGGGGTATAGGCATTTTCGGGGCGCAGTGCCGCCCAATCCGTGAACAGGACGAAAGCCGGATCCGTAATGCAGAGTTCCGCTTCGACCTTGTCGGAAGAGGTGTCCACCCCCGCACTGTCGCAGTCATACAACAGTGTCCACTCGTTGACCGCTGTCTGTCTGAACAGCAGTCCTCTTCGCCGGCACAAATCGACCCCACTGGCTTTGAGCCGGAAAGCGAGGGCACGACAGGCAAGATTGTCATAGTAGTCGTGCTCCACACGAAGGCTGTATAACGGTCGATAAGTGCCCATATATCTAACTTTTGATTATATTTATGTTTTCACATCCGTAGTTCCTGCCATGCTGCTGCCGGACATGATTTCGGCGGAATCCACTGTCAGTCCGCGAACCTTGCAGATGAACGAAGGGTAATACTGCCCTCCCATGGTCGTCCAGATGTTGTGCAGATCCGTAGTGGACATGGGAACCAGTTCCAAAGTATAACTTTCATTGCCGACCTCGAACCGGGGCAGCGACTGAACGAAAGTGAGTGCATCGGACAATACTGACAACGCCTCGGCATACCGTTTGTCTTCATATACTGCCGCCATCATGATGTGCATGTTCAGCAGCAGCGGCTGACGTCTGCCGGCATAGCCGGTTGCGGCACGCTGCATATAGCCGCCGTCGCCGCTGGCTTCCCGTTCCAGATTAACGAGAGAGACCACCAGCTTGTTGGGGCATTGCTCGCCGGCAGAGCCTATCAGCCCGACCTCGGCCACCCCTTCGGGCTGCCGGTGTGAGCGGGCCAGATATTCATCCAGCCGTGCAGCGTAAGTTGTCAGTATCTTGCGTATCATAAATGCCTACAATTTACTATTTTATATCCAATCAGCCAAACTTTTGGGCTGCCTTTTTATGGATTCTGCACCAATAGAGGTAATGAATTGCCGGGTTCAAATGTGTATCGCCAACTTTCAGCGTTCAATGCGGCGTTCATGGCGTTAGCGGCATTCTGCCAGTTACCGTCCGTCACCTGCTCGGTTCCGCCGATGGTGCCCGCCTGATTATAGCCTATGCCTTGTTCCTGACCGTTGTCTCCCCAGTAGCAGGCGGTGATGACAGGGGCACCGAGTGATGTATAGTTTCGACCCGTTACGCCGCCTGTGGCTCCATCTGGACCGCTGACAGTCCCTGTAGCATGGTAGCAGGCGGTCAGGGTGCCCGAAGCATTGTCTCCCGTTACGCCGCCTACATAACAAGAGCCGGTTCCAGTGCCTGTACCGGTCACGTTGACCGTGGCATAGCAGGCGGTGAGAATGCTGCCGGTTCCGTTAGATCCCACCACGCCGCCGGCGAAGGTGTTGATTGTGGAGGCTCTTTCAAAGGTCACGTTTCCTGTGGCATAGCAGGCTGTCAGGGTGGCACTATTATCCGTTTTACCTGCCACGCCGCCGACTTCGCCCGTTCCCTTCACTGTGGCCGAGGAGCCGCATAGGGTGATGGAACCGCCAAATTGCTGGCCCACCACGCCGCCTGCGGTACAGCGACTGCTGACACTGCCCGACACCGAGCAGTTTTCAATGTTGCCCCGGCTATATCCTGCCACGCCGCCGACATAGCCATACTGGTAATCGCTTGTTATCTGCACATTCTCCAGCACCACGTTCTTCACCGTGCCGCCATCTTTGCCGATGTAGCCGAACAGCCCCGCATATTCGTCACTTCCTGTAACGGTCAGCCCCGTGATGGTATGGCCGCCGCCGTCGAAGGTGCCGGTGTAGGAGCTGGAAGAAGTGCCTATAGGCGTCCACTCTTTGCCTGTGAGGTCAATGTTTTTGTCGAGGGTAATGTTAATGTCGGTCTTACCTCCGTTCACTAATTCGGCGATGTTCTTCAGACCCTCGGCGGAGGTCACGGTGTAGTTGCCGTTGCCGTCGTCTGTATAGCCGGGGTATGCCGCGGCGAGGGAGACGGTGTAGGTATATTCCTCGCCCGCCTGCCAGTCGGTAGCCTCCTTCATCTTATAGACGAAGACCTTGCCGTTGGTGAATTTGCAGGTGATGAAGGCCGTGCCCGCCGCCACCGTCTGCGGGGCTACGAGTGCGGTGTAGGTGTCACCGCCCTTGTCATACGGGGCGATTACAGCCGGGTTTCCATTCTCGGTGGAGAGGCCTGTCAGCCGCACGAACATCTGCTCCTCAGTGTAGTCCGTCAGAACGACGGTCACCCGTGCCGTGCGGTGGGTGAAGCGGAGTGTGGGGTTGCCGTAGCTCACCGTCTGTTCCTCGGCCACGATGAGGTCGCTGCCCTCGAAGTCCTTCCGGGCACTTTGGTCGGCAGCTACCTTCACGGCAGGCGGGATTGTCTCGCCAGCGGTGTAGGGCCACCAGGCGGTGACGAGGCGGTCGGTGTGGTTGGTCCAGTAGTGCGGGTCATCGGAGGTCAGCATGGCGCCGGTGCGGTCGGCGGTGGTGGGCGTCACGTCGTATGCCTTCACCGTGCCGTCAATCATAACTGCCACGCTCTGCACGCCCTCCCAGTCGCCGTCCACCGGGGCACGGGTACCGGCGGTGGCTGTCGCCGCGGGGTTCAGTCCCGTGGCGGTGAAGACGATGGGTGTGCCTTCCGCCCCTTCCGGCAGGAAGCCCGCTTCGTCCTGCGTGCAGGCGGCAAAGCCGAGCAGCAGGGCGAGGGCTGCGGATATATGGATGGTTGTTCGTTTCATGATGCGTGTTGTTTAGAGGTTATTCTTCTTTCTTCAGCGTGGGCAGTTCTCCGGTAAGTTCGTAACGCCACTCTGAGCCTGCGTTCTGCAAGGCGCTGTTCATGGCATCAACGGCATCTGCCCAGGTAACATCTGTGCCGTCCACTTTTGTGGCTTGACCGCTGCCATTGTCGTATCCGATACCGGGATCAGGACTGTCGTTCCAGTAGCAGGCGGTCACACTACCGACGCCGTTGTTGAATCCCGCCACGCTACCGACCCAGTTGTAAGTTGCCGTGACATTTCCATTGACATGGTAACAGGCGGTCACGGTGCCGTAATAGTTCCATCCTACCACGCCGCCGACATAGTTGATATTTCCCGTGACATCTCCCGTGGCATGGTAGCAGGCGCTCACAGTGCCGAAGTTTTCTCCCACCACACCGCCGGTATATTGGTTGCTGGAAATGTTGCCCGAGACAGTGCAGCCGGTCACGGTGCCTCTGTTCTGTCCCACCACACCACCGATACAGCTTTCAGTTCCCGTGATATTTCCAGAGGCGGTGCAGCCGCTCACGGTACCAAAGTTTGTTCCCACTACGCTGCCAACGTAGAAGACACCAGATATATGTACATTTTCCAGCGTCAGGTTCTGCACCTTGCCGTCGGAACCAAGACAACCGAACAGACCCGCATAGTTTTTTTCCGACTGATTGACGGTCAGCCCAGTGATGGTCTTGCCGTTACCGTCGAAGGTACCGTTGTATGAATTGTTTTCGTCTGTGCCTATCGGTGTCCATCCCTTACCCGCCATGTTGATGTCGGCGGAGAGGGTACAATTTATCGATTCGTCTTTTTGTGCGGCTTCGTTCCATGCCAGCAGGCCGTCTGCGTTATAGACCGTGTAGGTCTTGGTGTTGGTGTCGTAGTTGTAGCCCAAATCCTCGGCTGCGCCGCTCTCGCCGCCGCCGTCGTCCCATTTGCCGATTTCACAGCCTGCCAGCGTCAGGCCGGTGGCGTTCACCTTGACGGTGTAGGTATAGCGGTTGCCCGCCTCCAGCACGACGTCGTTCTGCGGGCGGAAGTAGAAGTTGCCGCCGCCAAGTTCCACGCGGATGAACGGCTCGCCTTTCGCAACGGTCTGCGGGGCGGTCAGTGCCTCGTAGCTGTTGCCGCTTGCGTGGTAGGTCTGGATGGCGGTCGGGTTGCCGTTATCGGTGGACAGGCTCACGAGGCTCACTGTGGCACCGTCCACGCTCGTGAATCCTGTGCCGGGCTTCAGTTCGATTGCCACGCGTGCCGTGCGGTGGGTAAAGGTGAGTTTCGGGTCGTCAAATTTTACCGTCTGGTTTTCAGCAGAGATGAAGTCGCTGTTCTGGAAGTCTGCCAACTTGCTTTGGTCTTCGGCCACCTTCACGGCAGGCATCCGTGTGATGTCAGCCTTGTCGATAGGCCACCATGCCGATACGGTAATCGGGTCGCGGCTGGTCCAGTAGTGCGTGTCGTCCGTGCGTGAGAGCGTGGCGCTCTTGTATCCGTCGGCATCCGTAGCCGTTACGGTGTATTCCTTTACCGCGTCGCCCATCTTGAGAGCCACGGTCTGTACACCTTGCCAGTCGCCGTCCACGGTGGCACGGGTGGATGGGGCCGCCTGCGGCGTTGCCTCTACGGACAATCCGGTGGCACGGATGACTACGGGATATTCGCCTTCGGGCAGACGGTTGTCGTCGGCCAGTTCGTCCTGTGTGCAGGCAGCAAGGCCGAGCAGCAGCGCGGTGGCTGCGGGGATAAATAATCTATGTCTCATAATTCTTCATTCTTAATTAGTAATGTCTTACAGGTCAGCACCCACTTCTCCGCCGTCTACATCGTTCCACTTTGCAATGGTGGCTTCGCTGACTTCAAGGCCTTTGTTGCGTACCTTGACGGTATAGGTATAGTTGTTTCCCGCCTGCAGTGCGCCTTCGGGCACGGTGAGCGTGGCATGATAATTCTGACTTCTGTAATTCACAGTCAACGGCAGGGAGGCAGCTGTCTGCGGGAATAGGATGACCGATGACGTGAGGTTGCCGTCTGCCAGCTCCATGGTCAGTTCTCCGGTCTGTGCCCCGTCGTCTGCGGTGGCAATACCGTCGGCTGTGTTGAACGTACCGGTGAGTATCAATCCGTCCAGCGTGTAACGTTCAGGCTTGATCATACTGAAATCCACGCCGTCGCCCGCCTCGAAGGTAAGGGTTATCCGGCTCATGCGGTGGTGGAAGGAGTTGTCTGCACCGCCTTTGTCGGTTTTGTCGGTGAAGCTCACCACCGGGCTGTTTTTGTCTCCCGTGGCTCCCGAGGCAAAGAGGAAGTCGATGGCAGGCTGGTTCTGCTGCGCCGTGGCATCGGTCGTGGCTGCGAGGGTGCCTCCCGCTGCGTTGTACGGATAGTAGGCGCGGAAAGTATGGGTCTTTACATCTTCGATATAGATGACCTTTTCTTCTGCCTCAAATTTCCCGTTCTTCAGGATGAAAGGCACGTTGCCGTACCTGGTATCGTTGCCGATGTCGGTGACGCCGATGCGGTCTCCGCCAGTCCATGTGGTTCCGCTGGCGCGGGTGGCAGGGGCGATGTCGGCGATAAACCGGGCGGCCACGGGACCGTCATTGTTCAGAATCTCGTTGTCGTTATTGCAGGCTGCCAGTGCGAGGGCGAGCGCTGCAAGGGTAAAATGTCTTATTCTCATTATCGCTTATAAGTGTTAAGTTGTTAATAATCTGTTCTTATAAGCGTTCTTCGGGAGAGAGGGGAAACGAAAACGTCCCGTCTTCCCCTTTTGTCGGGAGAAGCGGGACGGAAAACTTTCAGTGTACCGTGAGCTACAGCATGGCGGCGTACTTGCGCACCTGCTTCAGACGCTCCATGAAAGAGGGGTCTGCAGCTGCCTGCTGCATATTGCAATCAAGCTGCATCCGCATCAGTAGCGAAGCACTGATACCCAAAGCTGCCTCGAAGAGCATCGCTGTCTGCGTAGTAATCGGCCTGCGGCAGTTGAGAATATCATTCAATACTTTGTAGGAGATACCCATCTGCTCGGCCAACCTGCGCTGCGAGAGCTTGCGTTCTTCGGTCTCTTCCTTCAACAGTTCGCCCGGATGTATAGGGCGTTGACAGATGTATTTTCCCATAATTATTCTATTTATAATGGTTTGATAATTCAAGTATATTGCAGATGGTCACCACCGTTTCCGATGAGACCTGTTCTACCGTGAACTCAATGCGGTACTGGTCGTTCACCCGGATGGAGGAAATACCAGCCTTGTCACCTTTCAACACTTCATAATGAAGCGAGTGGATGGCGTAAAGCTCTTCCACGCTTCTTGCTTGTTCCAGCACTTTGATGCGCAACTGGTAGCGTGCCACGATATGCGGCTGGAAACGATGTTTCTTGTCCGTCGTTTTCCCTTCCTCGTACAACTGGCGCAAATAGTCCTTATCAAAGTTTATCTCCATTGCTTTCCGTATGGTTGTTCACGTAGCAAAGATAAGAGAACTCTCTCATATATCCACTAAAAAAGTGGAAGTATTTTATATAACTGCCATAAGTTTCCCGTTTCCCAATCTGTCAAAGAACACTTTCCATACGTTCATGCCTTTGCCGGGCATGATATGTCTGTCATTGAGGATGTTGCCGCACGATTACAAATCGGCACCCACTTCGCCACCGTCTATCGGTTTCCAACCGGTAATTCCGGCTCCGTCCACTTCCATGCCTTCGGGAGTCTCAACCAGCGTTCCGCCGAGGGTCAGCGATTCGCCCTTTCCGGTGTTGAACTCCTTGAGAGCTTCCGTAAGGTCGCTTTTCAGCGTGGTGGGGGTCGGGTTGCCGTCAGCATAGCGGATTTCGCCCGTCAGCAGCTGTTCCGTGCCGGTCACACCCAGCAGCCGTACCGTGGCTTTCCACTTGCCGGCATCGGCTCCTTCGGTAATCTTCGTGAAGGGCAGCACGACGTTCGAAGCGGCTCCGTAGGTATCGGTTGCGAAGTCGAGTGTTCCGGCTGCACCCGTCAGATGGGCAACAATCTCCGTGATGCGTCCGGCGGCATCACCCGTCGGCTCGACGACAAGCGTCAGCTCGCGCACCTGCTGCTTCATCGCGGCGGTCAGCGGATAGTCCTTGTCTTTCTCGATGCTCATCTGCTGCGTATAGGTAAAGAACCATCCCGGAGCATTGTTCACAAAGGCATCCGTGCCTGCCCGGTTTCCCGTGGCTGCGGCAACGGTGGCGGTGGTACCGCTTACCGTGATTCCTTCAGCCGGATTCCACACCGCAAGGGTGTAGCTGCCCGGAGCAAACAGATGGTCGGGGGCATGGGTGGCGGAAGTCTCCGTACCCGTGTAGTCGCCCATGGTGACCGTCCATGTGGCAGGTATGTCGATGCCCTCACCGCGGGCCGACCAGTCGGCTGTCACCGCAATCTTCCCGTGGTCGGGGTGCGGCGTATCATAGAGCGTGTCCTTCACGCAGGAAGAGAGCAGCACGGCGGCTGCCATTCCCATCATATTTATATATTGTCTTACTTTCATATTGTCTTCCTCCCTCTGTTAGAAAAGTTTCCACACCAATGTCACACCGGCGTTGATGGGGCCCCACCAGTCCTTTGTCTCACTGCCTTTGCGCACTCGTACACCGTCGATGACTTCATATTTCTCATAGTCGGCATTCAGGTAGCCCAGACCGAGGTTGAAATCAAGATCTAATGCCTTGTTCAGCCGCAGCTGGTAGCCGGCAGTGATGCCGCCACCCATCAGGTCGCCCTGCTTGCCCGTGCCGGAGAGCTTGTAGTTGAACTGTCCGGCCTTGAACATAGCACCCAGATACCAGGCTTTCTTCTCGCCCATATAGTAACGCACTTCCGGAGCCACTTCCCAGAGGGCATAGCGGCGGTCCTTGTCGCTCCAGCTCCAAGAAGTCCACGAGCCGTTTACGGCAATGCCCCACGACGGGCAGATGCGCCATTCAAGTCCTAAATCGGGTGTCAGGGTAGCCCAGCGCAGCAGGTTGGCACGCAGGGAAAGAGAAGCATAAGCCCCTCCAACCTCCCCCGAAGGGAGGCTTGGGCTTGCTTCGGGGGTGGCGGTACCAATCGCCTGTTGTCCCGTTGCGGCATCATGCGCTACCGGCATGTCTGTCTTTTCTGTCATGAGGGCTTCCGTGTGCCCTTTTTCGCCGTCAGTGTGCTGACTGTCGTTGACCCCCACATTATGGGGCGTGTTAAGGGTGACTCTTATCGTCACTACCACACAGTCCAGACCGTCGGAAGCATGGTTCTTGGTGATGAAACATTCCTCTTTGATTCCGCCGCGCACAATAAGTTCCGATTTCACCCGGTTGGAACGGATGGCGGCCATCCGCAGGTTTTCTTTTTCGCTGTCAAGGGAATTGCAGTAGCCGTCCACATAGAGCGGAAGACTGCCGCCGAGTATGCTGTCCTTGTTCCGGCGCACGCATTCCAGCAGCCGGGCAAGCTCCCGGTCGTTGCCGTCAAGCGGCACATAGAACATATCCTTCTGTGGTACGAAACGGAAGATGTAGGTGGTGTCCGCTTTTTGGTGGGCTACAATCGGGGATATGGCCGAAAGCAACAAAAACAGGCTTAAAATGTGTTTGAATTTTATGTTTATCATAGAGCTTTGATGTTTCCAATGTCGGTTGCAGCTATACAAAGTAAATATAAAAAATCCATAGCCCAATAATTAAGACGTTGAAACATAGAAGCTATTGGTGATAAAGCAAAAACTTGTCGTTAAGACAACGGCGGGTTTTGTCGTTAGAGCAAATTTTGTGGATAGAGCAAAAGTGCAGTATGCGGAATCAGCAGTCGAGGATTCTCGCCTTCCTCCATCTGGAGGGAGAACAGCCTTCCTTTTCTGTGAAGATTTTGGTGAAATAGCTTAGTGAGAGAAAACCGGAAGCTTCAGAAACGGCTGATACGGTCATATCGGGATGGCGCATCAGCATCTGTTTGGCATAGCCGATGCGAAGTTCTGCGATCCATTCGCGAAACGAGACGTGGTAGGTCGACTTGATGTAGGCAGACAGGTAGGTGCGGTTGGTGTGGAGAGTTCCGGCCAGTTCTTCGATGGTCAGCCCCGGGCTGGTATATCGGTCCATGCCGACCCATGCGTTCAGTTGTTTTTCGATGGTGGCATGGTAGGCCGGTGTGTCGTGTGGCGTTTCTTCAGCCTCGGGGTCGCTGTCACTGGTCTCCGTCCGGGTTATCCCCTCCAGAATGTTTTCCACTTGTTCGTAGCAAAGCAGGTAGTTCATGTAGGACCAATAGAGGTAGATGTAGAATGGGATGGAAGAAAGAATCCATAGGAACACCAGCCGGTCGGGCAGGAACGTCAGCAGTCCGCAGCTTACCCCGTAAATGACCGCCCACCAGGTGAAAACAGACATCCACCGGATGTAGGCGGCAATGTGTTCGGATTGGGTGTCGTCAAACAGGCGGACTGCACGGCGGTAGGTCATGATGAGTTTTCGTGCCAGGTAGATGCCATAAGCGAGCAGACATAGTGCCATGACTATCAGTCCGACGTGTTGCTTGAACCCGGGCAGGACGATAAGGATGACTCCGGAAAGGACTGTGAATGAAAGCCAATAGAGCAGATGTCGCAGGAAGCGTTGCCGGGTCAGGTAATGGCGGTCGAGCAGGGCGGTAAGGGCCGAGCTGAACAGCCAGTAGGAGAGGAAATAGGTGGAAAGGTTCATCAGAATGGCCGCGTCGGGATGGGAGAAGCGAAGCCCGCAAAACAAGTGAACCGAGTAATTGGCGGACAGCGTCAGCAGGGCCACGCCCATGATGCGGCGTGAACGGATATAGTTGGCAAATATGGGTTTGTCAGGCGTCTTCGCCGCAAGGAAGTAGGCTGCAAAAAACAGCATCAGTACCAGCGCGATGCCAAGCGAGCATTCGTATGTCGTGTAATCCATTGTCTCCGGTTTGCGTGATTGTCGGGCCAAAATTACAAGGTTTTTGTGTGATTCAGAATTATGGAACATAAAATGTTTTTGATGAATCGCAACATTTTAAATAAATAGAAATTCATCTTTAGTTTGGGTGATTTTTTTGTCCTTTTCGTTCCTGTTCTCCGTCAGATAGTCCGCTGTCTTCCTCCTCACAGGTGCAAAAATGACTGTCCCAATCATCACGCGATAAAGCCGAAACAGTTTTCAGTCCCCAGCATGTTGGACATCCGGGAATAGCGATTCACTCTCCTTTACTATCGCGAACATGAAGGTGTCATTATCGCGATGGTGACGCCTTCATGTTCGCGATAATGAGGTTGCCACGATTTGACCATGCCGGGTTATTGTCTTATCTTTGTCCGTCTTGAAAATGCAATTTGAATGTCCGCAAATGTCCTGACCCCGGTTTGTTGGGACAAAAATTTGAGTGCATGTAGGCCGATTGAGGATATTCATGTAAAATTAATCCGCGTCTGAATAGTGACGAAAGATGTGTTCCAACTTAAAATGTAATATATGTATCTCTATCTCTTTAACCCGGACAACGACCTGGCCCTCGGAAACAACAGCCCTTACTATCAGCCTCCGGCTTCGGCGCGGCAGATGGCTGCCGACCTGGCCGTGTTGCCGGCCTGGGTAGCCCCGTGCGGGGAAAGTATGGTAGCCGTGCCCGGAAAGGAATCGGCTGAAGCTTGGACAAGAGGGCGTGGTCCGGCCCCCTCTATACGGTGGGTGACGCTGGACGAAGGGGTGGCCTCTTGCCATGCCATACGCCCCTGGGGATGGAATGCGGCTCTGGTGCGGGCGTTGAAGCGGCTGGGAGCAGGGGAGGACTTGCTGCCCGCGGCCGGACTGTTGGCCGAGCTTCGTCGCTTGTCATCGCGGCAGCGTGCTGTGGAGGTGATGGCAGAAAGGCCGCGGGATGCCTGTTTCTGTGGCGCTTCGCAGATTTGCCGCTCCCTGGACGAAATCGACTTCGCCCTGCAAGCCGGAAGCCCGACCGGCCGGATGCTGCTGAAAGCGCCCTGGTCGGGAAGCGGCAAAGGACTTCGCTGGGTGGACGGGACGAAGATGGATGGTCCGGCCCGGAACTGGTGTGTGCACGTGCTGGCCAAGCAAGAGGCAGTGGTCGTCGAACCCGGCTACCGGCGGGTGGCAGACGTGGCTCTGGAGTTTTATGCCGCCGGAGGGAAGGTTTCTTTTCTCGGCTACTCCCTGTTTCTGACAGATGAGAATGGAGCTTACAGGGGCAACCGCTTGCTGTCGGACCGGCGTATCGAGGAAGAACTGGAGGCGTGCTTGCCTGCCGGGACGTTGGCGAAGGCCCGCCAGTTTCTGCTTGGGCAGTTGGGCCGGATGTTGCCGTCGGATTATGATGGCTGTCTGGGCGTGGACATGATGGTCTGCCGCTTTGAAGACGAACCATGTTTCCGCCTTCATCCCTGTGTCGAAATCAATCTGCGGATGAACATGGGCGTAGTGGCGCATGGGTTGTACAGCCGCTGGCTGTCGCCGGCGAGCGAAGGCATTTTCCGTATAGACAGCTTCTCCGCTCCGACATTGCTGCAGGCGGACCATGAACAGCAACAATCCGCCCACCCGCTCGTGATGAGGGATGGACGGATTGTAAGCGGATATGTGTCATTGGTCCCGGTCGGTGCGACCACGCGCTATCGTGCTGCCGTCTGGGTGCATCCTGTCAGCGGGTGAACCGGATGCGCCGGAGGGTGTGGCGGTCTTTGTCCTGCAGGATGACATCGTAGACGCCCGGTGCGAGGTCCGTGATGGGAAGCCGGCGGTCGTAATCCCCGTGCCACACTTCCCGCCCGTAGAGGTCTTTCACGGTCATCTGCGTGGCTGATGGACATTCGGGCAGCTTGAGCGGCGCGACGGGGCTTGCATGGCGATGATGCGACGGCCGTGGGGACTGTGCCGTGGGGCTTTCATTGCCATAGACGTCTACGGCAGTGACGGTGAAATGCAGTCCTTGCACTTCGTCGAGCGGCAAGGCAAGGCGTGTCCCGTACAGATAGGTGCATTTCAGGTTGTGCGGGTCATTGGTGTCAATCGTGCGTTGCCTGGAGGCGTAGAGATTGTACCGGACGGGTTGTCCGCTGTCGTCTGTTGCCGGATGCCATGTGAGCACCAGGCTGTCGGCTTTGATTTCCGTATGAAGCCCGTCCGGGGATGCCGGCGCGATGCTGTCCTGCCAGGTCATGGGCGGGACCAGGGCCGGACAGGCATAGACTTCCTGCTTGAGCCGGTCATACAGCCCCTGTGTGTTGTCAAGCACGAAGCGGGTCCGGAAATAGGCTTGTCCGGGGATGCCTGCGCTGCGTGTGAAATAGATTTGCTGCAAGACGTCTTGCAGCGTCCAGTCGCCTTCGTTCGGGTCGAGGAAGTAGACTCCTAATCCCGGCACGACGGTCCGCCC
The DNA here is from genome assembly GCA_016900015.1 of Phocaeicola coprophilus. Taxonomy (GTDB): domain Bacteria; phylum Bacteroidota; class Bacteroidia; order Bacteroidales; family Bacteroidaceae; genus Phocaeicola_A. Next base: position 122,411 of record JACJJM010000004.1, on the reverse strand, counting down.
GCAGGCGTTTTCTTGCCAGTCGAGCACAAACGGGTAGAAACTGTTTTCCCGGAAATAGGCCATCGGGAGCACCAGGTCCTGGATGCCTTCCTTCAGCCACTGCTGCGCGTCTTGATAGACCACATTGTAGGCGTTCCATCCCCGTGAGGAGTAACGTGCGACGTCGCGGTATTTGCCCACGGGCGAACTTCCTACTTTCACCCATGGTTTGACGGCTTTGACGGTCTGGTAGATTTCCCGCACGATGGCCGTGATGTTGTCGCGTCGCCATTGTGCCAGGTCTTTTCCTTGTCCATATTTGCGGTAGGAACGTTGGTCGGGGAAGCGTTTCGGGTGGTCAGGATAGCGGATGTAGTCCAAGTTGATGCCGTCGACGTCATAGCGTTCCACAATCTCTTTGACTATGCCTGCCAGGTGTGTCTTGGTCTGCGGATGTCCCGGGTCCAGATACCAGTTGCGACGAAACCGGATGCACATCTCCGGATGCTTTCTCACAAACGAACGGGCGCCCAGTTCCTTGGACTGCTTGTCGCTGCCCAGCGGGATGGCCACGACCCAGGCATGCAGTTCCATGCCCCGCTTATGGCATTCGCGGATGGCAAACGCCAGCGGGTCGTAGCCGGGCGACTTGCCGGGCGTGCCGGTCAGTACGTCGGTAAATACTTCCTGCCCGGACGGATAGAGTGCATTGTCGCGTGAACGCACCTGGAGGAGGATGGTGTTGAAGTTGGCCGCTTTCAGGGAGTCGAGCTGGCGGCATAACTCCGCTTGCTGCATTTGCCGGCTTGTAGCCGAGACAGCTTTCGTGCGTGGCCAGTCCAGCCCGCTCAGGGTGGTGAGCCACACGGCCCGGGTCTCATACTTCGGCGAACAGGAGGCCGCCGACAGGGAGTATGTGTCACACTGTGCCCGGCTGTGCTGGACAGGGAGAAGGCCGCATGACAGCAGGGCGAAAAATAGGTTGATGGATGAAAAGCGCATGGCGTGTCAGTCTTTATGTTCGGGTTGTGTTTCGTTTAGATGGAAAATGCCGGTCGGCGTGGTGCGTCTGAGCGGGATGACCTGGAGGTCTTCTCCTGCCTTGATACCGATTTTGGCAAGGGCGATTTCGACCGTCTTGTATGCCAAGTCCGGATGGTTGTTGTCCTTGCTCAAGTGGCACAGCCACACGTATTTCCACCGGGGTGAATAATGGTCCGTCAGGAACTCGGCGGCTTCGCGGTTGCTCAGGTGGCCGTCCGGGCTCAGGATGCGTTCCTTCAGATGGGCCGGATAGGGCCCCATCTGGAGCATGGTCTCGTCGAAGTTGGCTTCGAGGACGATGTAGTCAGCCTGGCCCAGGTAGGTTCTGATGGTCTCCGTGAGGTGCCCGATGTCGGTCGCCAGGCAGAATTTCTGTCCGTCGCATTCGATGAAGTAGCCTGTGTTGCCGTGCGAATCGTGGGGCACATCGAACGCCGTGATGCAGAAGTCGCCGATGGTGAATGTCTCTTCCGGGCGGATGTAGCGTGCACTGGTCTCCAGCTTCTTGGAAATGCAGTAGTTTTGCTCGATGCCGCGGTGCACCTGTTGCGTGGCATAGATGGGGATTCGAGCCTTCTCCCCCAGGTGTCCCACGGCTTTTACATGGTCGACATGGTCATGCGTGACGAGTACGGCACTGATGGATTCGAGGCTTAGCCCGAACTCTTTCAGTTGCTTCTTGATGGTGCGTGCACCAATGCCGGCATCGATGAGGATGGATGTTTTTGTGTTTGACAGATAATAACAGTTGCCGCTGCTGCCGCTGGCCAGGCTTAAGAATTGTATCATTTATTATATATGTATGTTTAGGTTGTAAATGTCGTGTTAAAATGGGTAGCCCACAGCAAAGTGGAACGCGAAGTCGCGCCCGAAGTCGGGGTGGATGAGGGGATAGTGTTCCTTGCTGTTCCGGTAGGCCGGATTGACGGCTTTCATGCCGGCATCGAAGCGCAGGATGAAGTAGTCGAAGTCGAAACGCAGGCCCAGTCCGTAGGAGACGGCAATCTGCTTGTAGAAGCTGTCGAAACGGAAGGCTCCTCCCGGCTGCTCTTCGTAGTCGCGGATGGTCCAGATGTTGCCGGCGTCGACGAAGAACGCCCCGTTGAGTTTCCAGAACAGCTTGGTGCGGTATTCCAGGTTCAAGTCCAGCTTGATGTCGCCCGACTGGTTGATGAAGTCGATGTTGCGGTCATTGCCTGCAAAGCTGCCCGGTCCGAGCCGTCGCACCGACCATCCGCGCACGCTGTTTGCCCCGCCGGAGAAATAGCGCTTCTCGAAGGGGAGGATGCGTGAGTTGCCGTAAGGATAGGCGACGCCCATGCCCACGTGGAACACGATGGAGTTGCGGTGGTCTATCCGGAAACTTTTGGTGAAGTCGATGTCCGTCTTGATGTATTGGGCGTAGGCGATGTTGGCGACGGTGTATTGGTGGTCCTCATTGCGTGTAGCATTCAGCATGTGTGAGAATGCATAAAGCAGGTTGCCGGACGATTCGATGTTGAACCGGATGGAGTAAGAGTTGTTTGAAGCCGTGCGCGATTCCCGCCCGTCGGAATGATAGGTGAAGCCGTAGCCCGCCTTCATGATGAGCAGGTTTTCATAGTTGTAGCGCAGGATGGAGTTCGAGTTTTCCGGGTTGTCGAGATATTCTTCCCTGAAGGTGGAGGAAATCCAAGGCATATAGACGTAGTTCAAGTCGAGCACGTCGACACGGTGTTGCCATTTGCGTTTGTAGGTCCAGCGGTAACCCCACGTGACGGAAGCGGCCCGGCGTCCGAACTCGGGACGTTCCTGCGAGTTGAACTGGATACCGATTTCCGAGGTGGCTTGTGTGCGCTGGCGGACTTCCGCAGATATGAACGGGAAGAGGAAACGGGGGAAGTTGATGCTGGCCTCCACACCATACTCCACATAATTCTCGTTGCTGTAGCCTTGCAGGCCGGTCACGGCTTCGTATGCGCCGCGCACCTTGAAGGTGAAAAGCTCTGAGCCGTTGAACAGGTTTCGGTTCTGATAGGACAGCGAGGCGGCAGCTCCGAGGTCGCCGGCTGAGTTAGTCCCTTCCAATTCGGCGCTGAACGAGTTGACCTTGTTGCGCGAGAGCAACACATGGCAGTCGAGCCGTGTGGAGTCGGCTGCGTCTTCCTGGAAACGGATGTCCGTGTATTTGATGGCATGCAGGCGTCCCAGCGAAGAGCGGGTGTGTTGCAGGCGGGAGTCGCTGTAGAAACTGTCGGGGGTGATGGCAATGTTTTGCGACAGCACTTCCGGTTTCAGGAATGGCCGTTCGCGATAGAAGATGTTCAAGCCTTTGTAGTGCAGGGAGTCGAAGCGGGCAAAGTCTTGCCGCATGGCGTGTGTCATGTCGAAATCGGTCACGACATTCACTTCCCCGATGCGGTAGCGTGCGTGCGTCGTGTGCGACGTGGCGTCGTAGGGGGCAATGTGGAAAGTCAGGTCCACCAGGTGCGTGCCGCGCACGGTGTCGGCCGTGCAGGTGACATATTCTTTGTTGAACCGGTAGAAGCCCCGGTCCTGGAGATGGTTGGTCATCTGTTGGCGCTCCTGGTCCAGCGTGTTTACGTCGAACCGCATCCCTTCGTGCATCAGTTGCGACGCATATCCGGCCATGTAGCGGCGGACACTGTCATCCTGGATGTCATAATCCCAATGGCTGATGCGGTAGGCCGGGCCGGGATGGACGAGGTATTTCAGGCGGAGTTTCTTCTTCCGCGTCTCTTTCCGTAGCCGGACGTCGGCTTGCATGTAGCCCATGTTGTGCAGGGCTGACTGCATGTCCTCGCGTGAACGCTCGGCTGCCTCTTCGTCGAAGATGACCGGCTTGTCGCCCAATTTCTGGATGAAGCGGTTTATCCTGCGGGTCGTGTCTGTCCCCGACAGCGAATAGATGTGCATCGGCACTTTCACCAGGCTGAACCAACTGCTGTTCGGATTCTGCCGGTTATACCCGCTGATGTCGGAAGGCTTGACAGCCTTGTCGTCGGAGACGACCTTCACGTCGTCAAGCAGGTATTCCCCTTCAGGGATAAACTTCGACACCGAACAGGATGCCGTCATCCACAGAAGTAGGGGGGATATGTAGTGAAGCCATCGTTTGCGCATGATTTCGGGGACAAAAACGGTTTTGATACGCAAAAGTACGCAAAATCGTGCAACCTGACGGTCCTTCGTCCCTAAAAAGACGTGTACACTTATCAGAAATGTGCCCGACATTCCGTATCTTTGTCTTTCCAAAACAGGAGAGGGACGTCCATGGAGTGTCCTGCCTCGTATCGAAAGTAATCCTGCTTTTTATCGGTACTAGCCACAGCCGGAGCCCTCTTTCCTATGGCTAAGGGACTGCACTTCGGGAAGTGTCCCTTTCAACCTGCATCTCATGCAGCATTGTCCCGCCGGTCGACCGGGCCGACATCGGGAGAGAGTGAGACTGCGGGGATTTCTTTGTTTTGTTGTATATGCTAACACATCAGAAACTATGCTGAGCAAAGCTAAAATCAAGTATATCCGGTCTTTGGAACTGAAGAAGAACCGGAAGGAGGAACGTGCGTTCGTAGCCGAAGGGCCGAAGTTGGTGGGCGATTTGGAAGGACATTTCCCGTGCCGGCTCCTTGTCGGCTTGCCCGAGTGGCTGGCCGCACATCCTCATTTTCAGGCACAGGAGGTGGTGGAGGCCACTCCGGATGAACTATCGAAGGCAAGCCTGCTGAAGACGCCGCAGGAGGTCATGGCCGTGTTTGAATTGCCTGACGGAGAGGACGGGGGCGCGCCGGATGAGGAATTGTGTCTCGCCCTTGACGATGTGCAAGACCCCGGCAACCTGGGGACAATCATTCGTCTGGCCGACTGGTTCGGCATCCGCCACATCTATTGCTCGCTCCACACAGTTGACGCTTTCGGCCCGAAGACCGTGCAGGCCACGATGGGGGCGTTGGCCCGTGTCCGGCTGCATTATGTGCCGCTGGCGGATTGGCTCCGTCGTCTGGATGGCAGCGTGCCGGTGTATGGGACTTTTCTTCGCGGGGAAAATATCTATGGACAAGAGCTGTCGGCTTCGGGAGTGATTGTCATGGGAAATGAGGGCAACGGCATCAGTACGGAAGTGGAGCGTCTGGTGTCCCGCAGGCTGTACATTCCCAGCTATCCGCCGGGGCAGGAGACGTCCGAGTCGCTCAATGTGGCGATGGCGACGGCTGTCGTCTGTGCCGAGTTCCGCCGTCGGCAGAGGTGATGAAAAGAAACAAGGAGACTGTCGCGTGGCAGTCTCCTTGCTGTTTCAGGCAGTCTTTGCCGCAGGCTTCCTGCGTTTGTAGCAATTCTTATAGTCGCAAAGTCCGCAAGAGTATTCCAGTTTCTTCACATTCGGGCCGATGCCAATCACGCCGCTTACCGATTTGATGGGGACCATCAGGCAGGAATCAGTCAAATGGATGCCGCACGGATGGGGCGTAGGGAAGAGGCTGAAGAGGTCCGGCTGTTCGCGCACATGCCAGCCGCAGTATCCCGGACTGAAACGGTTCGTGTGCCGCCAGCCTTGCGGGTCGATGGCATGTTGCAAGGCGACTTCCATGCAGTCTGCCGTCTTTTCAGCGATGATGCTTCCCATGCAGTCTGCCAGGTAGCACTTCACCATGTCTCCTTCGTCCTCCAGCGCATGTTGCAAGTTCTCAAACTCCATGCCGGCGCTTGCCGTGAAGAGGGCATATTGCTCCGCTCCTCGCAGTTGGCGGGCGATGATACGGCCCACATGGAGCGTTCTGCCGCCGATGTGAAGTGTGTCGTCTTCCAGACACAACGTCCCTTCTTCGATGACAAACTCAAAACGGGGGACTGTGATGCTGGCCACACGCCGGAGCAGAGCATGCATTTCTGTGCGCACGCTTTCGTCGGGTGTGGCTGTGCCATATCCCATGGCTTCGCCCAGTTCGGCATCGGAGATTTGTAGCGCGTCAAACGGAAGTTTAGTTTCTGGATTGATTAAATTCATCGAGCGTCGAATAGAAAACATCAATATTTTCAAAAGGAGTGTGGGGCGGGGTGTCGCATCCGCTGGACAGCACAAAGTTCGGATAGTCCTTTGTCGCTTCGAGCAGGGCCATTGTTTCCTTCTTCATTAGTGCAGCCGAGCCCATCTTGAACACGCTGACCGGGTCAAGATTGCCCATGGCGAGTGCATCAGCAGGCACTTCCTTGAGGGCTTCGACCATGTCTATTTTGTTTCCGAAGTGATAGCCCATCGCTCCGGTGTAGACCATAGCCTGGGTGCAGTTGCCCGTATTTCCGCAGTTGTGGAGGATGACGGCGAAATCGTCGTCCTGTACCTTGGCAATAATGTCCTTCACATATTCGGAAGAGAATTGCTGGCAGTCTTCATTGGACAAGAGGCCTGCAGCTGGTTCGGCCATAACGACGCCGTTGGCACCGGCTTCCTTGAGTGCAAGGCAATAGTTTGTGATGAATTCGCTGCATTTAGCCAGTAACATCTTGGCTGCGTCCGGGTTGATGTAGATAAGCATCATGATTTCGGACATGTCATACAAGCGGCCGGCCAACGAGTAAGGGCCGATGCATCCTGCCAGGACAGGGCGGTCGGTCAGATGTTCGGCAGCCAGTCGGTTGGCTTTCAAGTATTCAGGCACGCGTCCCTTGTTCACATCGGGCACTTGCAGTGTTTCGATGGCAGCTTCATCCGTGAGCAGGCGTCCGGTGACACTGGGTACTTCGTTCTCGGGGAAAACGACTTCAGCTCCAAAAGCTTCAGCCTCCACGGTCAGGTCCATGATGACACATGACGCTGCCGAAGGATATTTTTCGTAAAGGGCTTTGATGGCTTCATAGTGCACTTGTCCGTCTGTCACGGCATCGCGCACGGTCTTTCCGATAAGCTCGATGCCGGGATGGGTCATAATAGGAATCGCTGCCACCTTGTTGTTGGCGATGAGGTCTTTCGCCCATTGTTTCATGTTGAATTTGCTCATAGTAGTAGTGTAATAGGGTTGTTTGGTATGATGAAAAAAGTCCTGAACGACCGGGAACAGTCTCCCTTGGTCGTTCAGGATTCAATCAATGTGCTTTAATAAGCAAAGATAGGATAGTTTGCCATTGTCTTGTTGACGTGTTCGCGGACTGAAGCGATGACCTTTTCATTGTCAATGTTTGACAATACGGTTTCAATCATGTCGGCGATTTCGAGCATCAGATCTTCTTTAGCGCCACGTGTGGTCATGGCCGGAGTACCCAAGCGGATACCTGAAGTCTGGAATGCAGAGCGGGTGTCGAAGGGCACCATGTTTTTGTTGACTGTGATGTCAGCAGAAACCAATGCTTTTTCAGCCACCTTACCCGTCAAATCCGGATATTTCGTGCGCAGGTCGACCAGCATGGAGTGGTTGTCCGTGCCACCAGATACGATGGTGAAACCTTTGTCCATGAGAGCTTGTGCCAATACTTTTGCATTCTTCTGTACTTGGATTTGATATTCCTTGTATTCCGGTTGCAGACATTCGTGGAAAGCTACGGCTTTGGCAGCGATGACATGTTCCAGCGGACCACCCTGGATGCCGGGGAAGACAGCGGAGTCGAGCAGTTGGGACATCTTCTTGATTTCACCCTTCGGAGTCTTCTTGCCCCAAGGATTCTCAAAGTCTTTACCCATCATGATGATACCTCCGCGCGGGCCACGCAGTGTCTTGTGGGTCGTTGAGGTCACGATATGGGCATACTTCAACGGGTTGTCAAGCAATCCGGCAGCAATGAGGCCTGCAGGATGTGCCATGTCGACCATGAAAATGGCGCCTACCTTGTCGGCGATTTCACGCATACGCTTGTAGTCCCATTCGCGAGAGTAGGCAGAGCCACCACCGATAATCATTTTCGGGTGTTCGCGCAGGGCGATTTCTTCCATTTCGTCATAGTCCACGCGTCCGGTTTCCTTGTTTACATTGTATTCACACGGAGTGTAGATGATGCCTGAAGTGTTGACCAAAGAACCATGAGAAAGGTGACCGCCGTGTGCCAGGTTCAAGCCCATGAATTTGTCTCCCGGATTCAACACTGCGAGGAATACAGCCGCATTGGCTTGTGCACCGGAGTGAGGCTGTACGTTTGCCCATTCGGCACCAAAGATTTGTTTCAAACGGTCAATGGCCAGCTGTTCGCTCTGGTCCACCACTTCGCAACCACCGTAATAACGTTTGCCGGGATACCCCTCGGCATATTTGTTGGTCATGCATGAACCCATAGCCTTCATTACCTCTTCGCTTACGAAGTTTTCAGAAGCGATTAGTTCGATTCCTTTTAATTGGCGTTGATGTTCTTTTTCGATAATATCGAAAATTAAATCGTCTCTTTTCATGTTCTTTTTTAATATAAGTTTTATGGAATATGTTTGTTATATCAATACTGCAAATCTACTGTTTTTTCTCTACGGACCATCCAAATTTACCAATCTTTTTCCCTAAGCCATAATAAGCACCATGCAGATAGACCAAGGGGTGACTTTCTGAAAGTTCGAATTTCCCGGTTTGAGGATTCAAGTAGCGTTCATCAGCCCGTACATTTACAACTTCTGCTATGAACATGTCGTGTGAACCTAACGAAATGATTTCTTTTACCCGGCATTCGATGTTGAGAGGAGATTCTTCCACGATGGGGGCACTTACGATAGTTGCTTTGCCCGGAGTGAGCCTCATCTCTTCAAACTTGTCGTAGTCACGTCCGGAGCGTACGCCGCACCAGTCAGTTGCGAATGCCATATCTTCCGTCGTCAGGTTGAGCACAAACTCCATATTCTTTTTGATGATGGCGTAGGAGTGACGTTCGGGGCGTACGGATATGTAGCACATCGGGGGATTGGTGCAGAGAGTGCCCGTCCATGCCACGGTGATGAGGTTGTATTCCTCTGCGGTGCTTCCGCAGCTGACGAGGATGGCAGGCAGGGGGTAGATCATCGTTCCCGGTTTCCAGTCTTGTTTCATGGGGCAGCGGTTACAGGAGCTTGATGTTTTCTTTATGTTGTTCTTTTTCACAATAGTGGCATTTCAGTATGCCATGTTCCTTATCCACGACGTGAAACCATGTCTGCATCGGTTCATTATTGGTGATACACTTCGGATTGGGACATTTCACGATGCCTTTCAGTTCATCGGGCATGCACACTTCTTTTTTCTCGACCACTTCGTAATCGTGGATGATATTGAGTTTCACATTGGGGGCGATGACAGAGATGCGGTTGATTTCTTCATCGCTGAAGAATTTGTCAGCCACTTTGATGATGCCTTTCTTGCCCAGCTTCTTGCTGTCAAGATTGAATCCAATGGTCACGTTGGTGTCCATGTGCTCGATGCCGAGCAGGGATACGACCTGAAAAAGTTTGTCCGTAGGGATATGGTCGATGACAGTGCCGTCTTTGAGAGCGGCTACTTGCAAAGCTTGCTTATTTTCGTTCATGATGTTATTGAGTCGCCTTTTATTGTTTAACTTCGTCAAGAGTAATGCCCAGTACGTCGCAGATCAGAGCTTCGCGTGCGAAGAGTCCGTTGCGGGCTTGTTGGATGTAGTATGCATGAGGGTCCGTGTCCACGTCGTATGCGATTTCATTGACACGTGGCAGGGGATGGAGGATTTTCATGTTGTCTTTTGCCTTTTTGAGCATATTGGCTTTGAGGATGTAGACGTCTTTCACCCGCTCGTATTCCATCAGGTCTGTGAAACGTTCTCTTTGCACACGGGTCATGTAGAGGATGTCTGCTCCAGCGATGACATCTTCATTGAAATCTTCGTGTTCCACGTAGCTGATGCCGTGTTGCTGGCAGTAGAGCTTGTATTCTTCGGGCATTGCCAACTCTTTGGGTGCAATGAAATGGAAAGTAGGATTGAAATGGCGCATTGCCATGAGAAGAGAGTGAACTGTGCGTCCGTATTTCAGGTCGCCGACCATATAGATTTGCAAGTTTTCGAGTGTGCCTTGGGTCTTGTAGATGGAATACAAGTCGAGCATGGTTTGTGATGGATGCTGGTTGGCGCCGTCACCAGCATTAATAATAGGTATAGGAGCCACTTCGCTGGCATAGCGTGCTGCGCCTTCCAGATAGTGCCTCATCACGATGAGGTCGGCATAGTTGCTGACCATCAGAATGGTGTCTTTCAGCGTTTCGCCTTTAGAGGAGCTGGTGGTCGATGCATCTGTGAAGCCGATGACACGTCCTCCCAAGCGGTTGACTGCTGTTTCGAAACTCAGTCGGGTGCGTGTCGAAGGCTCGAAAAACAAGGTTGCAACGACTTTTCCATCAAGAATTTTTCGGTTCGGACGTTTTTCAAACTCTTTGGCCATTTCCAAGAGATAGAGAATTTTCTCTTTGGAATGATTTGCAATAGTTACTAAACTTCTATTTTCCATATCAATAATCAAAGGTGTTATAATTATCGAGATGTAAAGTTAGACAAAAAATAAAAGTACAACGCATTTTTTCCACAATAACTTTTCGCCCTGATTGGTGGGTGAAACTATATGTGCTTTTATAATAAGCTGACTATGTTCTTATTCAGTCTTGTTCCCTTTCTTATCGATGTAATACCATTCGTCGCTTTCCCAATAGTGATATTCACCACCCGAGCCTGGCACTTTCTTCATTTTTCCCTTATCCGTGACTTTGGCCTTTCCGTTCTCAAATGGAAAGCCGAAGGCAAAGCGAGGTTTTATGACTGTCTTGCCATTTTGGTGTGCATATCCGATACGTCCTTTTTTATCCACAATACGATACATGCCGTCACGTATGTAGTCGTCACCATTGTCATATTGAAACACACAGTAATGTTTCATGGAACTGCAACCACATAGTAATATGATTGGGATGATTGTTGAAATTTTGCTCATGGTAAGTTGAATGAATATATCGTGTTTAAATATAATATAAAATATGAGTACCTACTTATAATATCATAGTTTCAATCGTTATTTCTCTTCCCATTCATTGATACACAAGGAAAAGCCAAAGGATTATACCTATATCGATCGGATACAGGCAAAGCGGCAATAGCAACTGAAGCCAGAAGTAGTTTTTATCCTTTCTTTCAGGGTATCGGCGGTAATAGGCACGCTCCCTCGTTTTGGTGAAGTAGTTTTTCTCAATCATTGAAAATATCTCCGTTTCTACCCACATCCAGCCGAAAAATAAAAATAATAGCAGCCACAACGGTATTATCTGTGCCAGGAATCTCATTATGAGAAATGGAGGGATATAACCGAAAATAGCAAAGAATATGGTTTCCAACGGCATATGCCACTTGTGGATACGCCGTATGCGCCCCGCGTAATATAGATAGTCAATGATATTGAACTTATATTTTCGTTTGAAAGCCATTGCTGATTTCCGTTTTTACAAAAATACTGTTTTTATGGCAGAAAGGGAACACCCATCATTGTGTGTTTGGGGGATAAAGTGGTGATTAAGTAAGCGGGAATCATTACTTTTGTATTTGGAATCTTTTTAATTATAACGCTATGACAGTTATTGATATGTACGAGGTAATAAACAATAAGGTGGGTTCATTTTTTGAGTGGGTGCAGGCTCACCCGAAATACGGGTTGCTGTTTGCATCCGGTCTGCTTGCCCTGTGGTTCGCAGGGTTGCTGCTCCGGTGGAAATGGGCGTGCCATTGGCAGTTCAGCCGCAGCGAGACTTGGATTTTCGACGACTGCACGCCTGAGACGCGCCGCAGGATTCAGATTGTGTTGGTCAGCATAGCGATAATCGGTTGTCTGACAATGTTTTTTGCATGGAGGTGATGATGGCATGGAGAATCCATCTATAACAACGCAGGTAGCATCGGCATCACAATACCCTTAACCTCATCTTGCCTTGTTCATTATGTAAGGCTACCGCGAATGGTCTGACTCGATAGACCAGTCTCCTTTGATATGTTCCAGAAACTCGAAACACTCCTCATCGCCGAACGCGGCGCACACTTCGTCTTTCACACTGCGGTCTACTTTAAACCTGAGCATCCGCACGCTGGGAAGCTTGCGGAACAGCTGGTAAAAGAGGTCTCCAAAACTGGAGTTAAAGAACCATCCTCCTTTGCCGCCCATGCAGTCGGATAAAGTCAATAGTTGGTGTTCTTTTTCCATTTTCTGTCTTTTAACTTATGTTTGTTTGCAGCGGTTGTAAATTTTGTTTTCAATAAGATTGGTCTTATATTCATTCAGTTACGTTCAATACGTCTTACACATTCACAATGCACTGTCTATTCTTTGACAGGACGCAGACCGTACCCTGCAGAACGGTAGTAGTTGCCCAAAGGATTCACATACGACGACCTGAAGTTCAAGCGCCATCCGCTACTTTGGTTGTGCGGTCCAGTCGACCAGTAGAGGCCGTCGCTGTTAATGAGGCTAACTTTGCCGTCAATATAGTTTCGAGTACCCGATGCAGGAAAGAAAATCAGTTGTCCGGCCCTGTTGGCTTGGGCGTAGAAGTTCCAACCATTGCGCGTACTGTCCCAAATTCCATTGGCAGGATAATTATTAGAGGTATTGCTTCCTGTGGTTGTAAATCCCGTAAATGCATTGCTGGCAGGAAGCTTGAAGCCGACAGGGCAGGGATCGTAAATGGTTTTGACGACCTGGTTGTCATTTGTAGAATACGTATTGTTGTTGGCGTCCCATAGGTTGTAGTAGGCATTGTCTCCCTCTTTATTCTTTTGCATTACATCAGGCTTAAGTATATAGTTTCTAATACATTCTGTACCATACGGAGAAAATGACTCCACTTTTACATTATTGGCAGAAGATGTGCCGTTTGCATCATACCATATTTTATTGCCGTTCACACCGTTGGACGGGCGGAACGGGTCCTTGTGTCCCCATTGGTAATAGGGATGATTACCACCGATTGTGATGATTGAGCTTTTTTGGGAAACGACAATATCAATAGTGCGGGTGATTTTCTATGAGCGAGGATGTGAATAATGGATTTATTTTAACGACTAAGGGCCTTATTTCTTGTTGTTTTCGTCAGGAATAATTTTCGCTGATGGTAGCTATTAACTCAGTCCGAGGGCGGAAATGATTCCGCTCCCGGACCGTCTTTATGCTATATTTTTGTTATAAATCAATACCTTGTCAGACTGAACAGAGCTAAGTCCGTCACTGAACTTTGAAGCCTCAAAAAGCCTGTCACATGCGGTCTGCAGGAGGGTGTGGACAGGTGGGGAAGGAAAGGATGGTCTTGGAGGAAAATTTACAAATAGGATTATACTCCGTCCGGGGATGGATTAAAGAAAGAGACACGGAGCCACAGCGTGTTTTCCTTCATAGGTCTACGACCTGTCTACTCTGTGTCTCCGCGTCTCTGTGACTGGTTTGTGTTCAGTCGGTCTATCTCCCCGACGAGAGCTGCATGATGCGGCTGATGTATTTGCCCAAGATGTCGAACTCGATGTTTACGATGCTGCCCACGCGGAATGTGTGGAAGTTGGTGTGTTCGTAGGTGTATGGGATGATGGCCACTTGGAAGGTGTCTTCCGTCGGGTTGCACACCGTGAGGCTCACGCCGTTGACCGTCACCGAGCCTTTGTCCACTGTCATGTAGCCGCGTTGGGCCAGCTCGCGGTCGAAGGGATATTTAAAGGTGTAATACCAGCTGCCGTCGGCGTCTTTGATGTCGATGCATTCGGCCGTCAGGTCGACGTGTCCCTGCACGATGTGTCCGTCGAGCCGTCCGTTCATCATCATGCTGCGTTCGACATTGACTTTGTCGCCAGCCTGGAGCAGGCCGATGTTCGAGCGCTCGATGGTCTCACGCATGGCAGTCACGGTGTATGTGCCGTTTTCGATTTTCACCACGGTCAGGCAGACGCCGTTGTGCGACACGCTTTGGTCGATCTTCAGTTCGTCGACAAATGAGCATTTCAGTGTGAGGTGCAGGTTCTCCTGGTCTTTCTCCACGCGAACGACCTCGGCATATTCTTCTACAATTCCTGAGAACATAATGTGTTTTGCTTTAAAAAGTGATTAATATTGCATGGCAAAGGTAAGCAATGTTATCGAGGCATGGAAGCGAACGGTTCCTGATTGTGATGTTTTTTGCCCCTTTCCCTCTTGTCGGGAAAAAGCTGGTATTTGCCGACAAAAAGGCGGAAGAAGTCTATTTTTGTTGCGCGCGAAGAGAATCCGGATTATTTTTGTTTCGTGAAAACGTTTAAAAGTTAATCAGAATGAAACATAACTTCTTACATGCGGTCGCTTTGCTGGCCATGGCTTCACCCTTGTCGTCGATGGCCCAGGAATCCAAGGTGTGGACATTGAATGACTGCATCCGTTATGCTTTGGAGCAAAACATCCAGTTGCAGCAGAATCGGCTTTCGCTGGAAGAGAGTAAGGTGGATGTGAAGACGGCCAAGGCGGCATTATTTCCGAGCTTGTCATTCAGCACGGGGCACAATGTGATGAACCGTCCCTATCAGGAAACAAGCAGCATGGTGAGCGGTACGGAAATCATCAGCAGTTCCAGTAAGACTTCTTACACGGGCAACTATGGGCTGGATGCCCAGTGGACCGTGTGGAATGGAGGCCGTCGCCTGAAGACCATCAAACAGCAACAGCTGGCCCAGGAGACGGCCGAGCTGACCGTGGCGGAGCAGGAAAACAATCTGCAGGAGCAGATAACCCAGCTCTATGTGCAAATCCTGTATGCTGCAGAATCCGTGCAGATTAATGAAGGCACATTGGAGCTGAGCAGGGCACAGTATGAGCGGGGCAAGGAGCTGCTGGCCGCAGGAGAAATCTCAAAAAGTGAGCTGGCGCAGCTCGAATCCCAGGTGAGCAATGACAACTACCAGTTGGTCACTGCCCAATCGACGCTTGCAGACTATAAACTTCAGCTTAAACAGTTGCTTGAGCTGGACGGGGAACAAGAGTTTACTTTGGCCATTCCCGAACTGGATGAGACGAAGGTGCTTTCCCCCATCCCAAACAAGGCTGATATTTACAATGCCGCATTGGCACTCCGTCCGGAAATACAAAGCGGGAAACTGAATATCCAGTCGGCAGACTTGAGTGTCCGGATGGCCAAGGCCGGATACCTGCCGACACTGAATTTAAGTGCGGGCATCGGAACGAATCATACGACAGGAAACGATTTTTCATTCTCCGAGCAAGTGAAGCGTGGGTGGAACAACTCCATCGGGCTGACGCTCAGCCTGCCCATTTTCAGTAACCGGGAGACGAAGAGTGCTGTCGAAAAAGCCAAGTTGCAATATGAAAGCAGTAAGCTGGACTTGACCAACGATCAGAAGGAACTCTACCGGGAGATTGAATCCATGTGGTTGGACGCTTCCAATGCCCAGCAGCAGTTTGTAGCGGCTGATGCCACTTTGAAGAGTAGTCAGAGCAGCTATGAGCTGGTCAACGAGCAGTTTAAGCTGGGCATGGTGAACACGGTGGAACTTCTTACGGAAAAGAATAATCTGATGAGTGCGCAGCAGCAACGTGTGCAAGCCAAATATATGGCTATTCTGAACCGTGTCCTGCTGGAGTTCTATGCAGGCAATCAAATCGAACTATAATAAACAAACTCACATCACTAAGATATGAACAATAAACAGAAGCTCATAGCCGGAGTCATCGCAGTGGCTGTCATAGCCGGAGGCGGTTACTGGCTTTTTGGAGGAGCAAAGAAGAAAAACTTGATTACGTTCTCTACTACACAAGTAAAGAAGAGTGACATCAGTACATCCATTACTGCAACCGGTAACATTGAGCCGGTGACAGAAGTCGAGGTCGGTACACAGGTGTCAGGTATCATTGACAAGATTTATGTGGATTACAATTCTGTCGTGAAAGAGGGGCAACTCATAGCTGAGATGGATAAGGTGCCTTTGCAGAATGAACTGGAATCGGCTAAGGGCACTTACGATGGGGCAAAAGCCGAGTTTGAATACCAGGAACGCAATTACAAACGAAATCAGCAGTTGCATGAGAAAGGTTTGATTAGCGATACGGAATATGAAGAGAATCTCTATAATTATCAGCGTGCCAAGAGCAGCCTGGAAAGCAGCCGGGCAGCTTATAACAATGCACAGCGCAATTTGTCGTACGCCATCATTACTTCCCCGATCAACGGGGTGGTCACCAGCCGTGATGTAGAGGAAGGGCAGACTGTGGCTTCCGGTTTTGAAACTCCGACCCTCTTTACCATTGCAGCGGACTTGACAAAAATGCAAGTTGTGGTAGATGTGGATGAAGCAGACATAGGCGGTGTGAAGGAAGGACAGCGTGTGACGTTCACGGTGGATGCTTATCCGGAAGACACTTTTGAAGGACGGGTGACCCAGGTTCGTTTGGGCAGTAGCAAGAGCAGCAGCACGTCAAGCACTTCGACATCGAGCGAGACGGTCGTGACCTATGAAGTGGTCATCTCGGCGGATAACCCGGATTTGAAGTTGAAACCGCGTTTGACGGCCAATGTCAACATCTACACATTGGATAAGAAAGGGGTGCTCTGTGTCCCGAGTAAGGCCTTGCGTTTTATACCCGAACAACCTATGTTGGGAAGCGACGATGTGGTGGAGGATTGTGAAGGCGAGCATAAAGTGTGGACGTATGAGAATCATGTATTTAAGGCACATCCTGTGACAATCGGTTTAAGTGATGGTATTAATACAGAAATTCTGGGTGGTGTTGAGGAAGGTTTGACCATTGTCAGCGAAGCAGAAACCAATATGTCTGCGAATGTCGAAGAATCATCATCACAGAGTGAAAGAAGTCCGTTCATGCCAGGGCCTCCAGATAGAGACAAGAATAAGAAGAATGACAAGAAATAATTATTATGGTTAAGACTGTCATTGACATACAAGACATCAAACGAAACTTTCAGGTGGGTGACGAAACGGTCCATGCATTGCGTGGTGTCTCGTTTTCCATCGAAGAAGGAGAGTTTGTCACCATTATGGGTACTTCCGGTTCTGGCAAGTCCACCTTATTGAATATATTGGGATGCTTGGACACACCCACAGCCGGAGAGTATTATCTTGACGGTATTTCGGTCAAGAAGATGACGAAGCCCGAACGTGCCATCTTGCGCAATCGCAAGATAGGATTTGTATTTCAAAGTTATAACTTGTTACCTAAGACCACAGCCGTCGAAAATGTGGAATTACCGCTGATGTATAATCCTGCGGTAAATGCTTCGGAGCGTAGGCAGCGTGCTATCGATGCGCTGGAGCGTGTGGGACTGGGCGACCGCTTGGAACATAAATCAAACCAAATGTCGGGAGGACAGATGCAGCGCGTGGCCATAGCCCGTGCGCTGGTCAATAATCCGGCTGTGATTCTTGCCGATGAAGCGACCGGTAACTTGGATACGCGTACGTCTTTTGAGATTTTGGTTCTGTTTCAGGAACTGCATGCTGCCGGGCGTACGATTGTCTTTGTGACTCATAATCCGGAAATATCCCAATATAGCAGCCGGAACATCCGCTTGCGCGACGGTCACATTATCGAGGATTGTGTCAATCCTAAGATTTTGTCTGCTGCTGAGGCACTTGCCGCGCTGCCGACAAATGATGAGGATTAAGCTGAAACTTATACAATGAAAAGAATGCATTATGAATGTCAGTAATTTATTCAAAATAGCCTTACGGGCTTTGTCTAACAACAAGCTTCGTGCTTTCCTGACTATGCTGGGAATTATCATCGGTGTAGCATCGGTGATCACGATGCTTGCCATCGGACAAGGTTCGAAGAAAAGCATCCAGGCGCAAATATCCGAGATGGGGTCGAACATGATTATGATTCATCCTGGTGGAGAAAGGCGTGGAGGTGTGCGTCGTGACCCGTCAGAGATGCAGACACTTAAATTGGAAAACTACGAAACGCTGCGTGATGAATGTACGTATGTGTCTGCCATCAGCCCGAATGTGTCGTCGTCTGGCCAGCTCATTCACGGCTCGGACAACTATCCGTCTTCTGTCACAGGCGTGAGCATTGACTATCTGGAGATCCGGCAGTTGACTGTGGAACAAGGTGAGATGTTTACTGAAAATGACATTAAGACTTCAGCTAAAGTCTGTGTCATCGGAAAAACGATTGTGGACAATCTCTTCTCTGACGGCAGTGACCCTATCGGACAGGTGATACGTTTTAATCAAGTACCTTTCCGTGTGATCGGTGTGCTGAAGTCAAAAGGCTACAACTCGATGGGCATGGACCAGGATGATATTGTCATCGCCCCTTATACGACCGTCATGAAACGTCTGCTTGCTGTCACTTACCTACAAGGTATTTATGCGTCAGCTTTGACGGAAGACATGACAGATTATGCGACGAGTGAAATCGGACGTATCTTGCGACGTGAACACAAGTTGCGCACTACGGATGAAGATGATTTTACCATCCGGAGTCAGCAGGAATTAAGCCAGATGCTGAATACGACAACAGATTTGATGACTACGCTGTTGGCCTGTATAGCAGGTATCTCCTTGATTGTCGGAGGTATTGGCATTATGAATATCATGTATGTGTCTGTCACTGAGCGTACGCGTGAGATTGGTTTGCGCATGTCTGTCGGAGCGAGAGGCATTGATATTTTGAGTCAATTCCTGATAGAGGCCGTTTTGATAAGCATTACAGGAGGACTCATTGGAGTGATTATAGGTTGTGGAGCCAGTTGGATTGTGAAAGACGTGGCTCATTGGCCCATCTATATCCAACCATGGAGTGTGCTGCTGAGTTTTGCCGTGTGCACTGTGACGGGTATATTCTTTGGCTGGTATCCGGCCAAAAAGGCTGCAAGCCTGGACCCGATAGAAGCCATCAGATACGAATAAGACAGTTATTGTATGAATACGAGCGTGCATAATCCTAAGTCTATGCCTTTGCCCATCTATATTCACATGTTGGCCTGGGCCGTATTCTTTGCTTTTCCTTTACTGATGAGCAATACGTCGGAGGGAATTCAGTGGAACAAATATTTGCGCCACCTGATTGTTCTTGCCATGTTTTTCGTCATCTTTTACGCAAACTATTGGGTCTTTGTTCCTAAATATTTGCTAAAAAAGGAGTCTTCACGCTATTTGATTTACAATATTTTTCTTATTTTTGCTGTCGTATCGTTTCTGCATTTATGGTATATGCCGTATCTCCAAGATATTGTATGGGGAGAACATAAACCGGAATCGATGCACTCGATCCCTCCGCCACGCTGGGTATTTGTTGTAAAAGACAGTATCGTGTTTATCTTCATGGCGGGATTGGGTACAGTGATACGTTTGAGTATGCAATGGCAAAAGGCTGAGGCTGCTCGGCAGGAAGCTGAGCAAAACCGGATGGAGGCTGAACTTAACAATTTGAGGAATCAACTGAATCCGCATTTTTTGCTGAATACGCTGAATAATATCTATGCTTTAATCGCATTTGACACGGAGAAAGCCCAGCAGGCAGTGCAGGACCTTTCCAAGCTTTTAAGGCATGTGTTGTATGAGAACCGAGGTACGTTTGTTCCTCTTTGCAAGGAGATAGATTTCATGCGTAACTATATTGAACTGATGCGTATCAGGCTGGTGAAGGGAGTACATCTGTCTATCAACATAGAAGTCAGCAAGGATAGTCAGACGCCGATAGCTCCGTTACTGTTTATTTCGCTTATCGAAAATGCATTTAAGCATGGCATCAGTCCGACAGAATCCAGTTTCATCAATATCACGATTAGTGAACGTGATGGAGAGGTAGAGTGTCGGATCGTAAATAGTAACCATCCGAAAACTTATTTGGATAAAAGTGGAAGTGGCATCGGCTTGGAACAGGTGAAAAGGCGCTTGGAGCTGTTGTATCCAGGGCGATATAAATGGGAAATGGGAGTCAATGCAGATAAGACTGTCTACACGTCGCTCCTCTCCATTCAAACGCGCGAAAAGAAAGGAATGTGAGATTATGATGTTATCATGTGCTATAGTAGATGATGAGCCGCTGGCGCTTGATTTGCTTGAGACCTATGTCGAAAAGACACCGTTCTTGCAGATCAAAGGGAAGTATGCCAGTGCTGTGGAGGCGATGAAAGGATTGCAGGAGCAACCGGTCGACTTGTTGTTTCTGGATATACAGATGCCGGAGTTGGATGGATTGGAGTTTTCACACATGGTCATCCCGGAAACTCGGATTATATTTACGACGGCGTTTGAACAATATGCTTTGGATAGCTATCGGGTTAATGCGTTGGATTATCTGTTGAAACCTATCAGTTATCGAGATTTTCTGGAAGCGAGCAACAAAGCTTTGCAGTGGTTTGAGCTGAAAAATGCTGCTGATGGTACGGTGGATAGTGCAGGAGATGATGAATACATATATGTCAAAAGTGAATACAAACTAATACAAATCAGTTTGAAAGACATTTTGTATATTGAAGGGTTGAAGGATTACGTGAAGATTTATGTGGAGACAGAGGCGCGCCCTATTATGTCGCTCATGAGTCTGAAGTCTTTGGAAGAACGTTTGCCGACTTCACGCTTTTTGCGCGTGCATCGTTCGTACATTGTGCAGAAGAGCAAGATTCGGTTGATTGACCGAGGGCGAATAGTTTTTGGGAAAGAATATATCCCGATATCCGATAGCTATAAGCAGGACTTGCAAACCTATCTGAACAACAAGACTATCTAAAGACTATTGTTTGGGAAAAATATAACCTTATAAAAAGGTAAGGATAATGGCCAAAAAAAAGCGAGGTAAGGGAGATGTGAATCTGTTTTACTTTGTGGCCAGAATTAATACACTCTCTCTATATTTAAGAAGGAAGGAGCCCGCGCTATACAGAGGTATAGTTAGCGGGCTCTGTTTTTATTCCTTGATGTGCCTTGCGATTGCGGGGGAGGGACTTTTGTTATGAAGCTCGAATTGGCTACCTTTGCTTCGTCAAGTAATCGTGTAATTTAAAACGAAACAACGAAGCGAATGAAAACAGTATTACTCGTAGTTGGAAAAACCATAGAACAACATTATGTAGCAGCTATAGCGGACTATGTGGAACGCGTCAAGCATTATATCCCGTTCGATATGGAAGTGATTCCGGAATTGAAGAACACTAAAAGTCTTTCGATGGAACAGCAGAAGGAGAGGGAAGGTAGTTTGATCATAAAGTCGCTCCAGCCGGGAGATGTTGTAGTGTTGCTTGATGAAAAAGGAAAAGAGTTTCGTTCTGTTGAGTTTGCATCGTGGATGGAAGGGAAGTTGAACACGGTGAGTCGGCGTCTGGTGTTTGTTGTCGGTGGGCCTTATGGATTTTCAAAAAGTGTGTATGCGCTTGCAAATGACAAAATATCGCTTTCCAAGATGACATTTTCTCATCAGATGATTCGTTTGATTTTTGTGGAGCAACTGTATCGGGCTATGAATATACTTCATGGAGGCCCTTATCATCATGAATGATTTTTATTTGATGTGAAAATCCAATCGAATCGGGAGATGGTCGCTGAATCCACCGTTGTAGCGAGGCCCGATATAGGTACGGTAAGGTTTATAGCCTCCGTATTTCTGGTCACGTTCCAGCAAAAATGGGAAAGTCACGATGGCGGCATCTTCTTGTGATGTGTGAAATTTCGTGTTTTCATCCAGCAAGATTCCAGAGATCAGAAAATGATCGAGTACGCTCCATTCTCCGTGGTAACGATAGGTCCCGGGAACTTGAGATGGAATGAGGTTGTAGAGTCTTTTTCTAGACAATGTGTTGTCGGGTATGTTGGCTTGGAGGATTTCTTGTATGATAAATCCTTCCGGAGGATCATTGAAATCTCCCATTATCAGGATTCGAGGTTCTACTCGAACTCTCATCAGGGAGTCGCAAGAGCTCTTTAAATGTGTGGCGGCATGGATTCGGTGAGGGCGGCTTCTGCGTGCACCCGTTGCGCGTGATGGTAGGTGGCAGATAAATAGGTCAAGTGTGTCTCCTGTGATTAGTTTCCCGGACACATGCAGTATGTCGCGAGTGGCACGCTGGCCTTTCAATGGAGTGATGGTAATGGCCCGATGTTGTAGCACCTTGAAACGTCCTGGTTGGTATAAAAGGGCGACATCAATGCCTCGTTCGTCAGGAGAATTGGTTATTAAGTATCGGTATCCTACTTCTTTTAAAGGAGTGTAGCGAGTTAGGTCGGTTAAGACTTGTTCGTTCTCCACTTCACATAAGGCTACCAAGTCTGGAACTTGTTCTTCACCTACGGCAACAATGACTTTGCTCAGTTTGATAAGTTTTTTTCGATATTTGTCGTAAGTCCATTTGCGCAATGCCGTCGGGAGAAATTCATTATCGTTTTTCAGCGAATCATGTTTGCAGTCAAACAGATTTTCTACATTGTATTCCATGACGCGAAAACGATTTGTTTGTCCGATGGAGGGCAGGGTTCCAGTCAGTCCGCAAAAGAATAATGCAATCAGTTTACAGCGTGTTGTGTTCATGGTGGTAAGATGAAATAAACTCCGGCATCTTAACCGTAGGCTTTTGATGCCGGAGTTTATGCTATGTGTTCCGTAATATATATGCGTCAGTCGAGCAATTATTCTTTGACCGGAATACGCCCTAAGATGGCAAGCAGATGACGCCATACTTTGTCGACTGTGGGGATGAGCATGCGTTCGTCGGGAGAATGAACGCCTCTCAGAGTCGGGCCGAATGAAACCATGTCCAAGGATGGGTATTTTTCTAGGAACAGACCACATTCCAAACCTGCATGGATAGCTTTGACTTTGGGTTCGACTCCAAAGAGTTCCTTGTAAGTGTCTACGGCTATTTTAAGAATTTCGGAGTGAGTGTTGGGCTTCCATCCCGGGTATCCTTCGCCGACATCTACATGAGCTCCGGCCAGTTCAAATACGGATTTGATGGAGTCTGCCACGTTCTTGCGGGCAGACAAGATGGAGCTTCTTTGGCTGCTGGTGACGGTAATTTTGTTATCGTGTACTTTTACGGATGCCAAGTTGGAAGATGTTTCAACTAACCCCGGAATGTCTTGGCTCATGGCAAAAACACCATTGAACACACCTTGAATAGCTCGCAAGAAGTTTGTCGTCACATTTCGGTCAATGGCTTTATCATGAAAAACGTCGGATTCTAATTTGAATTTCATTCCTTTTTCTGTCTGTGAGAATTCTTCTTCCACTTCGGATGCAAAAATGTTCCACTCTACTCTTATTGTTTCTTTGAGTTCCATCGGTACTGCGCAGAGGGCATGTGCTTCGCGCGGAATAGCGTTGTGCAGGTTGCCGCCATTGAAATCTAACAGATAGAAATCATACTTTTGATTGAGTTGATAAAGGAAGCGTCCTAATACTTTGTTGGCATTAGCCCGCATTTTGTTGATGTCATCACCCGAGTGTCCTCCTGTCAGTCCTTCGACAGCTACACGGAAGCAGAAATATCCCTCAGGAATATCTGTCGCCTGGAAGTCAAATTCAGCATTTGTCCGTACTCCTCCGGCACAGCCTATAAAGAGTTCTCCCTCATCTTCCGAATCGAGATTGAGCAGTATGTCTCCATTCATGAAATTCTTTTCCAAAGCGAATGCTCCAGTCAGACCGGTTTCTTCATCGACGGTAAAAAGACATTCGATAGGCCCATGCTGAATGTCGTTTGCTGCCAATAAAGCTAGTGCCATCGCAATGCCAATGCCATTGTCAGCTCCTAAGGTTGTGCCTTGGGCACGCAACCATTCTCCATCTATGAATGTCTGGATAGGATCTTTTTCAAAATCATGCTGCGTGTCTTTATTTTTTTCGCAGACCATGTCTGTATGTGCTTGAAGGATTACGACTTTCCGATTCTCAAAACCTGGTGTTGCGGGCTTTTTTATCAGGACATTTCCGGCTTTGTCTTCATGGGTCTCTAATCCATGTTTATGCCCGAAATCCTTCAAATAGGTCATGATTTTCTCTTCTTTCTTTGAGGGGCGTGGAATTTTGCAGATTTCTGCAAAGTAATGAAACACGCCTTCCGGTTGTAGTTTAACTTGATTTTCCATCATTGTAATCTTTTTATGCTTATATATTGTAGTTCTTCGCTAAATTAGGTTAAATTGAAACCTTTAATCCTGTTTCTCTTTCATTTTTGTTGAAAAAGAAACCACGGAGTAAATGCAAAACTTATATCTTTGCAGCACAAATATAATGAGAAATGCTTGAAACAGTTCTTGTATCCGTGTTAATAGTTGCTATTTGCATTGCTTTGTTGGCTGTGCAGATTCTATTGAAAAAGGATGGAAAATTTCCCGATACACACATCGGCGACAATCTGGCAATGAGAAAGAAGGGGATTAAGTGTGTTCAAGCCCAAGATCGTGAAGCTCGTATGTATAAGACTGGTGTTCATGAATTTGTGACAAATGAAGATAAGAAATAATCATTTTATAAACTGTATAGAACAGATTAGTTATGAAAAGTAAGAACTTTATTGTGAATGGACTCTTTGCGTTGTTTTTGGTCGCAGCGTTTGCACAATGCGATGGAAATAATGCTGCTAATACACCTGCTAGTAACTCTACGCCTACAGCCGGTACGTCGGAATTGAAGATTGCCTATGTGGAAATTGATAGTTTGCTTAATAACTATAATCTCTGCAAGGACCTTAATGAAGCGATGATAAAGAAGCAGGAAAACGTAGAGGTGACATTGAAGGAGAAGATGAAGAGTCTGGACAGTGAAGTGCGTGACTTTGAGCGTAAATATCAAAACAATGTGTTCACTCCGGAGAGAGCACAGCAGGAGCAGAACCGATTGCTGAAAAAACGTCAGGATTTGGAAGCCTTGCACCAACGTCTGATGGGTGAACTGCAACAGGAGAGTGATAAGAACAACATTCAATTACGTGATTCCATCAATGCTTATCTGAAGGAATATAACAAAGACAAGAAATATAGTTTGATCATAAACAATGCAGGATTTAATAATCTGTTGTATGCTGATCCCGCATTTAATATTACTCAAGAAGTAATCGATGGATTGAACAAACGCTATGTGCCTGCCAAATCTGAATAAAGACAGATTGGCTTGACTTGGCATTAAACCCTAATTGGTCTTAGGATCGGTTAGGGTTTAATGTTTTATTTTTGAGTTGGACAATAGTCTCGCAAGCATGCATCCAAAAAACAACAATAAGTAACTGAGGCTAGAGTCAGGTTTTAAGTATCGTTGTTATGATGTCCTTATAATCGCGATTGTTAAGGGCTCATGATCGCGATAGTGACAGCTTAACAATCGCGATTATGAACATGCCATAATAGACTTATTACTTTCGTTTGATTATCAGGTCGTTAATTTCCATAGAGAACTATCAGGAAAGGACTGGCGCACTTTTCTTACTCCATCGGAATGAAGCAAAATATACAATATCCGGGGGGAGCCGCAAGCGAAACCAGCAGGTCATGCCAGGTCTTTCAGTCGTACATGGCTCATGTCCTTGTAGTATTCGTCACGGGCTTTTTCCAAAGCCTCCCATGCAGCGCTGTATTTATTGTCCTTGTCGATTTTGAAATTTTCATTTCCGGCAGCATCCAAGCGGGTGAGGAGCGTGCCGACATTGAGGTTTTCTGTATCTTCCACCGGTAAATAGAACGGAGATGCTCCTTTTTCGTCTGCGTCGGGATTGCATTCGTAAATAAGTCTTAGATCGACAAGCTCATAGATTATTTGCCGGGTCATGCGAATCGGGATGTTGTGGGTCTGTGACAAGCTGCTTGCCGTATAGGGCCGTTCGCCTCGTGCAAAGCGCTTGCAGATGAATGACATTATAAGTATGCACAAGAAGTCGTGATAGCGACGGCTGATATTGCGAGTTTCGTGTGCAAAGTTATAATTCTCAAAGTTCTGATTGCAGTAACTTAATTCTGCGCCAAATAGACAGATGCTCCATGAGATTTGTGTCCATAACAGAAACATCGGGATGGCGGCAAAACTTCCATAGATGGCATTATAGTTTGAAACCCATATCTGGCTGTTGATGTAAAAGAACTGAAGGACTTGGAATGCAGCTCCAGCTATAAATCCCGGCACAATGGCATTCCGGAATCTTACTCGCGTGTTGGGCATGAAGATGTAGAGTCCTGTGAACATGAATCCGATGAATATATAAGGAATGGTGCGCACCAAGAATTTGGCAAACGAAGAAAGGATGAGATAACCTTCCACATCTTTTAATGCTGTCGTCATGAAGATGGAGAGTCCTCCTGACACCACCAAAACGATGGGGAGCAGGAGGAAGATGGAAAAATAGTCCGTTATTTTGCGGAATGGCGAGCGTTGTTTTTTGACTTGCCATATCTGGTTGAACGTCCGTTCGATGTTACCGGTCAATGTCAGTACGGCCCATAGCAAAACCAACAAACCAATGCCGATGAAAATGCCGCTTTGTGCATGTGCCAGATAAGAATCGGTCAACTGGATGATGGTATCCACGGCGATGGTCTGCCCCTCGAGTCCTTTGCGTATTTGTCCTTCCATGATGTCAGAAAATCCAAGTCCGCGGGCGACGGCAAACAAAATGGCCAGGATGGGAACAATGGAGAGTAGCGTGTTGTAGGTCAAGGCTGCCGCTTTGTTCACGATTCGGTCTTCATTGAAACGTTGCAGAGAAAGCAACATCACTTTCAAGATGTTGTAGAAGATGTATTGCACACGGCTTACTTCGTTTTCGGTTACACGCCAGATGCTCTCTGTCAGGAACCGTTTCAGCAGGCGGATACGTGTTTTGATGCGAAGATGAATCATGTTATTTGCTTTTGTTTTTACAAAATATATAAGCGCGGATTTTCGTGAGTTGCTGCTTCAATAGTTTTGCGAAAATCCGCGCCTTTTTTGCGTATTTAGATAATTCTAAAAAAAACAGAGGGTCTGTAAGCCGGGTTCTGTTCCTTAATATATAAGGTGTCTGTCATTTATCTACGCTCATTGTTGCCAATAAGCTCTAGCAATCCACCCTCCGACTGGAGCGAGCAACTCTCTTAACGCCGGTTTACATGATCTTACAGTTCCCAAGATGCACAGCCCGTATGTCACCATACGGCTGGTGAGCTCTTACCTCACCTTCTCACCCTTACCTCTTTTCAGAGGCGGTTATTTTCTTCTGCATAGCTCTACTCTTACGAATAGCTTTCTGTTAGGAAGTGGGATGCTCTGCACTGCCCGGACTTTCCTCCCTCGGCATAGCCGACGGCGACAGACCGACCTTCTGTTTCTTTGTGCAAAGGTATAAAAAATAGCTTTGTAAAGGAAAAGAACTTGAAAAATAATCATAGTGACGTGGTTGTCAGTAACGTATAACGAATGCAAAATTGGCAGTTTCGAGACTTAACTGCTGTTAAGCTGCAAAATGCTCTGTTAAAAGAAAGGAAAAGATAGTGACATTGCTGGCAAGCGAATAATTTTTGTTCTTACTTTAACAGCGTAAATGTTAAACTAATGCGGAAAATTAACATATTAAATAATAATGGTTATGAAAACAACAACTAAAATGTTTTTGGGTGCTGCGGCTGTGATGTTGGTCAGCTCGACAGTGGCAGGAGTGACAACTTATTCTATAATGAACAAGAATCAGGCTCCCGAGTCATTTACTGAAATGTTTTCACCCAATCCTCATGTGAAATTGGCTTCTATGAGTGTAACTGAGGCACAACCGATTGACCTGACACAGGCTGCTGAGATGTCGGTGCATGCAGTTGTACATATTAAATCGACCCAAAACGGTCGTGAACAGATAGTTCAGACACCGGGTGATATTTTTGATTTCTTTTTTGGCAACGGTTATGGACCGCAACGTCGTGTTCGTACCCAACCAAGGGTCGGCATCGGTTCGGGTGTGATTATCAGTAAAGATGGTTACATCGTGACCAACAATCACGTGATTGATGAGGCTGATGAGATCGAAGTCACGTTGAATGACAACCGTGAATTTAAAGGGCGTCTTATTGGGACTGATCCTGACACCGACTTGGCCTTGATTAAAATCGAAGGAGACGATCTTCCGACGATACCGGTCGGTGATTCTGATGCATTGAAAGTGGGGGAATGGGTGCTTGCCATCGGTAATCCCTTTAACTTGACATCGACAGTGACGGCTGGAATCGTAAGTGCCAAAGCTCGTACGTTGGGTGTCTACAATGGTGGTATAGAATCATTTATCCAGACAGATGCGGCGATTAACGAAGGCAACAGTGGAGGTGCATTGGTCAATGCCAAAGGTGAATTGGTCGGCATCAATTCCGTACTGACATCTCCGACAGGAACTTATACGGGATATGGTTTTGCCATTCCGACATCCATTATGATTAAGGTGGTGTCTGACTTGAAGCAATACGGTGTCGTACAGCGTGCTGTGTTGGGCATTGAGGGAAGTGACATTGACGACCGTGTGAAGGACAAAGACTTGGGCACTGTGGATGGTGTTTATGTGGCTAATGTGCTTGAAGGCAGCTCTGCTTCCGATGCAGACATACATAAGGATGATGTCATTACGGCTGTCGACGGCAAGAAGGTGAAAAATATGGCCGAATTGCAAGAAGCCCTGACGAAGCATCGTCCCGGAGACAAAGTAAAAGTATCCTTGATGCGTGACAAAAAGGAAATGAAAGTGGAAGTCACCCTGCGCAACTCCCAAGGCAACACGAAAGTGGTGAAGAATGTCGGCATGGAGATTCTGGGTGCGGCATTCAAGGAACTGCCTGACGAGGTGAAAAAACAACTGCACTTGAATTATGGATTGCAAGTGACAGGTGTCACCAAAGGAAAGATGGCTGATGCGGGCATCCGTAAAGGGTTCATCATCCTGAAAGCCAATGGAGAGAACATGCGTACAGTGGAAGACTTGGAAGCTGTCGTGCGTGAGGCCACTCAGTCACCGGATCAGAGCCTGTTCTTAAGCGGTGTGTTCCCCTCTGGCAAACGTGGCATTTATGCCGTGGATCTGAGTCAAGGTGAGTAAAACAAGATATTTTTAATAGGAATAGTTTTTTAAGTAGGTAAAAAGGAAACAGGGTGTGCCGGAATTTCGACACGCCCTGTTTTGTTATAACTCTATAAAAAGGAAAGCACCGGAGTGCGTTATTTAGTGAATATTGTTACTTTTGCAAGCATAATAAAATTAAATTCTTGCTATGAAGATTCTGAAAAGTATAACGATTTTGGCCTTCTTGCTGGTCATGACTTCGGCTTTTGCATCGAAGAAGGACGAGTTGAAGCCTGTATATGTGATGGGCGCATCCTTGTGTTTTGGTGATTCAGTCATCTATTTCACTGACATTCAGCAAATCGACAGTGTACGACTGACGAAGGACGGCTTTTTGCCTAACCGTGAGGGATATAGCGATCAGCTCAGGAGCTATTTGGAATCCAAAGATGGCAACTTGAATCACACCTGCATCACTTATTTTTCAGAGAAAAAAGCTTCCTTGCAGAAGGTTGTGACAAAGCTCTTGAAGCGCTATCAGAATGGGACTGCGATTATCCGTCACATCACACCCCAAGAATTCAGATACGAACGTCCTGAAGAGTAAGACTGCTGAGAATAGTAACCGGATATTCAAATGCAAAGACACGGAAGCCGGAAGGGCCTCCGTGTCTTTTTTGTCTTTTTGTCTGTTTATGGGAGTCAGCCTTTACCGGTAGTCTTCCGGAGATATGGTTATAATGCCCAGCCGCTCTTTGGTCGTTTGCGAACAATAGATGTATTCGAACGTGACACTGTGTTCCAGGTAGTAACGCATTTCGGCGGCATTAGTCAGTGATTGCAACGTCCGTAGCTTGTTGTCCGGACTGTTTACGATGGCTTTCAATTCTTCATCCGTCTGTCCTTTTAGCGAATAGAAATAGCAAAATTTGTTTCCCTCTTTTCTATAGCGGATACTGTCTATCCGGGTGCTTTCATCGATGGTTTTGGGACATTGCCGGTCGGCTTCTTCAGCTTCGCGGGCACAGCGTTCGTCGCCTGTCTCCTGGCAGGCTGCAAACAGGGAGAGTGCGAGTAGGGCAATCAGTGGGCGATGTTTCATAGTGTGTGATGCATTTTATGTTGGAGCTAAGATACAAAGAACTTTTGAATAGGAGTCTTTTTGTCGTGTTTTCGACGATAAATCCATTAACTTTGCCGCGTTTTTAAATGTTATGGAGAATATGGACAATCAGGTACAGTGGGATAAAGAAGCACGCGTACAGCGCGCGAAAGATTTGTTTATGTCAGGTTTCAACTGTTCGCAGTCGGTCGTGGCGGCCTTTGCGGACCTCTATGGTTTCACGCAAGAACAGGCTCTGAAGATGTCGGCCGCATTTGGAGGAGGCATCGGGCGGATGCGCGAGACATGTGGCGCAGCCTGTGGCATGTTTCAGTTGGCCGGGCTGGAAAAGGGAGCAACGGAAGGTCCTGACCGGGAAAGCAAGAAGGAAACGTATGCTTTGGTGCAGCAGTTGGCCGCAGCATTCAAGGCTCATGCAGGTTCCATCAAATGTGCGGAGATTTTGAAGTTGCGTCAGGGTGAATCTTTGATACCTACACCGGAAGCCCGTACGCCGGATTATTATGCCAAGCGTCCATGTGTGAAAATGGTGGAGTTGGCTGCGCGTATGTGGGCAGATTATTACGAAAGTGTGAAAAAGTAACCTCAAAAACGCCTTTTCTTTGATTTTTATCATTGAATATTAGGATATTCTTATAGGATTGTATATTTTTGAGGCAATTTAAGGGAAGTATTCATTTATTTAATGTTTAAATGCTCCCAATGTTTAACTAAAAGAAAAATAATATGTTAAAAGAAAAAGCTGGAGAAGTAGCAGGAATGATCTGGACTGCTCTGAATGGAACTGAAGGTCTGACTCAGAAACAAATTAAAAAAGCCGCGACCGCTAAGATGTTGGACAAAGATTTTTATTTGGGACTGGGCTGGCTGTTGAGGGAAGACAAAGTCGTTGTCTCAGAAAAAAACGGTGAACTCTTCGTTGCTTTAAAGTAAGCGTATAAAATTTTGTTATGTAGAGAAGGCTGTTCTGCAATCATGT
Source organism: Phocaeicola coprophilus (assembly GCA_016900015.1). Classification (GTDB taxonomy): domain Bacteria; phylum Bacteroidota; class Bacteroidia; order Bacteroidales; family Bacteroidaceae; genus Phocaeicola_A. The sequence goes on along the minus strand of JACJJM010000004.1, from coordinate 91,354 downwards.
GTGGAACGGCCTATTTTTTTGTCCATGGCCTCTCCTCGATGCGCGTCGGCGAAATGCATGAAGTCGGGGAGGGCCGTAAACGGGTGAATCCGGCCTCCCGTCGCGCGTTTTCCTTCAAGAATCATTGATTCCAGCCTCCCGTCGGGTGTTTTCCTCCAAGAATCATTGATTCTTGCCTCCCGTCGGGTGTTTTCCTCCAAGAATCATTGATTTTTGCTTCCCGTCGGGTGTTTTCCTCCAAGAATCATTGATTCTTGCTTCCCGTCGACTGTTTTCCTTCCGGAAACGGCAGAATCCTGCTTCCCGTCAGATGACGGCAGGCAAATGTCCGTGTTCATGCGCCGTGCGGCAATGTCTGAGAGGCCGTTGGTGTGCAGGCCGGAGCACTCTATGGTTTGGTCGCGGACGGAATCCAGGGTAAGCAAACGCCGGATAAAGGGTAAGGTCGGCCGCCCTTAATACTTCGCCTCCCCCGGGTATTTGTCATCATAGATTTGTTAAAATGTGTTTTCCAAATAAAGAAAAGCCTGAAAACCGTACCCGAAAATTTTTCTGAGACGTATTAGTTACAGAGGAGGACCATGTGCTGTTGAGAGAGCTTAGATAATAATAAGAAGTATAATATAGAAAGAGACGTTATGAAGAAGGCGTTACTGATTCTTATCCTGTTTCCATTGACGCTTATGGCGCAAGTGGAGAGAGAAAATCCCGGACCGGTGGACGTGTCGGGGAGAGTGGTCAATGTTTCCGGTGAGGCACTTCCCGGGGCGAGTCTGTGGTTGGTCAATCAGGCGGATACACTGAAAAAGTTTGGCGTGTCGACGCGGGACGACGGCACGTATGCGCTGGCTGTTCCGGCAGCGCGCTATCATCTGCGCGTGTCCTACGTCGGCTTCCGGCCCTACGTGGCCGAGGTGGATGCCACGTCGTCCCTGAAGCTGCCGGACATCTTCCTGAAGGAAGACAGGCAGATGCTGGATGCCATCACCGTGACCGGCAAGACCGTGACCTACAACGCCGAAGGCTATGTGGCCAACATCGCAGCCAACAAGCAGTTGCAGCAACTTCCGCTCGACCGCATGCTGGCCTTCCTGCCGGGAATGTATGTGGATAGGGAGAAAATGAAGGTCTACATGAGAGAAATCAGCACGGTGTATATCAATGACCGCGAAGTGCATCTCGATGGGCAAGAGTTGATCGACCACTTGAAGGCATACGACGGGAAGAACATCCAGAAGATTGAAGTCATTGTGAACAACGGTGTGGAGCATGCGGCCTCCAACTTTGGGGCTGCCAGCATCCGCATTACGACGATGAAAGTCGTGGAAGGCGGGATGTTCTCGTTGGGGCGGGAGCCAGTTATAGCAAGACTAACAAACGTTACGGCAATCCTTGGGGCAATTTCCTGTGGCGTCATGGCAAACTGTCGATGGAGTTTAGCACAAGCGCTTATACGTATGCCAAAATTAATGTACCGGGTAGTCAGACAACTGAATATTTTGATTCCGGCATGGCGACCTTGACGGAGACGCAGAGCAAAACCGATTCGCCAAGAAATACGCCGGTCAATCTTACTGTGGGTTATGACTTCGATGAGAGCAATCTGCTGAGTGTGAATGCGTATTATCGAACGATGAAAAAACTGAATGAGAATAACACGCTGTCGCGTAACACTGTGGAAGGACAGGTGACGGAAGACTTCGGGCAATGGTGTAATCGAAGAAGCGATGACCAGGCTTCCGTTGTGGCAGAGTACGTCCATCGGATAGATAACGGACGTTTGACTGCGAAAGCCTCTTACGGGAAGTCATGGAAAGACCAGTTGTACACATCTGAGGTGACGTCAAGTGAAACGCGGGCGCATGGCGTGACCGATGGAGATGTCCGTGACGAGACCTATAAAGCCAATATTGATTTTCAACGCAATTACAAAGACAACAAGGAGAAACTGAAATTAGGTGCATCGTTTACAAGTTGGGCGAGCCACTCGAATCTGCTGGCCGAACAATATGAGAACGACGTGTTGCAAGAATTTGGTTCGTATCAAGACATCTATCACTACCGTGAACAAAACTATGCGCTTTATGCCAGCTACGACATGAATTGGAAACGACTGAACGTTCAATTGGGGCTTCGCTTGGAACATTTGCGCGTATCTCCGAATTCGCGTGTCAACCCGGAAGGAAATCGCAAGAGCAAATACACCAATCTGTTTCCAAACGCGACGCTCAATTATGCCATTAACCCTGAGCGTGGACACAATGTGAATGTGATGTACGCCCGTATGATAGATTCGCCCAGCATGAACGAACTGAATCCGCTGATGGTTTGGGAAAACGAATACACTTACAGCATGGGAAATCCATATCTGAAGCCAACGTTTGGCCACCATCTGGAAATGCGTATGAATTTATTCAATTTTTATTCTCTGGCCGTTCAATATGTGGACAGAAAGATGCGTCAGACTGAATATGGAAAGGACGACAGCGGTTTTTTGTACACATTGCCTCAAAATGGTGGACGGTCACAGCAGTTGGGTGCGTCACTGTCGGCCAACGTAATGTCCGTAAAGAATCTGATGTTGAATGCCAGTGCCACCTATTTTTATTATCATTCCCGTTACAAGGATTTGACGGTTAATTCTTCCTCCTGGGGTTTCAATTTGATGGCTAATTATCAATTACCTTGGGATATGAATTTGAATGTGCTTTGTGCTTATACCATCCCGGCAAAGGATGTATTTAAGACTGAACAAAATTGGTGTTGGCTTGATGTTGATTTGAATAAGAATTTTGGAGAAAATTGGCAAGTGGGATTAAGATATGGTTTTATATCTCATTTAGATAGTGATATAACCACAAACACTTATCGTCAGACTGTTTTTGACGGTCGTTCTCCTCACACTGTTTCGTTGAGTGTAAAATATACTTTCAAGTGGGGAGAATGGTTTAAGGTGCGTCGTAGCCAAGTAGAGAATGTGTTTGATAGAATAAAAGATGAATAGAGTAGCGGGATGCCGAAAACGCTTGGAGTAGGCGCTAATAAAGTCTCATTTGTTGGTGTGTGTCCTTCATGGATAAAGTACGCCCAAGCCGGAATCATTATTTTTATAGCATTGATTTTTGCCTTTTTATTCTACTTTGTCTAAGTTTGCGGCCAAATTGACAAAGGATGCAGACTACCACAAATTACATGGATGAATTGAACGACAGCCAGCGCGAGGCTGTCCTCTACGTAGACGGACCTTCGCTGGTGATTGCCGGGGCCGGCTCCGGAAAGACCCGCGTATTAACTTATAAAATCGCTTATCTGCTTGAACAGGGCTATCATCCCGGTTCTATTTTGGCATTGACCTTTACAAATAAGGCTGCCCGGGAGATGAAAGACCGCATTGCCAAGCTTGTGGGATGGGAGCAGGCCCGTTACCTTTGGATGGGGACGTTTCATTCCATCTTTTCACGCATCCTTCGCAAGGAAGCCGAGGCTATCGGCTTCACTTCAAACTTCACCATTTATGACCAGTCGGATTCCCGTAGTTTGATAAAAGCCATCATCAAAGAGATGGGGCTGGATGATAAGGTCTATAAACCGGCTTCCGTGCAAGCCCGCATTTCTAATGCCAAGAATCATTTAATTCTCCCGCAAGCATACGCCTCGGATGCAGAACTTTTTCGGGCAGATCAGACGGCCAGGATGTCTCGGGTACGCGACATATATTTGCGTTATTGGGAGCGTTGTCGGCAGGCTGAAGTAATGGATTTTGATGATCTGTTGCTATACACTTTTTTGTTGTTTGATCAAAATCCGGAAATCTGTCGTAAATATGCTGAGCGTTTCGAGTATGTATTAGTGGATGAATATCAGGATACTAATTTTGCACAACATCGCATCGTGTGGCAGTTGACCAGTGAACGTCAGCGTGTATGCGTGGTGGGCGATGACGCACAGAGCATTTATTCATTCCGTGGGGCAAACATTGATAACATTCTGAAATTCACTCGTCAATATCAAGATGCCCGATTGTTTAAATTGGAACAGAATTATCGGTCAACGCAGAACATTGTTAATGCAGCGAATAGCCTGATAGAAAAGAATCAGGAACAAATCCGTAAAGAGGTGTTCTCGGAAAATGAACAGGGTGAACGGATCAAAGTGTTTAGTGCATATTCTGATGTGGAAGAAGGGGAAATCGTGGCCAATAAGATAGTCGAATTGCGACGAAAGGAAAAGATGACTTATTCTGATTTCGCTATCCTTTATCGTACCAATGCCCAGTCACGTATTTTTGAAGAGGCATTGCGCAAGCGGTCGTTGCCTTATCGCATTTATGGCGGCTTGTCTTTCTATCAACGAAAGGAGATAAAAGACGTCATCGCGTATTTTCGATTGGTTGTCAATCCGAATGATGAGGAAGCCTTCAAACGTATCATAAATTATCCGGCACGAGGAATCGGCGATACGACGGTGAACAAGATTATCGCGGCGGCTACGGAAGCAAATGTCAGCCTATGGACAGTGTTGTGTGACGTAGAACACTATGGATTGCCAGTCAATAAAAGCACAAGAAATAAATTGGAAGCTTTTCGTCAGTTGATTGCCGATTTCAGTGGGCATGTTGTTATTGCAGACGCGTATGAATTGGGGCAAGACATCGTGCGCCGTTCCGGCATATTTAGTGAAATATATCAAGATCGTACGCCGGAAAATCTGGCACGGCAGGAGAATATTGCAGAATTAGTGAATGGCATCCATGACTTTTGTGAAAGCCGTCGGGAAGAAGGGGATGAGCGCATTTATTTGCCTGATTTTCTTTCGGAAGTATCTTTGCTTTCCGACCAAGACACAGATGATTCCGATTCGGATGATAAAATCACGCTTATGACAGTGCACTCAGCAAAAGGATTGGAATTTCATACCGTCTTTGTCGTAGGGCTGGAAGAAGATCTATTTCCCAGCGCATTGGCAAAGAATTCCCTTCGTGAGTTGGAAGAAGAGCGCCGTTTATTCTATGTGGCCATTACGCGTGCCGAAAAGCATTGTTTCTTGTCTTTTGCACGCAGCCGTTTCCGTTACGGGCACATGGAGTTTGGAAATCCCAGTTGCTTTTTGCGTGATATAGATTCGAAATATCTGGAACTGTCACAAGGCATGCAGTCGTCTTATCGAGCCGTGTTCCCCATTCGTAAACCTTCGGAGGAAACTCGTTCACAGCATTCAAACTCTTTTAAACAAGCTGGAGAGAAAAACTTGCGTCCAATAGAAGGTACACTCCAGGAAAAGGCTGTAATAAAAGAGAATGCTTCTTCTCCTAAGAATACATTTGGTGTATGTGTCGGTCAGAGCATAGAGCATGAACGATTTGGTTTCGGAGAAGTGATAAATGTCGAAGGCACGGGAGAAAATTGCAAAGCGACTGTGCGTTTTCGAAATGCTGGAGTAAAACAACTTTTGTTGAAATTTGCTCGTTTTAAAGTTGTTAAATAAAACCAATTACAATATAATAATTATACATGGAAAGTAATCTTCATTTTTCTAAAGTATCAGAACATTTGGATCAGATTCCTTCACCATGCTATGTCATGGAAGAATCGCTCCTCCGTCGTAATCTTGAGTTGATTCGTTCGGTAAAGGAGCGTGCCGGAGTGGAAATCATATTGGCATTCAAATCATTTGCCATGTGGAAGTCTTTTCCTATATTTCGGGAATACATCCAATATACGACGGCAAGTTCTCCGTATGAGGCACGTCTGGCACTGGAAGAGTTTGGAAGTAAGGCGCACACATATTCTCCGGCTTATATCGAGAGCGATTTCCCTGAAATCATACGTTGCAGCAGTCATATTACATTTAATTCATTTAGCCAATATGAGCGTTTTTATCCATTGGTGAAAGCTGCGGCAGAACCTGTTTCTTGTGGTTTGCGTATTAATCCGGAATACTCAGAGGTCGAGGTGGAACTGTATAATCCATGTGCTCCTGGTACGCGTTTTGGTGTAACTGCAGATTTATTGCCGCCGTGTTTGCCTGAGGGTATCGAAGGTTTCCATTGTCATTGCCATTGTGAAAGCAGTTCTTATGAATTAGAGCGTACCTTGTCTCATGTGGAAGCTAAATTCTCACATTGGTTTCCTCAATTGAAATGGTTGAATTTGGGAGGCGGGCATTTGATGACACGTGAAGATTATGACGTGGAACATCTTATAAAGTTGTTGCAAGGGTTGAAATCCCGTTATCCTCATCTGCACATTATTTTGGAACCGGGGTCGGCATTTACGTGGCAAACCGGACCGTTGGTGAGCACCGTGGTGGATATCGTTGAAAGTCGTGGCATACGGACGGCTATTTTGGACGTTAGTTTCACTTGTCACATGCCCGACTGCCTGGAGATGCCCTATCAGCCTAAAGTGAGGGGAGCGGAGACTTTGCCGGAGGATGCTGTCAAAAATGCGGGAGCAGGAGAATATATTTATCGTTTGGGAGGAAATAGTTGCTTGAGCGGTGATTATATGGGTGCATGGCGCTTCGACCATCCGTTACAGGTGGGAGAGCGGATTGTTTTTGAAGATATGATACATTATACGATGGTGAAAACCAACATGTTTAATGGTATTCAACACCCCAGCATAGCGTTGCTTCACACTGACGGACGACTGGAGGTCTACAAGCATTTTACCTACGAAGATTATAAAAATCGCATGAGTTAGTGATTTTTTCTTGTGCAAATGCTTGCAGATTTAAAAATAATGCCTACCTTTGCATCCGCAATCGAGAAACAAAGGTTGACGCGGAAATAGCTCAGTTGGTAGAGCACAACCTTGCCAAGGTTGGGGTCGCGAGTTCGAGTCTCGTTTTCCGCTCAATGTTTCAAGAAAAAAGCTGAAAGTGTTCAGTCTTTTTGCCCAAGTGGCGGAATGGTAGACGCGCTCGTTTCAGGTGCGAGTGGTTAACAGCCGTGCAGGTTCGAGTCCTGTTTTGGGCACAAAGTTTACAGATTTTTGACGTGTTGGAGAGATGGCGGAATTGGTAGACGCGCTACTTTGAGGGGGTAGTGACAATTTATGTCGTGTGAGTTCGAGTCTCATTCTCTTCACATTTTGCGGAAATAGCTCAGTTGGTAGAGCACAACCTTGCCAAGGTTGGGGTCGCGAGTTCGAGTCTCGTTTTCCGCTCATTTACGAAAGTGAATCTTTATAGGGTTCATGATTGAATTTAAAAGAAAGAGCATGTACAATACTTTGTACGTGCTCTTTCTTTATTGTGAGATGATAAAAGGAATACTTGGCTTTAGTTTATTCCAGAATAATAGCTGAAAGAAGATGGGAGAACCAAGACTTTCCATAACTTTGCACATGAGATATTAAAACTACATGAAACATGCTTATCTACAATACGACCTACCAAATTGACATAGATGATGCCCGAAACTTTGTCATCTGGCTACATGAAGCCTATATTCCGACCGTGTCAGCTGATGGACGGCTGACAAACCCTCGCCTGACGCGTATTCTCAGCCTTAAGGATCAGAACAGCGAATGTTTTTCTCTTCAGTGGGAGGTGGCCGATTCCGCAACACTTCACCGTTGGCATGTGGCGCAAGGTGTCGCGTTGAATGACGAAATGATGAAAACATTTAAAGACAAGGTTGTCGGTTTTCCGACACTAATGGAGGTAATCGAATAGTGATATATCCGGTCAAAGAGAAAATCATTTTGGGCATCGATCCGGGGACGACCATTATGGGTTACGGCGTGCTTCGGGTGATCGGCGTGCGGCCTGAGCTGCTAACGATGGGTGTCATCGACCTGCGTAAGTATGCAGATCATTACCTGAAACTTCGGCGTATTTTCGAGCGCGTATCGGGCATTATCGAGTCTTACGCGCCCGACGAATTGGCCATCGAGGCACCTTTTTATGGAAAAAACGTGCAGTCGATGCTTAAGCTGGGGCGTGCACAAGGAGTGGCAATGGCTGCGGCCTTGCATCACGACATTCCCATCACTGAGTATGCTCCGCTGAAAATCAAAATGGCCCTGACGGGAAATGGAGGGGCGAGCAAGGAGCAGGTGGCTGACATGTTGCGCAGGATATTGCAAATTCCCAATGAATTTATGCCCCCATACATGGATGCCACTGATGGACTGGCGGCCGCCTACTGCCATTATCTCCAGATGGGACGTCCGGAGACGGAGAAAGCCTATGGGAGTTGGAAGGACTTTATAGCACGTAATCCCGGGAAGATAGTGAAGTGAACACATAGAGACTTTAAGCAGCAAAATATGAGAACAAACAACGAAAACGAGAAGCCACGTCGCGTCGTTGAGATAATCGATGGTGTGACGCGTAATCCGGCTTATCGGTTGGCCGCACCTATTCACTTATGCATTTGTGAAGGCGAACAGTTGGCCATCGTCGGTCCAAACGGAGGCGGGAAGAGTCTATTAGTGGATATGCTTATAGGTCGCCATCCGCTGTTGGGTGATGAAGTGCGTTACGACTTTGGCCCGTCGTCGTCACGTCTGGCAAGTGAAAACATTAAGTATATTACCTTCCGTGATTCCTACGGTGAGGCAGACAATCATTATTATTATCAGCAGCGTTGGAACTCGCAGGATATTGCTTCTTCTCCCCTGGTGCACGACAGTTTGCCGACGGCAGGCGTTGACGCATTGTTGCGTGACCGCTTGTATACGTTTTTTGGAATGGATACCTTGTTAGACAAGCATATGGTATTCCTTTCGAGTGGCGAACTTAGGAGATTCCAGTTGGTGCGAACATTGCTGTCAGGTCCTCGTCTGTTAGTCTTGGATAATCCTTTCATTGGCCTTGACGCACGAACACGTGATTTGCTGCGTACGTTGTTGGAACAACTTGTCGAGCACACAAATCTCCAGCTCGTCCTAGTGCTTTCGAAGGAGGATGAGATTCCCAGTTTTGTCACACATGTTGTTTCTGTATCTGGCCGGCTTTGTGGCCCAAAACTGACGCGCACAGCATATATAGCGCAGCAACCTCTGATTCCACCTCATGTATTGCCTGAAGCAAAGGCGGAGCTGATACGTTCCCTCCCGGAGAAGTCGGATGTGTATGCTCCTGTATCGGGTCATGTCATTGACTTGCACCGTGTGAGCATTCGTTATGGCACACGGATGATTCTGGAAGATTTGGACTGGACGGTGCTCGACGGTGAGCGTTGGGCTTTGTCGGGAGAAAATGGAGCAGGGAAGTCCACTCTCTTAAGTCTCGTCTGTGCCGATAATCCGCAGTCATATGCATGTGATATCGCTTTGTTCGGTCGTCGCCGTGGTTCGGGTGAAAGCATTTGGGAGATCAAGAAACACATTGGTTATGTATCACCCGAGATGCATCGTGCTTATAGGAAGAATCTTCCGGCCATCGCGATTGTGGCTTCCGGATTGCACGACTCTATTGGCCTGTATCGTCGTATGCGTTCGGAGGACGTCGCACAGTGTCTTTGGTGGATGGATATTTTCGGAATTTCGGATTTGTGTGAGCGTGATTTCATGCAGTTGTCGAGCGGGGAGCAGCGCTTAGTGCTTCTTGCTCGTGCTTTTGTGAAAGATCCGGAGTTACTGATTCTGGACGAACCGCTGCACGGCTTGGATTTGAAGAATCGTCGGATGGTGAAGGATATTATCGAAGCATTCTGTCTTCGTCGCCACAAAACATTGGTCATGGTCACTCATTATGAGGAAGAGCTACCTTCTGTCATCGATCACCGGCTTTGCCTGAAGAAACATGTTTGAGTCTGTTTGATTATTTATCTGCATTAAAAGTAAAGCCCTGGATCGTGGCTTGTCCCACATCTCCAGGGCTTCTATATAGCTTTCGCAAAGAGAAATTTATTTTTTCTTTTGTCCATAGTAAGCATTCGGCCCATGTTTGCGGCTAAAATGCTTTTCGACGAGTAGAGGGTTCATCGTGAGGTTCGGATTGACGGCAAAAGAGATGCTGGCCATTTTTGCGACTTGTTCCATGACGACAGCATTGTGTACGGCTTCGTGCGCATCTTTACCCCAAGCGAACGGTCCATGATTTTTGACGAGTACTCCGGGAGTGTGCACTGGGTTTATGCCTTCAAATCGTTTCACGATGACATTCCCGGTTTCCAATTCGTAGTTGCCTTCCACCTCTTCACGTGTCATGTCAGCCGTGCAGGGGATTGCATTGTGAAAATAGTCGGCATGTGTTGTTCCGATGTTGGGAATGTCAAGTCCGGCTTGTGCCCATGCGGTTGCATACGTGGAATGTGTATGTACGACTCCTCCGATTTCAGGAAAGGCTTTGTAAAGTACAACATGTGTCGGCGTGTCCGACGAAGGGTTTAGTTCGCCTTCTACGACGTTTCCGTCCAAGTCGACTACGACCATGTCGCTCGCTTTCATAATGTCATATCCGACACCGCTTGGTTTGATGACAACCAGTCCGCTTTCTCGGTCGATAGCTGAGACGTTGCCCCATGTGAAGATGACCAAACCGTGTTTGACAAGGTCCAGATTGGCCTGGAATACTTGTTCTTTTAAAGCTTCTAACATTTTGTTATCTGTTTTTTGTTTGTTTTTAAAGTTTGAACTTGAGAGATTTGGAGTAGATGTTGTTATTGAACTTATACAAACGTGCTCCTCTACGTGAGCTTATTTTATCAATCAGTTCCGTTTGCTCTATGAAGCTCATTTCCGCTACTTTCTTTCGGAAATTGCGTTTATCAATGGGATAGCCATAGATTGCTTCGTAGAGATTCTGCAACTGAGTTAAGGTAAATAATTCAGGTAATAGGTTAAAGCCGATGGGGGCGCATGATGCCTTTTGTTTCATCATTTCCCTGGCTTTTTCCACCATGTCTTGATGGTCAAAGAGCAAGGGAGGCAGTTCATTGATTTTCGCCCAATATCCATTATGTTCTTCCACACACTTCTTATCATAGTCTTGTATATTGATAAGTGCGTAGTATGCCACAGAAATGACCCGCTCTTCGGGTTCGCGATTCACAGCGCCAAATGTGCCTACTTGTTCCATATAGACCTGATTTAGCCCTGTGTATTCGCGTAATACCCGTTTTGCGGCGTCGTCAACGCTTTCGTTGGTTTGTACAAATCCACCCATTAAAGACCAAGCTCCGTAAAAAGGTTCCATGTTTCTTTTAAGAAGAAGCAGACTGAGACCTTCTTTGTTAAATCCAAATATAATGCAGTCGACTGCAACGTAAAATTTCGGATGTATGTTATAATAGGTGGTCATATTGAATGTTGGTTATTTAAAGTTTGTTACCACAGTGTGATATATAATACGACTAAAACAAGAACGACTGCTATAGACCCAATGGTGAATCCACGGTCAGACGTGAAGAGTGACAAGTCGATGGGAACAGCTTTCTTGTCTTGTACTGTATCGAGTGCATTGGAACGTAAGTATAGCCACAATGCCAAGAAGAAGGTTCCGAGGAAGAATACAGAAATAAAACCAAGGTTCTTCATGGCTTCAATGTCACCAAAGACTGTGATACATCCGATGACGTAACAGATAATGGCAAGAACCAGCATAACGTTACCCCAGAAAAGTTGGGCTTTCACCGTGTGATTGTCGAGCGGTGTAGCTTTCTCCGTATCTTTGCTCAAGAACGAGAGGGTGAAGAAGAGAACGACCAACACCATGAACACATATCCCATGCGAAGCAGGAACGGGGTGCCCGGCATCATAAATTTGAATGCGATGCTGAATACAAATGTTGCGATGGCTGTCACGACTGCAGCTGCACCGGAAGCACGTTTCCACAGCAGACCTAGGCCAAAGATAACAACGATACCCGGATAAACGAATCCAGAATACTCTTGAATTACTTGGAATGCTTGGTCAGCTCCACCCATGATGGGGTAAACAGCAATGAGTGCCAGGATTAGTGATGCCAAAGATGTCAGACGGCCTACACTGACAAGTTTTCTTTCCGATGCGGTCTTGTTGATGAACTTTTTATATATATCCATCGTGAAAATCGTTGACGTGGAGTTAAACATAGAAGCCAACGACGAGATGACAGCAGCGGCCAATGCTGCAAATGACAAACCTTTGACCACCGTCGGTGTGAAGTTACGAATCAAGAAAGGATAAGCATCGTCAGAACGTTCAATAGACCCTGTTAACGTTTGCATTAGTTCAGGTTGGTAGTTCACGATGTAGAAAGCACAAACGCCGGGAATACATACGATGAACGGGATAAGAATTTTCAAGAAGGCAGCGAATATCATACCTTTTTTTGCTTCAGCAAGACTCTTTGCTGCCAAACCTTTTTGGATGATGTATTGGTTGAATCCCCAATAACCTAAATTAGTGAGCCACAAGGCACCAATGATTACTGTAATGCCCGGGATGTCAAAGAATGGGTCAGATGGTTGGTTTGCTGTACCTTCAAGCACGGGATATAGATCCGCGTTTCGTTCGACGATAAGATTGAAGTGAGTATCACCTGATATGCTGGAGAGATGTCCCATAATGTAGCTTAAAGCATCCAATGCGCCGTTGAGTTCCAGTTTGGTTGAGATGACATCCAGCGCAGCGTATGCCGTAACCAAACCACCTCCGACAAGGAACGTCACTTGCATTACGTCTGTCCAAGCAACAGAAGCCAGACCTCCGTAGATGGAGTAAACACCTGCGATGATAAAGAGGAAAAGCATGATATAGAGAATGGTCATATCCATTTGCATGCCAAGGATTATGGCCGGAGCATCCGGTAAGCCGAGAATTTGCTTGATAGCTAAGGCTCCTAACCAAGCGACAGATGTCAGATTGATGAAAACGTATAAGAATAGCCAGAAAATGGAGAATGCCAATCCTACTCCCCAATTGTAGCGCTCACTTAAGAATTGTGGGATTGTGAAGATTTTGCGTTTGATCATTACCGGCAATAAGAATTTAGCCACAACAATCAGAGTCGCTGCTGCCATCAATTCGTATGCGGCAATGGCAATACCTGATTTGAAGGCCGAGCCGGACATGCCAATGAATTGTTCTGCAGAAATGTTGGCTGCAATCAGAGAGGCACCAACAGCCCACCATGTCAGCGTGTTTCCTGCTAAAAAATAATCACTTGATGATTTTTCTTCTCCTTTCTTGCCTCGTGACAAGAATAGTCCTAATCCTACTAGGAGAATGATGTAAGCCGCGAACACCAGATAGTCGGCTAGTTCGAAACCATTGTTTTTTAAAGCTTCTAGTATATCCATATAATTATTCTTAGTTATTGATTTTCATAGTATGTATGTTTATTTCTCTACGCCAAATTTGAATATGCAATGGCTTTGGTATGTCTGTCCGGGTTCGAGGATGACAGAAGGCCATTGGGGTTTGTTCGGGCTGTCAGGATAGTGTTGTGTCTCCATGCAGATGGCTGCACGTTGATTATACACCATACCTTTCTTTCCTTTCACACTTCCGTCCAAAAAATTACCGGTGTAGACTTGTATTCCTGGTTCGTCTGTGTAGACTTCCAAGGAGATACCGGTCGATGGACACACGAGTCTGGCTGCTACTTCTTCGATGTTTCCTTTGGTGTTCAGCACATAGTTGTGGTCAATGCCCATGCCGAATTTCACTTGTTCATTTGCCATGTCGAGTGCGTCAGCGATTGGTTTTGCATTTCTGAAGTCCATGCTGTTGCCTTCCAACGCAAGCATTTCGCCAGTAGTCATGAATGTGCTGTCTACAGGAGTGATGCTGTCAGCATTTACATAAAGAAGATTGTCTGTGATGGAGTTCTGAGGATTACCGGACAAGTTGAAGTAAGAGTGGTTGGTCATGTTGATGACTGTTTTCTTGTCGGTTGTGGCATCATACTGGATGTCGATGCTGTTGTTGCCTTTTAATGTGTAGGTCACATGTGCAGTCACATTGCCTGGGAAATTGTTGTCTCCGTCCGGAGATTGCATGGTCAGTTGCAACGTGCTGTCGTTGAGCTGTTCTCCGGTATATACTTGATATTGCCAGCCTGTCGGTCCTCCGTGGAGGCAGTGTCCGTAGTTGTTTTGTGGTAATTGGATGGTCTCTCCGTCGAGCACGAGTTTGCCTTGATTGATTCGGTTTGCATAGCGTCCGATGGCTGCTCCGAAATCGCTTGGTATGTTGATGTAGTCCGCAATGCTGTCAAATCCCAGGACCACGTCTTGCATTTCGCCAGCCTTGTCTGGGACCATGATGGAAACGATTCGTCCACCAAAGTTCGTGATGCAGACTTCCATGCCGTTTGCATTTGTCAAGGTGTATAGTTGGGTTTGCTTACCATTGACCTCTGTTTGGAATTTTTGAGGATCGAGTCCTGACTTGGTCAGGGTCTTTTCGGGTTGCGAGGTACATGCGAGGATGGATAAGCAAGCACCTGCAAACAAGACTTTACTTACATTTTTCATGATGTTATTTTGTTTAGTTGAATACTTCTGTTTATTCCAATCTCCTTGCACCATCGCTGATGACTACGTCATACACCTTCGGAGAGCGCTTGAACGCTTCACGGAAGCTGGCGACTGTCTCGTGGACAAATGATTCGTAGCGTTCCTCCTTTACGAGATTGATCGTACAGCCGCCGAAACCTCCTCCCATGATACGTGAGCCGGTTACCCCGTGGTTGTGTGCACATTCGTTCAGGAAATCCAGTTCTTCGCAGCTTACTTCGTAGAGCTTGCTCATGCCTTCGTGGGTCTCGTACATCTTTAGGCCTACAGTCTCGTAGTCGCCGTCTTGCAATGCCTGGCAGACATCAAGGACGCGCTGGATTTCTTCGATGACATACTCTGCCCGCATACGGTCTTCCGCACTGATTTCACCAGCCACTTCGTCGAGCATTTCCATGTTTGCGTCGCGCAGCAGTTTCACTTCCGGATGGTGTTTCTGGATGGCTGCAACGGCAGATTCGCAACTTTGGCGACGTTTGTTGTAAGCCGAAGAGGCGAGTTCGTGTTTTACGACAGAATCCAACAGGACGAGCTTGTAGCCTTCCGGCTTGAAGGGGTAATATTGGTACTCGAGGCTGCGGCAGTCCAAGCATATCAGATGGTCTTTCTTACCGAAAATGGAGGCAAACTGGTCCATGATGCCGCAATTCACGCCACAATAGTTGTGTTCAGTGGCTTGTCCGACTTGGGCCAGGGTGAACTTGTCCAGCCTGTTGTCACCGAACAGGTCGTTGAGCGCATAGGCATAGGTACTTTCCAATGCAGCTGAGGATGACATACCGGCTCCGAGGGGAACGTCGCCAGCGAATGCCGTATTGAATCCTTTTACTTCGACACCGCGCTTTATCATCTCACGACATACGCCGAAGATGTAGCGTGCCCAGCTCGTGCGGGGAGCGTCCTCTTCGTTCAGTCCGAACTCCACGTAGTCCTTCAGGTCGATGGAGTAGGCACGGACTTTGTTTGTACCGTTGGGTCGGATTTCCGCCATCATGCCTTTGTCGATGGCTCCGGGGAAGACGAAGCCCCCGTTGTAGTCTGTGTGTTCTCCGATAAGGTTGATGCGTCCGGGTGATGTGTATATGTAACCGGTGTTTCCATCGAAGTGTTTGATAAAACGACTTCTTACATGTTCTATTTCCATAGTATATTATAGTTTAAATGTTAACATAAAAAGACGAATCTGTTCTCGGTCATGCCTTCCTGGATGGGCGGCTGTGGCCGGGAACAGACTCATGTCATGACTGTCGGATGCTAAACTTATAGATGGTCGTCTGGCGATAGGTCTCGCCGGGGCGAAGTGTTGCCGACGGGAAGTGGGGCTTGTTCGGCGTGTCGGGGAAGTGTTGCGCCTCGAAGCACACGGCACTGCGGTCGGGGAAGGTGGACCCGTGCGCACCGGTCATTCCTGCGTTCCAGTTGGCGGTATAGAATTGGATGCCGGGTTCCGTCGTCCAGACTTCCAGCTCACGTCCGCTCCGGGGCTCGACACAGCGGGCAGCGAAGCTCAATTCGCCGGCTTCCCGTTTGCGGAGCACGTAGCAATGGTCATATCCACGCGCCTGTATCAACTGGACAAAGTCACAGTCGATGCGCTCGCCCACCTCATGGGGTGTGCGGAAGTCCATCGGGGAACCTTCCACGGACAGTATCTCGCCTGTCGGGATGGAGTTCGCGTCAGTCGGCAGGTAGAAGTCGGCATTGATTGTGACGATATTGTCATGGACGAGGGGCGTGGGCGAGGAAATACCCGAGAGGCTGAAGAAAGCGTGGCTCGTCAGGTTGACGAGGGTCGTGCGGTCAGTCGTCGCGCGATAGTCGATGCGGAGCGCATTGTCGTCGGTGAGCGTGTAGGTCATCCAGACTTCCACATTGCCGGGGAAGCCTTCTTCGCCGTCGCGTGACATGTAGTACATACTGATGTGCGACTCGTCAGCTTCCAGCACGTCCCACACGCGCCGGTGAAATCCCGTCGGGCCGCCGTGCAGCGAGTTGGGCCCATTGTTGATAGCCAGCCGGTATTCCTGCCCTTCGAGGGTGAAGCGTCCGCCCGCGATGCGGTTGCCATAGCGGCCGATGGTCGTGCTGAGCACTTCGACCGGGCTGTGCATCAAGTGCTCCAGCGAGTCATGTCCTTGGATGATGTTCGCATATCGTCCCTCGCGGTCGGGGGTGAAAAGCGAGAGGATGGCGGCGCCGTAGTTGCAGACAGCCATCTCCAGTCCTTCACGGTTGGTTAGAATATAAAGGTCTGTGCTTTTCCCGTCTATTGTCGTTTGGAAATCTTTTCGCGATAATTCCGAACGGTTTGTCAAGTTATGCATAGGTAAGTCAAATCAAAGGTTAATTATGCAAATGTATATAACTTCTTTATCTCAAACAAATCTCATGATGAAAATTCCATCATTTTCCTGCTGCCAGCAAATCGGCCACGACGAAGCTGCTGCCGCCCACGAAGATGAAGTCGTCGGCCGAAGCGTCGTGCATCGCGGCATGGAAGGCTGACACCACGTCGGGGTATGCTTCGCCCTCAAGCCCGTGGCGGGAGGCAAGCTCGCGCAGCTCTCCGGAAGGCCTTGCGCGGCGCACGGAAGCCTGCGTGAAGTAGTACACGGCGTCGGCCGGGAGGAGCGAGAGCACGCCGTCAGCGTCCTTGTCGCTGACCATGCCGAACACGATGCGCAGCTGCCGGCATGTCTGGCGGCGCAGTTGCTCGGCGATGTAGCGGAGGCCGCCCACGTTGTGCCCTGTGTCACACACGACCGCGGGCCGCGAGCCGAGGCGTTGCCAGCGTCCTTGCAGGCCGGTCAGTTCGCACACCCGTGCGAATCCTTCACGGACAGACCGCTCGTCCACGCGCGGGAATGCTTCGCGCACCGTGCGCAGGGCCGTGAGCAGCGTGCGCGTGTTCTTCTCCTGGCAGTAGCCACCCAGTTCGCCGCGCAGCTCGCCATAGTCGGCTGTCACGTACAGGAAGCCGCCCTCCGCGAGCGGGGATGCCGAGAGGAGCGCGCCGTCTTCCTCGGCGAAGCGGATGGGGGCGCCCGTGTCGAGCGCTTTCCGTAGGAAGACCGGACGTGTCTCCGGCGTGGTCTCCCCGATGACGACCGGTGTGGAGGGCTTGATGATGCCCGCCTTCTCGGAGGCGATTTTCGCGAGCGTGTCGCCGAGGAACTGCGTGTGGTCGAAGCTGATGTTCGTGATGATGCTGAGCGAGGGCGAGATGATGTTCGTGCAGTCGAGCCGGCCTCCGAGGCCCACTTCGACGACTGCGACGTCGACTTTCTGCTCCGCAAACCAGGTGAATGCCAGGGCTGTCGTCAGCTCGAAGAATGACGGGCGGAGCGGCTCGAAGAAGGCCCGCTCGGCATTGACGAACTCGACGACGCGCTCCTGCGTGATGGGCATGCCGTCGACGCGGATGCGCTCGCGGAAGTCCACCAGGTGAGGCGAGGTGTAGAGCCCGACACGGTAGCCTGCCGACTGGAGGATGGCGGCCAGGGTGTGCGAGCACGAGCCTTTCCCGTTCGTGCCTGCGACGTGGATGGTGCGGTAGCACCGGTGGGGATGTCCGAAGTGCGCGTCGAGCAGGAGCGTATTGTCCAGCCCTTCCTTGTAGCCTGCGCTGCCCACTTGCTGGAACATGGGCACGCGGGTATATAGATAGTCCAATGTCTCTTTGTACGTCTTCATGTCTGTATGCGATGATGTGTTTTGCAGAACAAAAGTACAGAGTTTTTTCGTCATCTCACACGCGCCGGGGCGGATTGACGAATTTTTGCCCTCAAATTGGCGAGTTTTTACTCCTTGGTTGACGAATTTTCGCTCTTCGGATGACGATTTTTTCACTCATCTATTGTTTTTCTGCAAATAAATCTTACCTTTGTCCTGACACGCCGGCCCGTAGAGAGAGACTGGCAATATTTTATTTTAACTTAAAAATTTGAACTACTATGGCTATCCTGGTCAAGCCCGTACAGCGGGTAAATCCTCAAAGTCCAGACGAACCGAAGAAATGGTATGTCACGCAGGTAACCACCACGCAGGTGGACGAAACGCAAGTGGCGATGGAAATCGCCGATGAGACGACGCTCAACCCCTCGGAGGCGATGATGGCGCTCCGGCAACTGCGCAAGATTGTCCTGCGCCACTTGCTGGCGAGCGAAAGCGTGAAGCTGGGCGACTGGGCTGGTTTCAACGTCACCATCTCCAGCAGCGCGTCGGACACGAAGGATGAAGTGTCGGCACGCAACATCAAGAGTGTGAACATCAACCTCCAGGTGGGCGACTCGTTTAAGGCTGAACTGAAGAAGGCGTCCTTCGCATGGATTGACAAGCTGGCGGCGGGACGCACGCCGACGGACGAGGAGGAAGTGCCCGACACCGGTGGTGGCGGGACGGATGACGACGGCAACGACGACGGTGAGCTCTGAGCCGCCTCGTGACGGTATCTTACGGACTGCGCCCCTGTATCCCGAGCGGATGCAGGGGCGCAGTTGTGCATATACGTGGCTGTAGCCGTCCGGTTTCCGGCTTGTAGCCGGCCGGATACGTGGTTGTAGCCGTGCAGGTGCATGGTCGCAGCCCGCCGGATGCATGGATGTAGCCGCCGGGTACGCGGATGTATTTCACCGGATGAATCTGTGTATCTGAGCGGGTGTAATTTTGTAGCCGGTCGGCTACAGACTTGCAGCCGGTCGGTTACAAACTTGTAGCCGCGCAACTACAGGAATGTACTTGCGCGGCTACGGGATTTGTCCGCTTCGGACGTGCGCCGGTGGCGGAGGTGTCGGCGGGGTGTGTTCAGAGGAGTTCGAGCAGGGCGTCGACGTCGGCTTCGCGCGTGGCCCAGCTGGTGGCGAAGCGCACGATGTCGGTGTCGTCGTCGTAGGGGAACCAGGTGTCGAAGGTGGCGCGTCCGTCGAGCTTCGCGCGCCGGGAGCGGGGGAGGAAGAGCAGCTGTTGGTTGGTCGGCGAGTTGGTGAAGAAGCGGTAGCCCTTCCGGAGGAGTCCGTCGCGGAGCTTCATGGCCATGTCGACGGCGTGGCGCGAGATGCGCAGGTAGAGTCCGTCGGTGAAGAGGGTGTCGAACTGGATGCCGAGCAGGCGGCCTTTGGCGAGGAGGGCACCGTGTTGCTTGATGACGGGGAAGAAGTTGGTCAGCAGGCGGGGGTTGGTGACGACGACTGCTTCGCCGAAGAGCGCTCCGACTTTCGTGCCCCCGATGTAGAACACGTCGCTCAGGCGTGCGATGTCGGCGAGCGTGACGTCGGCTGTGTCTGCGGCGAGGCCGTATCCCAGGCGTGCGCCGTCGATGTAGAGGGGGATGCCGTGGCGGCGGCAGACTCCGCTCAGGGCTTCGAGCTCGGAGAGGGTGTAGAGGGTGCCGTATTCGGTCGGGTAGGAGATGTAGAGCATGCCGGGGGCTGTCATGTGGGGGTAGGTGGGGTCGGCGTAGAAGGTCGTGATGTAGTGGTCGACGTCGTCGGGGCTGACTTTCCCGTCGTCCTGCGGGAGGGTGATGACCTTGTGCCCGCCGGCTTCGATGGCTCCGGCTTCGTGCACGTTGATGTGTCCCGTCTGTGCGGCGAGCACTCCTTCCCAGGGCCGGAGGATGCCGTCGATGACGGTGGCGTTGGTCTGTGTGCCTCCGACGAGGAAGTGCACGGCTGCGTCTGTGCAGCCGCAGGCTTGCCGGATGCGTTCGCGCGCGCTTTCGCAATAGGGGTCGAGTCCGTAGCCGGGTGTTTGTTCCATGTTGGTCCGGACGAGCCGTTCGAGGATGAGCGGGTGTGCTCCTTCCATGTAGTCGCAATCGAAGTGTAGCATAGTGTGGGATTGTTTTAAGAGAAAAGCACGGGCCATGAAGGCGGTCCGTGCTTTTCGGTGAGTGACGATATGTGTTTAGTCAATGCGTTCGAATCCGCAGTAGGGGACGAGGGCTTTCGGTATGCGGATGCCTTCGGGTGTCTGGTTGTTTTCGAGCAGTGCGGCGACGATGCGTGGCAGTGCGAGTGCGGAGCCGTTGAGCGTGTGGCACAGTTCGATTTTCTTGTCAGCCGTGCGGTAGCGGCATTTGAGCCGGTTGGCCTGGTAGGTGTCGAAGTTGGAGACGGAGCTGACTTCGAGCCAGCGTCCCTGTGCTTCGGAATAGACTTCGAAGTCGTAGCAGATGGCCGAGGTGAAGCTCATGTCTCCTCCGCAGAGCCGCAGGATGCGGTAGGGGAGTTCGAGCTTGCGCAGGAGTCCTTCGACGTGGTCGAGCATTTCCTGGTGTGACTGGCGGGAGTGTTCGGGGCGGTCGATGCGCACGAGCTCGACTTTGGAGAATTCGTGGAGTCGGTTGAGCCCTCGGACTTCCTTGCCGTAGGAGCCGGCTTCGCGGCGGAAACACTGCGTGTATGCGCAGTTCTTTATGGGGAGTTCTTTTTCGTCGAGTATGACGTCGCGGTAGATGTTGGTGACGGGCACTTCGGCAGTCGGTATGAGGTAGAGGTCGTCCTGCTCGCAGTGGTACATCTGTCCTTCCTTGTCGGGTAGTTGTCCTGTGCCGTATCCGGATGCGGAGTTGACGACGGTCGGGGGGACGATTTCGGTGTATCCGGCAGCTTGTGCCTCGTCGAGGAAGAAGTTGATGAGTGCACGTTGGAGCCGTGCTCCTTTTCCTTTATATACGGGGAATCCGGCTCCGGTGATTTTCACGCCGAGGTCGAAGTCGATGAGGTCGTATTTCTTGGCAAGCTCCCAGTGCGGGAGTGCGTTCTTAGGAAGCTCGGTTTCCAGTCCTCCGGTCTTGACGACGAGGTTGTCGGCCGCAGTTTCTCCTTCGGGCACTTCGTCGTATGGCAGGTTGGGGATGGTGTAGAGCAGGTCTTGCATTTGCTTGAATGCGCCGTCCTTGTCCTCTTCGAGCGTCTTGTTGGTTTCCTTGATGAGTGCGACACGCTGCTTGGCCGCTTCGGCTTCTTCCTTCTTGCCTTCCTTCATCAGTCGTCCGATGTTTTTCGATGTGGCATTTATTTCAGCCAGGTTGCTGTCGAGCTGTGCCTGTGCGGCCTTGCGTTTATCGTTTAGTCGGATTACTTCTGCGATGGTCTCCTTGGCGTGTTTGAAGTGTTTCTTCTCCAGCGCGCGGATAGCTTTGTCCGTGTCTTCTGTAATTTGTTTGATGGTAAGCATATCTGTAAGTCTTGAATGAAAAGTATGTGCAAAGATAGGTGTTCCCTTGTGATTGAACAACGAAGGCCCACGGAAAATCCATGGGCCTTTCGATAAGTTTTTTCAGTATGATGTGAAGTTTATGCTTCAGCTGCGGGAATTACAGAGACGTAACTCTTGTCGTTACGACCTTTCTTGAAGCATACAGTACCATCTACTAATGCGTAAAGAGTGTGGTCGCTACCCATTCCGATGTTTTCACCCGGATTGTGGACTGTTCCTCTTTGACGAACAATGATATTACCTGCTTTGCAAGCTTGTCCACCGAATATCTTTACGCCTAATCTTTTGCTAGCTGATTCACGGCCGTTCTTAGAACTACCAACACCTTTTTTATGTGCCATTGTCTTTTAGTTTTTAATGATTAAGCAATAACTTGTTTGATTCTCAACTCTGTAAATTGTTGACGGTGACCGTTCAACTTTCTGTAGCCTTTTCTTCTCTTCTTGTGGAATACCAGCACTTTGTCGCCTTTCACCAGGGGTGATGCTACTTCGCAAACCACCTTTGCGCCTTCGACAGTGGGAGTACCCACGGTTACACTACCATTGTTGTCTACCAACAACACTTTGTCAAATTCAACAGTTGCGCCGTTTTCAGCATTCTGGATGTGGTGTACAAACAGCTTCTTGCCTTCTTCCACTTTGAACTGTTGTCCGTTAATTTCTACGATTACGTACATTTTTCTTATATATTTAAACGGTTTCTCCGCCAGGTGAACTTCAGCTCCAGTCTGAAGTTGCTTCTTCGAACCCATACGGACTAAATCGGGCGCAAAATTACACTAAATGCTTGATATTCCCAAATGTTGATCTTTGTTTTTTTTCTTACCAAGACTCTTCTTGGTGCTAATAAATGTTATTTGGCACGTCCTCCGGCGAGCCAATAACGCTTCCAGTAGGTTTCGTCCAAATCGCTGACGATGACTCCCCGGCTGGAGCTGGCGTGGATAAATTTATTGTCTTTCAGATACACTCCGACGTGGTTGGCTGTTCGTCGGGAGCGTTTCCCGTGGAAGAATACCAAGTCGCCTTCTTGCAGTTGGCGTTTGCTGATTTTCCGGCAGTCGTGTTTTAATTGCCCGTCGCTCGTACGTTCCAGTTTGTGCCGGTACACCTTATTATATATAGCACATGTCAGCCCGGAGCAGTCGATGCCTCTTTTGCTGTTGCCTCCGTTTCGATAAGGCACTCCCAGCCATTTGGCTGCTTCGACATAGAGTTTATGATTGTCATCCTGGTCGATGTCTATGCCCAGAGCAATGCCTGCTCGTGCCAATGTCCGGTAGTCATAAGCCGGTGCGGCGCTTCGGCATGAGGAGAGCAGGCCGAGCAACAGCAAGCAGAAACATGTAGACAATGTGGTGAGCTTCATTGTTAGAGTAGGTTTGAGGAATTCGAAAATGAATGAGGATGTGTCATAAAGCGTTTGTATTACTTGTATGACACATCCTCGTGTATGGGGTGGATGTTGTTATAATCCGTGTTCGTTCAAGTATCTTTCGACTTCGATGGCAGCTTTACAGCCGCTGGCTGCTGCTGTAATGGCTTGACGATAGTGCGGGTCAGCCACGTCGCCGGCTGCAAACACTCCAGGAACTTTTGTGCGTGGTGTGGCACCTTCCGTGATGATGTAGCCCACTTCGTCGGTGTCAACATAAGGCTTGAAGATGTCAGAGTTGGGCTTGTGTCCGATAGCGAGGAAGAAACCGTCGATGGCTATATCGTAACGTTTCTCTTCCGGAGTGCCCATCTTGTATACCACATGGGCACCTTCTACGCCATTTTCGCCAAAAAGACCCACTGTGTTGTGTTCGAACAATACTTCGATTTTCGGATTGTTCAAGACACGTTCCTGCATGATTTTCGAAGCACGCAAGTATGGTTTGCGGACAATCAGGTAGACTTTTGATGCAAGTCCGGATAAATAGGTTGCTTCTTCGCAAGCTGTGTCTCCACCTCCGACGACGGCTACCACTTTCTTGCGATAGAAGAAACCGTCGCATGTGGCACATGCGCTGACGCCCATTCCAGCATATTTTTTCTCATCGTCCAGCCCCAGATATTTAGCAGTGGCACCCGTGCTGATGATTACGGTGTCGGCTTCGATGATTTTTCCGTCATCGATGGTGATTTTGTAGGGAGCTTTGCTTAAATCAGCAGCTACGGCAATGCCGCTACGGATGTCAGCACCAAAACGTTCTGCTTGTTTGCGAATATCTTCCATAAGCTGTGTTCCGCTGACTCCTTCCGGATAACCCGGGAAATTCTCCACTTCTGTCGTAATGGTTAATTGTCCTCCCGGTTGTATGCCTTCGTATAAAACCGGTGCGATGTTGGCACGGCCTGTATAGATAGCAGCAGTGTAGCCTGCAGGCCCTGAACCAATAATCAAGCATCTAACTCTTTCTGTACTCATATTACATTGTTTTATTTTAAAATTGTTCTTTCGTTCTTATCGCAAATCGATTATCTCTGCTTGAGGATATTTCTTTTTGTCAAACACGAATCGATTGTCGGGCAAATTTAAGCCTTTTTTTAGTGAGTTGATCTCTATGCTGTTGGTATTTTTGTTGCAATCTGTTATTTTAATAAAAAAAGGCTGTCCGTCTTTGTTACTTACGTATAATGTCGCATGTTGGATGTTCTGTTGCGGGTTTTCTGCTTGCAGATTGATTTCTGTGATGTTGTTGCCCTTATATTGCTTCAATGGTCCGATGTGGTATTGGTAACCTTGTTTGTATAGTCCAATAAAGGAATACGGATTGATGCTTTGCAGTTCCTCTGGAGTCGGATTGCTGATGTTCACTTCCTGGTTGTCCACCAAGTAGCTCCATTGGGTTTTCCCGTCAAACCATGTGATGGTTGAAGGGGTTTCCAGTTGAAACTTATCTCCTTTGATGAGGATTGTGCCTTTCATGGAAGCACTCCCCGGGGTGTTTGTTTGGATGGAAAAGCTGACTTGCACGCCACCTTGTGCGAAGATGGCAGCTGTGCGGTCGAGTATTTGACGTGCACGTGTGTCTTTTTGTGCCTGCGTTTCGATGAAACATGTCAGACAGCATAAGCTTAATAACAGCAGTCTTAGTCTTTTGTAGTACATGATTTTCAGATTTTATCAAATGGTGTTGTTCAGATTGGATAGTCGGGTCTCCAAGTCGTCCAGACTAATGCACATGACTTGACGCGCTTTGCTTCCTTCACTGGGACCGACAATGCCCGCATGTTCCAATTGGTCCATGATGCGGCCTGCGCGATTGTATCCGATGGAAAATTTGCGCTGGATGAGCGATGTCGACCCCTGCTGGTAGCTGACGATCAGGCGTGCCGCGTCGGCAAACAGCGGGTCGAGCCGGTTCATATCCACTTCGTTTACGCTGCCTTCACTCTCATCCCCCACATATTCCGGCAGGTAGAATGCTGACGGATAGCCTTGTTGGTGGCTGATATATTCAGCGATGCTTTCTACTTCGGGCGTATCGACAAAGGCACATTGGATTCGTGTCAGCTCGTTGCCTTGTGAGATGAGCATATCGCCGCGGCCGATAAGTTGTTCAGCACCCGGAGTGTCCAGAATGATGCGCGATTCCATCATCGTTGACACTTTGAATGCGATGCGGGCAGGGAAGTTTGCACGGATGACACCCGTAATAATGTTGGCTGCCGGACGTTGGGTCGCTATGATCATGTGTATGCCTACGGCACGTGCCTTTTGTGCAATGCGTGCTATCGGAGTTTCGATTTCTTTGCCGGCAGTCATGATTAAATCGCCGAACTCGTCGATAATGACCACTATATAAGGCAGGAATTTGTGCCCCTTTTCCGGATTCAATTGTCGATTGATGAATTTTTGATTATATTCTTTGATTTGTCGGACATTGGCCGCTTTCAATAGTTCGTAGCGGTTGTCCATTTCGACGCAAAGCGATTGAAGTGTCTGAACCACTTTGGTCGGGTCTGTGATGATGGCTTCTTCTCCGTCTGGAAGTTTTGCCAGGAAATGTTTTTCTATCGGATTATACATGCTGAATTCCACCATCTTCGGATCGACCATGACAAACTTCAGTTCCGCAGGATGTTTCTTGTAGAGCAGCGAAGTGATGATGGCGTTCAGGCCTACGGATTTTCCTTGACCAGTGGCGCCTGCGACCAATATATGTGGCATTTTGCACAAGTCAGCGATGTAGACATTGTTTGTGATAGTCTTGCCAAGTGCAATCGGAAGTTCCAGCGTCGATTCCTGAAATTTTTTGTCTGCTATGATGTCACGCATAGGCACAATGCGCGGTTTGGAATTCGGGACTTCGATGCCGATAGTCCCTTTTCCGGGGATGGGGGCGATGATGCGGATGCCCTTAGCTGCCAGGCTCAAGGCTATGTCACTGCCCAAATTGCGGATTTTGGCAATGCGTACACCTTGTGCGGGCGTGATTTCGTAGAGTGTCACAGTCGGACCGACAGTCGCATTGATGGACGAGATTTCCACCCCGAAACTGCGAAGCACCTCTATGATGCGGTCTTTGTTAGCTTCCAATTCGTTGCGGTCGATAGAAGGAGCATTGTCTTCATATTTCTTCAGTAAGTCGACAGTCGGTGCATGGTAGTTTTCCAAGTCGAGTCGAGGATTATAGGGCGGAAGTTGTTTCACATACGCTGTCTCTTCTTCGTCCGCTGGTATGTTTATGTTGAATTCCGGTTCTTTTTGAGATGGTACAGTCGTCTCCTTATTCAGGAAAGAGCTTTTTTTTTCTTCGTCATGAGCCGTAGAGGCACTTTCTTTGACTGTTGTAGTGCTCTCTATGGTGGACTGGTTGGTTGACGAAGGTTTCGTGTCCAATTCAAATGTCAATGTTGATTCCGGATTGTCAGCCGGTGTATCGTCTTTTTCGCTGTCTTCCGTTACCGTTTCCTCCGGATGGGTGACGGCCGGTTCTTGCTCTGCTTTTTTCTCGACAGGACTCGGTTGGGACTTTGTGGATTTGAAGGACGGATGAATACAACGCCGTATGATGCGGATTGTCGCATTGCTCATATATACCAGATAGATTAATGCCACTCCCAAAAGCAAAAGGGCGACACCGATGTGCCCGATTTGTGAGCACAACCATCGGCTGACATTGTATCCATGCAAGCCGCCCGGATAGATGAAGCTGTTCAGGATGTTGTTTTCAAATAAGAATCCCAAAAAGATGGAAGTCCATATCATGAGCAGGACACAGCTTAAGAACCATTTCCACAAGCGGAAACGATAAGCCTTCATGAGCCGCAGTCCGGCGACGATTAAAAAGAGAACGATGAAATAGGCGGCAAGACCGAAACATCTGTTGATAAAGAATTCAGCCAAGACGGCTCCGCGCGCTCCTGTCGAGTTTTGAATATGATTGTCTGTAGATAGCAATTCTCCCGGTTCGGGGTCGGTCACGATGCTTTGGTCGGATGCCCCGGTGAAAAAGAATGAAGTGAAAGAGACCAATAGAAATACTGCAAAGATGAGAGATAGCAGTCCAATGATGAATTGAAAGTTTTCACCTTGCAGGAAATGAATAATGTTTCGTAGAGTTGAAGCACCCTTGGTTATTGTAGAAGTAGAGGTTGTTCCTGTTTTTTTCTGTGTCATGACGCCTTTAGCATTTTGATTTTTATGCAAACTTACAATATTTCTGTGAGATTATGGCAGGAAATGTGCAGAATTGAATAAGTCAGCTGAGGATTACGCGCTTGCCGGGATTCTGTTTGTACTGTCGGACGGCTTCGCTCCGTGCACGGCTTCAATCTTCTTGTTCGTCTGTCAGGCCTATCATTCTCGTTCGTAGAACTGTACAACCTGTTATGTCGAAGTTTGAAATATTCAGACAAATTGACTTTGATGGATTATGGCTCATCTTTCATAAGAGCTATTTGCAATTATTTGATTTATAATACTTTATCGTTGAACCCTAACGACCTCCTCGTCAAACCCCAACGAGGGCCTCATTAAACCCCGACGAGCATCTCGTTGAACTCCCACGAGACTGTCGTCAATCCCCGAAGAGAAAATGCCTTGTCTTTAGTGAGTATGATATTTGAGTAAATATTTACATTTGATAGGGGCTAATCATATAGCCTGCAATCTGTCGGATGCATCTGTCGGTAGTTTCCCTTATGCTTGTTAAGGGCGTCCGACCTGGCTATAGACTCGGCGCTTGCCTAGTCTGGTTTCCGTCCGAGCTTACCCTGGAGCCGGCCCGGAAGCTGATGTGTTTTGCTATTCCTGTTGGAGAGTATGGAGTTGTATTCGGTTGGGTATTGCATCTGATGGTGACATTTTGTTCTCGTAAATATGCAATCAAGATTTGAGGCGGTGAATATTGTTTCAGCCTTATACTGACGACCAGGATACATGCAATAGCTTCGGTAAGAGCATTTGAGCTGGTGAGCAAAACAGATTGAGCTGCCTAGCAAAGTTTATTAACTACGCTTCCTCTATCTTTGCAGTGTGTGATAAACAATAAAAATGTAGGATTGTTATGGAAGATTCTAGTAAAAAGCATTTGAGCCGCAGGGGATTTTTGAAATATGCGGCGACCGTCGGGACGGCATTGGCCGTGACTCCGGCATGGGACAAGCTGCAAGCTGCCAATCAGGCCGTTTCCGGTAGTAGTGCGTCAGTCAAAGAACGGGGAAACGGCTTGCCACATCGCATACTGGGAACAGGTAAGGCTGCATTTGAAGTGTCCGCCTTGGGTTTTGGCGTGATGGGGATGACGTATAACAGAAGCCAGCATCCTGACAAGAAGCAATGTATCCGTTTGCTGCATGAGGCGATGGACAGAGGTGTTACGCTGTTTGATACGGCCATCATCTATGGTCCACTGAACAACGAAGAATTGGCCGGCGAAGCATTGGGTGAGTTTCGTGGCAAGGTAAATGTGACGACAAAGTTCGGCCATGAAGTCATCGACGGCAGGGCTACAGGCCGGCAGGATAGTCATCCGGCGACAATCCGCCGCTATTGTGAAGAATCACTTAAGCGGCTGCGTACGGATGTGATTCCGATGTTTTATCAGCATCGCTTTGATTCCCATACGCCGG
The DNA here is from genome assembly GCA_016900015.1 of Phocaeicola coprophilus. Classification (GTDB taxonomy): domain Bacteria; phylum Bacteroidota; class Bacteroidia; order Bacteroidales; family Bacteroidaceae; genus Phocaeicola_A. Next base: position 62,607 of record JACJJM010000004.1, on the reverse strand, counting down.
TCGAGGATGTGGCGGGGACCATTCAGGACTTGATGAAAGAAGGGAAAGTCCTGCATTGGGGGATGTGTGAAGTCAATGCTGATACAATCCGTAAAGCACATGCCGTCTGCCCGCTCACAGCTATCCAGAGCGAATATCACTTGATGCATCGTGACGTGGAAACGAACGGCGTCCTTGATGTCTGCCGCGAGTTGGGGATTGGCTTTGTGCCTTATAGTCCGATGAATCGTGGGTTTCTTGGAGGAGATTTGAATGAATATACACAGTTTGACCCGGATAATGATAACCGCAACACATTGCCTCGTTTTACTCCTGAAGCGATGCGTGCCAATTATCGGATAGTAAATGTCTTGCAACGCTTTGGGCGTGAACGGGGCATGACTTCGGCACAGCTGGCACTAGGTTGGCTACTTCAAAAGGCATCATGGATTGTGCCTATTCCCGGGACAACCAAGTTGTCTCATCTGGAAGAAAATCTACGTGCTTTGGATTTCAGTCTTACGTCAGAGGAATGGACTGAGTTGGAGCATTTGGTCAGCGCAATTCCTGTAATGGGAAGCAGATATAATGCAGAACAGCAACGGCAAGTGCAATAGTTGTTCTTTGCCATATTTTAAATCCCAATCAGCTTTTGGGCAGTTCTTTTTGTAAGACTGGTTTTTGGGGTCAATGGCTGATTGGGATTAGAATGTCAAGTTTTGGGTTGTGAGGCTGTGTTTGAGGTCTTGTTTGTTTGCTTTCTAGAGCTTTTTCCACCTCTGCCGCGTGTGTTTCGGCCACCTCGTTTTTTCCCTGTCCGCTCACCCTGCCGACTGCGAGGCTTGTATTCAGGGGCTTCTCCTAAATCTTCGGGTACGGGTATTTTATAGATGGTTTTGCCGATAAAATCTTCGATGGCTTTGAAATTGTTTTGTTCTTTTTCGCTGATGAAGGTGATGGCGCATCCGTCATGGTTGGCACGTGCTGTACGTCCAATGCGGTGGACATAGTCTTCACAATCATGGGGTACGTCATAATTGATTACCAAGCGTATATCATCAATATCTATGCCTCGTGCGACTATGTCTGTTGCGACTAGGATGTCGATGCGTCCGTTTTTGAATTCGTGCATGATGTGGTCACGCTGTTTTTGGTCCAAGTCGGAATGCATTTCGCCGACATTCAAATGCAAGCGCATGAGTGCTTTCGTGACATCCTTTACTTTGAGTTTGGAGGAAGCAAAGATGATGACTCGCTCAGGTTTTGTTTCTTTAAATAAGGATTGGATGATGCCCAGTTTTTGCCGTTCATAGCACACGTAAGCTGTTTGAATGATTTTTTCAGCAGGTTTGGACACGGCGATTTTGACTTCGACGGGGTTATTCAGGATGGTTTTGGCCAGTTGCTTGATTTTCTCCGGCATAGTCGCAGAGAACATGATGGTCTGTCGTTCTTTGGGCAATTTCTTGACGATTTGCATGATGTCGTCATAGAATCCCATGTCGAGCATGCGGTCAGCTTCGTCGAGAATGAAAAAAGAGACATGGGACAAATCGACGTTTCCCAAGTTTAAATGGCTGATCAGGCGTCCGGGTGTTGCGATGATGATGTCTGCTCCTAGTGCCAATCCTTTTTTCTCCTGTTCATAACGGATTCCGTCGTTTCCTCCGTAAATGGCAACGCTTGATACAGGCATAAAGTAAGAAAAACCTTCGATTTGCTGGTCGATTTGCTGGGCCAGCTCGCGTGTCGGTGCCATGACGATGCAGTTGATGGCATCTTCTTTGTAAGAGCCTTTGCTCAATTGGTTCAATACGGGCAGGAGGTAGGCAGCAGTCTTTCCAGTTCCTGTTTGTGCCACTCCGATGAGGTCTTTCCCTTCCAATAGGATGGGAATCGCTTGTTCTTGTACAGGTGTACATTCTTGAAAATTCATGGCGTCCAAAGCATCGAGAACGCAATCTTCAAGGTCTAGGTCTGTAAAGTTCATATTGTATTTTTATAGCGAATCGTTATTGATAATTTTAGTATTAAGACAATTTCTTTCCTCGTTCATCCAAGTAGGAATCCTTAAATCCTAAGAAATACAAGACTCCATCCAAGCCAGTCGTGTTGATTGACTGCTGGGCATTGGCTACGACTTTAGGTTTTGCGTGAAAAGCAATACCCAATCCGGCAAGTGAAATCATCGGCAAATCGTTCGCTCCATCGCCGACAGCAATGGTCTGGCGGATGTCGACATTTTCCACTTGGGCTATCAATCGGAGAAGTTCGGCCTTGCGACGGCCGTCGACCACTTCGCCCAGATAGCGTCCGGTCAGTTTGCCGTCGACGATTTCCAGTTCATTGGCATATACGTAGTCAATGCCGAATTTATTTTTCAAGTAATTGCCAAAGTAAGTGAATCCTCCGGATAGGATGGCTATCTTGTAGCCATACCGTTTCAATACGTACATTAGTCGTTCGACTCCTTCTGTGATGGGCAGGTTTTCTGCGATTTCTTGCATGACGGATTCGTCTAGTCCTTTAAGCAGAGCTACCCGTTCACGAAAACTTTCGATGAAATCGATTTCACCCCGCATGGCACGTTCGGTGATTTCGCGTACTTGCTGTCCGACTCCGGCGCGTTCTGCAAGCTCATCGATTACTTCTGTTCTGATGAGGGTGGAATCCATATCAAAACAAATCAGTCGGCGCATACGGCGGTACATATCGTCCAGCTGAAACGAAAAGTCCATATCCAAGTCACGTGACAGCTTCATGAGCTCTTCCTGCATTGACTGGCGGTTGTTGGGAGTACCACGGACCGAAAACTCAATGCAGGCACGTGTACTGGCTTTTTTCTCATCCAAGGGAATACGTCCCGTTAAACGCTTGATGGCATCAATGTTCAACCCCTGATTCGCAAGAATTCGTGTCACTGCGCCTATTTGTTTGGCCGTAAGTTTGCGCCCTAACAGCGTCAAGATGTAGCGGTTCTTGCCTTGCAAACTGACCCAATTTTCATATTCTTCAGTGGAAATAGGGTAAAAGCGAATGTTGACACCGATATTGGATGCTTCGAAAAGCAATTCTTTCATGATATTACCAGACTGATTTTCATAGGTCTTGAATAAGATGCCTAGAGAAAGTGTGCTATGAATATCTGCTTGTCCAATGTCTAGGATTGTTACGTCATATCGAGCTAATATTTCTGTAATTGAAGCTGTTAATCCAGGCCTGTCTAGTCCGGTAATGCGAATTAGGATAAGTTCCGTGTTATTAGTGCTCATGCTTTTTTAGTTGTTATTATTAGACAGTTAACAAAAGTAGTTATTTCACGTGAAACGAATGTGAAAAACCGGTTGAAAAAGCCGAAATATATGTTATAAAACATGTTTTTCGCTAAATCTTTTGGCCGTTAAGAAAAATAGTTCGATTTTTGCACCATGATTTCTGACATTAAACATGTTTGGACCTGTTGTTTAGGTGAAACAAAGAGGTAATGTTCTGGAGAGAAATCACTGTTTAAGGCAGCTCCAGATAGTATTAACTAAAATCGTACTGCATGAAACATGTAAGATGGATTTTTGTTGCAATATTATTATTTTCCTTAACATCATTCATTGATAAGGGACGTCCCACGAGCGGATTGAGTGTGGGAAACGTTGCTCCTGATTTCTCCTTAGGGAATGATGAAAAAAAGTGCTTGGAGGCGTTAAAAGGCAATTATGTGCTTTTAAGTTTTTGGGCAAGCTATGATGCGTCAGCACGTACAAGCAATACGCTGTTTGACCATGCGTTGAAAGATTTATCACCAAATCAACATGTAGAGATGGTTTCAGTTTCATTTGATGAATATCCATCAATATTTAACGAGACCATAAAACAAGATCAACTGGAATCTTCACACTGTTATGTGGATATTTCCGGTGAAGCCTCAAATTTGTTTGATATATATCATTTAAATAGGGGGTTTAGCAATTATCTATTGGATAAGGAAGGCATAATTATAGCCAAGAATATTACGGTTGACCAACTTTCTGATTATATAAAATAATGTAGTCAGAATATTTGGAAGAAAAGACGTTAAGGAAAAATGCAACAAGCGCCGTATCACGAATGCCCGATTGGCATTCAGATACGGCGTTTTTATATGTCTAATGACTTGTCGGTAGTCTACTACTTCAGCTTGGTGCCGATTTATAGATTACTTCGGAGCTTTATGGTAGAGATATACTGCAATGCCTGCATAAAGTATATTCGGAATCCATACAGCTATGACGGGAGGTAGGTTTGCATTGACTGCGAAAGTTGCTGATATGGTTTGAAACAGGATATAGGAAAAGCTTAAGGCTAATCCGATACCCAAATGTAGACCCATGCCGCCTTTTGTCTTTCTTGATGATAAAGAGAGTCCGATGGTCGTCAGGATAAAGGATGCAAAGGACATGGCAATTCGTTTGTGATATTCGATTTCGAATTCTTTGATGTTGGCAAATCCTCTTTCTTTCTGCCGTTCGACATAAGACTTCAGTTCCGGGCTGGTCATAGTCTCCTGTTGTCCCTTGGATATTAAGAAGTCGCGTGGCTGTATATGGAGGATGGTATCTAGTTTGTCTCCACGCTTGATGATTTCATGATTCCCCTCCAATTCCCGAATCATATAGTCACGCAGTTGCCATTGTTCTTTGTTGGCGCTTAATGTGTCATAAACAACCCGTCGGGCTGTCAAATGGGAGACCAATTTCTTGTCGACAAATTTATCCAAAGAAAAACGATAGCCTGTCTTGTTATAGTCTTCATATCGTTCGATGTATGCGATGACTCCGTCTGCCACTTCCATCTGGACATTGTGCACATAGTCCACTTTTTTCTTTTTTTTGTATTGGTCTTCGAAGTTTAGTCGTACTTCACTGCCTCGAGGAATGATAAAAGCACCTAAGAAATAGGTTAAAAGAGCGATGAGTCCGGCTGAAATCATGTAAGGACGCATTAGGCGCTTAAAACTCATTCCTGTGGAAAACATTGCAATAATTTCTGAGTTTTCAGCCAATTTGGACGTGAAGAAGATGACAGAGATAAAGACAAATAAAGGACTGAACAAATTGGAAAAATAAGGGATGAAGTTCAGGTAGTACTCTGTAATGATAGCATACCATGTGGCTCCCTTGTCCGTGAACTTATCCAAGTTCTCGTTCATGTCAAACACTACGGCAATGGATATGATCAGTGCGATGGCAAAGAAGTAGGTGCCCAAGAATTTTTTGATGATGTAGACATCCAATCTTTTGAGCAACGGTACTTGGAATAAATTCGAAAACTTCAGTTTCATAGTCCTCCTTTATTAGCTCTTTTTATAGTCGATTCGAAAGACGCTTGACCATGTTTGATTTCCATGCAGCGTAATTGTTTGCGAGGATTTGCTTGCGTGCTTCTCTGACCAACCACAGGTAGAAAGCCAAGTTGTGGATGGATGCGATTTGCAGAGCCAATAGTTCCTGCGCGTGGAAAAGGTGACGCAAATATGCTTTTGAGTACAAGGTGTCAACATAGGATGCTCCGTTTTCTTCGATAGGGGAGTAATCCATTTCCCATTTCTTATTCCGCATATTCATCACGCCGTTTTTTGTAAACAGCATGGCATTGCGCCCGTTACGGGTCGGCATGACGCAGTCGAACATGTCTACGCCGCGTTCGATGCCTTCCAGGATGTTGATGGGAGTGCCGACTCCCATGAGGTATCGGGGCTTGTCTTTTGGCAAGATTTCATTGACGACTTCTATCATCTCATACATTTTCTCCGTAGGTTCGCCTACAGCCAACCCGCCTATGGCATTGCCATCGCATTCCTTAGAAGCAATATATTCAGCCGATTGTCTTCGCAAATCCGGATAGACGCATCCTTGAACAATCGGGAATAAAGACTGTTCGTAACCATATTTGGGTTCTGTCTCATGGAAACGTTTGACGCAACGGTCTAACCACCGGTGGGTCAATTCCAATGACTTTTTTGCATAAGTATAGTCTGAGTCTCCTGGCGGACATTCGTCAAAAGCCATCATGATGTCTGCACCGATAGTGCGCTCTATGTCTATGACTCTTTCCGGTGTGAAGAGGTGTTTCGAACCGTCGATGTGAGAACGGAATTCGACGCCGTCTTCTCGCATTTTTCGAATATTAGCAAGCGAAAACACTTGAAATCCACCGCTGTCAGTCAGCATTGGGCGGTCAAAGCCGTTAAATTTGTGCAGACCGCCGGCACGCTCTAAAACTTCCAACCCGGGACGGAGGTAAAGATGATACGTATTGCCTAAAATGATTTGTGCTTTAATGTCATCTTTCAGTTCTTGAAGGTGCACAGCTTTTACACTACCTTGTGTGCCGACGGGCATAAATATGGGTGTCTCGATTTGCCCGTGGGCGGTTGTGATTAAGCCGGCACGGGCATTTGTTTTCTCATCGGTATGTTGTAATGTAAATCTCATGCTTCTGTCTTTTCCTGGGTTGTTAGGGTGAAATCTATAGCATCTGTTACTTTTTCTTTTGTGAGTGCAAGTTTAAAGACTTCTTTTATGTCAGTGACATAATGGAATGTTAATCCTTTCAAATAAATGGCCGGAATTTCTTCAATATCTTTCTGATTGTCCTTGCAAAGAATGATTTCTTTGATGCCGGCGCGTTTGGCTGCCAGAATCTTTTCTTTGATGCCCCCGACGGGAAGCACTTTTCCCCGCAGTGTGATTTCGCCGGTCATTGCCAGATTGGCCTTCACCTTGCGCTGGGTCAGTGCAGAAGCCAGTGAGGTGGCCATCGTAATGCCTGCGGACGGCCCGTCTTTGGGGATTGCCCCTTCTGGGACATGGATATGAATATTCCAGTTATCAAACACTTCAGGCTTGATGTCCAACAAGAACGCGTGAGCTTTGATATACTCCAAAGCCAGCATGGCTGATTCTTTCATGACATCGCCCAAGTTTCCGGTTAACGTCAGGTGTCCTCCTTTGCCGCGGCTGATGCTTGTCTCGACAAACAGGATTTCTCCGCCGACTGCCGTCCAGGCCAATCCTGTGACCACTCCGGCATATTCATTGCCTTGATACTTGTCACGCGTATATTCTGGTGCTCCCAACAGTTCTTTCAGGTTGGAAGGCTTGACCTCTTGCATCGGATAGACACCGTTGGTCGCATAGCTGCGTACGAGCTTACGGAACACTTTGCTTATCTTGTGTTCCAGTTCGCGTACTCCGGATTCGCGGGTATAGGATTCGATGATTGCCTCCAACGTGTTTTTTGGCAGCTTGACAGCATTGTCCTTGGCCATGCCCACGTTCTCCATTTCTTTGGGAATGAGGTGGCGGCGGGCTATTTCTATCTTTTCCTCTGTGATATAGCCGCTGACTTCGATTAGCTCCATACGGTCGAGCAAAGGACCTGGAATCGTGTTCAAGTTGTTTGCCGTGGCGATGAACATGACTTTCGACAAGTCATAGTCGACGTCGAGGAAATTGTCATGGAAGGCGTTGTTTTGTTCCGGGTCCAGCACTTCAAGCAAGGCTGATGAGGGGTCGCCATTGACGGTTGCCTGGCTTACTTTGTCTATTTCGTCAAGCACAAAAACAGGATTGGACGAACCTGCCTTGATGAGGTTTTTGATGATTCGTCCCGGCATAGCTCCGATATACGTGCGGCGATGCCCGCGTATTTCTGCTTCGTCATGCAGACCACCCAAAGAGACCCGGACATACTTACGGTTTAAAGCGGATGCAATCGAGCGGCCCAACGAAGTCTTGCCTACTCCCGGAGGGCCGTAAAGGCAGATAATCGGAGATTTCAAGTCACCACGGAGTTTCAGCACAGCCAGATGTTCCAGAATGCGTTCCTTCACCTTTTCGAGGCCATAATGGTCCTTGTTAAGGACTTTTTCGGCATGCGTCAAGTTAAGGTTGTCCGTCGTATATTCATTCCATGGTAAACTAAGCATTGTTTCCAGGTAGTTCAGTTGGACATTGTAGTCTGGCGATTGAGGGTTTGTACGCTCCAGTTTGGCCAATTCGCGTTCGAAGATTTTGTGCACATCGTCATTCCATTTTTTTTGTGAGGCACGTTGGCGCAATTCGGACACTTCGACGTCTTGCGGATTTCCTCCAAGTTCGTCCTGGATGTTTTTCATCTGTTGCTGGAGGAAGTATTCGCGTTGTTGTTGGTCGATGTCTTCTTTGGTTCGAAGTTGGATGTTCGCTTTTAGTTCAGCCAGTTTTACTTCGCGTTTCAGGTAGCCGAGCAGGCGGTATGCCCGGTCTTGCAGTGCGTCGTCTTTCAGCAGTTGCTCTTTTTCCTCCACCTTCAATGGCAAGTTCGCACAGATGAAATTTATCAGGAACATTTGGCTGTTGATGTTCTTGATGGCGAATGCGGCATCTGCCTGAATGTTGTCTGCCGTCTTCAGGTATTGGACGGTCAAATCCTTGCAGGTGTCCACCAATACCTTGAATTCCATATCGTCTTTTTTCGGGAGTTGCTCCTGTAATTGACTGACCGTTCCGAGCAGGAAATTGTCATTGGGTGCATTGTGCACTTCCAAAAGACTGAAGCGTTGCATGCCTTGCAGGATGACGGTTGTCGTCTGGTCGGGCATTTCGAATATGCGGACGATTTTGGCCACAGTTCCTATGGGATATAAATCTTCTAATTCCGGACGTTCGACTTCGGCTCGGGTCTGGCATACAGCACCAATGATGCGTCCGCTTTTGTATGCTTTGTCTATAAGACGGAGAGATGATTTACGTCCTACGGCTACTGGAAGCACGACTCCGGGGAATAACACCATGTTGCGCAAGGGGAGAATCGGCAGACACTTGCCAATCGTGCCTTCAAACAACTGTTCTTCATTACCATCAAAATCAGCAATCAGGGAAAATGCGCTTCCATGCTCGTTTGTGTCGTCCAGTTCGCTAAATCTTCTTCTAGTCATGTTTCTTGTTTGTCAAGTTGAATATATACCTTATATAATAGGCGCAAAGTGGCTGCAAATTTACATAGACTTTATCGAAAAAGAAAGCACGTCAGGATAAAATAACGGCAGATGCTTCTCAAATAATCTTAATTAAAAGGATTAGCTTGCTGGAGCTTTTGTATTTTTGTCCGTTCTTTAAAACAATCGTATGTCGAATCCATATTTTCAATTTAAACAATTCAAGGTCTGCCACGACCGGTGCGCGATGAAGGTGGGGACGGACGGCGTGCTGCTGGGAGCATGGGCCAGTCTGGAGAATGCGGCGACGGTCCTTGACATTGGGACCGGGACAGGGCTTATTGCGCTGATGGCGGCCCAGCGGAATCCTGTCGCCCGCATTGCCGCTGTCGAACTGGATGCCGACGCCGCCTGCCAAGCCGCGGAAAACGTACAGGCAAGCCCGTGGAGCAGCCGTGTGGAGGTCATCTGCGCCGATGCGAAAGCCTACGAACCCGGTATGCGGTTTGACGCGATAGTCTCCAATCCGCCTTATTTCGCAAGTGCGCTGAAGAGTCCTGAGGCCAAGCGCGTGAGGGCGAGGCATGTCGATGAGCTGACATTTGACGACCTGTTGTCCTCTGTGGGGCGTCTGTTGGCTGATGAGGGGGAGTTTTCCGTGGTCATACCCTTTGATGCCTCATTTGAGTTCATCGCGACGGCTGCCGGCCGGGGACTTTATCTGGTGCGGCGGACCGTCGTGCGTACGCTGGCCGGCGTCCCGCCCAAACGTGTCCTGCTGGCATTTCGCCGGACATTCGCGGACGGGCAAAATGGCATCCAGGACGACGAACTGCTCATCGAGACGGAGCCACGCGTGTACACCGAAGCGTACAGATTGTTGACGAAAGATTTTTACCTGTCGTTTTGAACTCATTTTTTGGAAAGTTTCCGGCGCAGCAGCTTGCGGTTCAGTTCCAGCCATCGTTTGTTGCGCGTCTGGATGTTGTTGCGCAGGGTGTTGACCTCCACGAAGTAGTCGCTGACGATTTGGAGCAGCGACTCGGGCTTTTTTATCTTTCTTTTCTTATTGCTGTTGACGATGATGTTCAATGCTTTGGGCACGACTTGCACGTCCAGGTCCTTGCCGGCCATGATGGGGTCTCCGTCGAAATGGATGACGCCTTCCTTGGCCCGGTGAATGCGCAATTTGCGGCAGCGGAACGTCTTGATACGGCTGTTCTGGTCGAGCGTCCGGTTGAAGAGCTGGAACGAGAGGGCCGGCACGTCGAGCACGGTAAAAGGTTCCAACACGGTGACGTCGATCAGCCCGTCATGGAGCGAAGCCTGGGGCGCGATGTACGCGTTGTTCCCGTATTGGGACGCATTGGCGCATGCGATGAGATAGGCCTTGAGGGTTTTCACTTCATTGCCGTCGCATAATTCGATGTTGTAGGTCTCGGGTTTGTACTTCAGGCTTTCATGAAGCATGTTTTCGAGGTAGGTGAGCAGTCCGCGGCGTCCGGATTCGGCAAATTTCATGCTGACAAAAGCGTCGAATCCCACTCCGCAGGTGCAGAAGAAGGGGATGCTGTTGATGGTGCCATAGTCAATGCAGCTTGTCACGCCTTCATTGATGATGTCAATCGCTTTTTTGGGGTCCATGGGGATTTGCAGGTGGCGGGCGAGCCCGTTGCCTGAGCCGCACGGGATGATGCCCAGGGCGGTGTTCGTGTGGATGAGCGAACGGCCCACTTCGTTGACCGTGCCGTCTCCGCCGATGGCCACGACCATGAAGACATTTTCAGCGGCGGCAATCGCGGCCAGCTCGATGGCATGTCCTGCAAACTGTGTCGGGATGATGTCGAAATCATATTTTTCCTTGTCAAGGTGCTTTTTGATAAGCTCGACTATCGTGTCCTTGCTTTGGGTCCCGGAGATGGGGTTTACGATGAATATGATTTTCTTTTTCTCCATGATATGCCTAGGTTCTAAATTTATGCTTTTTAATAATCAGGTCTGCAAAGATAGGCAAAAAATGGAGAGATACTTTAAAACTGACTTCAAAAAGCAGGGCGCGACGTCCGTCGGAAAGTGGCGGGGAGGAGCGGGGAGCCGTTGGCACGCGTGGCGGGGTTGCCGTCGCGTGTTTTGGTCCAGGAATCAATGATTCCGGCTTGTTGTCGCGTGTTTTGGTCCAAGAATCAATGATTCTAGCTTGCCGTCGCGTGTTTTGGTTCAGGAATCAATGATTCTAGCTTGCTGTCGCGTGTTTTGGTCCAAGAATCAATGATTCCGGCTTGCTGTCGCGTGTTTTGGTCCAAGAATCAATGATTCTAGCTTGCCGTCGCGCGTTTTGATGCAGGAATCAATGATTCCAGCTTGCTGTCGTGCGTTTTGGTGCAGGAATCAATGATTCTAGCTTGCTGTCGTGCGTTTTGGTGCAGGAATCAATGATTCTAGCTTGCTGTCACGTGTTTTGGCCCAGGAATCAATGATTCCAGCTTGCTGTCGCGTGTTTTGGTCCAAGAATCAATGATTCCGGCTTGCCGTCGCACGATTGACTGCAAAAAACGTAAGTTTTTGGTTTTGTCTTGGTTCTATTTTGAACAGAAAACATCGTTTTTTGTTTCATCAGGTAAACTAAATGATGCAATACGCGCCTTTCTTTTAAAAAAATGGTGAATGCTGTCCGAGAAACAGGATTTTTTGCTAATTTTGCCCGCTGTTTTTAAGGCTTTCATCGAAATGATAGTCAGTGAAGTTAGAAAAGTTATAAGAATATAAGCAAGTGATCGCTTATTAGAAACAAAAATATGGGATTATTACAAGACAAATTAGCTAAGTACGACCTGCCTCAACAGATTATGGCAAAGGGCGTATATCCTTATTTTAGATGCATCGAAAGTGGGCAAGACACGGAAGTGATGATGAGCGGGCATAAGGTCTTGATGTTCGGGTCAAATTCGTATTTGGGACTGACAAACCATCCCAAAGTCATCGAAGCGGCTGTGGAAGCGACCCGGAAGTATGGGACCGGATGCGCGGGCTCGCGTTTTCTCAACGGAACGCTGGATTTGCATCTCTCTCTTGAAAAAGAACTTGCAGAATTTGTCGGTAAGGAAGAAGCTATCATCTATTCGACAGGATTTCAAGTCAATCTGGGAGTGGTGTCCTGCGTGACGGGACGTAACGACTATATCCTCTGTGATGAGCTAGACCATGCTTCCATCGTCGAAGGACGTCGTCTGTCGTTTTCCACGGCGGTGAAGTTCAAGCACAATGACATGGAAGACCTGGAGCGCGAACTTCAAAAATGCGCCCCCGACGCTCTGAAGCTGATTGTCGTGGATGGCGTATTCAGCATGGAGGGAGACATTGCCAACTTGCCGGAAATCGTCCGGCTGAAGCAGAAATACAATGCAAGCATCATGGTCGACGAAGCGCACGGGCTTGGTGTCCTCGGCCGTCAGGGACGAGGCACGTGTGACCATTTTGGCGTGACGAAGGACGTCGATTTGATTATGGGCACATTCAGCAAGTCGCTGGCGGCAATCGGCGGCTTCATCGCTTCGGATTCTTCCGTCATCAACTACCTGCGGCATAACTCCCGTTCTTATATCTTTAGCGCGAGCAACACGCCTGCCGCGACAGCCGCTGCACGCGAGGCGCTTCACATCCTGAAGAGCGAGCCCGAACGGATACAGCATTTGTGGGATGTGACGAATTATTCTTTGAAATGTTTCCGCGAGTTGGGATTTGAGATAGGCCATACGTCGACGCCGATTATTCCGCTTTATGTCCGCGACATGGACAAGACGTTCATGGTGACGAAGATGCTGTTTGACGAGGGTGTGTTTGTGAATCCGGTGGTGCCGCCGGCATGTTCTCCGAATGACACGCTGATTCGTTTCTCGTTGATGGCAACTCACACCAAGGAACAAGTCGACATCGCTATCGAGAAACTGGTGAAATGTTACAAAGCCTTGGACATCCCCTTGAATCCTCAGCAATAACGAAAAGCGAAGGATAAGAAATGATACAGACGGACTACACAGATTCTTTCAAAAAGAAGATTGTGTAGTCCGTACTCATTAATGACAGTAGACCTGATAATCACATAAAACTGAAGGATATGAACAATTTTACATTTTATAGCCCGACCGAATTCGTTTTCGGCAAGGGGACAGAAAATCAAGTAGGAGAATTGGCGTGCAAACACGGTGCGACGAACGTGTTGCTCGTCTACGGATGCGGTTCTGTCGTCCGCAGCGGACTGCTCGGCCGCGTGAAGGATGCGCTCGGCAAGGCAGGCATCCCGTTTGTAGAGCTGGGCGGCGTACAGCCCAATCCTGTCGACTCGAAAGTCTACGAAGGCATCAGCCTCGCCCGCCGGGAGGGGGTCGATATGGTGTTGGCCGTCGGCGGAGGGTCGGTCATCGACACGGCCAAGGCGATAGCAGCCGGCGTGCCTTATGACGGTGATTTCTGGGATTTCTATATTCAGAAGGCGCGTGTCCGGAAAGCCCTGAAGGTGGCAGTGGTCCTGACGATTCCCGCAGCGGGCAGTGAGGGGTCTGGCAATTCGGTGATTACGAAGGTGGCGACCCTGCAGAAACTGAGCATCCGCGTGCCGGAATTGCTCCGCCCGTGTTTTTCGATTATGAATCCCGAACTGACCTACACGCTGCCTCCCTATCAGACTGCTGCCGGCATTGTCGACATGATGGCTCATATCATGGAGCGCTATTTCACGAACACTGCCGACACCGAGATAGCCGACCGCCTGTGTGAAGGCACATTGAAGGCCATCATCACGGAAGCGCCCCGCGTGATGGCAGACCCTGAAGACTACGGGGCGCGGGCCAATCTGATGTGGTCGGGCATGATTGCCCACAATGGGACATGCGGCGTGGGGAATGAAGAAGACTGGACCTCGCACCACATGGAGCATGAGATTAGTGCCGTCTACGACGTGACGCACGGGGCCGGTCTGGCCGTGATTTTCCCGGCGTGGCTGACGTGGATGGCTTCGCATCATGCCGGAAAGGTGGCGCAATATGCCGAACGGGTCTGGGATGTGCCGGTGTCTGACGACAAAAAGGCGATGGCGCTGGAAGCCGTGGCACGCCTGAAGGCATTCTTCCGTTCCATCGGTATGCCCGTCACATTTGCTCAGTTGGGCATCGAGCAGCCTGACATTGACTTGTTGGTGAAAAAGCTCCATGAGGACAAAGGCGAAGAGGTGGGATTCTATGCGAAGTTGGGACGTAAGGAGACCAGGGAAATCTACGAACTGGCTCTTTAAACTTCATTGGTGGAATTATTCATAAAGTAAAATGGAAACATTGCATAAGATAAACAAGGTGGAGGTGAGAAACCTCCAGATGGAAGACTACGACCAGCTGGCGCAGTCGTTTACGCGTGTATATGCCGACAAAGATGTCTTCTGGACACGCGAACAGATAAAGACGTTGATTACCATTTTCCCTGAGGGACAAGTGGTGACGGTGGTGGATGGCAAAATCGTCGGATGTGCCCTGTCCATCATCGTCGATTACGACATGGTGAAGGGTGACCACACCTATGCCAAAGTCACGGGCAACGAGACATTCAATACGCACAACCCGAAGGGCAACATACTTTATGGCATCGAAGTCTTCATCCATCCGGACTATCGCGGGTTGCGCCTGGCACGTCGTATGTATGAATATCGCAAGGAACTCTGCGAAAAACTCAACCTGAAAGCCATCATGTTCGGCGGACGTATCCCGAACTACTATAAATATGCGGACCACATGCGTCCGAAGGAGTACATCGAGAAAGTGCGCTCGCGTGAGATTTATGACCCGGTGTTGACGTTCCAGTTATCCAACGATTTTCATGTGCGCCGGGTGATGAAGAACTACCTGCCCAATGACGAGGAGTCAAAACACTGCGCCACGTTGTTGCAGTGGGACAACATCTACTACCAACCTCCTACGCAAGACTATGTCGACAAGAAGACGACCGTTCGCATCGGGTTGGTGCAATGGCAGATGCGTTCCTACAATACGCTTGACGATGTGTTCGAGCAAGTGGAGTTCTTCGTTGACGCGGTGTCGGACTACAAGAGTGACTTTGTCCTTTTCCCTGAGTATTTCAATGCCCCTCTGATGGCCAACTACAACCATCTCGGCGAGGCGCAGTCCATCCGTGGGCTTGCCAAGTACACCGAAGATGTGCGCGACCGTTTTATCAACCTTGCCATCAGTTATAACATCAACATCATCACCGGCAGTATGCCTTACATCAAGGAAGATGGCTCGCTCTACAATGTGGGCTTCCTCTGCCGTCGCGACGGAAGTTATGAGATGTATGAGAAGGTGCATGTCACTCCGGATGAAATCAAGAGCTGGGGACTGAGCGGAGGAAAGATGGTGAAGACCTTCGACACAGACTGTGCGAAAATCGGAGTCCTGATATGCTACGATGTCGAATTCCCCGAACTCTCGCGCATCATGGCCGACCAAGGGATGCAGATACTTTTCGTCCCCTTCCTCACCGACACGCAAAACGGTTATTCGCGGGTGCGTATCTGTGCACAGGCCAGAGCCATCGAAAACGAATGCTTTGTGGCCATTGCCGGCAGTGTGGGCAATCTGCCTCGTGTCCACAACATGGACATCCAGTATGCCCAATCAGGCGTGTTTACCCCTTGCGACTTTGCCTTCCCCACGGATGGACGCAGGGCGGAGGCTACGCCGAACACGGAGATGATTCTCGTGTCCGACGTCGACCTGAACCTGCTCAGCGAGCTGCATACCTATGGCAGCGTGCGCAACCTGCGCGACCGGCGCAATGACTTGTATGAACTCAAAGTCAAGATTAAGCCGTGACCACGCTGTTAGCTCTTGTCTGCGGACTTGCAGTCGGCCTCCTGGCAGGTCTCTTGCTGGAGCGCTCCCGTATCCGCCGGTTACAGGCCGACCTTGCTGATGCGCATAGCCAGCAGGCACGGCTGGAGGCGTTAGCCGACGCATTGCGCCAGCAAAACGAACAGACATCCCGGATGCTGAAGGAGTCGGACGACGAGATGCGCCGGAGAGCCGATGCCATGAAAGCGGAGTTTCGTGACCTGGCCAATGAAATCCTCGATTCCAAGGCTTCGTCACTGAAGCAGACCAACCGGGAACAGATGGATGCTGTGCTCGCTCCGCTGAAGGACAACATCGAGAAACTGGGACGGTCCGTCGTCGACAGCCGCATCGCCGGTGCGCGCCAGAAGGAGTCCTTCGACCACACCCTACAGGAACTGATGAAGCGCACGGAGCAGTTGGGCGAAGACGCAGTCCGCCTCGCTAAGGCTCTGAAGGCCAATCCGAAGGTGCAGGGCGACTGGGGCGAGATGATTTTGGAACGTATGCTTGAAGAGTCCGGGTTGAGGAAGGGCGAGGAATATTTTGTGCAGGAGAATTGCTCGACGGAGGATGGACGCAACGTGCGTCCTGACGTCATCGTCCGTTTTCCCGAACGACGCAGCGTCGTCATCGACTCCAAAGTGTCATTTACGGCCTATGTGAACTATGTCAATGCTTCCACGGCTGAGGAGCAGGACGCCGCGCTGACGGCTCATCTCGCCTCTGTCCGTGAACATATCAACGAGCTTGCAGCGAAGGACTATTCGAAGGCCGTGAAGGACTCTATCGGCTACGTACTGATGTTTGTTCCCAACGAAGGTGCATACATTGCCGCTTTGGAGCGCGACAAGGAGTTGCTCAGCTATGCCTATCGGAAAGGCATCATTCTCATCAGCCCTTCCAACCTCATGATGGCCCTGCAACTGGCCTACAACCTCTGGCAGAGCGAGCGGCAGTCGCGCAATGTGGAAGAAATCATACGCCGCGGCAATCTTATCTATGAGAAGTTCGTTACCTTCGTCACCACTTTCGAGCGGGTGGGGAAGCAGCTTGACGACACGCGCCGTAGCTACGACCAAGCGTTCGGCACGCTCGCACGAGGCAATGGAAATCTCATCGCCAGCCTCGGCAAACTCAAAGAGTTGGGCCTCACACCTCGTAAGGACATACCTTCGTCGGTCATGGACAAGACCGACAGCCTTCCCTCGGCATGAGGGTGTTCAGAATGTGTCGCACGTGACAAGACGAACACGAGGACGCAGAGGAACGGACCGAGACTTTATTCTCCCGTTCCTCTGCGTCCTTGCTGTTAGATAGCGTTCGTTTGCAGCATTCCAACTTTTTTCTAAAGAAAAAAATGTGCGCAGAATGTTGCAGATTAAAAAGAATGTGCTACCTTTGCACACGCAAATGAGAGATGCACTCTTAGCTCAGTTGGTAGAGCAATTGACTCTTAATCAATGGGTCCAGGGTTCGAGTCCCTGAGGGTGTACGAAAAAGAGCAGTACATTATATGGTGCTGCTCTTTTTTTATTTTATTATTCACAAAATCAGCATTTGTGTTAGAGGTAGAAAAAGAAAAGGATGCATCCGAAACGCGTGATATTCGTTCGGATGCATCCTTTTTCGATAAGCGTGCTTTAAATTAGTTCAGCGGTTGCTCTTTGCGCTTCTTCAGGAAAGCAAATGCTTGTTTCAGGCGGTCGTGTGCCATGAAGAAGTGCTCCATCAATGATTTTACCAAGTCATCCAACTGAGGCAGTTCGTCGGTAAACACGGTATCGCAGCGTGTATGTACGCCCAATTTGCCGTTTTCCTCATCGATGGAATAGATGATGTGAGCCAAAGGAAGATCGGTATTTACCATATTAACTGCTTCCTTGACGGTCTCGACATCAGCGTCTGTCAGGTCCATGGCAATCCACCACGGATCCCAGATGGTGATGAATTTGAAATTGTTGTCGGCAGAAACATATAAGGATTCACCTTGGTATTTAAAGCAGATGTTGTCTTTATCATCGACTTCGGGCTGGCAGCCCACTTTCTTTAGCGTTTCAATGACTAAATCTCTTGTTTTCATGTTTTTCCGTTTTGTTTAATCGTTTCTAAAAAGTAAGATTAACAGCATTCCTGTTGTTAAGGCAAACAAATTTATCTGTTTTTGCACATTCTACCAGCTTTAGCGTGATATATTAAAGCTGTTTAACATTTAGGAATGCTGTTCGTGCCGGCTATTTTCGGCTGTCAATCTCTTTCAGCAACTCATCAACAGCAGTGCGGAGCTGTGTATCTTCGCCTTTGACCACAGTGTCAGGGCTGTTGAGCACTTTGATGTCGGGCTCCAGTTGGGCATTCTCCAGATAGGTGCCGTCCGGCAAGCGATAGCCGATAATGGGGATACCGAACACGAGCGACGGATCTTGCAGCGTCTCCCATGACACACTGGTCATTGTGCCCGGGACGGGAGCGCCGACCAATTTGCCCAGATGCCGGTGTTTGTAGACCCACGGAGTGCCGTGTGCGTTGGAGTAGTTGGCTTCGCATTGGAGCATGATGGACGGTTTGTTCCAACGGCGGCTGGGCATGTCGCAGGCTTCACGGCCACGAACGACTTGCGTCAGGTACTTCTGACCGCTGAACAACACTTCGATGTCTTCATGCAGGCGGCCGCCTCCATTGAAGCGGGTGTCGATGACGATGCCTTCGCAGTCATTGTATTTGCCGAGAATGTCTGAATAGATGGTACGGAAGCTGCCATCATCCATGCTCTGGATGTGCACGTAGCCCAGGCGTCCATTCGACCATTTTTCGACATCGGCTGCGCGCTGTTTCACCCAGCGGTCATAGAGCAGTGAGTTGAATTGGCCGTTGCTGATGGGCTTGATGACCTCATCCCATTGTTCGCCGTTGGCCGGATTGCGGAAGGAGAGGAGTGTCTTCTTGCCGGTCAGTCCATTGAGCAAGGTGAACAGGTCGGTGTCCGCGTCGATTTCCACGCCGTTTACTTTCTCCAGGATGTTGCCTGCGGCCACTTTGGAGCTGGCACGGTCGAACGGGCCTTTCTCCACGACTTCGGAGATGCGTATGCCTTTGCCCGAATATGTCCAGTCGTAAAGCAAGCCAAGATTGGCTGTTGACTCTCCGCCAAGACGCGCACTGTAGCGTCCGCCGGTGTGGGACACGTTCAGCTCACCGAGGATTTCGCTGAGGAGTTCGGCGAAGTCATAATTGTTATTGATGTGAGGGAGGAACTTGCGATAGGCAGTAGCCATCTTGTCCCATTGCACGCCGTGCATACGGGTGTCGTAGAAGCGTTTGGCTTCCTGCTTGCAGACGTGGTCGAACATGTAGGCGCGTTCGGCTGCCAAGTCCATCTTCATCTGGGCTTGATAGCGCACGGGGGTAAGTTTTTCGCCGGCGGCGGCCATTTTTTGGATGCTGCTTCCGCTCAGCAGGAAGATGTTTCCTTTCTCGTCCATCTCCATGCCGGCCCAGCCTGAATTGAGCTTATGCAGCAGGCGGGTGTTGTGTTTGCGCAATTCTGTCTTCCACAAGTCGAATCCGCCTTCGAAGGAAGACAGGTAATAGAGGCTTTCGCCGTCTTTGGAGAGGATGGCAGACGCCATGTTGGACGAGTTGGGCGTGAGGCGCACGATGCGGTCTTCGATGCCGTCCAGTTCGACATTGATTTCCTTGGCAGCTTTCTTCTCGTCGGCCTTGTCATCCTTCTTGTCGTCTTTCTTCTTTTCTTCTTTGGCTTTGCCTGCGGCTTCTTTTTTCTCGGCCTTCTTCTGTTCGGCTTCCAGCTCCTTGAGCAGTTCGTAGTCTTCCTTGTTCAGGCGGAAGCGGTCATAGGCGTCTTGGTTGAGGAAGACGAGCATGGCGTCGCTCAGCGAGCCCCAGGATGCATGGCTGCGCATGCCGTAGCGGTCGGTCTCGAAGAGGATGGCGTTGCCGTCGAGCACCCAGCGGGGCGACTGACTGAAATAGCCGCTCTGGGTCAGGTTGATGATGTCCCGGCTCGAACCGTCGGCTTTCACCAGGCCTATGTCAGAGTAGGGGTCGTGACGGTTGCCGATGAATGTGAGGGCGAACCAGCGTCCGTCGGGCGACCAGGAGTAATCAAAGCCGCCTCCTGTGTCGTACCACGTCGAGCCGTCAGTCACTTGGCGCACTTTTTTAGTCTTCAGATTGACCACCATCAGGCGGCAGCGGTCTTCGATGAAGGCCAGTTCCTTGCCGTCGGGAGAGAACTGCGGGTAGGTGCGCTCGACGTCTTTCGAGGGCAACAGGGCTTCTTCCTCGATGAGCGTAGCGTTGGGGAAATTGGCATCTTCCGTGCGGGAGATTTTTGCAAGATAGAGTCCCCAGTTACCTCCACGCTCGCTGGCATAGGCCAGGGTGCGGTTGTCCGGGGCGAATGACAGGCCTTGTTCGGCTTCCACTGTGTGGGTGATTTGCTTCGTTGTGCCGTATTCGACGGACGTGACGAATACTTCGCCGCGCACGATGAAGGCGACTTGCTTGCCGTCGGGCGAGGGTGTGGCGGACGTCGCGCCGCGGTTGTAGCTGAGCATGGCGGGGATGTCCTCATCGTCACGGGTGAGCGTGACTGCCAGTTTGGCCGGACGGCCACCGGTCTTTTGCGTATAAATCTCGCCGTCATAGGTGTAGCACAACGTGCCGTCGGCGGCGACGGAGAGGAAGCGGACGGGGTGGGTCTTGAACGACGTCAGGGCACGCGCTTCCGAGGGGCGGTCGAGCGGGAAGGAGTAGACGTTGAATGTGCCCCCGTCACGTTCGCTCAAGCAGTAGACCTGGTTGCCGTCGGGTGAGAACACGGGGTTGCGGTCTTCGCCCGCGCGGTCTGTGAGGTTGGTGTGACGGCCGGTCGCTGTGTCGTAGAGCCAGATGTCGCGTGTGATGGACGACGTGTGGTGCTTGCGCCATTCATCCTCGAAACCTTTGCGGTCCTGATAGAGGAAGCGTGTACCGCGTTTGTCGTAGCTGACCATTTCGGCCGGTGTGGCGAGCACTTGCGTGATGCGTCCGCCGCTGACGGGCACACTGTAGAGTTCTGTCAGCGCACCTGTCGGGAAGAGGGCGCTCGTGGCGGGGTCCTGGATGGAGGCATTGAACAGGACGTGTCGCCCGTCGGGCGTGAAGGCTGTGGGCAGTTCGGACGCCGAATTGAACGTGAGCTGCCGGGCCGGTCCGCCTTCGGAAGGCATGAGGAAGACGTCGAACTGGCCGTTGCGGTCGCTGGCGAAGGCGAGTGAACGCCCGTCGGGCGACCAGACGGGCGAGGATTCGTAGGACTCCTGCGTCGTCAGGCGCACGGCTTCTCCGCCTTTGGCTGATACCTTATATATATCGCCTTTGTAGCAAAAGGCGATTTCGCTGCCGTCGGGCGAGATGCGTACGTCGCGCATCCAGAGGGGAGTCACTGCTCCCGCGCCGGTGGCGGCTAGCCCAAGGGTCAAGGAAGTTAGTAGTTTCTTCATACGATATGATTTGTTATAGGTTAAAAAATAAAATGTTTATAGTCAGTCATTTCCATCCAGCTGCTTCTCTTTCGGGTCGGCCCGGGCGTCGTCTCGGGAAACCACAGGCATGTTTCTCAAAAAAAGAGCAGCGTGCGGCCGGAAAAAGAGCAGCGTGTAGCTGAAAAAAGAGTAGCGTGTAGCCGGAAAAAGAGCAGCGTCTTTTTCGGGACGGAGCAGCGTCTTTTTTCAGGAACATGCCGAGGGCGTCACGGACGGATAGGTATCCGGCTTCCGGCGCATGCCGGTGCGGGTGGACGCGCACAGTTGTGTAGGCAGAATTGGACAGTTGTGTAGGCGGAGCTACACAGTTGTGTAAGTTTGGCTGCACGCCTGTGTACGTCCGCCTGCACAACTGTCCGTCCCAGACCGGCCTCCGGTGCGCTTCAGACGAGCAGCTCGCCCAGTCCTTGGCGGACGATGGCGGGCTCGTCGCCGGTGCAGTCGACGACGGTGCTTCCCTCGTAGCTCCCGATGCCTCCGTCGATGACGAGGTCGACCTGGCGTCCGAACTTTTCGTCGATGAGTTCGGGGTCGGTGACATATTCGATGTCCTCCTCTTCGTCGTGGGGCAACGTCATGGTCAGCAGCGGCGCGTCGAGTTGGCGGACGATTTCGCGCGTGATGGCGTTGTCAGGCACGCGGATGCCCACTTCGCGACGGTTGCGGAAGATTTTCGGCAGGCGGCTTCCTGTGGGGAGGATGAAGGTGAACGGCCCGGGCAGGTTGCGCTTCATGAGCTTAAACGTCGGGGTATCCACCTTGGCATACTCGCTAATGTTCGACAGGTCGTGGCAGATGATGGCCAGGCGGTTCTTCCCTGGGTCAATGCCCTTCAGGCGGCAGATGCGCTCGACGGCCCGTTCCTTCAGGGCGTGGCAGCCGATGGCGTAGCGCGTGTCCGTCGGGTAGATGATGAGTCCTCCGTCGCGGAGCAGGTCGGTGATGCGGAGGAGGTCGGCCGGATTGTTGTTCTTTTCGTAAAGTCTTAGTCGCATATTTTTTTCATGATTGGTTCTTTTTTTCTCGCAGACGCTCGGCAATGACCCACTGGATGGCAGCTTCGTCGGTTTTCCCGGAGCGTGAGAGGGCGTCGCCGTAGAGTTCATGGGCGCGGATGTGGTCGGCGTTGAGCGATGTGGCCCGGTCGAGGTCGGCGACGGCCCCGTCCACGTCGCCCATCGCGAGGCGGTTTTTTCCCCGGTTGTACACCGCCTTGAAGAGCCTCGGACTGAGGCGGACGGCTTCATTGAGGCAGTGGGCTGCTTCGTAATACGCTCCTTCGTCGTGGAGCGTGACGCCCTTGCGCACCCAGGCATCGACGAGTGTGGGACACAGTTCCAGCGCCTTGTCATAGTTGGCCAGGGCGGCCTTCGTGTCGTGGGCGAGCGTGATGCAGTCGTTTCCCATGCGGTAGTATTCGCGGGCATACTTCTCCAAGCTGGCGCGCAGGGCGTGCATATCGTCTTTCAGGCGCATATTTTCTGTGCGCAAGCGGTTGATTATCCCCAGCTTACGGCGTATGAGCCGCTTGATGAGGGGCTTCTCGATGTCGTAGCGTGCGTGTATGGCGCGGAAAAATGCGTCGAGGAACGTGTCGAAGTCGCCGTCGTCGAAGGCCCGGACGGCTTGCACGTAGAGCACGTCGGCCTGTGCTTGGCGGAGGGCGCGGTCGATGGCCTGCCGGTTGTTGAACTTCTCGGCGAAGCGGACTATCTCGGGACGGACGAAGATGTCGCTGCGCGTGACGGGCTTGCGGAGTGTGATGCCGTCGAGCGAGGTGCACCGGCTGAGGGCGACATAGGCCTGTCCGCCGGCGAAGACGCCTCCCGTGAAGTCGATGTTCACGCGGCTGAACGTGAGTCCTTGGCTTTTGTGTATGGTGATGGCCCAGGCCAGCCGGAGAGGGAATTGGGTGAATGTGCCGAGTTCTTCCTCTTCGATGCGTTTTTCCTCTTCATTATAGGTATAGCGGATGTTGCTCCACACTTCGCGGCGCACGTCATATTCCCGTCCGTCGTCGGTGATGACATAGATGATGCCGCTTTCTTCATCCAGTCCGGACACTACGCCGATGGTGCCGTTCACCCAGCGTTTGTCCGGGTCGTTTTTGATGAAAATGATTTGTGCTCCGGGTTTCAGTTGCAGTTCGAGGGCCGTCGGGAGGCTGTTGGTCGGGAACTCCCCTTTGATTTCTCCCGTGAGGATGACGGGGTCGCCTTCGAGTTCGGCCAGGCGTTTGTCGTTGATGTAGTCGACCTGGTCGCGTCGGGTGGCCAATGTGATGCGCATGTCGTCGGTCTTCTCGTCACTGGAATCTACACGGGTGTTGAGCAGTTGCAGGTCGGGGACGCCGGCCGTGTTCGTGCGGATGCGGTTGAGCACGCCGACAAACACCGGGTCGCTCTGCCGGTAGACCTTGTGCAGCTCGATGCTCACCAGTTCCATCTCGCGAAAGACATAGGCTGAGAAGAAATACGGAGTGGGGTAGAAGCGGCTGAGGATGTCGCGTTCGTCGCTCTTCAACACCGGTTCCAGTTGGAACACATCGCCGACGAGCAGCAGCTGCTTGCCTCCGAACGGCTCCCTGAAATTGCGTGAATAGACACGCAGGATGCGGTCTATGAAGTCGATGATGTCTGCGCGGACCATCGAAATCTCGTCGATAATGATAAGCTCCACCTGTTGGATGATTTTCCGCAGGCTGGAAGGGTACTTCAGGAAGTCCTTCAGCTTGGCCGCGGAGGCGAACTTTGGGTCGTCAGGCAGCAGTGGATAGAAGGGAAGCTTGAAGAAACTGTGCAGCGTGCTTCCTCCGGCATTGATGGCAGCAATGCCGGTTGGGGCGAGCACAATATGCTTTTTCTTCGTGTGCTCGCAGACGTATTTCAGGAAAGTGGACTTTCCGGTTCCTGCCTTTCCTGTAAGAAATACCGATTGATGCGTGTACTGCACCAGCTTCAAAGCGTCTTGAAACTGGGAATTATCCTTATCGATGGTCTCTGATTTCATAAACAAAGCAAAGATACGGACTTCTTTTGAGGTAATCAGTTTCCCGTTTCAAGATTTTGCTATACTTTTACCACCCGAAAAACTAAATGTGCTATGAAAGAACTGATAACCCTTACATATTGGAGGCAAGGCCATCCGTTGCCTGTGGAAAGTGCCTCTGATTTCTATTATGTGAACTTGGCCCGTCATTTATATAATACAATCTGCGCTACAGAGATAGGGCGCCAGAGCACCAAAGTCTGGGTGGCGGAGACCGCTATGAACGTGGCTTACTATATGGAAGATGTCATCAGCGGCTTGGGATTCTGGCGGGTGTTTGTCGAGAAACACAAGTCTTTGTATGGAAAATATTTGCCCTTTTATGCGATAGATGAAAGTGATTATTACATGGATGAGGTCAATCTGCCGGATCTCTGCTTTCTGTTGTGGATGTCTGTACAGAACAATAAACGGGAGACACTTGTCAATCCGGAGAATCCCTATTTGATGGACTTGGCTTCGGCTCTCTATCGCCAGCTTGACAAAGAGTTTGAGAAAGCGCCTATTAATGATGTTCTTATGGGTTATCTGAAAAGTCCGGATACATACAAGACCTTTGACAAGCTGGTGTTGACCGGCATGAAGATGATGAGTAGCACCTACTTGTTCCGTCCCTTTACAGCTTTGACCGAACGGCTGTCTGCTTATGAAGTAGATCGTTTGCTTGTTCCCGGTTCGCAAAAGTCGTTACGCGAATACACCATTCGTTTCATCCAAACCTTCTGCAAATGTACGGGGCCACTGGCTTTAAAAGGGACAGAATGGCTGTCAGCACTGTTGGAATATTGGGGACTGGGCGAAGAAAGTCGGCAAGTGGGACAGTTACAAATCACTCCTTTGTCTTATTATCGCTTGGGAGCATGTGACGAACAGCAATTTACACTTGAAGCATATGATGGAAAACGGTTTGTCATGCCTCGTGACACATTTCAACCTGTTATCGAGCAATTGGCGGGTGTAAACAAAGTTTGCCTGGCGACATTGGTGCGTTATGGAGATGTCTGGACGACAGCAGGTGTTGTTTCTTGGTATGCGAACGAGAATTTGTTTGAGCAATATAAGTCCATGGAGACAGAACGTCGCCGAATCAATGAAGAGGCCTATCGCAAGGTGCTTGACGCAAATGGACATCCAATGGTTTATTTCCAGGACTGGAATGGATTTATGGAGTGGGCCAAACAACATTTGGATATAGGAGAAGAATTCAAGCCTTCACGTGAAATGACAAATGGAAAATGTCTGGCTTTGTTCGCAAATCCGGAAGAAGGCATGACATTAGTGCCGAATGAGGCCCGTTTTATCTGTGATCCTGAATACAACCCGTGCTATAACGCGGCTCAAGCACGTCGGGGAAGCCTGGCACTTTTAATAACGCCGGGCAATGTCTCTACGCATATGTTGCATTATATCCTCGACAATAAAATGTTGCCGGATGCGGCGTTGTTATCTGCAAAGGATGCTACACATGGGAAATGCTTAGTTCAGGAAAACATGGACTTCATTGCTCGCTTTATGCGTACTGTAGATTATTAATATAAACCTTAAAGACAAATTACAATGAAAAGAATCTTTTTATTGGTGTTCGTATGCTTATTGGGAATCGGAGCATCAGCTCAGATTATACGTACATTTGACGTAAAGGCCAATTTCCGTTCGGACTTTGGTGTGGGAGTTGGCATGACAATCAATCTGATGGTTCCTCATTTAGATTTGGCACCTTCATATAATTATTATTTCCGTAGTGGAAAGAATGCTTGGCATATTGACGCTGATCTACATTATAATTTTGATGTAGCTCCTTTGGTGGAGCTATATCCTTTGGGAGGTGTCAGCTATTACTATTGTGGCAAGGGTTATGCCGGTTTGAACTTGGGAGCAGGTGTCACCTATAATTTTGCACCAGAATGGGCTTTAAAAAGTGAATTAAAATATCAATTTGTAAAGCATTGGGATGATTTATATGTTAGCATCGGTGTCGCCTATCGCTTTTAAGGCTTATTGATTTGCTGATTTATATAATTGAGGATTGTGGCTTGGTCATCGGGATGAAACCAGGAAATTTCCTGATCCCGTTTGAACCAAGTCATTTGTTTACGAGAATAAATACGTGTATTTTGCTTGATTTTTTCGATAGCAAAGGGTAAATCCCATTTCCCATCAAAATACTGAAATAATTCTTTATATCCGACGGTATTGAGTGAGTTCAAGTGTCTGTAAGGATAAATGTGGCGTGCTTCTTCGATCAGTCCTTCTGCAATCATCTGGTCAACACGCTGATTGATGCGTGCATACAATTCTTCTCGTTCGCGGCGTAAGCCGATTTTGATAATTTGGAAAGGGCGTGTCTTTTTCGTCTGAGTGCGAAAAGATGTGTATGATCGTCCAGTCATGTAACAGATTTCAAGAGCATGAATGACACGTTTCGGATTTTTCCGGTCCACGATGTCATAATAAGCAGGGTCAAGCAGTTTTAACTCTGCACACAATCTTTCCAACCCCACTTCTTCATAATGTGCCAACACATGAGCGCGTGTTTCGGCATCTACAGTCGGAATATCATCAATACCCTTGCATACAGCGTCAATATACATCATGGAGCCTCCTGTCAACAACAGGACTTCATGTTCCTGAAAGAGTTGATCTGTGAGGCGCATCACGTCTGTTTCATATTGAGCTGCGCTATAATAGTCTGTCAACTGTAATGTCCCGATAAAGTAATGTTTTACTCGTTCCAATTGTTCCTTTGTGGGAGCTGCTGTTCCGATTTTTAAGTCAGCATACAGTTGGCGTGAATCCGCCGATAGAATAGGAGTGTGATATTTCTCAGCCAGAATAAAACTTAATTCTGTTTTTCCTACAGCTGTCGGGCCTATCAGGACAATGAGATGTTTCATGCGTGAGTGGTTCAAGGATGTCGGTGAGAAAGATTTTTCTGTGTCCGACATAAGTTTCTTTATATCGGACACAGGAGAGAGACCTCTTCGTCAATAGCGGTCATCGTCGTTGCCGCCTCCTTCCATCTCGTAACCTTCCGGGTCGAAATCTTCCGGATCAAATGATTGGTCACCGTAGAAGTTCTCGTCAAGATCAATAGAGCTTGTCACATTATTTTTATTGATTTCATCGAAATCTATGGATTGTTTGGGCGCTTTACCGTGTTTACGGGAACAAACCGGTTTGTCCAAGCCTTTTCCTGGAATAGTCTCGGTCAGTTCGATGAAGAATACACGTTCGGTGAGTGGGTCGAAGACATAAAGCAAGCGTTGTTTCTCATCCTCCACCAAGTCGCTCAAGCGGGTATCTTTCATGATCCAGCTATCCTCATCAGAACTGCTGCCCATGTCTTCAAGTGTCACCTCTTTTTCTTTTTCCCAATCGTCATCGCAGATGAAAAATGAAGTCATTTGGTCATCTTTGTAACCACATGAAGCCAATATAGCTTTGTGAAGGTCAAAAAATGTCGCATCCGAATCAATTTTGATTTCTCTTACAAAGTCATCGACTTCATCAGAGACTATTGTAAATTTATATATCATAGCAGTACTCTTTTTTGTATATTATCGGATTATACCTCTTTGTGACTCGGTTATGAAAGAAATTATGTATTCTATTTCTTTGCTCATAGGCACTTCCGTTTGTATCTTCTTTAAAGCATCGCTCACGTTCAGGCCACTTTGATAAATGATGCGATAGGCATTATGGATGTTTTCAATCAGTTCGTTCGAGAAGTTACGACGGCGCAAACCGACGATGTTGATGCCTGCGTATGTGATGGGTTCACGGCCTGCGATGATGAAAGGGGGAATGTCTTTACTGAAGCGTGAGCCTCCTTGCACCATCGTGTAGCCGCCGACGCGACAGAATTGATGCATCAAGACACCTCCGCTGATGATGGCATTGTCATCAATGATGATTTCACCTGCCATCTTTGTGGCGTTGCCGATAATACATCCGTTGCCGACATGTGCGTCATGAGCCACGTGTACTCCTTCCATCAGGAGGTTATTGTTGCCGACAATGGTTTTTCCTTTGGCCGCAGTTCCACGATTGATGGTGACATTTTCACGGATGGTGTTGTTGTCTCCGATTTCCGCAGTGGTTTCTTCACCACGGAATTTCAGGTCTTGCGGGATGGCTCCGATGACTGCTCCTGGAAAAATACGGTTGCCATTGCCAATGCGTGCTCCATATAGGATGTTGGCGTTCGGCATGATGACATTGTTGTCACCTATTACAACATTTTTATCTATGAAAACGAAAGGGCCGATTTCGACATTTTCACCAATCTTCGCTTCCGGATGAATATATGCTAACGGACTTATCATAAGCGTATCTGTGTTTTTTTATAAATTATGAGGAATGAAAAAATCCATTCCTCATAATAATTCGTATTGTTACTTGTTCTTTACGATTTGTGCCATGAATTCAACTTCGCACACGACTTTCTCACCCACAAAGGCATAGCCTTTCATTGTCGAGATACCTCGGCGGATGGGGGCCAATAGTTCTACACGGAAGATAAGTGTATCTCCCGGAACGACTTTCTGGCGGAATTTCACGTTGTCTATTTTTAAGAAATAAGTAGAGTATCGTTCAGGTTCGTCGACCGAATTCAGGACCAGCAATCCGCCCACCTGAGCCATGGCTTCGATTTGGAGTACACCAGGCATGACGGGTTCTTGTGGAAAGTGTCCTTGGAAGAACGGCTCATTAGCCGTGATGTTTTTTAGCCCCACGATGTAGTTGGCTCCAATGGCGATGACTTTGTCCACTAACTGGAATGGATAACGGTGAGGCAGGAGTTCACGGATGCGGTTCACATCCATCACGGGAGATTCATTGCAGTTGTAGATGGGAGCCTGTATTTCATGTTGCCGGATTTCTTTACGAAGCAAGCGGGCAAATTTATTGTTTACAGTATGTCCCGGACGGGTTGCAATGATTCTTCCTTTGATGGGTTTACCGATGAGGGCCAAGTCACCAATCAAATCCAATAGTTTGTGGCGGGCAGGTTCGTTGGGCCACACTAAAGGTTTATTGTTCAGATAGCCCAATTTGGTTGCGTCATGATGTTCTACTTTCATTACATCTGCCAAGCGGTCAAACTGGGGTTGTGTCATCTGGCGTTCGTAGATGACGATGGCATTGTCCAAGTCGCCACCTTTGATGAGTCCGGCAGCTAAAAGCGGTTCGATTTCGCGCACGAAGACAAATGTGCGGCTTGATGCGATTTCTGCCGGGAAGTTTGCCATGTTGTCCAGTGTGGCAAATTGGTTTGACAGAATGCGGGAATCGTAGGAAATCAGCACATTTATGCTGAAATTTTCATCAGGAAGCACGATGATGGAAGAACCGCTTTGCTCGTCCTTGTATTCGAGTTTAGACTTGATGATGTAGTAATCTTTGACAGCATTTTGTTCTTCTATGCCGACACGCTCGATGTTTTCCACATACGCTTTGGCACTACCATCAAGAATCGGAAATTCAGGTCCGTTCACCTGGATGAGACAGTTGTCGATGCCTGCTGCATAGAGAGCCGCCAATCCATGTTCCACAGTGCTGACTTTTACACCGTTTTTAGAGAGCACTGTGCCTCGCGTCGTTTCAGTTACGTTTTCGGCAACGGCGTCGATGATGGGTTGTCCTTCCATATCGATGCGTTGAATCTTGTATCCATGATTGTCTGGTGCAGGATTGAAAGTCACTGTCAGATTCAGACCAGTGTGCAGTCCTTTGCCATAAAGGGAGAAACTGCCTTTTAGTGTTTTCTGTTTCAACATGGGTGTTATGTTTATTTGTTTAATTGTTTTTTTAGTTCTTCCACCTCTCTTTTCAGTTGGGTGATGGTTTGCAACATTTCAGGAAGCTGTTTATAGGCTGCTGCACATTTGAAGAATTGTTTAGCATCGATAGCCGGGCTTCCCATGATGTTACGGTTGTCGCCTTTCACGGTACTGGGAATACCGGATTGAGCTCCTATATTGATGTGGTTGCCCACGTGGATATGCCCGGCCAGTCCTACTTGTCCGCCAAACATACACCATTCTCCCACTTTTGTCGAACCGGCAATACCGACTTGGGAAGCCATGACTGTGTGGCTGCCCACTTCCACATTATGGGCGATTTGGATAAGATTGTCCAGTTTCACGCCTTTATGCACGATTGTTGCTCCCATTGTCGCACGGTCAACACACGTATTTGCACCGATTTCAACATCGTCTTCCAGGATGGAAATGCCTATCTGAGGTATTTTTTCGTAACCTTCCGGTGAAGGAGCAAAACCGAATCCGTCTGCACCGACGACACTGCCGGCATGCAGGATGCAACGTTTGCCAACACGGCAATCATGGTATACGGTGACATTGGGATAGAGGATGCTGTTTTCGCCAATGAAAGCATTCTCGCACACTGTGGCGTGAGGATAGATGGAAGCACCGTCTTCGACGACAGCGTTTTCGCCGATGAAGGCAAATGCTCCGACATACACATTCTGGCCGACCTTTGCCGTCGGATCGATGAAAGCCAATGGATGAATACCAACTTTCTTAGGCTTGCTCATCTCATAGAGCGTCAGCAGTTTGGCGACAGATTCATAAGCATTGTCCACTTTGATGAGTGTGGCACTTATTTCTTTTTCTGGAACAAAATCTTTATTGACTAATACGATAGAAGATTTTGTATTGTAAATGTAGTGGGTATATTTGGGGTTGGAGAGAAAAGAGATGGCTCCCGGAACTCCTTCTTCTATTTTTGCGAAGGTATGAACGGTCGCATTCTCATCTCCGACAATAACTCCATGAATAAATTCTGCAATCTGTTTTGCTGAGAACTCCATATTCTGCTACTATTTCTAAGTTTATTATTCTTATTAATATTTTAGTGAAAAGCACAGGCAAAAAGCGTGTAGGCTCTGCACTAACATGCAAATTACGCTATTTTTTTTCGTATAACCGTCGATTTGACTAACTTTTGTATGGGATTATAGTTGATAAAGTGAAGTCCGTGTTTGTTTAAGGTGATTGAGGTCTGATCAGAAAAGGGATATTTCAGTCTTATTAATAGCGTGGTCGGCTACCCTCCTTTTCGCTCTCGGACGGAAAGGAGGGTAGCCGACCACGGAAAGGAAGGTGCGCAGAGCTACCTTTAACTTGTAGTCTGCATGAAAGATGGAATCGAAAAAGCGGATATAAGTGTTCTCTTTGTGAATAGTTTTTTCATTGATTAGGGAAAATGTTTAATTTTGCGCGTTTTTTTGTTGTTTACAAATATGATAATAAACTATATAAAAGCTATGAAGAAAATACGGTCATTATGTATTCTTTTTGTCATGGGAGGAATTTGTCTCTTTCCTTCCCGCCTCTATGGACGAGGCACATCCGGTGATGAAGGAGATGCTCGAGTCAATGTAAAGCTCAACGGACTGGCCCTTATAGGCATTGTCAATCCAGCTGTGGAATTTCGGGTGTTTGACCGAGGAACGGTGCAACTGGAAGGTATTGGCATTTTTTATCCCTCCGGATTTCCGGGCACGGATAAACCTATGACTTTGGGCGCGACATTCGGTGAGTTTCGGTTCTATCCGAAAAGAGCATTTGAAGGTTTTTATGCCGGAGCAAATGCGGGTTGGGGTGTCTACAGGCTGGCTAAAAGTTTATCGCCAGGCTATTCGCATCAGCATCCGGATCAATACCAGGTAGGTCATAATATGATATTTGGTGCCACATTGGGGTATACATTCAACTTCGGACGACATTGGTCCATAGAAGTCAGTTGGAGCGGCGGATGGCAGGACTCGACCTACGAGGGATTCAACAACGACGGCACACGTTATGTCAAACTCAATGGGAGCGGGGAGTGGTTGCCCATCTATAAAGGTGGTATATTTGTAGGATATAAGTTTTAATAAGATGAAAAAAGGCCTGTCAAAATGCAGCACACGCATGTGACAGGCCCTTTTTGTTTGTCGGACCAGCTTATAAAATAGCTTTCAGCTGTTCTTCCATCTGCTGTTGCACTTCTTTGGCTTTCTCTGCAGCTACATGGGCGAAGTTGCGGCTCTTGTCGGCATAGATGATGGCGCGGCTGGAGTTGACGATAAGTCCACACATGCTGTTCATGCCATATTTGCAAACGTCTTCGAGCGAACCACCCTGGGCACCGATGCCGGGTACGAGCAGGAAATGGTTGGGCACAATGCGACGGATGTCTTCAAACATGCGTCCCTGTGTCGCACCCACAACGTACATCATATTTTCGTCATTTCCCCACTGTTGTGACACGCGGAGTACCTTCTCAAAGAGGCGCTCACCGTTGGCATCCGCTGTCAACTGGAAGTCCTGCGAACCTTTGTTGGAAGTCAAAGCCAACAGGATAACCCATTTTCCTTCATAGGCGAGGAAAGGAGTGACACTGTCTTCACCCATGTAAGGGGCGACGGTCACAGAGTCGATGTCCAACTCGCTGAAGAAAGAGCTGGCATACATGGCTGACGTGTTGCCGATGTCGCCACGTTTGGCGTCTGCGATGATGAACTGGTCGGGATATTGCAGTTTGATGTATTGGACTGTCTTTTCGAATGCCATCCAACCCTTCATGCCCAAGTGCTCGTAGAAAGCCAGGTTAGGCTTGTAGGCGATGCAATAGGGAGCAGTGGCGTCAATGATGGCTTTGTTGAAGGCAAAGACGGGGTCTTCTTCATCCAACAGGTGTTCGGGGATTTTCTTGATGTCCGTGTCGAGTCCTACACAGAGGAACGATTTCTTGCGCTTGATGTTTTCAAAGAGTTCTTGTTTGTTCATATTATTAATTACATTTTTGGATTATGATTTTGTCTTTGTCGAACCGGTAACCACAGATAGTGACATCGGCTTTCCCGTCACCCCTGATGAAAATGTGGAACGAGGTCAGCATGAAAGGGGCTTCCCCTTTTACGGTGCGGAGCACGAGCGGGGGCTGCGAGCCGTCGGCATCCAGCGGGCGCAGGGCTTCAAGGCGGATGGCCAAGGTATCTTTAATGTCGCTGAAAGGGAGGCGGATTTGTCCATTTGTCATGGAAGCAGCTACGTCTTTGAGACGAATGAGCGTGCAATAGGTATATCCTTGCGGTATGTTGACAGCTACCCCTTCCGGTTGCTCATAGTGCAACCTTTCGATGACTCCCACTTCTACGTCACCTTGTTCGTTAGGGATGTTGTAGGGGACGTAGAAGCCGATGATGTCGTCGACGCTTTGCTTTCCATACCAGTCTTGCAAATACGCCAGTTTGCCATTCAGCCGCTCTGCATCTTCGGCAGGGAGCGATGCCATCCAAGCTTCATACGCTTCTTCCGAAAGCGGCAGCGTCTTGTTTTCCAAAGCCTTCAGGGTATCTGCCCGCAATGCGTTACGCGTGATGCCGGCGTAGTTGACAGGCAACACCGATGTCAACAGGAAGAGGGCTGAGAATGAGATGGGTATCCAACTGATGCGTCGGGCACCGGTCGCCAGCAGGCCGATGCAGACGAAGTAGAACCAGGCATTGAGCGTCGCCAGATAGAGGCGGTTGATGGTGATGCCATAGTCCATGAAGCGACGCGCGATGCCGATGCTCATCAGCAGGAGCAGGGGCAAGGCCAAGGCCGGAAGCAGACGGGCAATCAGCCTGTCTTTCCGGTGTCCGTATTTGACGCGTGCCGGATAGAGGGCAAACTCGATAGCTATGCAACCTGTCATCAGCGTCACCACGAGCCACGACACCCAGCCGTCCGGCAGCTCCCAGCGGGCAATAATCGTGCCGGCATAGACATAGAGCACGACCAGATAGCATCCTGCCAAGGGGAGAAACAGGTAGTGAATGATACCGCTCAGGAAGGCTGTGGGCTGCGGCGTACGGTCGTGCTTAGCTTCGTCTTGCGGCAATAGGCCGAGGAAGAGCAAAGCCGGCAGCAGCTCGCCGCAGAGGATAAGTATATATAAGTAGCATTTGTGACTGATGTCGATGTCGAACAGTTTGTGCAGGGAGAATGCCAATAGCGACAAGCCGCCGCACATCGTTGCTGCCACGAGGGCTACGATGGCTAATGTGCCGATGGCATTTTGGGTAAAGTTCCATGCGGGGATGTCATCCTTTTCGCGGAAAAACGGCAGGAACAGCACTGAGAGCCCCAAGGCCAGGATGCCTGCGGCATGGGCGATGGCAATGTCGACGAAGCGCGTCCCTGTCATCTGGTGATAGAGGAATACGGCGTCGGCCACCAGTAGCGCATGCAGCAAAAGTTGTGTCACGATTGCCGTGCGGCGGCTTTTCACTTCTTCCGACCACAGGTGCAGGCTCAGCGACAGCAGTGCGCCGACCGAGAGGTAGTAGCCCCACACGACAAACTGTCGTTCCTGAAAGGGGTCTGTATGGTCGGTCATGAGAAACAAATAGACTGTCAGGGCCAGGATGAAGCCCACAGTCACCGGAAAGCGTGTCGCGCAACGGCGGAAGGCCGTGCCCAACGTGTGGGAAAGTTGGAGTATATGCATCTGTTTCATGATGTATGGATGTATGTTTCGCGTTCATAGATGCGAAGATGGAATCACCGCTACTGTGAACACCTCGCCTTCGCTACTGTCTCGACGCCGCTTTCACTACTGTGAACACCTCGCCTTCACTACTGTCTTGACGCTGCCTTCACTACTGTGAACACCTCGCCTTCACTACTGTCTCGATTTGGCGTCCATCCCGGTCTTGCCCGGACGTCCGCCATATTCTTTTATAACTCGCTCTCTTTCAGTCGTTCGGCGTTTTCAGCCACGATGAGGTGGTCAATGCAGTCCTGGATGTTGCCGTCCATGAAAGAGGCGAGGTTGTAGATGGTGTAGTTGATGCGATGGTCGGTGATGCGCCCCTGCGGGTAATTGTAGGTGCGGATTTTGGCCGAGCGGTCGCCCGTCGACACCATCGTCTTGCGCCGTGAGGCGATGTCGTCGATGTATTTCTGGTGTTCGCGGTCGTAGATGAACGTGCGCAGGCGGGCGAGGGCCCGTTCCTTGTTTTTGGGCTGGTCGCGTGTCTCGGTACACTCGATGAGGATTTCCTCCGTCACGCCCGTGTTCGGGTTGCGCCAGTTGTAGCGCAGGCGCACGCCCGACTCCACTTTGTTTACATTCTGTCCACCGGCACCGCCGCTTCGGAACGTGTCCCACTTGATTTCCCCTTCGTTGATTTCGACGTCGAAGGGTTCGGCCTCGGGCAATACGGCCACAGAGGCGGCCGACGTGTGCACGCGCCCCTGTGTCTCCGTGGCCGGCACACGCTGTACGCGATGCACCCCCGACTCGTATTTCATCGTGCCGTAGACCTTTTCGCCCGATATGGAACAGATGATTTCCTTGTAGCCGCCGGCAGCTCCCTCTGTGAAACTGGATACTTCCATCCGCCAGCCTTTGCTTTCGCAATACTTGGCATACATGCGGAAGAGGTCTCCCGCAAAGATGGCTGCCTCGTCGCCGCCGGTGCCGGCACGTATCTCAAGGATGGCGTTGCGGTCATCCTGCGGGTCGGCGGGAATGAGCAGGAGCTTGATTTGTTCTTCAATCTCCGGTATGCGCTTCTCACAGATGAGTGCTTCCTCCCGGGCCATCTCCTTCATCTCCGCGTCGGTCTCGGTCATAAGGATCTGCTTGGCTTCGTCCAGCGTAGCGAGACATTGGACATATTCTTTCCTTGCGTTCATCAAGTCCCCCAGCTCCTTGTATTCCTTCGTCAGCTTCACATAGCGTTTTTGGTCTGCGATGACGGAAGGGTCGGTAATCAACGTGGAGACTTCTTCAAAACGGGCGACGAGGTTGTCGAGCTTTTCCAGTAAAGTGTTGTGGTCGGCCATGTTTAGTAAGTAAATTCTCCGTATTCGCTTCTGATGATAAGCTCCTTATGGTCGCATTCTTCGATGCGTCCGATGACTTGTGCATCGATGTTGAAGCTCTTGCTGATGGCAATGACTTCTTCTGCGTGCTCGGGTGCGAGGTAGACTTCCAAACGATGTCCCATGTTGAACACCTTGTACATCTCGGCCCAGTCAGTTCCGCTCTGTTCCTGAATGGTCTTGAATAAGGGCGGGACGGGGAAGAGATTGTCCTTGATGACTCTCACATTGTCCACGAAGTGTAACACTTTGGTTTGTGCGCCGCCAGAACAATGCACCATGCCGTGGATATGCGGACGCAGTGCGTCCAGCAGTTTCTTCACCACAGGAGCATAAGTACGGGTCGGGGAGAGTACCAGTTTTCCGGCATCGAGCGGGCTGCCTTCCACCGCGTCGGTCAGCTTCAGTTTCCCTGAATAGACCAGCTCTTCAGGCACGGCTTTGTCGTAGCTTTCCGGATATTTGTCGGCCAAATATTTGGCAAACACGTCATGACGAGCAGAAGTAAGTCCATTGCTACCCATGCCGCCATTATATTCTTTCTCATACGTGGCTTGTCCGTAAGAAGCCAACCCGACGATGACATCCCCCGGGCGTATGTTTGCATTGTCGATGACATCGCTGCGTTTCATGCGGCAAGTCACGGTGCTGTCCACGATGATGGTACGTACCAAGTCGCCCACGTCGGCAGTCTCGCCTCCGGTGGCATATACGCCTACGCCCATATCACGCAGTTCGGCCAGCAGTTCGTCCGTGCCGTTGATGATAGCAGAAATCACTTCGCCTGGGACGAGCAGTTTATTGCGCCCGATGGTAGAGGACACGAGGATATTGTCCACAGCTCCCACGCATAGCAAATCATCAATATTCATGATTAAGGCGTCTTGTGCAATACCTTTCCAGACGCTCAAGTCACCTGTCTCTTTCCAATACATGTAAGCTAAGGATGATTTGGTCCCCGCCCCGTCGGCGTGCATGATATTGCAATACTCAGGGTCTCCTCCCAGGATGTCTGGGATGATTTTACAGAATGCTTTGGGGTAGATGCCTTTGTCGATATTCTTAATGGCATTATGTACGTCTTCTTTAGAAGCTGATACGCCTCTCATCATATAACGTTGATTACTCATATTATAGTTGGTTGGATTTAGTGTTCTACATTCTTAAAACTTCACTTCTGGTGCTTTCTCATTGCCGCTTTCCGCTTCAAAATATGGCTTCTTCTCAAAACCAAACATATTGGCTATGAGATTTTGAGGAAACTTGCGGATGAACGTGTTGTAATCCTGGGTGGCTTGATTGAAGTTTCGCCGCTCCACACTGATACGGTTTTCTGTGCCTTCCAGTTGAGCTTGCAGCTCTTGGAAGTTTTGATTTGCTTTCAGTTCCGGATAGTTTTCGGTGATACGCATCAGGCGTCCTAATGCGCTACCGATTTCTCCTTGTGCTTTTTGATATTGTTGCAGCTTTTCCGGAGTAAGATCTTCTGCATTGAGTGTGATTTGTGTTGCTTTGGCACGTGCCTGAACTACGGATTCCAATGTCTCCGCCTCGTGTGAAGCATATCCTTTGACCGTGTTGACCAAGTTCGGAATCAGGTCAGCCCTGCGTTGGTACTGGTTTTCTACATTACTCCACGCTGTATTGACTGCTTCTTCCTTTTCCACCATGCTATTGTATCCGCAACTGCTGAATAAAATGGCACTTATGGCAACAAAAATAAACTTCATTAGATGTTTCATATCTGCTCCTTTAATATTAATATGTTTTTAGTTCTATATCACTCATAGACGATTTAAAATTTCGAACCAGCACCGCCACCACCGAAATCTCCACCTCCGAAACTTCCACCGCTGAAACCTCCTCCATGACCGCCACGGCCACCGAAGAAACCTCCGCCAAAGATAATCGGTCCTCCTCCACGTCCTCCGAATCCATCATGACGATTGTCTTGTGACTCTTCTTCCCGCACGACTGTATAGCCACAGTAGGTACACGTATAGACAACTTCTTCACGACGAATGCCATTTACTTCAGACAATAGTCGGGATGTAGAACGTTGCAAAGTATGCTTTTTGCAATGAGGGCACCGGCTCTTGCGCCGCAAACGCCGGTAAGCAAAGACAAAAAACAACAATAGAACGGTGGCAATGAAGATAAGCGGAGGATAATAATCCGTGGCGGACGTTTCTGCTCTTTCTGTTCCGTCACGGTAGTCAATGAGATAGCGGTTGACAGCGCGGATTCCGGCCATCATACCTGTGTCCCAGTCTCCTTGACTGAAAGGTTGGTTCATGTATTGGATTTGGATGCGCTTGCAAACCGCATCAGGCAGTGTGCCTTCCAGGCCATAACCTGTTACAAACTGAATACACCGTTCTCTAGTGACCAAAAGAATGACTAGTCCATTGTTCGTTTCCTTTTTTCCCACCCCTTGTTGTTTTCCGAGTTGTAGGGCAAATTCAAAGCAATCGCCTCCTTCTATTTCATTTACAGCCACCACCAGCGTTTCAATACCAGTTTGCTGTTCCAAGTTATAGAGAATGCTATCAATGGATGTTGTTGTCTGGCTTGAAAGGATTTGATCGGGATTGGAGACATAACGTGTGCGATCCTGCAAATGTACCATAGGAATCTCATTCACTTTATAAGGATGAGCCCATGCTTGCAGAACACCGATGGTGCAACAGATGATGAATATCGCAAACGTTTTCTTCATATTATGCAAATATACAAAACTTTTGTGTTCAATTGTTTTTTGCTCGTTCTTTTGTTCAGAGTCTTTCACATTCTTCTATCCACAAAGATGAAGAAGCATCGCTAGGCATACGCCAGTCTCCTCGCGGTGAAAGGACGACCGAGCCTACTTTGGGGCCATCGGGCAGGCAAGAGCGTTTGAACTGTTGCGCAAAGAACCGTTTGAAAAAAGTCTTTAGCCATTTCTTTATGGTGCTGTCATCATACTGATTGCGGAATGCGATTTGTGCCAGGTAGAAGATTTTTGCGGGTCGGAAACCGAAACGGAAAAACTGATAGAGGAAAAAGTCGTGCAATTCGTATGGCCCGACCAGATCTTCTGTTTTTTGACGAATATTTCCTTGTTCATCTGCAGGTATCAGCTCCGGGCTGATCGGAGTATCTGCAATGTCAAGCAGGGTTGCACGGGATGAAGAGTCTATGTCATGCTCTGCAACCCAAACAACAAGGTGCTTGACAAGCGTTTTGGGAATGCTGGTGTTTACAGCATACATAGACATATGGTCACCATTGTATGTAGCCCATCCTAAAGCCAGCTCGGAAAGATCACCCGTACCTATGACAATGCCGTTTGTCTGATTGGCCACATCCATTAAAATCTGAGTGCGCTCGCGGGCTTGTGAATTCTCATAAGTCACATCATGCTTGTCAATGTCATGATTGATGTCCTGAAAATGCTGGATACATGCTTGCTTGATGCTGATTTCACGAATTGTGACACCTAATGATTCCATCAGATGTAATGCATTGTTGTAGGTGCGGTCCGTCGTACCAAACCCGGGCATGGTGATTCCGATGACACCTCGTCTGTCCAAGCCCAATTTGTCGAAAGTCCGTGTCGCAACCAGCAAAGCCAACGTGGAATCCAATCCGCCGGAAATGCCGATTACGACAGTCTTACAATGTATATGCGTCAGGCGTTGGGCCAGTCCTGCGACTTGGATGGCAAAGATTTCTTCACATCGTTCGTCAAGCTCTTTTCCGGAAGGAACAAACGGGTGAGGTTCGATGTGTCTTGTCAACTTTAGTTCGCCGGGCACGTGCGTCTCGACAGGTGTATGATGATACGTAATATTGTGGTAGGCACGGTGTGCCGCCTTGCATGCTGCAAAAGTTGTATTTACCCGACGTTCTGTGCGAAGACGTTCCACATCTATTTCGCTTGTTATAATTTGAGGTTCCAATGAAAACCGTTTGGAGGCAGCCAATAGAGCCCCATTTTCATAAATCAACCCATTGCCACTGAATACAACATCTGTTGTAGACTCGCCAAAGCCGCACGAGGCGAAAACATATCCAGCCAGACAACGTGCAGACTGTTGGCTTATGAGTGAGCGCACATAATCCTGTTTCCCCGTGCCTTCATTGTCTGCCGACATATTCAATATGATGTCTGCCCCTTCCAATGCCAGGTAGGAGCTTGGGGGGATTGTGGCCCACATATCTTCACAAATTTCAATGCCAAAACGGCAAGATGGAGTTTCAAAAATCTGATAAGGGCTTACACGGACGGTCTGTTTGCATAAAACTACGTTTGTATCATAGTGAAGACCAGAAGCAAACCAGCGCATTTCATAGAATTCCTTGTAATTAGGTAGATATATTTTAGGAACTACACCCAAAATTTTGCCGTTATGGATGGCAATGGCACAATTCAATAAAGAGGCTTCTACTTCAAGAGGCATTCCTATTACAAATATGAGATGCTTGTTTGTGCTGGCCGTCACCAGGCTTTCCAGTGCTGCCAGACTCTCTTCCAATAAAAGCTGTTGAGCAAAAAGATCAGCGCATGTATAGGATGTGACAGATAATTCCGGAAAAATCAGAATTTCCACTCCTTGCCTTTCTGCTTCTTCTACTTGCAGGAGTATTTGTCGGGCATTATATTGACAATCAGCTATTTTAACATGCGGAACAGCTGCTGCCACTTTTACAAATCCGTAGTTCATAATGTATAATTCCATTGTTCAGACTGCAAAGATAAAAAGAATCGTGTGAAGGACAGCCAATCTGGCAATACCAAATCTATAAACCGTATGAAAGCGGAAAGGAGACCGGCCGAGAGCCGAAAGGAGGGTAGCCGAGCACGGAAAGGAAGGCTGGTTTGGCTAGCCTTAATAGGAAGGTGTAATAGCCTCTTATGAACAATTAGGGTTAAAAATCGCAAAAATAAGGGCGCATTATTTGCATAGAATCGTAGCTAATTATACATTTGCAGTGAAAACGAAGATGAAACAATTACAACTTTGAAAAGATGAACTCTATTGCTGCCTATGATAACTTGATAAAGCATGAAGTGAAGCCTTCAGTTCAGCGTATGGCTATCATGGATTATATGATGACACATTTTACACATCCAAGTGTTGATGAAATCTATAATGCTTTGAGTCCAAAATTTCCGACGCTTTCGCGGACTACAGTATACAATACATTAAAGTTGTTTGTAGAACATGGAGCAGTTCGGATGTTGACAATAGATGAACACAATGCATGCTTTGACGGCGACACAAGCCTACACGCTCATTTCTTATGTAAAAAATGTGGTAAAATATATGATATGCCACTCCAAAACAAAGAAGAAGAGTTGATGGGAGCAATGATTGACGGCAACGAGATTACAGAAGTTCATCAATATTTCAAAGGTGTATGCAAGAAGTGTAAGACGATTATATAATACATATAATAGATATTTTATTGACTAACTTATTAAAAAGTGACGATTATGAAAAAGTTTATTTGTACCGTATGTGGTTACATCTATGAAGGTGAAAAAGCTCCTGAACAATGTCCGATGTGTAAAGCTCCGGCTTCCAAATTCAAAGAAATGAGTGAAACGTCTTTGGAATTTGTATCAGAACACACTGTTGGTGTGGCTAAAGGCTGCGATGAAGAAATGATTAAAGACCTGAACAATCACTTCATGGGTGAGTGCACAGAGGTTGGTATGTACTTGGCTATGAGCCGTCAGGCTGATCGTGAAGGCTATCCTGAAATCGCAGAAGCTTTCAAGCGTTATGCTTGGGAAGAGGCTGAGCATGCTTCCAGATTCGCCGAATTGCTGGGCGACTGCGTTTGGGACACCAAAACCAATTTGGAAAAACGCATGAATGCTGAAAGCGGTGCTTGCGCTGACAAGACTCGCATTGCAAAACGTGCTAAAGAATTGAATCTGGATGCTATCCATGACACTGTTCATGAAATGGCTCGCGACGAAGCTCGTCACGGTAGAGGATTTGAAGGCCTGTACAACAGATATTTCAAGAAATAAAAGGATGTTTTTTCCCGTTAATATAAAGCCGCCGTAAGATGAAAACTTACGGCGGCTTTTTTGTTTTAGGACTTTGGAGCTTGGGTTAATAATGCTATTTTTGCATCATCACAAGAATATTGAAATATGATAAGCGGAATGGATTATGTAGACAAACATTCAGTAACAATTCGATGTAGAAGACCCATCACATCGCAGGAGATGTTTGAGATGATATTTTCCAATTATCCTCCATCGGTCAAATTCCTTTTTGGTTTGCGTAACAGATTGGCAACATTGTTTGGTTTAAAATCAAGCGAAGACTTTCATAACTATATATCTGAACAAACATCTAGCTATACCCGTATAAATAAAGATGATAAGCATCTGTCTGTGAGTATAATGTTGGAATGTGGTGATTGGACTGAGGGGTGTCAGCTTGTTAGCTTGGCAACATTCGTAAAGTTCCATAACCAGATGGGAAAAATTTATTTTTTGCTTATAAAGCGAGTTCATGGCTTGTTATGCAGAATGGCTCTGAACAGAGTCGTAAAAGCCGTAAAAACAACAGAGGAGAGGATAAATGGAAGCAATGAAAATAGTTGAAATAAGAAGCAACAAGAAACAATACTTGGACCTCCTTCTGCTTGGCGACGAACAGGAATCCATGATAGACCGTTATCTGGATCGAGGTGAAATGTTTGTCATGACAGATGTCCATGAGCATGCCGTTGCAGTGG
This sequence comes from Phocaeicola coprophilus, assembly GCA_016900015.1. Lineage (GTDB taxonomy): Bacteria > Bacteroidota > Bacteroidia > Bacteroidales > Bacteroidaceae > Phocaeicola_A. The sequence continues at coordinate 19,571 of JACJJM010000004.1, read as the reverse complement.
CCGTAGTCACGAATGAAGGAGATGGTGTATTGGAGCTGAAAAACTTGGCTGTAAGCCCTTCTTACCAGCGAAAAGGCTACGGTCGACAGATGATTGATTACCTGTGCAAGCATTATAGAAATGTATATCAGATGCTACAAGTTGGTACAGGAGACAGTGTGCAGACTATGTCATTTTACCAAAGTTGCAATTTCATCTATTCTCATACGATTCCCGATTTCTTTACGAAACATTACGACCATCTGATAATAGAAGGAGGTCGGGTATTAAAAGACATGATTTATTTTAAGCGCAATCTTGAGTGATTTATTAAATGATGTTGAGCAGATGCAGCACGGTCGGAGTAAGCAATGCTGTCAGAAGGCCGTTAAGAGTCAACCCTAAACTTGCAAAAGCGCCATATTTACGTCCGCGTTCCATTGCCGTGGAAGTGCCTACGGCATGGCTGGCCGTTCCCATGGACAAGCCTTGGGCGATAGGACTGGCTACATGACCTAAACTTAGCACTCGAAAACCAAAAACTGCCCCAAACAATCCGACACAGACGACAACGGCTGCTGTCAGGGACGGAATGCCGCCCACGCTCTTGGTTACTTCCATTGCGATAGGGGTAGTTACTGACTTTGCAGCCAATGACGTAATAATGGCAGGAGAAGCACCCAGCCATTTTGCTGTGAAGATTACGGAAACGATTCCGACCAGGCATCCGACCAGCTGGGAAAGGATAATAGGAAGCAACTGTTTGCGTATATCCTTTAATTGCAAATACAAAGGAACTCCCAGAGCCACGACAGCAGGTTTTAGCCAAAATTCGATAAGATGTCCCCCTTCATTGTATGTCTCATAACTGATGCCCGTCACCTTCAAAAAGATAATAAGCATGGCTATTGTAAGTAAGATCGGATTCAGTATGACCCATCCTGTACGTTTCTGAAGGAATTTTGAAAAGAAAAAGAGTCCAAATGTCAGGGCTAGTAAAAAGAATTGATTGCTGAAGTATTCCACGGTGTATTATCTGTTTTCTTGTTGATTATCCTGTTGGTTATTGTTCGTGTGGTCATGCTTGGAAAAATGCATGTGTCGTCTGATATATTGATGTGACCATCCTGTGCACACCAGCACCAAAATAGTGCTGACTACAGTCGATACGACAATCGGGATGAATTCAGCTTGGATAATATCGAAGTAAAGCATTAGAGCGACACCGGGAGGGACAAAGAAGAAGCCTAAATTGGCAACTAAAAAATCGCTTAACCCTTGGACCCATTGAAGTTTAACCCACTTTAGTTGGAGGAATAGTGTAAGTAATAACATGCCAATAATGCTTGACGGTAATTTGATGCCTGTCACATAAACAATCAATTCTCCCAAGGCGAGGCATCCAAACAAAATGAAACATTGACGTATCATGCGTTATCCTTTGATTTTTTAAAACCGGGCAAAATTAATGGTTCTTGGAAAATCTGCCAGGGATAGCATGGATTTTTCTGCAATATGCATTCTTTTTTTGATGCAAATCAAAAAAATATCTTTGAATATCCGGCAATCCAAAAGAAATAGGTATTTTTGAAGCCTAATATGATTATCTAACCTAAAACTTACATTATTTTATTATGGGAGGTTTCTTTGGAACTGTTTCGACAAAAGATTGTGTGACTGATCTGTTTTATGGGACAGACTACAATTCTCATTTGGGCACGAGACGTGGTGGTATGGCGACTTATGACCGCGAAAAAGGATTTATCCGTTCTATCCATAGTCTGGAAAACGCCTATTTCAGAAATAAATTTGAAGATGAATTGCCAAGGTTCAGTGGTAATGCCGGCATTGGTATTATTAGCGACACAGATTCACAGCCGTTGGTCATTAATTCACACTTAGGTAAGTTTGCCATTGTTACAGTTGCTAAAATCAACAATATAGAAGCTCTAGAGAAAGAATTACTGGAACGCAATATGCACTTTGCTGAGCTGAGTTCTGGAAAAACAAATCCCACAGAATTGGTATCACTGTTGCTCATCCAAGGAAAAAACTTTGTGGATGGCATTGAAAATGTCTTTCGCTCCATTAAAGGCTCATGTTCTATGTTGCTTCTCACGGAAGACGGCATAATCGCAGCGCGTGACCAATGGGGACGTACGCCAATCGTTGTAGGGAAAAAGGAAGGAGCTTATGCCCTGACGAGCGAATCAAGCAGTTTTCCCAATCTGGACTTTGAAATCGAACGTTATGTCGGTCCGGGTGAGATTTTGCGGGTACGTCCTGATGGTATCGAACAGATGCGCAAGCCTAATGAGGAAATGCAAATATGTTCATTCTTATGGGTTTATTATGGGTTTCCTGTGTCTTGCTATGAAAATAAAAATGTCGAAGAGGTGCGCTTCGCGTGTGGTTATAAGATGGGGCAGAAGGACGAATCCGAAGTGGATTGCGCTTGCGGTATTCCAGATTCGGGCGTAGGCATGGCATTGGGGTATGCGGAAGGCAAAGGTGTTCCCTATCATCGTGCAATCGCTAAATATACCCCAACGTGGCCTAGAAGTTTTACTCCGAGCAATCAGGCCATGCGTTCGCTCGTAGCGAAGATGAAACTGATTCCTAATCGGGCCATGCTGCAAGGCAAACGCATCTTGTTCTGTGATGACTCCATCGTACGTGGCACACAGCTTCGTGACAATGTGAAGATTTTATTTGAATATGGAGCTAAAGAAGTACACATGCGCATAGCTTGCCCTCCGCTGATTTACGGTTGCCCATTCATTAATTTCACTAGTTCCAAGGGTGATCTGGAGCTCATCACGCGTCGTATCATTCAAGAATTTGAAGGAGACCATACCAAGAATCTGGATAAATATGCGACGACAGATTCGCCGGAATATAAACGCTTGGTGCAGACAATAGCAGATCGTTTTGGCTTAAGTTCTTTGAAATTTAACACACTTGAAACCTTGATAGAAGCCATCGGACTGCCCAAATGCAAAGTCTGCACGCATTGCTTTGACGGAAGCAGCCATTTTTAAAAGAATCGTCTAATCTTAAAAATATTATTGCACTATGACAGTCATAGAACGTTTTCTGAAATATGTAAGCTTTGACACTCAGTCGAGTGAAGACTCACAGACTACGCCGAGTACGGCCAAACAAATGGTTTTTGCTGAATACTTAAAAAGCGAACTTGAAGAATTAGGACTGGAAGAAATTTCTTTGGACGAGAATGGCTATTTATTTGCCACTCTGCCGGCAAACATGGATAAAGATGTCCCGGTCGTGGGATTCATTGCCCACATGGATACCAGCCCGGACATGAGTGGCGAACATGTCAATCCTCGTATCGTGAAAGACTATGACGGGACGGATATCCAGCTCTGTACCGAAGAGAACATAGTGTTGTCTCCGAAACAGTTCCCGGAACTGCTTGATCACAAGGGAGAAGATTTGATAGTGACGGATGGAAAAACTTTGTTGGGAGCTGATGACAAAGCAGGCATCGCTGAGATCGTAGGAGCTATAGCTTATCTGAAGGCACATCCGGAGATCAAGCATGGAAAAATCCGTGTAGGTTTCAATCCGGATGAAGAAATCGGTATGGGAGCACATAAGTTCGACGTGGAAAAATTTGGTTGTGACTTTGCTTATACGATGGATGGAGGTGAAGTGGGAGAGCTGGAATTTGAAAATTTCAATGCCGCTTCTGCTAAAGTTCTTGTCAAAGGACGCAATGTGCATCCGGGATATGCCAAAAACAAGATGATCAACTCCTTGCTGGTGGCCAGCAGATTCGTGTCATTGCTTCCTCCGGTTGAAACGCCTTCTCATACTCAAGACTATGAAGGGTTCTTCCACTTGGTTGGCATGAAAGGAGAAGTGGAGCAGACCACCATATCTTATATCATCCGCGACCATGACCGGACAAAATTTGAGGCTCGTAAATGCCGAATGCAGCGTGTTGCCGATTTCCTGAATGCCGAGTATGGTGAAGGTACGGTGACAGTCGAACTGAAAGACCAGTATTACAACATGCGTGAGAAGATCGAACCGGTCATGCATATCATTGACATTGCTTTTCATGCGATGGAAGAAGCCGGCGTGACTCCGAAAGTAAAAGCTATCCGTGGAGGAACTGACGGCGCACAACTATCATTCAAGGGACTTCCTTGCCCGAATATCTTTGCTGGCGGGCTGAACTTTCATGGTCGCTATGAATTTGTTCCTGTCCAGTCTATTGAAAAAGCTATGAACGTGGTTATAAAAATCGCAGAACTCGTCGCAAAACGTTGAATAAAGGATGTCTGAATTATCTCCGTTAATTATTGATTTGGCGTTAATTCTGACATGTGCAGGAATCACGACGATCATCTTCAAACGGCTTAAACAGCCATTGGTATTAGGGTACATTGTTGCGGGCTTCATTGCAAGCCCGCACATGCCCTATACACCATCCATCCAAGACGTGAATGACATCAAACTGTGGGCCGACATAGGTGTTATCTTCCTGATGTTTGCCTTAGGCTTGGATTTCAGTTTTAAAAAGTTAATGAAGACAGGCGGCACAGCCATTATTGCCGCATGTTCTGTCATCCTGGCAATGATTGTGCTGGGCGTAGTTGTCGGGACATCGTTCGGATGGAACCGTATGGACTGCATCTATCTGGGAGGTATGCTTGCCATGTCGTCCACGACCATTATTTACAAGGCTTTCGACGACATGGGGTTGCGCCAGCAGCGTTTTGCCGGTCTGGTGCTCAGCGTGCTTGTCCTGGAGGACATCTTGGCCATCGTGCTCATGGTGATGCTTTCCACGTTGGCTGTCAGCCAGAACTTTGAAGGTACGGAGATGGCCGCAAGCGTGGTGAAACTGGTTTTCTTCCTCGTACTGTGGTTTGTGGTCGGCATCTACCTCATCCCCACCTTCTTGAAACGCGTACGCCGTTGGATGTCTGCCGAGACATTGCTGGTGATGTCAGTCGGCATGTGTTTCCTGATGGTAGTCCTGGCTGCGAAAGTAGGCTTCTCCGCTGCCTTCGGCGCTTTCATCATGGGTTCCATTCTGGCGGCGACGGTCGAAGCCGAATCCATTGAGAAGCTCGTAGCCCCGGTGAAAGACCTTTTTGGGGCTATCTTTTTCGTGTCGGTCGGCATGATGGTCGACCCCGCCATGATTGTAGAATACAAATATCCCATCATCGCCATCATCCTGACGATTATTTTAGGGCAGGCGATATTCGGCACGGGTAGCTTTGTCCTGGCCGGACAACCGCTGAAAGTCGCAATGCAATGCGGATTCAGTTTGACCCAGATAGGTGAGTTCGCCTTCATCATCGCTTCGTTGGGAGTAAGCCTGGGCGTGACGAGCGACTTTCTCTATCCCATCGTCGTGGCCGTATCGGTCATCACGACCTTCACCACGCCTTATATGATACGCCTCTCAAACCCTGCCTATGAGTGGGTTAGCAAGCACTTGCCGGACAAGTGGCTGAGCTTGGTGGAGCATTATGCCCTCCGGTCGCACACGACGGTCAACCAGGAGAACAACTGGAAGAAGTTCCTGAAAGCCATCCTGCGCATCCTGTTCATCTACGGCATCGTGACTGTGGCGACAATCGTCATCTGCATACAGTTTGTCTATCCTTTCCTGTCGGCATGGCTGCCGGACAAGTGGAGCGAGTTCGTCGGATTGGTCATCACCGTCCTTGCCATCTCGCCTTTCCTGCGTGCCATCATGGCGAAGAAGAACCATTCCGTGGAGTTCCAAGCCTTGTGGCGTGACAACCGTTTTAACCGTGCTCCGCTTGTCTCCATCATCCTGCTGCGCGTCTTCGTCGCAATAGGCTTCGTCATGTATGTCATCTCCTGTTTTTACCAGGCCTCCGTGGCCTTGGCCGGCGGCATCGCCCTGGTATTGGTATTGCTGATGATTTATTCCCGCCGGCTGAAACGGCAGTCCATCTTCATCGAACGCACGTTTATGCAGAACCTGAACGTGCGTGAACGTTATGAAGAGTACCGCGGGGAAAAGGCGCCCGAATATGCCGGCCACTTGCTGTCACACGACATGCACTTGTCCGACTTCGACGTCCCGGCTGACAGCCTGTGGGCCGGACAGACGCTGAAGGAGTTGAACGTGGGAAAAATCTATGGCGTACACGTCGTCTCCATCCTGAGAGGCTGCGGACGTGTCAACATTCCCGGAGGGAACGAACGCATTTATCCTAACGACAGACTCCAGGTCATCGGCACGGATGAACAGCTTTCGGCATTCACGAAGGCGATGGACGAGATGAAGGCTTCGCGTCAGACACAGCCTGACTGGGAACAGCAGGAAATCTGCCTCAAGCAGTTTATCGTCGATGAAAACACCGGATTCATGGGCAAAAGCATCCGCGAAAGCGGCATCCGCAGCGAACACAACTGTCTCATCGTCGGCATCGAGAAGAACGACGGGACGCTGATGTCGCCTGTGGCTGACGAAGTGCTGGAGAAGGGAGAAGTCGTCTGGGTGGTCGGAGAAGAAAACGATGTCGCCCACCTGCTCGACGGGACGAAAGAGAAGAATGCTTAATTATTCACTTTTATAAATAAAAATACTATGAGAAGTAATCCTAACGAGTGCCTTTATTGTCAGAACAATGAAGCACTGCACAACCTGATGATTGAGATTGCCCCCCTGAGCGTCTCACGCGTGTTCCTCTTCAAGGAGCAGACCTACCACGGACGTTGCCTCGTGGCCTATAACGGACATGTCGATGACCTGTGCGAACTCAGCGACGAGGAGCGCAACGCCTTCATGGCCGACGTGGCCCGCGTCACCCGCGCCATGCACAAGGTGTTCCACCCCGAGAAAATCAACTACGGAGCTTACAGCGACAAGCTTTCCCACCTGCACTTCCATCTCGCGCCCAAGTATGTCGACGGGCCGGACTACGGGGGCGTCTTCCAAATGAATCCCGGCAAGGTCTATCTGACGGATGCCGAATACCAGGAGATGGTCGAAGCGATGAAAGCTGCCCTCTGAGACATTCCCGAACTTGCATTTACTAACCATAAAAACACGACATGTGGTTCAATAAGATTTTCGAATAAAACGTAAATGCATCTTCAGGCGACATATGGAAGAAATGCCGGGAGGGGTGATGCCGGAAATGATGAGGGAGAACTCTGACCGATGATCGCATGACAAAAAACGGGCTGCGTATCTTGCTGACTGCAGGATGCGCAGTCTTCTTTTTTATGTCCGTACGACTCGGCATGGACAAGTTGCACGACTCGACATAGGACAGTCGCGTCCGCCATTTTCCCCGAAAAAAAAGAACCGGGGAATGCCGAAACGGCTTCTTGCGCAGCATTCTTTCTGCCGGAGTGTTGTCACGTTAATTTAATTCCGTATCTTTGTGGACATTATCACTAAAACGCATTTTTATATGGGAATATTTAGTTTCTTCTCCAAAGAAAAAAAGGAAACCTTGGACAAAGGTCTGGCAAAAACCAAAGAGAGCGTCTTTTCCAAAATCGCACGTGCCGTGGCCGGCAAGTCGAAAGTCGATGACGAAGTGCTTGACAATCTGGAAGAAGTGCTCGTGACGTCGGACGTCGGCGTGGAGACTACCTTAAAGATTATCAAGCGTATCGAAGAGCGTGTGGCACGCGATAAATATGTGACGACAGAAGAATTGAACCGTATCCTGAAGGAGGAAATCGCAGCACTGCTGACGGAGAACCATGCGGTGGACAACACGACGTTCGACATCCCCATCGAGAAAAAGCCGTACGTCATCATGGTGGTCGGCGTGAACGGCGTCGGCAAGACGACGACCATCGGCAAGCTGGCCTACCAGTTCAAGAAAGCCGGCAAGACGGTCTACCTGGGCGCGGCCGACACGTTTCGTGCGGCAGCCGTCGAGCAGCTCCTCATCTGGGGCGAGCGGGTGGGCGTGCCCGTCGTCAAGCAGAAGATGGGAGCCGACCCCGCGTCCGTGGCATACGACACACTCAGTTCGGCCGTGGCCAACGGGGCTGACATCGTCATCATCGACACGGCGGGACGCCTGCACAACAAGGTGGGCCTGATGAACGAGCTGACGAAGATAAAGACGGTGATGAAGAAGGTGGTGCCCGACGCGCCGGACGAAGTGCTCCTCGTCCTGGACGGTTCGACGGGACAGAACGCCTTCGAGCAGGCGAAGCAATTCACGCTGGCCACGGAGGTGACGGCGATGGCCATCACGAAACTCGACGGGACGGCCAAGGGCGGCGTGGTCATCGGCATCTCTGACCAGTTCAAGATACCTGTGAAATACATCGGGCTGGGCGAGGGGATGGAAGACCTCCAACTGTTCAACCGCATGGAGTTTGTCGATTCGTTATTTGGAGGAAACAAATGAAAAGGAATACAGTAGACGTCATCACGCTGGGGTGTTCGAAAAACCTTGTCGACTCGGAAAAGTTGCTGCGCCAGTTGCAGGCCAATGGCTATCGTGTGACCCACGACTCGGAAGATCCGGAAGGAGAGATTGCCGTCATCAACACATGTGGCTTCATCGGTGATGCCAAGGAAGAGTCCATCAACACCATCCTGGAGTTTTGCGAAGCGAAGGAGGAGGGCCGCTTGCGCCGGCTCTACGTGATGGGCTGCCTTTCGGAGCGCTATCTGAAGGAGCTGCAAGTGGAAATCCCGCAAGTCGACAAGTTCTATGGCAAGTTCGACTGGGAGGCTTTGCTGGCGGATTTGGGCAAGCCCTACCATACCGAAATCGGGCGCGAGCGGAGTCTGACGACGCCTTCGCATTATGCTTACCTGAAAATCTCGGAAGGATGTGACCGGAAGTGTGCCTACTGCGCCATCCCCATCATCACGGGTCGTCATGTGTCGCGTCCGATGGAGGACATCGTAGAGGAGGTCAAGTGGCTGGTGTCGCAAGGCGTGAAGGAGTTTCAGGTTATCGCCCAGGAACTGACCTACTATGGCGTTGACCTCTACAAGGAGCAGAAGATAGCCGAGCTGGTGGAGCGCATTGCCCATGTGGAGGGTGTCGAGTGGGTGAGGTTGCACTATGCGTATCCGACCCATTTCCCGGAAGACTTGTTCCGCGTGATGCGTGAGAATGCCAATGTCTGCAAGTATATGGACATCGCTCTCCAGCACATCAGCGACTCCGTGTTGGAACGTATGCGCCGACACATCACGAAGGAGGAGACGTATGCGCTCATCGAGAAGTTCCGCCGTGAGGTGCCGGGCATCCATCTGCGGACGACGCTCATGGTCGGTTTCCCGGGCGAAACGGAGGCAGACTTTGAAGAGCTGAAGGAGTTTGTACGCCGCGTCAGGTTCGACCGTATGGGCGCGTTTGCCTATTCGGAGGAAGAAGGCACGTATGCAGCTGAACATTATAAAGATGATGTTCCAGCCGAAGTGAAGCAACAGCGTCTGGACGAGCTGATGGACATCCAGGAGGGTATCTCGGCCGAATTGGGGATGGCGAAAGTCGGAAAGACACTGAAAGTCATCATCGACCGCATCGAAGGTGAATACTATATAGGCCGGACAGAATATGATTCCCCGGAAGTAGACCCCGAGGTCTTGATTGCATGCGGTGAGGGAGAGACGCCACTTCAGATAGGAGCGTTTTATGATGTGGAAATCACCTCTTCAGATGATTTTGACCTCTACGGGACAGTTGTCTCAGACAGTAGCCAGGTGTCGGTGTGAACCGTCAGGGAAATACTTTAAACATCCGGTTCTCATACTTACAAAATGCAAAAACAGCAGTGGTTTAAGACTTTCTTACGTTTAGTAGGTCCGATTGCAAATACTTTTAAAAACTAATATCTGAGAATCTTTTTTAGTAAAAATTAGTTGTACTTGTTAATTATAACCCTTACTTTTGGACCACTAAAAAGAATGTACAAGTGATACTTGTTTTGAGAGAACTGGAAATATAGAAATAACAAAATAAAACTGAAAAGAACTATGGCAGAAGCAATTGATATTCGCGAGTTGAATGAGCGGATTGAAAGACAAAGTGCGTTTGTGACAAATTTGATGACGGGTATGGACCAGGTTATCGTGGGACAAAAACATCTGGTCGAGTCATTGTTAATAGGCTTATTATCTGATGGACATATATTGTTGGAAGGCGTACCAGGATTGGCAAAAACATTAGCCATCAAGACGTTGGCTTCATTGATTGAAGCACAATATAGCCGCATTCAGTTTACTCCTGATTTGTTACCGGCCGATGTCGTGGGAACCATGATTTATAGCCAGAAGGATGAACGCTTCATCGTAAACAAAGGACCGGTTTTTGCCAACTTTGTGCTAGCAGATGAAATCAACCGTGCTCCGGCAAAAGTACAAAGTGCCTTGCTGGAAGCAATGCAAGAACGCCAAGTCACACTCGGCAAAGAGACATTCAAACTGCCAGAACCTTTCTTGGTCATGGCAACCCAAAATCCTATAGAGCAAGAAGGAACTTATCAATTGCCGGAAGCTCAAGTCGACCGTTTTATGTTGAAAGTGGTAATTGATTATCCCAAACTGGAAGAAGAAAAGAAAATCATCCGTCAAAATATCTCCGGAGACAAGGTAACAGTTCGTCCCATTTTGCGTTGCGACGACATTATGGAAGCCCGCAAAGTCGTACATCAAGTATACATGGATGAAAAAATAGAGCAATACATTGCTGACATCGTGTTTGCTACCCGTTATCCGGATAAATATGATTTGAAAGAGCTGAAAGACATGATAGCTTTTGGCGGTTCGCCTCGTGCTTCCATCAATTTAGCTTTGGCAGCTCGTGCTTATGCATTTATCAAACGCCGTGGATATGTCATTCCTGAAGATGTACGTGCGGTCGCACATGATGTGTTGCGTCACCGTATTGGCTTGACCTATGAAGCCGAAGCTAGCAACGTCACGTCGGAAGAGGTGATCAGCAAGATTTTGAACCGTGTCGAAGTGCCCTAAGCTCATCAGTTGAAACAAGCGTAAAGATGGAAACGAACGAACTTTTAAAACGGGTTCGCCAGATTGAGATCAAAACTCGTGGACTGTCAAGCAATATTTTTGCTGGTCAGTATCATTCTGCCTTCAAAGGTAGAGGTATGGCCTTTTCAGAAGTTCGTGAGTATCAATACGGCGATGATGTGCGTGATATAGACTGGAATGTAACAGCCCGTTTTCACAAACCTTATGTGAAGGTCTTTGAAGAAGAACGCGAATTAACGGTAATGTTGTTGGTCGACGTGTCGGGAAGTTTGGATTTCGGCACAGTGAAGCAGATGAAGCGTGATATGGTAACAGAAATTGCTGCCACGTTGGCTTTTTCGGCAATCCAAAACAATGATAAAATCGGAGTTATATTCTTTTCTGATCAGATTGAAAAGTTTATTCCCCCCAAGAAAGGACGCAAACATATACTATATATCATTCGCGAATTGCTGGATTTTCAGCCTCAAAGTCGGAAAACGAACATGAAGGTGGCGATCGAATATCTGACGAATGTTATAAAAAAACGTTGTACAGCCTTTATTTTGAGTGACTTTATTGTTCAAAATGATTTCCGTAACGCACTGACTATAGCCAATAGGAAACATGATGTGGCAGCTATTCAAGTGTATGACCATCGCATAGAAGAGCTACCTGATGTCGGTCTGATGAAAGTGCGGGATGCAGAGACAGGGCATGTCCAATACATAGATACATCCTCAAAGGCATTGCGTAAAGTCCATCATGAATGGTGGATGAACAAACAAGCCTCATTGCATGAAACCTTTACAAAAAGCAATGTAGATGCTGTTTCCATACGCACGGATGAAGATTATGTAAGATCATTGTTGAACTTGTTTGCCAAACGTAGTTAAAATGAATAAGCTAAGTATAATCAAAATAGTATTTGCAAGTTTATTGTTGTGGGTAAGCAGTTATACTGTCATAGCACAAAATGTGACAGTTGAAGCTTCTATAGACTCCATGCAGATACTGATTGGTGAGCAGACGAAAGTGAAACTGGAAGTAAGCTTTGATGCCCATCAGAAAATGGTGCTACCCGTCGTGCAAGATACCTTGGTACGCGGAGTCGAGGTCGTAGACATCGCTAAACCAGATACACAGTATCTTAACAACAAGCAGCGCTTGCTCATATCTCAAGAATATATAGTGACTTCATTTGACTCGGCATTTTACTATATACCTCCATTTACGGTTGCGGTAGACGGTAAACAGTATCAATCGCAAAGTCTTGCGTTAAAAGTATATTCCATGCCTGTAGATGAAGCTCATCCTGATCAGTTTTTTGGTCCCAAGGACATCATGGAACCACCGTTCTCATGGAGTGATTGGGCAACAATCATCTGGCTGTCTTTGTTGGTCATTCCTTTGATTATTGTCGTGGTTTATTTGATTGTTCGTTATCGCGACAATAAACCAATTATCCGCACAATCAAAGTGGAACCCAAACTGCCACCTCATCAACAGGCTTTAAAGGATATAGAACGTATCAAAGCTGAAAAGAGTTGGCAAAAAGGCGAAGCTAAAAACTACTATACCGAATTGACAGATGTTATTCGTATATATATAAAGGAACGTTTTGGCTTTAATGCTTTGGAAATGACTTCTTCTGAAATCATAGACCGATTGCTTCAGGAAAAAGATCAAAAGCTGATCGAAGAATTGAAAAGTCTGTTTATGACTGCTGATTTGGTAAAGTTTGCAAAGCATAATCCGTTGATTAATGAAAACGATTTGAATTTGGTAAATGCTATAGATTTCATTAACCAGACAAAGGTTGAAGTTGATCCGAATGCCAAACCCGAACCAACTGAAATAACCATAGAGGAAAAACGTTCACGCAGAGCTAAAATATCGTTGCTAATCTCTATTATCGTATTGATAGTAGCTGTTATAGCAATGATGGTTATTGTAGTTCGGGATATTTATAATTTATGCTTTTAATATAAAGAAAACATGGTTTTTGCAAATATAGAATATTTGTTCCTGCTCCTTTTGCTCATACCATATATCATATGGTACATATTGTATAAAGGGAAACAGACACCGGCACTTCAGGTTTCGGATACCCATATGTATGAAGGTGCGCCTAAAAGTTATAAGATATACTTGTTGCACGTTCCTTTCATGCTGCGGATTATTGCCTTTGTTATGCTTGTTATAATTTTGGCTAGGCCGCAAACTACGGATAACTGGCAAAACACAGAAGTGGAAGGTATTGACATTATGTTAGCGGTTGACGTGTCAACAAGTATGTTGGCTGAAGATTTACAGCCTAATCGTCTAGAAGCTGCTAAAAAAGTGGCGGCACAATTCATAAATGGACGTCCGAACGATAATATAGGTTTAACCATATTTGCAGGCGAAAGTTTTACGCAATGTCCGTTAACTATTGATCATACCGTGTTGCTGAATCTTTTTCAAAACATTAAATGTGATATAGCTCAGCGAGGACTCATTTCTGATGGAACAGCTATAGGTATGGGTATTGCCAATGCTGTGTCGCGCCTCAAGGATAGCAAAGCTAAGTCCAAGGTAATTATTTTGTTGACAGATGGAACAAATAATGCAGGAGATATATCACCACTGACAGCTGCAGAAATAGCCAAAAGCTTTGGCATCCGGGTCTATACTATTGGTGTAGGAACAAATGGAACTGCTCCTTATCCTGTGCCGACATATGCTGGCGTGCAATATATGCAAGTACCTGTTGAAATTGATGAATCAACTTTAACTCAAATAGCAAACACAACGAATGCAAGCTATTTTCGAGCTGGCAGTAACTCGAAGTTGGAAGAAGTTTATCAAGAAATTGATAAATTGGAAAAAACTAAATTGAATGTAAAGGAATTCAGCAAGCGTGAAGATAATTATCAGTTGTTCGCATGGATTCTGGTGGGAGTTCTTCTGCTAGAAATAATTCTTCGTCATTCAATATTAAAACGAATACCTTAAATAATGGAGACAGATACTATGTTTCGATTTGCAGACCCTAACTTTTTATATTTGTTGATATTGCTTCCTCTTCTGGTGATATTCTACGTTTATTCGGATTATCGTAGAAAGAAAAGGATGCGCCAATATGGTGATCTGGAATTATTAAAGGAATTAATGCCTGAAGTGTCGACTTATCGTCCGGCTGTGAAATTTTGGATTACATGGGTTGCATTAGGTTTGGCGATTGTGATGTTGGCACGTCCTCAGTTTGGAACAAAAATGGAGAAGATAAAGCGTAGTGGCATTGAGACAATCATAGCACTCGATATTTCTAATTCTATGCTGGCAGAAGATGTAATACCAAGTCGTCTGGCTAAAGCAAAAACGTTGATTTCGAGACTTGTTAGTGGATTTCGTGATGATAAAGTCGGACTAATTGTTTTTGCAGGTGATGCTTTCACACAATTGCCAATCACGAATGATTATATTTCTGCAAAAATGTTTCTAGAGTCCATTTCTCCGTCTTTAATTAGTAGCCAGGGTACAAATATTGGTGAAGCGATTCGCTTAGCATTGAAAAGCTTCACCCCTCAAGAAAAAGTAGGGAGAGCTATAATTATTATTACTGATGGTGAAAATCATGAAGGAGGAGCTTTGGAAGCTGCCAAAGAAGCAGCTGCAGAAGGTATGAAAGTATTTGTTTTGGGAATAGGTTCACCGGAAGGTGCCCCCATTCCATTAGAAGGTACAAATGATTATCGTAAAGATAAGGATGGTAATGTCATTGTAACCCGATTGAATGAACAAATGTGTCGTGAAATAGCTCAAGCAGGAAATGGAGTGTATATTCGTGTCGATAATTCCAGTTCTGCGCAATCTTTATTGCAGAAAGAAATTGATAAATTAACTAAAAGCGATTTGGAAAGTACAGTCTATTCCAACTACAATGAGCAGTTTCCTGCAATAGCGTGGATTATCATAATTCTCTTAATCATAGAAATTTTGATTTTAGAGAAAAAGAATCCATTGTTTAAGAACTTTAAGTTATTTCGTTGAGATCTGATGAAAAGAAATATGAAACAAATAAAAATAGCAAGTGTTTTTGTGTTTGCTGCCTTTTTTTCAATTACAGCAGCTGCACAAGGGAACGAGCGTGATCATATCCGACGCGGCAATAAACTATATAATGATAGTCTATTTGTCAAAGCTGAAGTTGAATATCGAAAGGCGTTAGATGCTAATCCTGGTTCAACAGAAGCCATGTATAATCTAGGAAATGCTTTGCTGATGCAACAAAAAGCACAAGATGCAATGAAACAGTATGAAGCAGCATCAAAAATTGAAAAGAACAAAGCGAAGTTAGCAAAAATTTATCACAATGCGGGAGTAATACTTCAAGCAGGGAAGCAATATTCCCAATGTATTGAAGCTTACAAACAGTCACTACGCAATAATCCAAATGATGATGAAACTCGGTATAATCTTGCACTTGCCCAAAAAATGCTGAAAGATCAACAACAGCAGCAACAAAATCAGAATCAACAAAATAAGGATAAACAAGAAAATAAGAAATACGAACAAGAGCAACAGCAAAAGAAGGAGCAAGAACAGCAAAAGCAGAAACAGGATTCTCAGCAACAGCAACAACAGCAGCAACAAAATCAAATGTCTAAGGAAAATGCAGAACAACTGTTGAATGCGGTGATGCAAGATGAAAAGGACGTACAAGAAAAAGTGAAAAAACAGCTTCAAATGCGTGGTAAGAAGTATGACAAAGATTGGTAACCATATAAACTTAAAGTTCGCGAAAATGAAAAAAATAGTTTCCTTGATAATGCTATGGGTTGTAAGCATTGGAATGTTATATGCTGACAATGTAGAGTTTACGGCCAATGCACCCGATGTTGTAATAAGTGGCGAGCAATTTCGTTTGACATTTACAGTGAATACTATGAAAGTGAAAGATTTTCGAGCTCCGTCTATCACTGATTTTGAAGTTTTGATGGGACCAAGTCGATCACAACAGACTAGTACACAGATTATTAATGGAAATGTATCCTCGAGTAGTTCACTCACTTATACTTATGTACTCTCTGCACAAAAAGAAGGTACTTTCACGATTCCTGGTGCTGTAATAAAAGTCGATGGAGAGGAATATAAATCCAATTCTGTTACAGTTAAGGTCTTACCGCCAGATCAAAGTAATGGCATTGGTGGAAGAGGAACTTCTCAGCAAGGAAATTCAAGTTCTTCAGCATCATCAAATATATCCAATAAGGATTTGTTTATGACTGCGACAGTCAATAAAACAAAGGTGCATGAGCAAGAAGCAATATTGTTGACTTATAAAATCTATACAGTATTAAATTTAACAGAACTTCAGGGTGGTAAAATGCCGGATTTGAAAGGATTTCATACCCAGGAAGTTTCATTGCCTCGCAACAAAACATTTTCGTTGGAACATTATCAAGGACGTAATTACAGAACTCTTGTATGGAGTCAATACGTTTTGTTCCCGCAACAAACTGGCAAGTTAGAAATTCCCTCCATCACATATACAGGTATTATCGAACAGCCGAATCGTAATATCGATCCTTTTGATGCATTTTTTAATGGGGGATCTGCTTATGTATCCATACGTAAACAAATAGTTACACCCAAAGTTAGCATTGAAGTTGTGCCTCTTCCGACCAACAAACCGGAATCTTTTGGAGGTGCAGTCGGTGATTTTTCGTTGACATCATCAATAAATTCTAAAACAGTGAAAACAGGTGATGCTGTTACTGTAAAAATAGTGCTTTCGGGTACGGGGAA
Organism: Phocaeicola coprophilus; assembly: GCA_016900015.1. Classification (GTDB taxonomy): domain Bacteria; phylum Bacteroidota; class Bacteroidia; order Bacteroidales; family Bacteroidaceae; genus Phocaeicola_A. The sequence continues at coordinate 2,818 of JACJJM010000004.1, read as the reverse complement.
TATGAAGTTGATAGATACACCGGAAGTGAAATTCCCCTCGGATTTCGAAGTTTATGATCCTAAGGTTGATAATAAATTCTCATTAACTCAATCCGGATTGACTGGTAATAAAGTATTTGAATACTTGGCTATACCTCGTCACGCTGGTAAATATACAATCCCAGGAGTGGAATTTACCTACTTTGATTTAAATAGTAATACTTACAAGACATTGAAAACAGAGTCTTATGAAGTAAATGTAGATAAAGGTAAAGGAGATGCAAGCCAAGTATTGGCGAACTTTACGAATAAGGAAGATGTAAAGCATTTGGGTAAAGACATCCTTTACATTAAATTGGGCGATACGACGTTGAAACAAAAAGATGAATTCCTGTTTGGCTCGTTGAGTTATTATTTATGGTATGTTATTCCTTTCGCTTGTTTTGTTGGGCTTATAATAGTCGGTCGTAAGCAAGCTCTCGAAAATTCAAATGCTGCTAAGATGCGTACCAAAAAAGCGAATAAAATAGCAACCAAGCGCATGAAATTGGCCAAACAACTATTAGACAAAAATCAGAAGAATGAGTTTTATGATGAAGTTTTGAAAGCATTATGGGGCTATATCAGTGACAAATTGAATATTCCAGTATCCGAATTGTCAAAAGATAACATTGATTATGAACTGAAAAAATCTTCTATATCTGAAGAGCTGATAAAAGAATTTATTAATCTTCTGAATGATTGTGAATTTGCACGTTATGCTCCTGGAGATGTTACATCAGCAATGGATAAGATATATTCATCGGCAATCGCCATGATTAGCAAAATAGAAGATAGTTTTAAACATTAAACATGAAGGTCAATATGAAAAATCTGATATATATTATAGTAATAATGGCATGTGTCATAGCAGTTTTGCCATTACATGCACAAGATACGACAGCTCAATCTCCCTCTATGGTAGATACCACATCCTTAAAAGGAGTAGCGATACCAAGTGAAGAAAACTCAGTAACAAAAGCTCAGGCTGATAGTGCTTATGCTAAAGGTGATTATGTCTCTGCTATAGAACTCTATGAATCTATTTTAGCAAATCAAGGAGAATCAGCTGCCATTTATTATAATTTGGGTAACAGCTATTACAAAAATAAGGATATAGCACATTCTATTTTAAATTATGAACGAGCTTATTTGTTAAGCCCGGGTGATAGTGATATCCGTTTTAATCTGGAAATGGCAAGAAACGACACTGTGGATAAAATTGATTCTATAAATCAGTTATTCCTGATGTCTTGGATTACATCATTACGTAATAGCCTCAGTGCTGATGGATGGGCTGGGGGAGCGATTATCAGTTTTATAATTTTCCTTTTGGCATTAAGTTTGTATATTTTTGGGAAACAATTGGTTTTGAAAAAGCTTGGGTTACTTTTTGCAGGCTTATGTTTGATTATAACTATTGTGGCCAATATTTTTGCATCACAACAAAAAAGTTTGTTAATCAATCGGCAAACAGCCATTATCATGTCTCCCAGTGTTACTGCAAAAAGCACGCCGGATGCAGGAGGGACAGATTTATTCATTTTGCATGAAGGACACAAAATTTTGGTCAAAGATGCGACAATGAAAGATTGGTGTGAAATTCAATTGGAAGATGGAAGTATAGGTTGGATACCGCGTGATGTTATTGAAATAATATAAAAGTGATAATGCTAGAACATATAGATTCATGGATTGGAAAGGAGTTCATTGAACTTCTTTCCAATATTTATGTCTATATACCTCTAATAATTACAAGTCTTATCGTTATAATCCGGAACAATTCAATTAAATCTAGTTTATTGTTAACGGTATTTATTATTGGTTTGATAGTATTGGTAGCATACACACTAGTACCGTTAAAAATTTTATTTGCAGACATAGTTGAAATACAGTCTTTATCACGAGTTCTAGCTATTGTGGTTTCAATAAATACATTTTCTATTTGTTTATTCCGTAGCCGTTTTTTCTCTATTGTTTTAGTGATTTTAGTTGGATTGATATTGCTTACATTATCAGGTTTATTCTTGCTACATTTATTTGAATTTATTGTAGGTATAGTTGAATCATTAGTATTCTATTCTATATATAAATTAGTTAGTAAAAAGTTATCATTGAGTGATAATACATGGATTTCCCAGCAATATACTCGAAGTGGTTATGCACTTACTGATATTCAACTATTAAGTAATATGATGATAATCACAGGCTTTATAATTCTTATAGCTCTTTTATATAGAATTTTTATATATTAATTTGCATTTGAAGTGATTTAAAACAAGTTTTTTCTTTGTTCACTTATAATCTTTTGCTAAATTTATTCCGTTATATATATTTATGAATTGAATTAAAACGAATAAATTATGGAAAAGACTATTACCTTTAATGAACTTCGAAAAATTAAAGATTCATTGCCAGATGGAAGTATGCATAGAATTGCTGACGAACTTAATCTGTCTGTAGATACTGTTCGCAATTTCTTTGGAGGACAAAATTTTCAAGATGGGAAAAGTGTTGGACTTCATATCGAGCCAGGACCTAATGGTGGTATTGTGCAATTGGATGACACAACAGTTTTAGACAAAGCATTAAAGATATTGGATGAGTTGAATATCAACTACCAAAATGAATTCTAGAAAAATGAAACTAATGCGCATTATGTTTAATATAGAACTTATAAATAAGTAGAATTGCTTTTTATAAGGCATTGCTTGACATTTTTCGCTACCGTCAAGATAGAAGTGCAACACCATCCCCCTCTTCCTCCGTCCTTGGAGCGTAGCGGAAAGGGAGGAGAAAG
>JACJJM010000049.1 GCA_016900015.1 Phocaeicola coprophilus | reverse complement strand
TCCTGCAACACGTCCGAACTCTCGTCCAGCAGCATGGCGTAGCCGGAGGATATGGCGGCAAGCTCGTCCGCCGTGAAATTCGGGTCAGCCAGCATGTTCTGGAAGTTGCGCACGTAGATTTCGGAGATTTCCGCCACCAGCGCGATGGACTTGCCTACCTTTACGCCGCCCTTCACCACGTCATGCACCGATTTGAGTGCATCGTAAAACTGCTTGCTCTGCTGGAATATCTTCTGCGTTTCCAGAAAGCCGTTCAGGGTGTTGGCTTTCGTCCCCGCCGTTTCCACCATTTCTTTGGCGGAGTTGATGATGCTCTGGGCGAGGTTGCCGGGGTCTGACACGACCCATTGGGCGTTTGCCCTGCCTGCGAAGCACAGGCATATAGATACAATGACTAACAGTTTTTTCATCTTGTCCCTTTTTTAATGTTTGAAACTCGCTTGTATTCTCCGCCGGGCGAAAGGATTATCCGGTCTCGTTCCTCGTCATAGGTCAGGAGGATGGCGAAGCCTGTCTCAATGAACAGCTTCCCGCCCTGTTCCGTTATCAGATAGGAGGTTTCCAGAACTTTCCCCCGGATATTCGCTTTCCGGGTAACATTGTATGTGCCGCCTTTTCCCGAAAGGGTGAAAGCCGGGCGACCTTTGACGTGTACCCATTCACCCTGCATCCGCTCCAGTTGCTTTTCCGGATCATCCTTTCAGGATGCCAGCAACAGGACACAGGAAAAGAGTGCCAAAAACTTGCTTGTACGTTTCATATTCCTGATTTTAAGTTGTTGATGATTGTGGATTACGCTTGCTTTCCGCCAGCCGCTTGATAGCCAGTTCAAGGTTGCCGCCCAGCTTGTCGGCGAGGGCGAACAGCTCCATCTTCTCGCTTTCTTCGGTCGTGTACGTGTAGTATTCCTCCAATGATACTTCGGTGGCATATACCGCCGACTGTGTGCCGCCCAGCGAGAAGAACACCTCCTTGTACTTCCGTCCGGGATGGTTCGCCATGTTGATGGACAATATTTGCGAACGCTCCTTGTCGGTCAGCCCCAAGAGGTTCTGTATGCTGTCGAACTTGTTCAGGTATTTCCTTTGGTCTAACAGAATCTTGCAGTCCGAATTATTGATGATGCTCTCTTTCACAATGGGCGAGGAAATAATATCCTCCACTTCCTGCGTGACCACAATCGCTTCCCCGAAATACTTCCGGACGGTCTTGTAGAGGTACTTGATGTAATCCGCCATGTTCGCCGATGCAATCGCTTTCCACGCTTCTTCAATCAGTATCAGTTTCCTTATTCCTTTTAGCTTGCGCATTTTGTTTATAAAGGCTTCCATAATGATGATGGTCGTTATCGGAAACAGAATCTTGTGGTCTTTGATATTGTCCAACTCAAAGACAATGAATCGTTTATGCAATAAGTCCAGTTCCTTGTTGGAGTTCAATAGGTAGTCATATTCGCCACCACGATAGTACGGTTCAAGCACGTTCAGGAAGCCGTCAATGTCGAAGTCCTTTTCCCGGACGTTCTTCCGTTCAAGCTGTCGGCGGTACTCATCCCGCACGAACTCGTAGAACGTGTTGAAGCAGGGCGTTACTGATTTATCTTCCGTGATACGTTCGATGTAGGCACTTACCGCATTGGACAACGCCACTTCTTCCGACCGCTTCGGGGCTTCATCGTCCCGCTTCCACAGGGTGAGTATAAGGGTCTTGATACTCTCTTTCTTCTCGATGTCAAACACCCCGTCCTCGACATAGAACGGGTTGAACGCTATCGGGCTTTCGTTGGTGTACGTGAAATAAATCCCGTCCTCGCCGTGCGTTCGGTTATGGATTAGCTGGGACAGCCCCAAATAGCTGTTGCCCGTATCGACCAGCAGCACATGTGCGCCCTGTTCGTAATATTGGCGCACCATGTGGTTGGTGAAGAAAGACTTCCCCGAACCGCTCGGCCCAAGTATGAACTTGTTGCGGTTGGTCGTAATGCCTTTCTTCATGGGCAGGTCGGATATGTCGATGTGCAGCGGGCGACCGCTCACCCTGTCCGCCATCTTGATGCCGAACGGGGAAAGCGAACTTTTGTAGTTGGTTTCCTCCACGAACAGGCAGAGAGCCTGCCCCAAGAACGTGTAGAAACTTTCCTCCGCCGGGAAGTCCGCTTCATTGCCGGGTATGCCTGCCCAAAAGAGCGTGGGCACGTCCACCGTGTTGTGGCGTGGCTTGCACTCCATCAGGGCAAGCTGGCTTCCCACATCGTTGCGTATGCGCTTGATTTCCTCCCGGTCATCGCTCCATGCCATGACGTTGCAGTGGCAACGCACCGAGACAAGCCCCTTGCTGTGCGCTTCGTTCAGGTACTCGTCTATCCATTCCTTGTTTACTTGGTTGGCACGTGAGTAGCGGGAGAGCGACTGCATGTTCCGGGCGGTCTGCTCAAAGTTTTTCAGGTTCTCGGCGTGGTCGTCTATAAATATGTATTGGTTATAGACGTGGTTGCACGAAAGCAGCACGCCCACCGGGGCGGCAAAACTCAGCCTGCAATCGCTCCGGTCGGTGGAGAGCTTTTCAAACCGGAAGTCCGTGCCGAGCTTGCCGGGCAAATCCTCCACGTCCGAAAGGGTGTGCAGGCACAGGATGTCATCGCCGATGCGCATTTCCTCCGGGTACAGCCCGATGTCCTTTAGCGAGGTGGTGTCGGTCTGGGAGAGCGAGAAGTATTTCTCGATGATGCCCGCCCGTCCGTCCTCCCCGGTGATTTCCGGTGCGGTCAGCCGGGCAAGCGTGATGAAACCGCTGTCGTTCATGATACGCTCGAACTGCCCGACCGCTTCAACGAACTTCGTAACCGTTTCCTTGTCCGTAATCTCCTGCGGGACAATCCTGCCCCGGCAGAGCGTGGAGAAATCGCTTTGTCGGCGGCTTCTTTCTTTGGTCGTCTTGGTCAGGAACAGGTAGCAGTAATGGTTCAGGAACGGGCGTTCGTTGAAATGCCGCTCAAAACTCCGGGACAGGAAGCTGAGCCCGTCCTTTTCCGTGTCGGGCTGGTAGTTCTCCGTGATGAAGAAGTCCTGCTTGTGTACGATGGAGTAACCGGGCAGCACCTTGATTGCCTTGTACCATGCCGAATGGATGGCTTCGTATTCGGCACGGGTAACGGTGAACAGTTCGGGCAGTTCCACCCGGAAAGCCACCGTGATGTCGGCATCCTTCGAGACGATGCAGCCGTTTTCCACCGCCAAGAGGGGAAACTTCCTTTCCAGCGTGGTAGCCTTTAATGTATTCCTCATTGGTCGGTTTCCTTTCTTCTTTTATAGGTGAATAATCGGGGGATCGCCTTGCGGCTGATAATGAAACGTGGATGCCGTTTGCGGGCGGCTATCTTCATCAGCCCGTATGTGCCGTACCGGGCATTGAGCCGGAAGGTCTGCCATACGAGCAGCAGCGATGCAGACACGATGAATCCGATGCAGACCCACTGGTTCACGCCCGCCATGAACAGGACGATGAACACCACGAACACGGCGAGCAAGCCGCCCGCGAAGATGAAAAGGTACTGGCTTTTCAGCCCCTTGAACTCCACAGGCTTGCCGATACCCCTGTTTACCGGATATTCTGCCATACGCCTACGCATTAAAGGAAGAACGACCGGAGGATGGTGGCGGCGACAATCAGGAAGATACAGGCACCGAACCAGCTTGCGGCGGTCTTTGAGGTGTCCGGGTCGCCGCTTGAAAACTTGTTATATACCTTTACCCCGCCAATCAAGCCGCAGACCGCACCGATGGCGTACACGAGTTTCGTGCCGGGGTCGAAATAGCTGGTTATCATGTTCGTGGCTTCGGTGATACCCGCCTGCCCGTTGCCCTGTGCGTAGGCACTTACCACAGCGGCAAGGAGAGCCGCCGACAGAATGATTTTCTTTTTCGTTTCCATTGCGAATTGAGTTTGAATTATACATTATATTATAGATATTCGTTCATGTCGAACGTCCCGTATTCCTTGCCCGTGTCGGCGGCAGCGGTTGGGACAGCTGCCGGAGCCAGTTCCGCTTCATTGCGTTTCAGCAGTTCCGCCACCCTTGCCAGCCCGCCGTTGATGTTCTCCACCACCGCATCGTAGAGGTTTGTCCCCTCAATCCTCGCCAGCGTCCCGGCGGCTTGCCGCTGTTCCGCTTCGGTGGAGGTGTCGGCGTTCGCCGTGCGCACCGCTTCGCCCAGCTCGTCAAAGCTCACGCCCGTAGCCCGACCCGTGTCGTCGCCCTCCATGTACCCGGCGATTTCCTCGTCCTCGTAGTCCGGTTCGTCATCCCCATAGCCGGGCGTTTCGTCCGGTTGTCCGGCAGCTTGCGCCGCAAAAATAGTATCATTTTCAGCCGCTTGCGGGAGGTGTCCCGATTTGTCCTGCGGTGTCCCGATTAGTCCGCCCTTGTAGCGGCTCTTGCCTATCAGGGTGTAGTTCTCCGCCTGATTTTCGGGAACAGTCCTGTCGGTCGTTTCCTCTTTGGCTCTCCGGCTGTCCGCCCGATGATACCATAGCCACAGGGCGATATAGTACACCAAAAGCCCGGTAAGTATGCAATAGATTACCATAGTCAGACAGGCTTTTGAAAGTTGTTCTCGTACAGGGTGTTTATCTCGTCTTGGTACTGCTCGAAGTGGCGCAGCAGAATATTTTCCACGTAACTGCTTACCGTTACCTTGCGCCCGCTTATCACCGTTACGATGCGCATCAGCTTCTCGTGTGTCGCACGGCTCACGTACAAGGGTTGCCTGTCGGTCAGTTCCACTTTCTGAAAGTAGGTTTCCCGGTAGCCGCCCGGACTGTTTTTTCGCTTGCGGGGTGTCGGTTTTTCCGTCTGCACCGCTTCCGCCTGTGCTTCTTGCGGCACGTCATCCGTCCTGTCATTGTCTTGCTTGACTGGGACACCCTGCGAGATGAGTTCACGCATGAAATCCTCGTCTATTTTCGGCAGAGTGCCGTTTTGCTTTGTCATATCATTGTAATTTAATGTGATACATCATTTCCGTTATCAGTTCTTCCAAGTTGCTGCCCCTGACCAGCGGACGGCTGGCGGGAAAGAGCGTGGAGCGGAACACTGTTTTCTTGTCAGCCGCCAGTTCCTTCTTGTAGCGTTTGGTGTCGGGGATAAAGGTTTTCAGCAGCGGCAGTTCCAGTTCCTTTATGGCTTTGTCGTAGGCGGTATAAAGGTCGGTTTTCTCCCGACCGTCCACCATGTTCCAAAAGAGGTACAACCCAGCAAGTCGGCAGGCTTCGTTCCTCACCAGCAGCTTGTGGATAGCCGCCGCAAATGACAGGCTGCTTTCCAGCACCACCTTGTCGGCGGAAATCGGGGTGAAGATGTAGTCCATCCCGGCAAGGGAGCTTATCACGCCCTCGCTGTTCACCGTACCGGGCAGGTCGAAGAACACGATGTCGGGCTTGTCGCCCGTTCCGGCTACGTATTCATCGGCGGTAGCTATCGCCTTTTCAGGCGGGCTGCACAATACCGGGTAGGCTTTCTTGCCCAGCCGGGTGAACTGTTCATACGCCATGCGCTTGTATTCCTCGTCGGAGGACACCGTTTCGGCATCCCGCTTGCGCATCCCGGCGATGGAGTGCTGCGGGTAGTCGCAATCGACTACCGCCACATCGTAGCCTTTGAGGTAGTGGAGGTAGCTTGCCGCCAGCACGGTGAAGGTGGTCTTGCCGACCCCGCCCTTCTGGGTGGAGAAGGCGACATAAAAGGGTGTTCTCTCGTTTTCCATATTGCTTGCGTTCATTATTGGTTGATAGGTTTGTTTATTTATTTCATTCAATCCGGCTATATGGCTTTCTTGAAATGTGGAAAGATTGTTTTATTTCAATCTTGTTTCCTTGCTTTCATTATTCCTTGAAACCTTGCAATCCTGCTGTCTTGAAATCTTGCTTCCAGCCAGTCATTCCTGCTTGAAATAGGACTCTCCATATTGCTTTCAATCTTGAAATCTTCTGCAAATAAAAGGAGAAAAAGCGTCCGTTTTCAGATGCGTCCCGCTTTGTCCCCCAATGTCCCGGTTTGTCCACCAACCGGCTATTTTACAGCATTATAAATCACCGTTACTTTGCAGCGGAGTAACGAACCGCAGGGGCGGAAATATGGAATCCGATTGTGGGATATGGCAGGCTTGCCGTCTTGTGCTGACCCCAATCCGTCAGGGACGGATTTTCGATTTTCGCCAGAAAATAGCAAGGTGTGTTTCGTGTGCCGCGAAACCGTTTTCCGTGCCTGAAAACGCCTTGCCCCTTGCGGGGTGAAAACCACTCCGAAGTCGTGATTTTTTAATTCAAAGCAGTATGGAAACAAGAAGAACCAACAAGGGCGGTCGTCCCGCCCTACAAGACCCGGCGAAGCACCGCCATGTGCTGTACCTGAATGACCGAGAGAACGCCCGCTTCCTCGCGCAATGGGAGCAGTCGGGCGTTACGAGCAAGTCCCGTTTCATTGCCGCACGTATCTTCGGCGAGCCGTTCCGGGTGGTGAAAGTGGACAAGTCGGCGGTCGAGTATTGCGCCAAGCTGACGGAATTTTACGCCCAGTTCCGGGCGGTAGCGGTCAATTACAACCAAGTGGTAAAAGCGTTGCACGGCAACTTTTCGGAGAAAAAGGCACTCGCTTTCCTCTATAAACTGGAAAAGGCGACCGCCGAATTATCAGCTTTGAACCGTCAGGTTATCGACCTGACAAACGAGTGCAGGGAACTATGGTTGCCAAAATAAGTACGGGAAGTTCCATGTTCGGCGCACTGGCATACAATCAGGAAAAGGTGGACAACGGGGAAGCAAAAGTGCTTTTCTCCAACAAAATGTTGTTGAATGAGGACGGGCATTTCTCTATCGGCGAGTGTATGCGCAGCTTCGAGATGCAGATGCCCGTGCAACTTTCCACCCAAAAACCGATACTCCACATTTCCATAAACCCGCACCCGGAAGACGTGCTTTCAGACCAGCAACTGTCTGACATTGCCAAAGAGTATATGCAAAAGCTGGGTTATGGCGGGCAACCTTATTTAGTATATAAGCATACCGACATCGACCGCCACCATATCCACATCGTAGGCTTGCGGGTGGACGAAAACGGCAGACCGCTGAATGACAGGTTCGAGCACCGGAGAAGCAAACAGATTACCCGTGAACTGGAAAGAAAGTACGGGCTTCACCCGGCGGAAAAGAAGGAACGGACGGAACGCCCGGAACTTAAAAAGGTGGATTACGAAGCCGGGGACGTGAAACACCAAATCGGCAATACCGTGAAAGCGGCTTGCTACGGCTACCGTTTCCAGTCGTTCGGGGAGTACAGGGCGTTGCTTGCCGCCTATAACGTGTGCGCCGAGGAAGTCAAGGGGGAGATAAACGGCAGACCCTATCAGGGCATTGTCTATTCTGCCATGAACGGCAAGGGCGAGAAGGTCGGCAATCCGGTAAAGGCTTCCCGCATCGGCAAGTCGGTGGGGTATGAAGCGGTACAGCGCAGGATGGAGAAATCTGGTAAAGTGATTAAGGACGGAAAACTGAAAGAGCGTACCCGGAAAATTGTCGCCGCCGCCATGCGGACAGCCCGCACCCGGTTGGAGTTTGAACGGGAACTGAATCGGCAGGGCATTGACGTGGTGTTCCGCCGGAACGACAGCGGGCGCATCTATGGCGTTACGTTCATCGACCACGACAGCCGGGTGGTGCTGAACGGTTCACGCTTGGGCAAGGAGTATTCGGCGAACGTGTTCAACGATTTGTATTCCGATGAAAGGAAAACGGGCATACGGCAGGAACAACAGCCCACGCATCAGGAACAACCGGATTTTGCATCAAAAGAAACTCTTGTTTCGGGTGTGGCTTCCGTAGTAGATGCTTTCGGAGGATTGTTCGGCGGTGCATCAGGCGGTGATGAGCCACAGGACACTGCCAGCCAAAAGAGAAAGAAGAAGAAAAAGAAGCGTACAAGGCGCATCGACTAACTGATTAACATAAAAACATACGATTATGCAACAGGAAGATGATTTGAGGGGGCTTGCAAGGGTCATGGACTTTATGCGGGCTGTCAGTATTCTATTCGTGGGAATCAACGTGTACTGGTTCTGTTACTCCAGCCTGAAAGGATGGGGAGTAAC
>JACJJM010000048.1 GCA_016900015.1 Phocaeicola coprophilus | reverse complement strand
AATGAAAGATCTGCCTTATTCCACACTCTGATGTTGAAACTTTATGCAAAAGTATAACGATTAAATAATATACAATGGAAGATGCCGCAATGTGGGCGGAATCTCCTATTTTTGCAATATTAAAATCATCAGACGTATGAAGAAAACTTCTTTTTTGACACCCCTGCTGACCGCCGTGCTGGTACTTCTTTCGGCTTGCGGGGAAGACCGCACGTATGAGTTTGTGGCCAAGACCGAAGAAGACCATTGGATAGAAGACCAGATGCGGGATGTGTATTTATATTATGCCGATATGCCTGAACTGGAGATGGAAAACTATTTCTATCCGGTGGACGAGTTTTTCCCGATGCTCTTGGCTTCTTATGACCAGTATTCCTACATCGACGTGCCGGAAGAACAGCAGACGCGCAATAACATACAGTCCGTGACCTACGGTTTCGACTTCGTTCTGATCAATGATCCGACGGGGACGACCACTCACTCCGTGGCGCGTGTGCTTCAGGTGCTGCCGGATTCGCCGGCCGAGGCGGCCGGACTGGTGCGCGGCGATTTCATCACGCTCGTCAATGGCGACAATGTGAGCAGCAGTAGTACCACGCAGTTGCAAAGCGGACAGGGTGTCACACTGACGGTGGCGTCTCTCGCATCCGGTGAGGATGCCGGCACTGTCGTCTGGGGGGACACCCGGGAACTTACGCTTTCGACTGCCGTGGAGATGGACAACAATCCGTTTGCTTGTGCCAAAGTCTTCGAGGCTAACGGGATGCGGGTTGGCTATTTGCTGTACAGCGAGTTCAGGATGGGGCGTGACGATAATGACCTGACAGACCAGTCGTACATGGAAGAGATGCAAAGTGTGTTCAGCTTCTTTAAGCAGGCCGGAGTCACCGATTTCATCCTTGACTTGCGTTATAATCAGGGAGGCCATGTCGTCTGTGCGCAGGAGATGGCCAGCATGCTTGCTCCCGCGTCGGCCTTGGGACAGGAGTTTGCCCATTTTGTCTATAACGACAAGCGGCAAGACTTGAACTACACCCTGCTTCTGCAAACTGAGTACAGCCAATACAACTTGAATCTCGACCGTCTGTTTATCATATCGGGCCTTTATACGGCTTCCGCTTCGGAAATGATGATAAACAACCTGTCGCCTCATATGGAAGTCAATCTGATTGGCACACAGACGGAGGGAAAGAACGTGGCCATGACACGCATCGACAGTCCGTATAACTTTGTGATTTATCCCGTGACGTCCACGGTCTACAACAGCGAGGGTAAGTCGGACTATGCCGACGGCTTCACGCCTGCTTATACCATAGATGAATTGGAATATTATCCTTGGTATGATTTGGGTGACGAGCGAGAACTTCTGCTCTACAACACTTTGCAATGGATTGCCGGAGGCACTCCGCCCGATGCCGAGAATCAGCCTTCGGCAGACACTTCCTCGACGCGACAAGGGCGTTTCACCCGTTCGATTGTTCCCGGTTACTCGTCCATCAGGCAAAAGACGTTTCCAGCGGCCATTCTGACTGATTGATTTTTCATATTAAAAAATAGAAGTATCTCATGAAAGACTTTTTGAAATATACATTAGCCACCGTGGTGGGTTTGCTTGTCGGTGGGTTTATTTTGACCATTTTGGGACTGGTCACATTGGCCGGCTTGTCCATGTCGATGACGACTGTCCCATCGGTGAACGACAATGCCGTTCTCCGCATATCCTTGAATGGAGAGATGACCGACCGTGCGACAGACAACACCTTGCAGTCCTTGCTGGGGAGCGAGTATTCCAACATCGGGCTGCAACAGGTGCTCGATGCCGTGGCTTATGCCAAGGCTTCATCCCGTGTGAAAGGCATCCATCTCGAGGCGGGCGCCTTGTCGGCGACACCAGCAGCCTTGCAGGAGTTGCGTGACGCGCTGTCCGACTTCAAGACCTCAGGGAAGTTTATCACGGCTTATGCCGACGGCTATACGCAGGGGGCTTACTATGTGTGCAGCGTGGCTGATCGCGTGATGCTCAATCCGCAAGGGACGATGGCCTGGGACGGCATGAGTTCGGAAACGATGTTCTATAAGGAACTGCTTGAAAAGCTCGGTGTGCGGATGCAGATATTCAAAGTGGGGACGTACAAGTCAGCCGTCGAACCTTACATGTCCACCCGGATGAGCGAGGCCAACCGTGAACAGACGGAAGCTTACCTGCATTCTCTCTGGTCTGTCTTTGCCCAGGGCGTGTCCGCTTCGCGCGGCATAGCCGTCGACACGCTTGATGCTTATGCAAGCCGCGGACTATCTTTCCGTCCGGCTGAGGAATTGCTTGCCTGCAAGATGGTGGACACCTTGATCTACCAGAATGACGTAGATGCTTATATAAATAAAATGTATAATACGGGGGACAAAGACTTTCAGACAGTGGAAACTGAAGTGTTGGCACAGTTGGAAGCCGAAGACCTGCTCGCTTCGACCAAGCCGGTGATTGCTGTCTACTATGCGGAGGGAGGCATTGACGACGCTTCTTCTTCGCAAGACGAAAATGCGATTCACGCTCCCTTGGTCTGTGATGACCTGCGTGCCTTGGCTGAAGACGACGATGTGAAAGCTGTCGTGCTTCGGGTGAATTCTCCTGGAGGCAGTGCTTTTGGTTCCGAGCAGATCTGGCATGAGGTGATGAATCTCAAGGCAAAAAAGCCTGTCATCGTGTCGATGGGAGGCTATGCGGCCTCGGGCGGATATTACATATCTTGTGCGGCCGACAGCATTGTGGCCGAGCCTACGACGTTGACCGGTTCAATCGGCATTTTCGGCATGTTGCCCGATTTGGAAGGGTTGGCCGGCAAGGTCGGTCTGCAAGTCGATGAAGTCCATACGCATCGTGCCGCCGCGAGTCTGTTCCGTCCCTTGGGAGATGAGAATGCGGCAGGTATGCAGGCGAACATCGAGCGGGGCTATGCCCTCTTTGTGAAGCGTTGTGCCGAGGGGCGTGGGTTGACAGAAGATTCCATCCGGAGTGTGGCCGAAGGGCGTGTCTGGACGGGAATCATGGCCCGGCAGCTCGGTCTGGTGGACGAACTGGGAGGCTTGGACACGGCCGTGCGGCTGGCAGCCGAGAAAGCGGGGCTGGATACGTATGCGCTTGCACGCTATCCGGAACCTGAAGATTTGTGGATGAAGCTGCTCTCCGGACAGTGGAACGGATTGGTGCATTCGGAGTTGCGTGAATTTTTGGGTGCGGACTATGAAAGCCTGCGTTTTCTCAAGCAGATTCACCGACAGGCACCCGTGCAGGCCCGGCTTCCTTATGTGTTGCGCCTGAATTTGTAAATAGAAAAAGGAGAGGACAATGCGGATATACAGATGGCTTTATCCTTTATCTTGGCTATATGGCTTGGGCGTGCGGCTGCGCAATGCGATGTTTGATGCGGGCATTCTTCCTTCGCAGACCTTTGCCTTGCCGGTCGTCTGCGTCGGCAATCTGACTGTGGGAGGCACGGGAAAGACGCCTCACACGGAGTATCTCATCCGCCTGCTCATGCAGGCAGGTTTGCATGTCGGTGTCTTGAGCCGGGGCTATAAGCGCAAGTCGAAAGGCTTCGTATGGGCTGAGTCTGAGACTCCGATGGAGCAGGTCGGCGACGAACCGTTTCAGATGAAAAGCAAGTTTCCGGACATCCGGCTGGCTGTGGATGCCGATCGTCCTCATGGCATCCGGTGCATGACAGCTCCACACGTGCAACCGCCTCTTGACGTCATCCTGCTCGATGATGCCTATCAGCACCGTTATGTGAAGGCCGGTCTCAATATCTTGCTGACCGATTATCAGCGGCCCATCTATGAGGACGCTTTGCTTCCGGCAGGGCGTTTGCGTGAGCCGTTGTGCGGGAAGGAGCGTGCGGATGTGGTCGTGGTTTCGAAATGTCCGTCCGGCTTGCCTGCTTCAGAAGCCCGGCAGATCCGGGAGCGGTTGCGCTTGCAGCCTTGCCAGGCCTTGTTCTTTTCCACGTTGCGCTATGGGGAACTCCGGCCTTTTGCCCTTTGTGGCGGGCCGGTCCGGTCGCTTGATACACTTCGGGGAGATGTCCCGGTCATCCTTTTGTCGGGCATAGCTACACCCGGCAAGTTGCTTTCCGACTTGGGTGCTTACACTTCGTCGATTCGCTCCGTATGCTTCCCGGACCATCATCAGTTTACTATGGCGGATGTCGAACGCATCCATCGTCTCTACGCCGAGTCTGAGCCTGGGACATTGGTTGTCACGACGGAAAAAGACGAGACTCGCCTCCACCGCCTTCCACTCAGTGAAGAGGTGAAGGCTCATTTATATGTCCTCCCGATAGAAGTGGAATTCCTTTTTGGGGGACAAACAGCGTTTAACAAAAAAATACTGGATTATGTTGGAACAAGTTCAAGAGACAGCAGCCTTTCTGAAAGATAAGATGCGGTCGCATCCGCAGGCGGCGATTATTCTGGGGACCGGGCTGGGCAAGCTGGCCGATGTCATCACGGACAAAGTGGAGATAGCTTATGGCGAGATCCCGCATTTCCCGGTGTCCACTGTGGAAGGTCATAAGGGAAAACTGATTGCAGGAAAGCTGGGCGGCAAAGACGTCATGGCCATGCAAGGGCGTTTTCACTACTATGAAGGCTATTCGATGAAGGAAGTGACATATCCTGTGCGCGTGATGCGTGAGTTGGGCATACGCATGCTGTATGTGTCAAATGCCGCGGGAAGTGTGAATCCTTCATTCCGCATAGGTGACCTGATGCTCATAACTGACCATATCAATTTCTTCCCGGAACATCCGCTGCGGGGGAAGAATATCCCTTACGGACCCCGCTTCCCGGATATGGGCGAAGCCTATGACCGGACACTGGTAGCGCTGGCCCGGGACATCGCAGCTGAGAGACACATCGCTCTTCGGGAGGGGGTCTACTTGGGGACGCAAGGACCGACGTTTGAGACACCCTCTGAATACAGGATGTTTCACCGTCTGGGGGCTGATGCCGTGGGGATGTCCACAGTACCTGAAGTCATCGTCGCACGCCATTGTGGCATTCGGGTGTTTGGCATTTCAGTCATCACGGACTTGGGCCTGGGGGAAGCCGTGGCGAAAGTGTCACATGAAGAAGTGCAGGAGGCTGCCGATGCTGCTGAACCTAAAATGACAGAAATCATACGTGAACTTATTCATAGAGCTTGAACGATATATGCAAGAGAAACAACGAACAGAAATTGCCACCCTGGGTGAGTTTGGCTTGATCCGCCATCTTACGGAAGGGATTGAATTGAAAAACAAATCGACTTTGTATGGAGTGGGGGATGACGCCGCCGTGCTGTCATATCCGGACACGGAAGTACTGGTTACGACCGATTTGCTGATGGAAGGCGTGCATTTTGATTTGACCTATGTGCCTCTCAAACATCTGGGCTACAAGGCGGCGATGGTCAACATCTCGGATATATATGCCATGAATGGCACCCCCCGGCAGATTACGGTCTCGCTGGCGCTCTCCAAACGCTTCAGCATTGAGGACATGGATGAATTTTATGCCGGCCTGAAGTTGGCTTGTGCCGAACATCATGTGGATATAGTCGGAGGCGACACGACATCTTCGCTTACGGGATTGGCCATTAGCATCACATGCATAGGAGATGCCCCCAAGGACAAGATTGTCTATCGCAACGGAGCTAAAGAGACGGACCTCATTTGCGTGAGTGGCGATTTGGGAGCGGCCTATATGGGTTTGCAGTTGTTGGAGCGTGAGAAGAAAGTATTCATGGGACAAAAAGAGGTGAATCCGGACTTTTCCGGCAAGGAATATCTGTTGGAGCGCCAGTTGAAGCCGGAAGCCCGCGGTGACATCATAAAGAAGTTGGCCGGACAAGGCATCAAGCCCACGGCCATGATGGACATTTCAGACGGCCTCTCATCGGAACTCATACACATCTGTACGCAGAGCCATGTCGGGTGTCGTATCTACGAAGAGCGCATTCCGCTGGACTATCAGACGGCTGTCATGGCAGAAGAGTTGAACATGAATGTGACGACTTGTGCTCTTAATGGAGGTGAAGACTACGAATTGTTGTTTACAGTCCCGTTGGCTGATAATGAGAAAATCTCTCAGATGGAAGGCATTCGCATTGTCGGTTACATCACAAAGCCGGAGTTAGGGATGGCTTTGATTACACGTGACGGACAAGAATTTGAGTTGAAAGCTCAAGGTTGGAATCCTCTTAGAGAGTCCTGAATTTGATATGTATCTCCTCTGATAGTCATTGCTTTAAAATGCTGTCAGAGGAGATAATCAGTTTCTATAAAAAACGTTTTGAGTGACCTGTTGCCAAAATTTTTAGTCTTTCAGTGAAAAAAAAAGTCTTTTTAAACTATTGCAGATTTAAATATTATTCCTACCTTTGCACTCGCAATTCAAAAACAAGGTGCCATAGCTCAGTTGGTAGAGCAAAGGACTGAAAATCCTTGTGTCCCCGGTTCGATTCCTGGTGGCACCACTTTGAAGAAAAGCAAAAGACAGTAAAATCCTGATTTCCAAGCGAAATCGGGATTTTTTGTTTTCCCGCAGGACGCAAAAAAGTGCGGAATATGACCGCTTCCGGTGTTCCAAGAGGTGGAGCGGAAAAGGTGGAGCGAAAATCTCCACCGAACTGGATTCTTTTTCGCTGATTTGCAATGTTTTGCGTATCAAGAAAACGTGGTTGGTTTCCTACTTTTGTCCAACTAAAAATTGTAGGAAAATGAAAAGAAACTCGTTCAATGTGCTTTTCTTCATCAAGAAAGCCAAACTGCTGAAAAACGGAGAAGCCTCCGTGTGTATGCACATCACCGTGAACGGTGCGCGAGTGGAAACCAACATCCGCAAGAGCATCGACCCGTCTCTTTGGAGTCAGGCTAAGGAATCCGCCAGAGGCAAAAGCCGCAAATCATGTGATCTGAATGCCTATATCGAAAATGCGAGAATCAAGCTCCACCAAATTTTTAATGAATTGGAGGAACAGCGACAACCCATCACCGCCCGACTATTGCAGGAAAAGTTCTTCGGACAGGACAAGGAGCCGGAAGAAGTCCGCACGCTCATCAACACCATACAGGAACATAACGACCAATGCCGCGCCCTCGTGGGGAAAGACTATGCGCTGATTACCGTCCGCCGTTATGAAAGCTGCAAACGCTATCTCGCAGAGCTTATCAAACAGAAGTATGGGAAAGAGGATTTGCCGCTGACGGAAGTCAATGGGGAGTTGGTTCGTGCCTTTGAGTTCTACCTCAAAACGGAAAAGTCCTGCCAGCAGAACACCGTTATCCGCTACATGAAATGCCTGAAGAAGATAACCAATCTCGCTTTGGCAAACGAATGGATAACCAAAGACCCGTTTGTGGGCATCAAGTTCCATGAAAAAGAAGTTATCCGCGAGTTCCTGACAATGGATGAACTGCTCACCATTTACCACAAAGATTTTCCATTGGAGCGCATCCGAATTGTGCGTGATATATTCATCTTTGCAGCGTTCACTGGGTTGGCGTTCATTGACGTGCAGCAACTGGCACCCGAACATATTGTAGAAGATGTAAACGGCAATCTGTGGATTCGCAAGCCACGGTAAAAGACGAAGAATATGTGTAACATTCCTTTGCTTGATATTCCTTTGGAAATTCTCCGTAAGTATACCGACCATCCGATGTGCCAAAAGAAAAAGGTATTGCTCCCTGTCCCCTGCAACCAGAAGATGCATAGCTATTTGAAAGAGATAGCCGATTTATGCCTGATAAAGAAGAATTTAACCACTCATGTTGCCCGCCACTCGTATGCGACCTCGGTCTGCCTCGCCAACGGTGTGAGTATCGAGAATGTGGCAAAGATGCTCGGTCACTCCAATATAAAAATGACACAACACTATGCGCGTGTGCTGGATAGTTCCATTCTGCGTGATATGACCAATGTACGAAATGTACTTTCTAATGCGATGTAAGGACTATGGAAAGAGGAATAATCACAATCACTGAAAACAGGGCGGTCACGATGCCGACCGCTCCCGTCTGGATGACGCAGCAGGAAATCTACGATGCGTTCAATGTGTTCGGCTGCTACATCCGCAAGGTTATTGCTGCCATATACAAGAACAACGAATTGGCGGAAGAGGAAACAGTGCGGCACGTCAGGCAGGAC
This sequence comes from Phocaeicola coprophilus, assembly GCA_016900015.1. Taxonomy (GTDB): domain Bacteria; phylum Bacteroidota; class Bacteroidia; order Bacteroidales; family Bacteroidaceae; genus Phocaeicola_A. Next base: position 1,080 of record JACJJM010000048.1, on the reverse strand, counting down.
GGCAGAATTTGCTATGACGTGTACAGCCTTGAAATGGTGATTGCCGTAGCGTTCAGGTTGCGAAGCCGCGAGGCAATGGCTTTCCGAAAGTTCATCATGGAAAGGGCTATACACAGCAAGCCGTGAAAAGCCTGTAAATTTGTTCTTTTCGCTGTCCGTAGCCAATTTACGGTGTACGTGTTAGCTATAAGGATATAATATTACACAAAGAAAGCCGATGGTCAGACAATTCACTTGTCGCCATCGGCTTCATTTGTTTTTGTACGTTCTGATTTACGTTTCCAGACGATAGGCGTTCCGATACCCGCCCATCACCATCCGTTCGATGTCCGATTCCTTGTACAGTATTTTTCCGCCTAACTGGTAGTAGGCAATCATGCCGTTGTTGCGGTAGTCCTGCAAGGTGCGGCGGCTCACCTTGAGCCATGCCGACACCTCCTTGTCCGTCAGGAACTGTTCGTTACTTGGCGAAGCCTTATGGCTCGCGTCCATTCTTTCGATACCATCAAACAGGGCATCCAGTCTTCCGATGAAGCCGACCTCCAGTTCACGGTCGGCAAGAATCAAGTCGTTCATAATTTACAGTGGATTTAGTGGTTGTACTTCTGATTGTCTGATTAGATGCTACAGCCACGATAGGCTGCATCCTTGCGTTTGTCCTCCACGAACCGGACGATGCGCTGCACATCCTCCGGCTTGTAGAAAATCTTGTGCCCTATCTGCGAGTAAGCCAGCGTGCCGTTATCGCGGAGCGTCTGCAAGGTTCGCGGGCTGATGCGCAACTGTTGGCAGACCTCTTGGTTGTCCATCCAACGGCTGAGCCGTTTACCTTCCCTCTTGCGGAGGATTTCATTCACCCGGTCGGACAGGCGGTTGAGCTTGCCGACCATTTCTTCATACTTGCTTTTTGAAATGATTACTACTTCCATACTCATTATATTTACTGTTTGTTCTTCTTTTTGCCTGCAAAGTAAATCCGTTGTCCGCATGAAACAATGGCTTTGCTCCTGACTTCGTCAACGCGTACCCCAAAATTCATCAGCAAACAATGGAGCGATACGTTGATGCCGTTTCATAAGC
>JACJJM010000047.1 GCA_016900015.1 Phocaeicola coprophilus | reverse complement strand
CACAAAAAGCACCCCGCGCCTTTTTACTTCATAACACCTAATATTTCAAAATGTTACGATGATTGTTAATAATTTCTTTGGGACAGCACTGGATAGTACTCCGTGCGCGGACGAAAAGGAGGGTCGGATCGCCCACCCTTCAAGGCTTGTTTGTTCTCGCTATTTTTTTAATTGAATCCGCAAACATCCCGACAAGTAGTTTGGACATGATTATAGATGTATTTGAGTACATGTAGGCCGATTGAGGATATTGTTTTAAATGAAAAAGCCGTGTGTTGTATTTCTTTTTTGCTTCTTACATCTTTGCCCTAGAGCCACCCTCGGCATTAGAATTTTCGTATTTTTGCAACGTCAGAGATACTTATCATTCCATCAAACCCAAATCGTTCATTAGACTTTGGGTAGATTGTCCGCTTATGTCTTGCGGATTGCTTTTCGGCTTGCAGAAGGCGTAGCGGGCTACGTCAAGGCAAGCCGGGAGGCAAGACGCCGACAGAAGCGGGCAAAATGCCCAAAGAGCTTTCCATCAGAAAGAAAAAAAATCTTTGAGCGGTCTAATGACCGATTTGGGTTAAACTCTAAAAAATGGATGTACACGGCATATAGTCAAATGACAGCCAGATTATTTACAAACGAAAATAAGATGAAAAAACAAAGTCTATTTGAACGCTATTTCTTACATGCTCTCTCTTGGTTAGCCAAAATCTTCTATCGACTGATGGGCATAAGGAAAAAATGAGAACTATCCGCGCCCTACGAACTTGGCGGAAATGAATTGAGGAATCTTCGACGCAATCTTGCAACACAACGTCCAGTAAGGGGAAAATCCATGCCGGCGATACATGCGTAAGTCTTCCGCCCACTTTTGTTTCATCTTGTCCGGGTCAGTCGAAAGACCACCCATACGCATCTTCACGACATATTCATCCAGATAGGCTATCCGGAGATTGCCCTCATACATGTAGCGTATTAGCCAATCGGAGTCAGCCGCAATCTTAAAACTTTCGTCATATAACCCCAACCGTTCCAGGCACTCCCGCCGCACATAGACCGTCGGATGCAAAGGCAACCAGCCACGGCGCATCTTGCTTTTGCTGTAACGCCCACTAATCCAGTTGCGCACGACTTTGGCCGTGTCGTCAGCATCCACAAAGAGTCCGTTTCCATAGACCAAATCAACTCCCGTCTGCTCAAACATATTCACGATATGTTCCAGCGTGTCACGTGAATAATACACGTCATCCGAGTGCATCAACCCGACAATGTCTCCCGTAGCACGCCGAAGTCCTTTGTTGACCCCTTCATACATACCATGATCAGGCTCAGAGACAATGGTTGCAATACGGTCCTTATATTGCTCAATGACAGCCAGCGAACCGTCTGTCGATGCCCCGTCTATCACGATATACTCGACATCAGAGTATGTTTGCGCCAACACGCTACGAATCGTGTCGGCAATAGTCGCTTCTCGGTTGAAGCAAGAAGTTATAATGGATACTTTCATAAGTTCATTTTATTATGCGTTTTCTTATGATTTTTGCTGGGTTCCCTTGATATATTCCGTATGCCTCCATTTCTTTGGTAACAATGGATGCAACAGTCAATATCGCATGGCTTCTTACCGTCACGCCAGGACAAACTACAGCCTTTGCTCCTATCCAAGCACCATCTTCCACGATGATAGGAGCATTTCTATAATCAAATGATTTCGATGTATAATCATGATTCCCGGTTAATAACAACGCGCCTTGCGAAATGCAAACATTGTTTCCAATCGTAACTTTGTCTAAATTGTCAATCCAGCATCCCTCTCCTAACCAAACATTATCTCCTAAGGTCAATTTCCACGGAAACTTGATGCATACATTATTTTTAATGACAAGTCCTTTACCTATTTTAGCTCCAAACATCTTTAGCAAAACTATCTTTATTCCCATGAATGGATTCCAAGAAGCACGGACCAGCAAAGCATTCACAAAATACCATAAAGTTTGTTTCAGAATTCCAGTTCCTTTATCGAAGTCTTTTGGAGAGAAAGAGGAGAGGTCACATTTGTTTTTCATTATTCAGCATTTTCTTAAACACGTTATCCATACTTTTAATATATTGTTCCTCTGTATAAGATTGAAGTACCATATGATAATTACGTTCACTTATTGCTTTCCATTTGTTTCTATCTTTACGAATATTTTCCAAATAACAATATATTTCCTCGATATTAATGTTATTCTTATCAAGCATTAAACCATTTGCCTTATTAGAAACAATATCGGGAATGCCTGCATGGTTAGTAGTTATTACCAACATTGCATTTCCCATAGCTTCCAAAATTGAAATAGGTTGACCTTCATTCGGGTATCTCGTTAATAATATAAAAACATGTGAATTACGCAATAATTCATTCTTCTTATTACCAGTTACTATACCATGATAAGTTACATAAGCACTCAAATCATGTTCTGTTATGTAATTCTCGAAATATATTTTTTCCGATTCTTCAAAGAATTTGCCAGCAAAATGAAAATGAAAACACATATTATTTTCATCCTTACATTTTAATGCTAATTGGAGTACTTCACGATAACCTTTTGTTGGAATAAAATTGCTTAAATACAGAACATTAACCACCTGTCCTTCAGTCAAACCCTTTACTTTACTTTCGGCTTCCAATGAGGATAACATATATTGTGCATCTACACAATTGGGCACAGTAAATATCTTCTTACTGTCAATCATTCCTTCAAAAATGGATTGTAAGGACTTTCCCAGGACTATACACCCTCCCAACCGACGGATTGCATGATAATTTAATCGGCGTTGCCATTTCCCACAATCATAATCAACCAATCGGCGATAATATCCTCCATGCAAATGGATCAAGCATTTAGCATGTTTCCACTCCAACAATTTAAGAATCAGTAAATCGCGCCAATTTCCGCCTAGAGTTTGCGAAATTGTGAAATAATATAAATCACTTTTACTTCTCCAAATATTCCAAAGCGTTTTGCATATAGCTTTATTGTTCGTAAGGTCTATACTCGCAAACTTATAGCCTTGATTCAAATAAGAATGATAAAGTGTATCCACCGCTTTAGATAAACCATGAATAGGAGGTGGAAATTGGGCGATGAAAGTAATTGTACTCATAATAGAATTATGCTATCTCTTTAATCTTTTTACAATCTTAGCTGGAACCCCTGCAATAACTATGTTTTCTTCCAAGAAATCTTTATTCACAACAGCTCCTGCTCCTATTATAACATTACTAGCTATTTGGATATCACCTATAATTTTTGCTCCTACACCAATATCAACATTATCTCCAATTCTTGGAGATTTACTCCCAAAACCATCATTACCAATGCAGTTATCTCCATGTAACGTGCAATTCCGACCAACTCTTGCATATGCATTAACTACAATATTACCATAATGCCATATCCTAAGACCTGGTCCAAAAACATTTTTATGTATGGTAAAACCTAATTTTTCTCCTAAATAGTTTTTCCTAATTCTATAATAAGTAGACATAATTCTATTTACTTTTCCTGCTCGAACAGCATAAAATTCTTCTTTCCTAAGAAATAACATATATCTCCATATAGAATATTCATGCTCGTGAAGAAATTTCACCCTCCACCACGCTTTTAATGAACTTCTAAATTCACATCGTTCTATGTCAGGTTTTATGTATTCTTTGAATGTCATAGCTGTGTTTCTTATATCTAAATAAATAGTTCAAACAATATACCAAAAATATAAAAATAAATAATCTAACAAAACGTATAAAACAACCTGTATACCAGCCAGAATATATTGTTGAATATATACATAATCCGACAAAATATCCCCACAATAGAATTGAAGAATTATAAGTCCTATTCATTTTTTCTTGAAGCCACCCCAATACAAAACCTACGAATAACATTCCTATAATTACTCCTAAGAACCCAAAATCGTAATAAAATTCGCCTATAGGACTTGGTAAAAAACCAATAAATTTATCCTCATCCATATCTTTAAACTTATACGAAATTATCCTCCCCATTTCCATTGGTTTCCAAGGAAAAACAGAACGAGGCAAATAATTTACATAAGGATAAATGAATTGTCCAATACTACCTTGAGGAGATAAATCTAAAATTTTCTGCAAATTAGTAATATTATCAAATGTCGAAGACATTAATACATCCTCCATTGCATTATCTAACACATTGAATGAGAAATTCTCATTATCCGAACGGTTCTGCCTTATTAAAATCCCCCCTACAACACCAGCAATTAATGCCATCACAAAATATTTTTTCAACTTGCGCTTCTTATAGCTATCATGCGTTGTAAGGTATTTAAACGTAAATAATGCCAATAACGGATTAAATATAGACAAAGAAGAGCCATTAATACTGCCCATAACAATGCTAAATATAAAATAGACAACTGCTAAAATCTTTATACTCGATTTGGTATAAAAACATAAAACCGGCAAAATCAAATAGAGCGTATTAGTAGCTATGCCAGAAAACAAATTAAAAAAAGTAAGATAAGAAGAATCCGTTTTCTGCCCATAAGCTGCATAAACAAAATTATGCCAGCCCCCAGCTAAATATATTTGAAAAACACTCAAGCCAATACTTGCAAATATCAACAAAAAGACACACTTATTATCAGGCATCAATTGATTTACAACTCTTCCAAAGCCTTTAATTTTCTTATCCTGCATATATTTTATAGGCATAAACAACAACAATGTTGATAATATATATACAAGATAGATTAGAAATAAATTATTATTGGCTTCGGATGCCATACTTTGTTGCGCCATGTAACCTTGTCTTACAAAACCTAAGCCTGTGTATATAATCCAACCCGAGAAAACAAAAACATATAATATATTCCTTCTTATATCTTTAACATTACAGAAATGCCAAAGTATCCTTGCTGTTAACAAAATAAATACACTATATAAGAAAAAATACCCATCAATGTATTTAAATCCTAAGGCTAGCAAAATAATAGATATGAAAATAACAAATAATTTCATTTCATTACAAGAAAACACTTCTTAATCAAATTTCTAAATGGAAATAAGACAGAGATAATAGATAATTTACTTCTCAAACTCAATTCTGAATTTGAGAATATACAAAAAACATTATCTTTCAAAATTGAATAATACAATTGATAATCATCTCTATATTTCTCTTTTATTACCTTTGATTTAAACAAGGACAATAAATCTTTAATGGCTGTAAAAAAGCAAGCATTATAAGCGTCTTGCAAGGATGGATATTTATTAATTATTTCACGATTTGCCAACATAAAATCATATAATGCCCGATGCTTTTCATTATATTCATCACGCGAAAGAGATCCCGGCTGTTGCCTATAATGAATATAGGCCTTTTCTATAGTAACTACAGAATTCGCTCTTAGCAATAGTTCTACCATTACAGGAATATCTTCATGTATTTTATGGGCAGGAAACTGAATTCCATCAAAGATTTCTCTCTTATACAATTTTCCCCATGGTGCAAATCTTATTGCTTTCATTGCAAAAAGAACCTTCAATGCAGACTCTGAACCATATAAGTTAACATTTCCGGTCTGGATACAAGATGAAACTCTTTTTTGTTCATATTCAAAATAGAACCTACAACAAGCGATATCTGCACAACTACTTTTCAACAGCGACATTAAAGATTCTACTGTTTCTGGTTCCATCCAATCATCTGAATCCAAAAACATAACATAATCACTATGAGATAAAGCTAATCCTTTATTCCTTGTTATAGATATACCACTATTACACTGATGATGAACCGTAACATTAGGATACTTCATATATTCATCACAAATCAAAGCCGAACCATCTGTACTACCATCATCAATGATTATCATATGAATATCCTTATAAGTTTGTTTTAGTACTGAGTCCAAACACTCTCTTAAATATGGCGCAACGTTGTAAACTGGAATTATTATATCAACCATTGTTCTTATGTTTAAAAATCATTTTAGCAAACAATGCTTTTATTATACTTTTTTCATCTATACATAAACCTGTATAATAGAATGATACCGTAAAAACAAACATTGTTAGAATAAAAAATACTACCCAATTAATATCCTGAATCAAATAAGCAAATAGTATTGTTACAATTAATGCCGGGAGCTCTTTTATAAATACTTTCTTAATAAATGAATGCACAGAAAAATAAGACTCTTTCCTAAAAAAGTAAAAACGACTAATAGCTCCTAAAAAGATAAACAAAAGCAACGAAAGAAAAGGTGCAACAACATCCTTTGAATTATATTCTAGTAACATATAGGCCATAGGAATCGCAAGCAATCTTACACTGTAAGTGACTATTGTAAAATTTCGTATATTACCATTTGCCCTATTTGCTTCAACCAAGCCTATAGTCAATGCATCTAATAGCAAATCAATAAGAATAAGCCGACAAAACAAAACAGTATATTCCGGTACTTCTTTTAGCCATAAACCTAATAACACATCCATCTTAAATATCGTTGGTATAGATATAACACATAGCAACATAAATGACAACTTGCTAGAGATTTCAGCCATTCTCATCATTTTATCTTTGCTCCCTATGCTACTTAACCTTACAATCTGTGGGCGTATAGCTATCATTATTGCACTAGAAAGAAAATTCATCTGTCCAGATATTTGCAAAGCTATTCCATACGCAGAGTTTGCTATTGCACCAAGAAAACGATTCAAAACAATAGCAAACCCCTGATTTCTTAAAACTATACACCCCGTGCCATATATAGTCCACCCCATAAACGATAATAAATCCTTCATGGCATTTCTTTGAAAACAACCAGTTAGTGAGAAGTGTCTACATTCATTATATTTAACTACACAATATAAATAATAGAACAAGAAATTTATTACATAGATGACACACATTCCCATTGCAAAAAATTCAAGTTTATCACTTGATATATAATATAATAAAATAGCCACAGGAAGTTTTAAAATGGCATCTAATAATTGAACTAATGTAGAATACAAGATATTTTCGTGAGCAATTAATGCGGCATAATATGATGAAGATATCATATTAAAGAATAGTGAAACTAGCATACAATCATAAACGAATTTAGCAGAGAATATGCGTTCACTAGGAATATTCAATATATGATCAAATAATACGTCTTTTACTAAGAGTAAAATTGTTATAAGAAATAAAGCTAAGAATAATTGAACAAGAACACTGCTATTAAAATACTTTATCTGATTGGTTTCATCATTTTTAGCCTGATAATAAGAAAGAAATCTTTGCGTTGTCGTAGAGATTGTTACCTGAATAAAAGACAACATGGAAACAACGCCACCAACCAAACTATAAATACCGAAATTGCTTGCATCTAAAGCATCAAGAACCAACCGAGATGTATAAAGTGTTATAATCGCACTGATAAATACTTTTATATATTGAATTATGGTATTAAATACTATTTTATTCGAATGCTTCATTTGATAAAAACTTCTACACTAACAGGAAGATAAAACTTTGTCAATATATGATTTAGACATAATTCTCATATCTTCTAATATTGGATTCACAAGCGTATAATCTATTTCATCAGCAGTCTTCAGTCCTAATTCATCAATTATCATTCGATCTGAAATAGACAAGGCTGAAAGCAAATCTACCATTCTAGAATTTACTTTTTGATGTGTTCGATTTATCACATAAAACTGACGCTCCATTATTAATGAGAAAGCACAACAATGAAATGAATTTGTTATCACAATATCCGCATGTGCTATTAAACTTATAAAATCAATAGGCCCAGCATATTTCTCTTGATAATCAGCCCAATATCTCGGATATAAATCTTTTAAAGAAACTATTTTCTTACCTGTGTCATTTGAAATTGAGATTGCTATATCACGAATCAATTTACTATTTTCTTGATCATATACCAATATATAGTTTTCATATTTAGGTACATATGTCATGCTTAACCAATGCTCCTTATTAAGTAAAAACACAGGATCCAAAACATGAGTTCCAGAGTTTATTCCTAAACTATTCAGTATACTCAGACCTGTTTTTTCTCTTACCGATATAAAATTCATTTTTGCTAACATCCCTTTCACAAAACTTACATATTCCGTAGGAATGTCTGATATTGAAAAACTTGCGGCATATGAAGCTCTCACTTTTTCATTTGGAGCGAAATCTAAATAAAATGCAGGATCAAGTCCATTTCCTATATTTGTATTCCATATTTGATCACTTCCACAAAAATATATATCACTCTCTGGTGGATTATTTTTAAGTTCATCATATGTATTATAACGCTGAGTCATGTCTACGTATGAATCAAGAAATGATTTAAACTTTAATCTTGCCTTTTTTTGCACAATTCTAATCGGTACCACATAACAATAAAAAGCAAAAGCTATGAATATATTTCGCTTATATTTAGGGCTTATTGCAAACAATCCAAGATTTTTTCGAATATATGGTGGCATATAATCAATTACTTTAACATCATGCCCCAAACTTCTAAGATATGCAGCCAAAGCATAAGCCTGAAGCGATGCACCATAATTAAAAACATTGTGACATGTAATATTTCTTATTTTCATAATCTATCTTTTAAAAATGCTTTCATTCTAGTTCCAATTAGCCTATCTGGCATAATACTCCATATAGCTGCCAAATAGCCAACCTTAGGATATAGTTTTTTAAATAATACTTCTCTGTAACTTCTTCTAAATGGAGATGATAATTGAGCATTATCTTTTATTGCTTCATCTAATGAATGTTGCTCATATACCAATTTATCTTTAACACATTCAAATATCTCAGTCCCTTTTTCTGTATTTACAAGCGTTAAAGAAACACCATTATTAATATCCAATATTTTATTAGATTTTAATCCCCAAAAATCACCAATTGTAATATCAGAAACTCTTTTCGGTGTCGCATATAAGCAAGTAAAACATGAAGGTCTGAAAAGGATTCCAGTAAAAAAGCCTTTAAAAAACAGGTCCTTACTCAGGGCGCGTTCATATATTATCGAACCATTTCTTCTTAAAAACAAATGATAATTTGTATTAATACGAAACCCTATCTCATCTTTGAGGCCCTTACAAATTTTTTTAGGCAACGTATCACATAAAAATTGCATAGACGGTACTCCATGACATACTAAGTCCACTGTTGTTAGATTTTTAAATTGACCAAAATTAGAAATTACTCCAGCAATTTGGCATGGAGTTCCTATAAAAAGTACTTCCTTGCCCTGCCTCAAATCATTTTCTAAACATGGTAATATTTCACTTACGTCACTTTGCACATATTTTGAGCCTCGCAGTTTTTGTATATCATCTAAAGTTGTACATCTAATATGTTTCACCTGCATAGGTGGTACAAATGCACATCCATATACCACTCCTTTCCTTTTTATAAAATATGTTGCCAGCACCGTAGCAATCCCTCCTGAAGAACTCATTAAACGCTCGTTTTTATCATTTACGTAACAAGCATAAGTCATTGTAGGAGTATGATACTCTTGCTTATTAAGAACAGGACATTTTCGTTCACAATGTTTACAGTTTACACATTTTACTTCATTTACAACTGGATATGAAAAGCCATATTCATCAACTGTAAAGGTTATTGCATTATGACGACATACTGATAGACATGATGCACATCCTGTACACTTCTTTTTTTCACATAGTCTAGGCATAATATAACGTTGTATATTACTTATTAGGGTTAAAAATGCATTACATATAATAAAGGTCAGAAAAATTAAATCATCAATACCTTAAAAACTTATCCTACAATAATAAAAGATTGTATCCATTATAATTCTCTAAAATGTAAAATAAACAGCCAGCTTCTTATTATCCACACATATAAAAGTATATCTTTTATTCCATATATCAATATTTCACCTCTTTCCACAAGGCTCATAACCATACGCATTTCCATAGCCATAGTGACCGTAATGGCCATACTTGCCATAGCCGTAGTGGTAACCGTTGATGCGCTTGTCCATGTTCAC
>JACJJM010000046.1 GCA_016900015.1 Phocaeicola coprophilus | reverse complement strand
AGGTTTGATTGTATTCACTGCCGCAAAGCTACAACCAAACCTCAAAGTGTAAAAGGTGCATTTCTTCGAATGCTTACGATTATTATGATCCCCAAACAGAAATAAAACTTTTTACTAATGACAAAGCAGGTAAAAGTGGAAGAGCTCGTTGGTATATTGCTAATAAAAATGTCATAACATCTGGAAGTGAATATTTGAATAAATGGAAAGTAATTGTTTCCAGCGCTAACGCTGGAGGACAAAAGCGTAGCAACCAAATAGCTATTGTTGATAATCATAGCGCATTTGGACGTTCACGTGTGGCATTAAAAACTTTCGAGACAGAAAAAGAAGCTCAAAATTTTTTCAGATATGCTACGAGTGAAATTATTCGCTTTGCATTTTTGCTTACAGACGAATCGCTTACTTCATTAGCGAAGAAAGTTCCAGACCTATTAGATTATTCAGATAGAAATGGAGTTATTGATTATAGCGATGATATCAATACCCAACTTTATAAATTGTTTGATATTGATGACAAGAATCAGCTACACATACATAATGTTTTAGCATTGAAAGGAAATGATTGATTAATATACATTTAATGAAAATCAGATATGGATATAGGAAGGTAAATTTAATTTTGCCCTATATCCAAAAAATTATATCAATCATGAATATATTTTTTTATCATATCATCAAATTTAGATTTAAAAATGTCACAATCTTGTTTTATAGACGCTAAATAAGGATTTAAAACTTTAATTCCATTTCGTCCCCAATAATGTAATTGCTCATTAAACCATTTTTTTGCACACTGCCGCCCATATTCTCCAGAAGCATTTATTTGTTCAAATGAGAAATCTCTAAAACAAACCTGTTTTGTATATCCATTTGCTACTGTTTTCCATAAAGAATCAGCATCTGAAAGATTGTATAAATAATTTGCAATCAATCGTTCTGGAGAACTATCACCTGGTAATATTAACACATTATCTGCGTCTTTTAATTTTTTTAGATTTGACTTATCCACTTTAATATCACCATCAAGTATTACAATAGAATAAGGACTCCTAAATGCAGGAACTTTCTTATTGACAAGGTCTATCAACATAGAACAAGACATTGTTATGTCTACAAAATTAAGAATACGTGCTTTCGTCTTTAGGATGGATTTGGCAAATAAAATATTTTCTTTATCCTCTGTATATACGGTAACTTTACTTTTGGGACGTTGACAACCTTCAGCTATGACATTTAAATCTAATTGGATACTATCAAAATCAATATCTTGTTTAATTTCTATATTCTCATCAACTCTTTTTAAATATATAATTTTCAATTGATTAGCTGTTTCATTCTTTTTATTAGTCTCCTTTATTAAGGCATCCATAGCTTTTAAAAGAGACATCGAATGTGTTGTAAACAGAATTTGTAATTTAAGTTTATATGCATATTTTCGTAAGACTTTCAATAGCTCTACTTGTGAAGCTGGGTACATAGTAGCATCCAATTCATCAATAGCCAAAATTCCCCCCTTATATTGTCCTGGGTATTTGTCTTTTAATCTTTTAAATGAAAATAAAGCCAAAATTATTTTACCAAGATTATCTTGCCCCATTGAGTTTTGATTCCAATCATACAAATTAGTTGATACTCCTAAAGACCGTTTGTTTTTTGATGTAATTGCTGTAGCAGAAGATATAGGAGTTTGGGTGATCAATATCTTATTATGTAATAGTTTAAATTCCTCTAATTCTTCTGCTGTTAAAAGTGTGTCATCAGTTAAAACTTTCACTTCCTCAGCCGTTGGAACTAAACGCTTTAAACTTAAAAAGATAGTTGGAAAAGATAAATAACCATCTCCTTCTTTTCTAGCTCCTTTTTTCCAGAAACGAACATTAGGGGAGCCAGACCGTTTAATACTTTCAACTGTAAAATCAGCTATTCCACTATCAAATGATATTGTCCATTCATGATCCTTTGGCTTATCAAAAACTGGAGATAATCTAAATTTATCTTTAAATGCAGATATATAACTACCTCCACACAAAGGTTTTTCAGCTCTCATAGGGTCATTTTCTTTTAAGGTAAAAGTTTGAGTTATAATTCCCAAAAGAGTGGATTTCTGAGTTCCGTTTTGACCTGCAATTCCAGTCAGGAGTGAACCTAAACTTAAATTCTCATTTTTAAACCCGCGAAACTTTTCTATATGAATTTTTGTTATTTTCATTCCGAATAATTAAATAATTTATGATTTGGTATGATGATGTTATCACAAAATATCATTATTTCTTCTCCTTTACCTGAATTGCTTGCACTATAGTTTAGTTCAAATATTTTTTGTCTATATTTTGAATATAAATTAGTTATAAACGGTACATTATCATAAGAGATAATCCACTTATAATTATTTATTTCACTAACAACATTAGCAATTTTCTGATGATCTTGATCATTATAATAATTCATGTATAATCCTTTACCTTTAATGTAATATGGTGGATCTAGATAAAAAAGGGTATTCGGGGGCAAAAGCGAATTTAATCGTCGCACTAGAGAAACAGCGTCTTCATTTGTTAAATGAATCCTATCGGCATAATCCGCTATTCGTTCAATCCTTTTTATGAGGTCTTCTTTATTAAATCTTGCATCAATCTTGTAATTCCCAGTTTGCTCATACCCTCCAATAACTCCAGCCTTTAAAATTCCAGAACGATTTGTCCTATTTAGGAAAAAGGTAGAAAATCCTAAATGTAGCAAATCAACATTATCTTTTTTGTCTTGATAATCACGTAATTTAAACCAAGTTTCGACTGTAACAGGAGTGTCTTTTATTAATTTACAAAGAGCCTCAGGCTCATAAAGTACACTATGCCAGAACGCATATATTGCAATATCTTTATCATTGATATAAATGTCTTTAACATATTCGTTAAAAAGTAAAGATAAAGCGACAGACCCACCTCCAACATAAGGCTCAACATATATTCCATCGAGTAATGCATTTTCTTTTATTAAGCATTGTACAAAATCGCTTACTTTAGCTTTACCTCCAGGATATCTTAAAGGTGATAAAAATTCCATATCATTACTCATTATTTATAGCATTCCACAATTGAATAAAGAAAGTTTCTATATTGTCCCAACCAACAATTAAATTATCAGCTTTGGGATAAAAGAACTCATTATGAACATATGCATTTAATGACTCAATTGATAAGACGGAGTTCTTATCATTAATCTCCGCTCTTATTCCTTTGGATATATCATTATTCATTGTTCCTTGTTGAGTCATATGGTTTAAAACTTTACCAACTTTGCCTTGCAAACTCTCTTTAGAGGAACTTGCTGTTAGTGCATTGTTTACAACTAAATTATATTTTTCTAGATAGGCGTCAACTGATAATTCTAAAAATACTCTCAAAAGTACAGACGAGGCATTGGGACATGTCTTTACCTGAATATGTTTTAGCTCCTCAAATATTTTATTAATCTTTGGATTTTCAATATGTAAAGCTACAGACTTCGGAATTAAATTAATCCTTTGCTTATTTTTCTTAGAAGTATCTTTTTTATTTATGCTCTTGTCCTCATTTTGGGGAATATTACCATCACTATTTACTATATCTTGAAAATTCCATTGTACAGGCTCTTCCTTTGTCAAGTCTGGTTTCTGACTATTTTCAAAGTTATCAATATATTGTTTCCTTTTCTCTCTATTATAGATATCCGCAACTTTAAATGTCGGATTTAAAATGTCAGTGACTATTTTAATGAGTCCTTTTACAACTTCATCAACCTGAATATTGGATGTCAATATTCCATTATTAATGCTTAACCCCATATGCTCTCTAACATATGGATCTGACATTAAACGTTGCAAATTTGTAATGTTAAGTTTTGGCAGTGCTTCCTTTAGTTTATTAGGTACCATGGGATGAGACTTAAGCAAACCTATAATTTGCAATGGAATAGATGATTTTCCTTCTGTTTTTTCTTCAAATCTTTGTTTTTGCTGTGAGTTCCAAGTTACGGTACCTATACCATTGAGCTCTCCTGAATGTTTGCGCTTTATCCAAATGTCAGCTTCTGTAGGATTATCAAACACAGCACAATCAATACTTTTTAAGTTTAAAATTGCATCAGGGTGTTCTTTTTGGAGTTTCTGAAACCGTTTTCTTAAAGATGAATACTTATCATCTATTAAAGTCGGATTATTTAATAGTTTGAGTGAAGTGATTCGTCTATTACCTTCAAGAACTATATATTTATTGACATCTTCACTTGGTGTTACCATGATTAAATCCACTGGACTAAGTTCATTAGTAACAATATCATCTGCAAGAGAATACAATTTGTCCTCTTGATCCTCAATCATTTTATCTATAGCTTCTTTCTGTGACGAAAGGGGTTCAAATCTATAATTTTCAGTATTGACAAATAAAGATGTCAATTTTATCTTCTTTATTATCATATAATATTTTAGTCCTTAACCTTTAACAAAGGTACAAAAAATTAATGGAACTCAATATGTTTATGGTATTTATTAAATAAGTATATTTTGTATTTTGAATTAATATCTTATCTTTGCAGATAAAATACACGTTCTTTGTCAATGATGCAAAACAAGACAGAATACAGAATTTCGCTCGTTTCTAAATCGTTACCTTTTAAGTTGAAAAAATTGATAAATTCCTGATTTTCAATTAGCTGAGATACACTGAATGCCTAAAGCAGTGGAACGTGATGTGTTTCTTGATGCCAGCAGCTTCAACCCATACCTTGACAGGCCGATTGATGTAAGACGGGTCTTGTAATCCCTCGAATACGAGTCTGTCTGGTTCCTGAGGTTCTCCACAGATGAGATAGGCTTGCTCTGATATAGGCATATACTCAACGCCTCCTATCTTCTTTTGAGTGAAGTTGATGCGGTAGTGGTCTCCTTCCTTTGACAACTCCTGCCATGTCATCTTTCGGATGTCGCAATGTCGAAGTCCAGTCAACGCGCTGAAAAAGGCAGCTTTCTTAAGCATAGGATAGTTACAAGGTGTAGCAGCAAGAAGATTTAGTTCTTCAATAGTCAAATATTCTCGACGACTTTCTTCTTCAGGTACGCCCTTTACTTTTGCAGCAAGGTCAACATCAAGATAGCCGTCAATAAACGCTTGATGTACTGCTGCCTTGAAAATGGAGAAATAGGTGGATGCCGTGTTTTGAGAAATGATACCAGACTTACCACCTCCTTGTGGAGCTGTCAGCAAGAACGTCTTGAAACTATCTATAAGTCGTAGGTCGATTTTTGAGAATGGAAGCGGTTTGCCTTCCGTGTAGATCTTCATGAGTTCCTGCACTCTGTTCCAATTGACGATGATAGACTTAGAACTTTTCTTGTGTCTGGTTTCAGTGACTTTTGCAAAATAATCGATGAAGTTTACTTGTCCTTTGGTCTTCTTCTCAACCATTTCTTGGTCTGTGTCGGTGTAGAGTTCTGCACTATCGTATTCATGTTGACGGAGATTACGCACATTGTCAGCAAAGATACATGTCTCACGGTCTGTCTTTGAGCGGCAGATGATGATGCCATTCATATCCCGTTTGGGTTTATAGGTCTGGATACCATCCTTATCTATACGGGCAGGACGAGTCTTATCCCACATAGGAGTGGTGATAATACGGTTTAGGTACTCGCGTTCGCGACAAGGCTTGTCATGGCCTGGTTTGAACACAGGATAAGCTTCAAGGTAAAGATACCATTCGTCACGTAACTCTGATTTGCGGAGTTTGACGGACACCTTGGTGTGGAGCATTGCTTTCTTCATTTTACGTCTGATTTATAGAGGTTATCAATTTCTTCTTTGGGTATATAGACAAAGTTGCCTATCTGTCTTGATGGGATAGAGTATTTGCGAACATGGGCCCATACGGAACTATCGTTGATGTGATACTTCTTGCAGATCTCTCCAACTGTATAGCAATTCTCAGGTTCGAGATTGTATAGTTTGGGTATAGGTTTGGCCTTTTCTGCTTTAATGGTATCGCGCGTGGGAATAAGCTTCTCCAAATCCTCACGTTTGATTCTTGTAAGACGAGTTCCAAGGTTTATAGCTGGGATTCTTCCTTTCCTAATAAGCCTGTAGATGGTGTCTCGTTCAACTCCAAAGATAGCAACAGCTTCCTTGACCGAGATGTATTCTCTGGCATCTGGAATTTGAAGGATGATACGAGACAAAGTTTCTTCTCTTTTCTTTGCGTCGAGTTGTCGTTTACGGAATACGTCACCACAACGCTTGCAGCAAAATTGTGAGTCAAGTGTCTTCGCAATGAAGACTTTCCCACACACTTTGCATTTCCGTCTGATTTCTAATGCAATACCTGGCATAATTCTGAACTAATTTAATGTTTGTTATTTATAAGTATATTTTAGTCGCTTGTTTACGACTTTTTTGTCGCGGTACAAATATGGAACATGTCTTGGATAGAAATCGATAGGAATTGATAACAAACTCCAAACCCCTTAAAATGACAAATCCGTGTAACTCGTTGAGCTACACGGATTTGGTTTCCGATAATTATTGTTGATTATCTAAGTCTATTTCACTTCCTCAAAGTCCGCATCCTGCACATTGTCGCCACCATTGTTTCCACTCTGGCCTGCATTAGAACTTGAACTTTGAGCATTTTGAGCACCGCCTTGTGCACCACTTTGTGCATACATTTCAGCGCTTGCAGCTTGGAAGGCTGCGTTCAGTTCACTCATTGCTGCATCACAGGCTGAAACATCCTGAGCTTTATGAGCATCTTTCAACTTGTTCAAAGCTGCTTCAATCGGAGCTTTCTTATCTGCCGGAAGTTTGTCACCCAAGTCTTTCAGTTGATTTTCTGTAGTGAAAATCATGCTGTCTGCTTGGTTCAACTTGTCCACTTTCTCACGCTCTTTTTTATCAGCCTCAGCATTAGCCTGAGCCTCAGCTTTCATACGTTCGATTTCGTCTTTGCTCAAACCGGAAGAAGCCTCAATACGGATTGCTTGTTCTTTGCCCGTTGCTTTGTCCTTAGCGGAAACCTTCAGGATTCCGTTTGCATCAATATCGAATGTTACCTCGATTTGAGGTACGCCACGGCGAGCCGGAGCTATACCCGTCAGATTAAACTGACCGATTGACTTATTCTGAGCTGCCATCGGGCGTTCACCCTGCAATACGTGGATGGTCACTTCGGTCTGGTTGTCAGCTGCCGTCGAGAATATTTCGCTCTTCTTGCACGGAATGGTCGTGTTGGCATCAATCAATTTAGTCATCACACCACCCATCGTCTCAATACCCAATGTTAACGGGGTCACATCAAGCAAAACGACATCCTTGATTTCATTTGTCAACACTGCACCTTGGATAGCTGCGCCAATGGCCACTACTTCATCCGGGTTTACACCTTTAGAAGGTACTTTGCCAAAGAAATCTTCAACCAACTTTTGAACAGCCGGGATACGTGATGAACCACCAACCAAGATGACCTCGTCAATGTCTGAAGTCGTCAAACCGGCATCGCTAATGGCTTTCTTACACGGTTCCAAACAAGCTTGAATCAGACTGTGAGCCAAAGCCTCAAATTTTGCACGAGTCAATGTCTTAACCAAGTGCTTGGGCACACCACCCACAGGCATGATGTACGGCAAGTTGATTTCCGTTGTAGTGGAAGAAGACAACTCAATCTTAGCTTTTTCAGCAGCCTCCTTCAGACGTTGCATAGCCATCGGGTCTGTTGTCAGATCTGCGCCTTCATCGTTTTTAAACTCCTGAACCAACCAATCGATAATCACTTGGTCGAAATCATCACCACCCAAGTGAGTATTACCATTCGTCGATTTCACTTCAAACACACCTCCACCGAAATCAAGGATAGAAATATCAAACGTACCACCACCAAGGTCGAAGACAGCTATCTTCATGTCTTTGTTGGCCTTATCGACGCCGTAAGCCAAAGCTGCAGCAGTCGGTTCGTTCACGATACGTTTCACATCCAGACCGGCAATCTGTCCGGCTTCCTTCGTAGCCTGACGTTGAGAGTCTGAGAAGTATGCCGGCACGGTGATGACGGCTTCCGTCACTTCCTGACCCAGATAATCCTCAGCCGTCTTCTTCATCTTCTGCAGAATCATGGCTGAAATCTCCTGCGGCGTATACAGGCGGCCGTCTATATCCACACGCGGCGTATTGTTATCGCCTCTTACGACTTTGTAGGGCACGCGGTCGATTTCCTTTTGAACCTGATCATAAGTCTCACCCATAAAACGCTTGATGGAATAAACCGTACGAGTCGGGTTCGTGATAGCCTGACGCTTGGCAGGGTCACCGATTTTACGTTCGCCGCCATCGACAAAGCCTACCACAGAAGGAGTGGTGCGTTTGCCTTCACTGTTGGCGATTACTACAGGTTCGTTACCTTCAAATACGGCAACACATGAGTTTGTAGTTCCTAAGTCAATACCAATAATCTTTCCCATAATTGTATCTTTTTTATTTATTATTATTCGAGTTAATTCATCTTTGAAGCAACGCTTCGCATAGGATAAAGCAAACCGTGTGCCAAAGAGGCCAAGCATATAAAAAATAGACAGCATCTATATTATTAAGGTATATATAGGCAGCAAACAATCCTTCAGGCACGAAATATATGACAGCCTTTGTGACAAGATGGCAGTGTCTCTTTGCTTTCTGATAAGTTTCGGACACAATATGCCCCTCAGAACAGAAGAAGCGAATCCGTACCACATCTTACTAATTAACAGTATTTACCACATATTCCTTTCAAACAGCCTAATCAAACCCGCCATATTATAAAAAACTATAAAAACAGAAGCAAATAAAGTTATTTAATAATGCATGAAATTTGAATTCTAAGCACTACTATGTATTTTTGTGACCGATTGAAAGCAGCACGCCCTTTTTAATATAAAAAACGAAAGCTATCTCATGAAAATCAAATTCACAAAAATGCACGGAGCAGGCAATGACTACATTTATGTCAACACCATGCTATATCCTATAGAACATCCGGAAGAGGCTGCTATCCAATGGAGCCGACCCCATACGGGCATCGGAAGCGACGGCCTCGTGCTCATCGGCACGTCTGAAAAGGCAGACTTTAGCATGCGCATCTTCAATGCCGACGGTTCGGAAGCCAAGATGTGCGGGAATGCCAGCCGCTGCATTGGCAAATATCTCTACGAATACGGACTGACAGACCGGACAGACATCACGCTCGACACACTGTCAGGCGTCAAACACCTGCAGCTCCAGGTCGGCCCGGCCCATACGGTGCAATCCGTCACCGTCGACATGGGCATACCGGACAGCATACACCCCGTGGAGCTGGGCGACGGCTTCACGCCCTACACAGAGGGCACGGCCGTGTCGATGGGCAACCCACACCTGGTCATCTTCGTCGACGACGTCATGCAGGTCGACCTGCCCGCCATCGGGCCACGCCTCGAACGCCATCCCCTCTTCCCCGACCGGGTCAACGTCGAATTTGCCCAAGTCACCGGTGAAGGGCGCATCCGCATGAGGGTGTGGGAACGAGGCTCGGGCATCACACAGGCCTGCGGCACGGGAGCTTGTGCCACGGTCGCCGCAGCCGTCGCCACCGGACGATGCGAACGCGCCGCCGACGTCGTCATGGACGGAGGTACGCTCCGCCTGCACTGGCGCAGAAACGACGCACACATGCTCATGACAGGGCCGGCCACGAAGGTCTTCGACGGGGAAATCGAACTTTAACGCAACAACATAAACTCTGAATCCTATGGCATTAGTAAACGAACACTTCTTGAAACTCCCGGGGAACTACCTGTTCTCCGACATCGCCAAACGGGTGAATTCCTTCAAGGTGACCCACCCGCGGCAACAAGTCATCTCCCTGGGCATCGGCGACGTCACACAGCCACTGCCGCCGGCCTGCATCGAAGCCATGCACCGGGCCGTCGACGACATGGCCGACGCACGGACCTTCCGCGGATACGGACCGGAACAGGGTTACGACTTCCTCATCGAAGCCATCCTCAAACACGACTTCCAACCGCGGGGCATCAGCCTCAGCCCCTCGGAGGTGTTCATCAGCGACGGAGCCAAGAGCGACACGGGCAACATCGGCGAACTCCTCCGGTGGGACAACAGCATGGGCATCACCGACCCCGTCTATCCCGTCTACGTCGACAGCAACATCATGTGCGGACGCTCCGGCACGCTCGACGACAGCGGCAAATGGAGCAACGTCACCTACCTCCCCGCCACGGAGGCCAACGGCTTCGTCCCCGATATTCCCGACCACCGCGTCGACCTCCTCTACCTCTGCTACCCGAACAACCCCACCGGCACGACACTCACCCACGAACAGCTCAAGCGATGGGTCGACTACGCCCTGGCCAACGACACGCTCATCGTCTTCGACGCCGCCTACGAGGCCTATATCACCGAACCGGACGTCCCCCACTCCATCTACGAGATACGCGGAGCGAAGAAGGTGGCCATCGAGATACGCAGCTTCTCCAAGACGGCAGGCTTCACCGGCGTGCGCTGCGGCTACACGGTCATCCCCAAGGAAGTGACTGCCGCCGACATCGAAGGACGGCGAATCCCGCTCAATCCCCTCTGGAACCGCCGCCAATGCACCAAATTCAACGGCACGAGCTACATCACGCAACGCGGCGCTGAGGCAGTCTATTCCCCTGAAGGACAAGCTCAAGTGCGTGCGACCATCGACTACTACATGGCCAATGCCCGCCTCCTGCGCGAAGGGCTCTCCGCGATGGACCTCACGGTCTACGGCGGGGTCAACGCGCCCTACATCTGGCTGAAAGCGCCCGGCGGCGCGACCTCTTGGCGTCTGTTCGACCGACTTCTCTACGAGGCAGGCGTCGTCACCACACCCGGCGTCGGCTTCGGCCCGAGCGGCGAGGGATATGTCCGCCTGACGGCTTTCGGGCGGCGCGAAGACTGCGAGGAAGCCCTGCACCGCATACGCACCTGCCTCTGACCCTGCCCCGCGCCTGTCCGCATCCAGCCTGCACGGCCCTCCTCATGCGTCTGCCCGAAAGGAGCGCATGAGCGGAGGGCCGTGTCGCATCATCCCCCTTCGGGAAATGCAGCCTGCGCCCACGGAAGGGAACACCGTTCACACACGGCAAGAGAATGAGCAAAGAGACACTCTTACGACTCTTTCATTGTATATTATTTAATCGTTATACTTTTGCATAAAGTTTCAACATCAGAGTGTGGAATAAGGCAGATCTTTCATT
>JACJJM010000045.1 GCA_016900015.1 Phocaeicola coprophilus | reverse complement strand
TCAGGGTATGCAAAGTTACAAAACATTATCTATCAATATATTATAAATTTGATGTTTTTATAGTGACGAAGTCAGGAAAAAGCCGTCCTTCCGAAACGACTGTTTCCAAAGGACGGCTTTCTTATGCTATAATAAGAAGAACTTTAGCTCAGCTTGTGGATGATAAGTCCGGAGCGAAGCTTCGGTTCAAACCATGTGGTCTTCGGCGGCATGATGTTGCCCGTGTCGGCGATGTCCATGATTTGTTTCATGGTGACAGGATAGAGTGCCAAGGCAACCTTCATCTCTCCGCTGTCGACGCGACGTTTCAGTTCGCCCAATCCGCGGATACCGCCCACGAAGTCGATACGCTTGTCAGAGCGAAGGTCTTTGATGCCGAGAATCTTGTCGAGAATCAAGTTGGACGAGATAGTCACATCGAGCACGCCGATGGGGTCGTTGTCGTCATACGTGCCTTCTTTAGCAGTCAAGCTATACCACCTTCCTTCCAGATAGAGGGAGAAGTTGTGCAGCTTGTTCGGACGATATTCTTCCGTGCCTTTGTCTTCTACGATGAAGTTCTCACGCAATGCGTCAAGGAACTGTGCTGCGGTCAGGCCGTTCAAGTCTTTCACCACGCGGTTATAGTCAATGATAGTCAGTTGGTTTGCGGGGAAGCATACAGCCATGAAGTAGTTATACTCCTCATCACCGCGGTGATTGGGATTCTGCTTAGCCTTTTCAGCACCCACCAAGGCAGCCGCAGCCGAGCGGTGATGTCCGTCAGCGATGTACAATGCCGGCATGGCAGCAAACGCCTTCGTGATAGCTTGAATGTCTTCTTCCTTGTCAATGACCCAGAACTTGTGACCGAAGCCATCAATCGGAGCGATGAAGTCATAGACAGGTTCTTTTGCCGTATAACGTGCCACGATAGCATCCAGCTCTGCATTATCTGGATATGCAAAGAACACCGGCTCGATGTTGGCATTGTTGACACGCACGTGCTTCATGCGGTCTTCTTCCTTGTCGCGACGAGTCAGTTCATGCTTCTTGATGACACCGTTCAGATAATCATTCACGTATGCACATACGACGAGTCCATATTGGGTCTTGCCGTTCATTGTCTGTGCATAGATATAGTAGTTCTCCTTATCGTCTTGAACCAACCAACCTTTATCTTGGAATTTCTGGAAATTCTCAGCAGCTTTGGCATATACACGAGGATCGTGTTCATCCGTTCCTTCCGGGAAGTCAATCTCGGGTTTGATGATGTGATACAATGATTTCTCATTGCCTTCAGCCTCTTTGCGGGCTTCTTCAGAATTCAGCACGTCATAAGGGCGAGACTCCACTTGTTCCACATATTCCTTGGGAGGACGAATGCCTTTAAACGGTTTAATTATTGCCATAATAAGTAAGATTTGAGAGTTCTAATTTGATTTTATTTGTTTACGCGGAATTTCTCACAACCGTCCTTGAAGAAACCGACAATCTGCTTAGCGGCAGCAATACCAGCATTGATATTGGCCTCGGCTGTTTGAGCACCCATCTTCTTCGGAGTAGAGAAATAACGTCCGGCAAACTTCGTTGCAAACTCTTCGTTTGCCACCGGCATGATGTCTGTGATATATTTCAAATCAGCGCGTTCCTCCATCAGCTTGATGAGTTCAGCCTCGTTGATGACTTCCTTACGTGCAGTGTTCACCAAGATGGCACCTTTCGGCATCAGATTCACCAATGCATAGTTGATAGAATTCTTTGTCTCAGCCGTAGCCGGAATATGCAAAGACACGACGTCGCAAGTCTTATAAAGCTCTTCAACGCTGTCTACAGCCTTCACGCCAGCCTCTTCGATGACATTTTTCGGGCAATAAGCGTCAAAAGCATATATCTCCATGCCAAATCCCTTCGCAATACGAGCCACATTGCGGCCGACATTACCAAAAGCATGAATACCCAGCTTCTTGCCTTTCAATTCCGTACCGGATGTTCCATTAAAGAAGTTACGCACGGCATATACCAACAAACCGAATACCAATTCTGCTACCGCATTCGAATTTTGTCCCGGAGTGTTCATCACACATACGCCATGAGCTGTGGCGGCTGCCAAGTCCACATTGTCATAACCGGCGCCTGCACGCACTACAATCTTCAATTCCTTAGCAGCATCGAACACTTCAGCATCGATCACATCGCTGCGGATAATCAGTGCATTTGCATCTTTCACTGCTTCCAGCAATTTGGCTTTTTCGCCATATTTCTCCAACAATGCGAGTTCAAAACCTGCTGCTTCAATCTCTTTACGGATGCCGTCCACTGCAACTTTAGCAAACGGTTTATCAGTTGCGACTAATACTTTCATAATTCGTTTGATTTAATATTGAAGGAATAAATAAAAAGATGAAGAATGAAGAATAAAGAAGCTTGTGCTATCCTTCATTCTTCGTCCTTCATCATATTATAAAACAATTAATGTGCTTTTTCAAATTCTTGCATGCATTCTACCAATGCCTTCACGCTTTCCAGAGGCAAAGCATTATAGCAAGACGCACGGAATCCACCAACAGAACGGTGTCCCTTGATGCCCACCATACCACGCTCTGTGGCAAACTTCAAGAAGTCAGCTTCAAGGTCTTTGTACTCGTCTTTCATCACGAAGCAGATGTTCATGTAAGAACGGTCTTCCTCACAAGTCACTGTGCCACGGAACAGACGGTTGCGGTCGATTTCACCATAGAGCATTTCAGCTCTTTCCTTAGCACGGCGTTGCATTTCCACTACACCACCCTGAGCTTTCAACCAGCGCAGAGTCAACATAGCTGAGTAGATAGGCAATACAGGAGGCGTGTTGAACATCGAACCGCCGTCGATATGAGTCTGATAGTTCAGCATTGTCGGGATAGTGCGGCTCACCTTACCCAGCGCATCGTTCTTCACGATGACAAAAGTCACACCGGCAGGAGCCAGGTTCTTCTGAGCGCCACCATAGATGCAGATATATTTGCTTACGTCAATCGGACGGGAGAAAATATCGGATGACATGTCCGCAATCATCGGAACCGGACTGTCGAGGTCTTTGTGAAGTTCAGTACCAAAGATGGTGTTATTGGTCGTCACATGGAAATAATCAGCATCTGTCGGAATCACAAAATCCTTGGGAATATATGTGAAATTGTCAGCTGCAGAAGAGGCAACCTCTACCACTTCGCCAAAATTCTTAGCTTCCTTGATGGCTTTCTTTGACCATGTACCCGTATTCAGATAAGCGGCTTTCTTCTCCAGGAAGTTGTAGGGCACCATACAGAATTCCAAGCTGGCACCACCTCCCAAGAACAAAACAGAATATCCTTCGGGAATCTGGAGTATTTCTTTAAACAAAGCCACGGCTTCATCGACTACAGGCTGGAAGTCTTTTGCACGGTGACTGATTTCCAAGATTGAAAGGCCTCCACCATGGAAATCCAAAACAGCCTGAGCAGTTTGCTCGATCACTTCACGAGGTAAAATAGACGGTCCCGCATTGAAATTATGCTTTTTCATTTGATATAAGTTTTGGTTAATACTATAATTATATTGTTGTGATGCAAATTTACACATTATTATTCAACCAACAACTTTTTCAATAGAAAAGTGGCATTTATGGCCATATTTAGTCTAAACGATAGATAATCACCGCATTTAACATCACATTGTTAGCATAAGGTCAATATCGCAGGCTTTATCACGTCTTTACTGTCATTTTGTTTCCTCAATGACAGTTTTAAGTCCTTTAATTTTCTCAGATTTTATCAAATTTAGGGTTTGACTGAGCTTTTTCCGACAAATTGCCACATAAGCATAATGATCCTTCACGTCAATACGGCCGATTTCATCCTGTCGCAACTGTCCTTTTTTGCACAAGAAACCGACAATATCAACTTTATTAATTTTATCTTTTTTCCCTTTTCCGATATACAGGGTGACCCACAACGGCGGGAGCGGCTTCGACGGATGTTCGTCCAACAAGAATTCTTCCGGCTCCTCCCCGATATACTCCGGCAAGGTCTCCTCCTCATGAAGGAGAAGGAAGGAACACCCCTTCGCCTCCCAGCGCGCGGTACGTCCATTGCGATGCACGTATGCCTCCTCGTTGAGAGGGAGATGATAGTGGATGATGTTGTCTATCTCCGGGATGTCCAGTCCACGGGAAGCCAGGTCGGTCGACACAAAGACATTGCAGCTGCCGTTGCGAAACTTGTAAAGCGCCCGCTCTCGGTCAGGCTGCTCCATGCCGCCGTGGAACATCTCGTTCTGTATCTTCCGGGAAGTGAGATACTGGCTAATCCGCTCCACGGATTCACGGTAGTTGCAAAACACGATGGACGACTGCGTGCCCAGCATGCACAGCAGACGGGCCAACGCATCCAACTTGTCTTTCGAAGGCGACTGCACCTGATAGAGCTTTATCCGTCCGGCAGACGGAGCATGTTCCTCCAGAAAGTCGAGCCTCGAAGCGCGGTGCAATCCCGTGAATTCCGGGATTTCCGCAGCGTCTGTTGCCGAAATCAGGAAACGTCTCCTCAAAGCCGGAAGTTGGGCTATGACCGTCGACATCTCATCATGAAACCCAAGCTCCAGGCATTTGTCAAACTCATCAATGACCAGCAAACCGACAGTGGAGGCATCAAAATTCTGCTTGCTCAAATGGTCGTTCATTCGCCCGGGCGTCCCGACGATGACCGACGGACGGATGCCATTCATCGCCCGGTGTTCTTCCATCGCAGGACGGCCGCCATAGCAGCTCATCACCCGAAAAGGCGTCCCCATCGACTTGAACACGGACTCTATCTGCAAAGCCAGTTCCCGCGAGGGGACAAGCACCACGGCCTGTACGCCGTCCTGCCCCTCACGCAGATGGCCCAACAGTGGAAGCAGGTAGGCCAGCGTCTTGCCCGACCCCGTGGGCGACAGCAAAATCATATCCTTGTCCCCACTCCCCGCCTCCAAGGCTGCTTCCTGCATGGGAGTCAGACGTTCTATATTCAAGTTCCGAAGTATTTCTTCTTTCGTAAGCATCATTTCTTTAAACCATTAAAAAGTAAAAAAAGCATCTGCAAGATGCGCCTCGCCCTTCTTTCCTATACCTTATTATATATAGGGAACTCAGCGCAACCTGATTTTCTCAAAATAGGCCGACAAGCCACGACGGGCATCAGCCAACTTGTCCTCCCAATGTTTCACGGAATTTTGACCAATGATGTCGGTCACATATTTCACCGACAGAAAAGGAATGCCCAACTCATTGCACACTTGCGCCTCCGCATAAGCCTCCATGTCCACGACGTCGCCTTCCACTCCGGCTGCATCGGTCACAAAGCTGTCACCCGTGTTGCACCATCCTTCCGTCGGAAGTCCCCATTCCCAAGGGAAACGACTGACGGCAGAGTCTGTATGTTGTTGCCACGTCACTCCCAACTCGTCCAACACCCGGAGGTCACGATCCGCAAAATGCGTGCAAAGCACGATGTCGCCCACCCGATGACAGAGCGTCCCGGCTGTCCCCACATTGACCACAAAGTCCGGCTTCACACGTTCGACAGCCCGCGCCAGGCGAAAAGCCGCATTCACTTTCCCCACTCCCGTATAGACATGCTCCACGCGTGCGCCCGGCAGCGGCGTAGGGGTATATTCCTCAAGCAAGGCCTGCACCACAAGCACTTTGATTTCTTCCTGCATAAATTCCGATTATATGGATTTCTTATCAAATTCCTTCAAGACAGACTCATAAGTCCGCAACGCCGAAGCGCCAAAGCAGACGAACATCACTTCATGGACATCCGGACACGAGGCCAAAGAAGCCATCACCGTCCGGACCGCAATGTGCGCAGCCTCGTCCAGCGGATAACCATAAGCCCCTGTGCTGATGGACGGGAAAGCCACCGTGTGCAATCCATGCTCCTGCGCCAGCCGCAGGGAATTCCGGTAACAAGAAGCGAGCAGGCCCGGCTTGTCGGGTTCGTCCGAATAATAACGCGGCCCCACAGTGTGTATCACATACGCCGCCGGGAGGTTATAGCCACGGGTGAGCTTAGCTTCTCCCGTCTTGCATCCATGCAACGTCCGGCACTCAGCCAGCAACTCCGGACCGGCTGCCCGATGGATGGCCCCGTCCACGCCGCCGCCACCCAGCAAGGAGCGGTTGGCCGCATTCACTATGGCGTCCACGTGCAGGGTCGTAATGTCCGCTTCCAGCGCACGCAAAACCTGATTCTCCGTACATCTGATTTCTGTCATATCGAATTCCTCCAACATCAAACAAGGTGAAAAACAAAAAAGAGGATAAACGGCCGTTCCCGTGCTGTTTATCCTCTGTTGGTTGCGGAGGCCTGACTCGAACAGACGACCTTTGGGTTATGAGCCCAACGAGCTACCAACTGCTCCACTCCGCGATGTTAAATATTGTCTTTTTCTGAATTGCGATGCAAAGGTACGCTTTTTCCTGATAACTACAAAACATTTCTACTCTTTTTTTGCACAGGTTTTTCCACATGCTACGATACAAGACTAAAATACAAGTCTTTACACTTACAAAAAAAGTTCCAAAGGGACTCCTATTTTTCAGCCCCGACTTCGAACGAGACATTCCGCAGCGCAAACCACCCGGATGCAGGCCGACAAATCCCATGTCTTCCCGGGCTTTAAAAATCCGTCACCATCCAAGGTCACCTTCCATCGAAAATTTGTCAACAAAAAAAGCAGTCACCCTCGCCGCCATCCGTCCCGTAAGAAGCACCCGGACCAAAAGCCTGGAGACTAGCCAAGGCAGCCTTCCTTTCGGCGTCCGGCTACCCTCCTTTCGGTGCGTGCGCCGAAAGGAAGCCGTCCATGCCAGCCCTCTATAAGCTCATCAAAGCAAAAAGAACAGACATGAGCAAACCCACAACACACTAATTTACAAATAAATAAAAACCGTCACGCCACGCCTCGCACAATCTATGCCGACGACAGCAAACGACAAACAAGTGCAAGCGCATTCCCTCCGCCAAGAGCAACCCTTCACCATAAAAAAAGTGTACAACACGATGTAAATCCACCTAGAAAGATGTCGTCGCCCGCCATCAGACAGATTCCCCTCACTCTTGTTGAAGACAAGCCACTTTCGAATCACACCAGCCTGACAATGCCCGACAACAAAAGAAAACGCCCATCCGAAGGGGATAAAAAAGATGCGTCGAAATTTCCATTATACAAGGAAATAAATTACTTTTGCCCACCGAAATAAAATATTCAAGTAAATATTAAAAAAGACTCTATAAAAATGGCAGAACAAAAACACACTCCCAATGCGATGGACGTGGAAGAGGCTCTGAGCTCTTCAGAAGCATACCTTATTAAAAATAAAAAATTAATTTCCGGTGTCATTCTAGCTGTGGTAGTCATTGTCGGTGGATGGTTGCTCTACAATCATTTCATTGCGACTCCCAAGGAACTGAAAGCTTCCACTATGTTGGCCAAAGGACAAGAATATTTCGCCATGCGCCAATATGACATGGCACTCAACGGCGACTCACTCAGCTACAAAGGCTTCGCTGCCATTGCGACCGAAGAGAGCGGGACGGATGCGGGAAACTTGGCTAATGCGTATGCCGGACTCTGCCTTGCACAGACGGGCAAATACGAAGAAGCCATCGCTTACCTGGAAAAATTCAGCGGTGACGACCAGATGGTGGCCCCGGCTGTAAAAGGTGCGTTGGGCAACTGCTATGTCCATAAAGGTGATTTGGAGAAAGGCGCCTCCCTCCTCGTGGCAGCCGCCAAGGAGAGCGACAGCCAGTCACTGAGCCCCATCTGGCTGCAACAAGCCGGAGAGGTGTATGAGAAACTGGGCAAGAAAGACGAAGCCCTGAAAGCATACCAGACGATCAAAGACAAATATTTCAACTCTTACAACGGAGTGAACATCGACAAGTATATCGAACGCGTGTCGAAATAAAGCTAGCCGGAGAGCGCAAACCGGCTTTTCTATTTGCGATGGATATTTTATACCCTCATTAATAATATCTATCACATGAAAAAATTGTTATGTACAATGCCATGCGCATTGTGGATGGGTCTTGTGTTGCTGTTTGTCACAGCGTGCAGCGATGACGACAATAACACAAGACAGATTGAAATTGCCGATGAATCGGAACTGGAGCAAACCTTGTCTGGAGACCAGCAGACGAGCACCCTCTCGTTCGTAGCAGCGTCCGACTGGACCTCTACGGTATCAGAAACTACCCCCACTACAAAAAGTGCAGACTCGTGGCTAAAGCTTGACCCTGACCACGGTGGCGCAGGAAGCTACACCATCAACATCATTCTCGAACCGAATGAAACCGGTGAAACCCGTAGTGCGGTCATCACGATTAGCTGCGGTGGGACACAAATAACAGTCAGCGTCACGCAGGAAGCCACATCGGGTTCGGTCACGCCCTCTGACCGTTACTTTGTGGAGCGCGTCAACATCCTGAATGAAGAGGTTTACTCCACCGGTGAGACGCATAAGAACGAAGATATTTACTTCTTCGAGTACGACGAGAAAGGTCGTGTAACTTTGGTGCGTACTGAAGACCCGGAGGCTGACGGTACGAATGAGATTACATACGGCGACGGCACAGTTACCATTTACACTACGGGGGAAGATGGTTATGAAGAGACATCTGTTTTCACGCTAAATGAAGACGGGTATGTCAAAAGTTTCAGCAGGAAGGAAAGTTCTGGTGAATCTGTTGAAGGTACGATTGTATACGACGAGAATGGATACGTAAAGTCTGGTACTCGCATCGTTCGTTCCGGCAGCGAAAATGAATATACGGACACGGCAGAATGGGAAGACGGTAATCTGGTAAAGGCTTGCATGGGCTCATCTGTCGGTGAACCGGATAAGACGACAGCCGTAATGAAATATAACAATCCGGACTACGTGAACACTCCGACGATTAATCTGGATTTGAACTACCTGATATGCTCTACGGAGTGGCTGGATTGCCTTATGATGGATGGCTTGTACCTGCAACCATTCGGCTACATGGGCAAGCGCAGCGCGCTCTACATGACGGAAGAACGCGACATGTATTCGGGCGACTACTACACCTACACGTACGACTACGACGAGCTGGGCCGCCCTGTAACGATTCACAAAGTGCGTCACACTGACGACACGTACTATGTGAGCGAAGAATACACGTACACGATTACTTATAAAAACTAACATATAAGACCGTTGACATGATGTAACCAACGAATAAAACTTAGAAGGAAGAAACGGATGAAGCGATTCACGCAAACAAGGTTGACGGGTTCGCATCATCCGTTTTTTTTCTGTCCCGAACATAACGAATTATATAACACAAAAAGATTATGGCAACAAAGTATCACAACCTGTCGGATTACGACACCAACACAGTGCCCGATGCAAGCAACATGCGCTTCGGCATTGTCGTTTCAGAATGGAATAAAAACATCACCGGCGCACTGCTCGACGGCGCATTGACGACACTCAAAAAGCATGGTGCAAAGGAAGAAAACATCCTGGTGCAGACCGTTCCCGGAAGCTTCGAGCTGACTTTTGGCTCGGCACAGATGATTAAGAGCGGACGGGTGGATGCCGTCATCGCGCTGGGCTGCGTGGTGCGTGGCGATACCCCCCACTTTGACTACGTTTGCTCCGGAGCGACCCAAGGCATCACTTATCTGAACGCAACGACTGATGTTCCAGTGATTTACGGTCTGATAACCACCAACAACATGGAACAAGCCGAAGAACGTTCGGGCGGGAAATTAGGGAACAAAGGCGACGAATGTGCTGTTACCGCAATAAAAATGCTCGATTTTATTTGCAAATTGAAAAAATAGTTGTACCTTTGCATCGCTTTCGGGAAATGAGATAATCACTGACGAAAGCGATGCAAAAAAATGGGCAAATACCAGAGTGGCCAAATGGGGCAGACTGTAAATCTGCTGGCTTACGCCTTCGGTGGTTCGAATCCATCTTTGCCCACTGAAATTGCGGAAGTAGCTCAGTCGATAGAGCATTAGCCTTCCAAGCTGAGGGTCGCGGGTTTGAGTCCCGTCTTCCGCTCTACAGAGGTCTTGATAGTCATCTATCAAGACTTTTTTATTATAAAAAAAAAGCTCGGATTAGGAAAATTCCAATCCGAACTCTTCACGCAAATGTTGCAGCTGGGGATTCTTTTGATTCATCATTTGATATTGTTCGACACGGTTGTATGCCTTTACGACCTCCTGCGGATTGCTGACACGGACAGTCATCGAGACCTTGGAATTATGCAGCTGAGCGCATAAATAGCTCCTGACTTTAGGCATAATGTCCTCCATGTATTTCTTCACAATCTCATTGTCAACGACGATTTCAAACGTCGTATTATCGTCGAGCAAATGTGGACTCATCGTCTTCATGCGCCCGGCATTAGCCGCTTCTTCTTTAGGAAGACGCTGTGCAAACTCCAACCAATATCTCCGCAAATCCTGTTCGCTGAAAGCCTGGTCTTCATCCGTACCGGATGCTTGATGTACTGTCGTCTGTGCATGGGAACTTTCGCTCATCGTCGGACGAGGATTCTTAATGGAAAATCCCATAGAACTTTTATTGACAGTCGGAATCTTCTGGGCGGAGGAAGTTTCCGGCATGGCAATCTCCGGCTCTTTCAGTTTGCCCTCAGATGCAGGAACAGCAGCTGAAGAACTTGTATCAGTCGTTGCCGCTTGTTGATATTGCTGTGGAGCGCTCTGAACTGAAGAAGCCGGAGCACTAGCCCCTTGTTGCTGTTGGGCTACAGTTTTTTGATTGAATGTGGGTTTTAATGTTGTTCGCGCAGGGCCTTGCCCACAGCCAGGCACATCCTCATCAGTCGTGAGCTGTGCCAGCTGTATCAAGGTGATTTCCACCAATAGGCGTTTGTTTTTACTTGCCCGGTAATTCAAGTCACAGTCATTGCATAGCTTCATGGCGCGATAAAGGAACTTTGGTTCGCAACGCATGGCTTGCTCCTGATAACGCTGACGTATATTGTCTCCCACTTCCAATAATGGCAGGGTCGAACTGTCTCGGCTGACCAACAAATCCCTAAAGTGAGCTCCTAGTCCTGTTATAAAATGACTACCGTCAAATCCTTTGTTTAAGATGTCGTTGAAAAGCAGCATCGCATCAGGCACTTTATTCCCCAGAAGAAGATCTGTCATCTGAAAAAAATACTCATAATCCAGCACATTCAAGTTGGCAATAACGCTCTGATAAGTCACGTTGCCTTGAGTGAAACTTACTATCTGGTCAAAAATCGACAACGCATCACGCATACCGCCGTCAGCCTTTTGTGCGATGATGTTTAGTGCCTCAGGTTCCACATGAATATGTTCCTGCTGAGCCACATAAAGCAAATGCTCCACAGTGTCGTGCACGCTGATGCGATTGAAGTCATAGATTTGGCAACGTGAAAGAATCGTAGGAAGGATTTTATGCTTTTCCGTTGTTGCCAAGATGAAAATGGCATGATGAGGAGGTTCTTCCAATGTCTTAAGGAAAGCATTGAAAGCAGCCTGTGACAACATGTGCACCTCGTCTATGATGTAAACTTTATAATTGCCGATTTGCGGCGGAATGCGCACTTGTTCGATGAGTGAACGAATATCTTCCACCGAGTTGTTGGATGCGGCATCCAACTCATGGATGTTGTAGGAACGCTGTTCGTTGAAAGCGCGGCACGACTCGCACTCATTGCATGCTTCGCCTTCAGGAGTCAAGTGCATACAGTTGATGGTCTTGGCAAAGATACGGGCACATGTCGTCTTGCCCACTCCGCGCGGTCCACAAAAGAGGTATGCATGGGCCAGCTTTTGAGTAAGTATTGCATTCTTAAGCGTAGTGGTCAGGGACTTTTGGCCTACAACAGAATTAAATGTCGAAGGACGATATTTGCGTGCTGATACGATATAGTTTTCCATCCGCGTGGTTATTGTTTGCATAAGTTCCTTGCAAATGTACATTAAATAATCGTTTTATATGCCTTCTTCCTTTCGAAAACTTTCTATCTTTGCAGAGATTTAAACTAACGAAATAGTTACCTTAGATTTGCATCCGAGGATTACAGATAAAATAGAAAAGATAAATTTGTGAAGCAAAGAAAGAATGCAGGAA
>JACJJM010000044.1 GCA_016900015.1 Phocaeicola coprophilus | reverse complement strand
AGTGGGAGAGTAGGTAGCCGCCGTTTTGACGGAGTCCTCCGGAGTTCAGCGATGAGCTTTCGGGGGACTCCTTTTTTGTGCACCCTGCCCACGGGTGCGGGGGAGCCGGGGACATCACGGCCGACAACTCTTTCCTTATAAGTACGGCCATCGTGTTTCCTTCTTTGATTTCCCACGATGAATATTATTTCTACATTTGCAGTCTAATCATCAAATTTTTATATGCTATGAATCTGAAAGCGAAGAAATGGATGTTTTTGCTTTTGTGCGGGTGTGTCATGTCACTGCATGCAGTCCGTGTCGATACGCTTCAAGTGTATAGTGACAAGATGAAGCGTGATATTTCTGTATTGGTCTTTGTGCCGGATGCGCTTGAAGGCAAACTTCCCGTGCTATTCCTCCTGCATGGTTATGGGGAAGATGAAACAGCATGGTCCAGGATCGCGAATCTGGAGCAAATGGCAGATGCGAACCGGCTGTTGATTGTGTGTCCGGATGGTGAAAAGAGTTGGTATTGGGACAGTCCCATGCATCCGGAGTTGCAGTTTGAGACTTTTGTCTCCGAAGAGCTTCCGGCCTACATTGATGCCCACTATCCCACGTATGCATGCCGTGAGGGACGAGCTGTGACCGGCTTCAGCATGGGTGGCCATGGGGCGATGTGGAATGCGATGCGGCATCCGGAGACTTTTGGAGCTGTGGGAAGCACGAGCGGAGGCTTGGACATCCGTCCTTTCCCGAACAACTGGCAGATGAAGGAGCAGCTTGGAACCATCACGGAGCATCCGGAAAACTGGGAAAGCCATACGGTCTATAACTCCCTGGATGCCTTTCTGGGCACACGGACAGCTATTGTCATTGATTGTGGATACAGCGATTTCTTCTATAAGGTCAATCTGGACGTACACCGCCGCTTGCGCGAACTCAATGTGAAGCATGACTTCTATGTGCGTCCCGGTGGTCACACCGGAACCTATTGGTCCAACTCCATCCACTATCAAGTCTTGTTTTTCATGAACTATTTCAAGCAACATCTGAAATAACCCCAAAGTCTAATGAACTGATTTGGGATAAAGAGTAATAAAAAAGTTCCTCCCGGTGAGCATGTGGCTCGCGGGAGGAACTTTTTTTATGCCTTCTTGGCTTTTCTCCGAAGAGGGGGATTCTGCTGTCGCGGGTTATTTCCGCAGTTTCTGGAACAGACGGAGCAGTTCGCCTATCCACAGCACGGGCGATGTGCCTGCAAGCAGGATGAGCCATGTCTGCCAGTCGAGCGGAGTGGTGCGGAACACCTCGCCGCCGAATTGCACGATGATGTATTGCCCGATCAGGATGATGGCGGCCACGCCCACCAGTACGTAGGATTTGGCCAGATGGCCCAGAGCGGAGTGGGTGGTACCGAATACGCGGGCATTGAACAAATTCCAGAACTGGAGCAGCACGAAGACGGTGAAGAAGATGGTCAGGTCGCGCACGCTCATGTCGCCGTCTGCGCCCAGCCAGTAGTAGAGTCCGAGCAGGATGAGGATGAAGGCCACGCCCGTACCTATTATATTATGGTACATGCCGCGGTTGATGATGAAGTCGCTTTGCTTGCGCGGCTGTTCCTGCATGACGTCGGCACTGGGCGGGATGGAAGCCAGTGCCAGGGCGGCAAAGGTGTCCATGATGAGGTTTACCCACAGCATCTGTGTCACCGTGAGCGGTATAACGTCGCCCATAAAGCTACCTGCCAGGACGATGAACATGGCAATGAGGTTGATGGTGAGCTGGAAGGCGATGAAGCGCTGGATGTTCTTGTAGAGCGAGCGTCCCCACATCACGGCTGTGCCGATGCTGCGGAACGAGTCGTCGAGCAGCGTGATGTCGCTGGCTTCCTTGGCCACCGAGGTGCCTGTACCCATACTGAGGCCCACTTGGGCATGGTTCAGCGCCGGAGCGTCGTTTGTGCCGTCGCCTGTCACGGCCACTACGGCCCCCTTCTTCTGGAGCAGTTGCACGAGGCGTTGCTTGTCCGTCGGACGGGCACGCGACATGATTTTCAAGTCCATCACGCGGTCCAATGCCTCTTCGTCGCTCAGGGCGGCGAAGTCCGTGCCGGTGATGCGGTTGCGTTCCGTGTCTTCCGGTTTCCACAGGCCTATCTGGCGAGCTATCTCGGTCGCTGTTCCCGGTGTGTCACCGGTTACTATCTTCACGCGGATGCCTGCGTCCTGGCATTGCTGCACAGCGGCTGGCACGTCGGGACGGATGGGGTCGGAGATGGCCACCACGCCCAGGAAGATGAAGTTGTTTTCAGTCGAGAGTTGTGCGCAGTCGGCCGGTTCGCCCGCTTCGACCACCCGGTAGGCGAATCCCAGCGTGCGCATGGCCATGTTCTGGTAGGCCAGGAGTTGGGCGTCGATGCCAGCCTGTGCGCCGCTCATCGGAGCTGTGCCCGTCGGCGTGGCGATGAGGGAACATTTCTTCGAGATGATTTCAGGAGCGCCCTTCAGGTAGAGGATGCGTTTGCCTGCGGCGTAGGCTGAGTCGACCAGCGTCGCCATGAATTTTCGTTCGGTGGAGAAGGGGAGCTGGTTGACCACGGTGGCGGCATTGCGCAGCGACAGATAGTCTTGCCCCTGAGCCTGCATCCACAGCAGGAGGGCGATTTCCGTCGGATTGCCCACGCCTTTCACGTTGCCTCCTTCTTCTTCCAGATAGGCTGTCGAGTTGGCGGCGATGCCTTCGGCCACGAGTTGGCTGTCCGGTCGTGTCATGTCCAGCTTCTGTCCGTCGAGTGCTTCAAACTTGGTCTCATACACCTGCATGCGGTTTTGTGTCAGTGTGCCGGTCTTGTCGGTGCAGATGACCGTCACGGCACCCATGGTCTCACAGGCGTGCATCTTGCGCACGAGGTTGTTCGTGGCCAGCATACGGCGCATGTTCAGTGCCAGGCTCAGCGTGACGCTCATCGGAAGTCCTTCGGGCACGGTCACGACGATGAGCGTGACGGCCATCATGAAGTTGTGGAGCACGATTTTTGCGATGTCCAGGTATTCCGTCATGCCGCTCACGGTGTGAGCTGCGAGGTAGGTGTGCAGTTCGTGCCAGGTGAAGCCGATGAAAGCCAGTGCGGCCACGATGAAGCCTACTTTGCCGATGAGGTTGGCCAGACGTTCCAGTTGGATGTTGAGGGGCGTTTTCTCGTTCGACTCCTCCGTGGCCTGCCGTGCCACTTTACCGATCTCTGTGGCGTCGCCCACGTGGAGCACACGCATGACGCCGTGTCCGTCGACCACTGTCGTGCCGCGCATCACGTGGTCCGACGGGTAGGTCGCTTCCTTGTCGAAGTGGGCCGGGTCGGTCGTTTTTTCCACCATCGGTTCGCCTGTGAGGCTCGACTCGTTGACCTGCATCGACGTGGCTTCCAGCAGTTCGCCGTCGGCCGGGATTTCTTCGCCGTTTTCCAGCATCACGATGTCACCCACGACGATGTCTTTGCGGGGCACTTCGTGCACGCTCCCGTCACGGATGACGCGCACGAGCGTCTCCTCATTGGTGGCATTGAGCAAGTCGAATTTCTTGCCGGCATCGTATTCAAAGTAGAAACCGATGCCCGTAGCCAGGAAGATGGCCACGATGATGCCGATGGATTCGGCAAATTCGCCTTCGATGAACGAAATGATGAGTGAGAACACGGCGGCCACGAGCAGCACGCGGATGATGGGGTCTTTGAATTTTTCCAAATACAGTTTCCACATCGGGGTACGGGGCGGCGGCGTGAGCAGGTTGTTGCCATGTTTGGCCCGGCTTTCTGTCACTTGTTGCTCAGTCAGCCCCTGGTGTTTGAATTGTGATGTTGCCATTTCTTAGAAAATGTGTTTTTGAGTGTTTAGAGTTATAACAAGAGTGACAAAAATAACTGATTTCATGGAATAAGCCGCAGGGTTTGGCTGGAAAAGATTGTCGCCGGGACAATCACGCGCAGCAGGAATGCCGATATTACAATCATGTTACAATTCTGTACCCGTCTTCTGCCACGGCAAGACTATGACCGCACAGGCCTTTTCAACTGCCGGCTGCGAAATTGTCAAAAGGTAGAACTCCATGCCACTCCCGTAATCCATGTTTATCCCTTTATCAAGATCAAACGAAAAAATCGCCCAAAGCATACACGAAAAACGGACACATCAAGCAGAGAAAACTTTTTGTAGAAATTCAAAACTGCTTCTAAATCCCCTCCAACCTTACCCTCCTTTCCGTCCGACCACGGAAAGGACTCCGTCCTCGCTTACCCTCCTTTCCGTGGTCGGACGCTGTTAAGGGGGCATTTCAGGGTGTTTCTTTCCTTCTTGAAGAAGAGCGGACGGGAAATTTATTTGTTGATGTTATTGGATATATCCGGAGGCGGACGCATCCCGGAATCAATGGGAAAGGGCTTCTCACTTCGCGCCTTCCGTCCGGTGGAAATATTCCCTCAGCTTGCGGATGGCGCCATATTTGAGCGTCTTCACGGTGTTGATGGAGATACCCAGCAGGCGGGCGATTTCCTTGTTTTCATACCCCGACAGCACGAGGCGGGCTATGCGTGCGCTTTGTTCGGGCAGGGTGTCGATGGCGGTGAGCAGCATGCGGTTGGTTTCCTCCTCCACGAGCAGGCGAAACACTTCCGGCTCTTCGCTTTCCGGCATCTCCAGCCGGGCGTAGCGTTCGGCTTCGCGTTCGGCCGTGCGGAGATAGTTGAGCGAGGCATTGCGCACCATGACAAACAGGTAGTCTGTCTCTGACTCCGGTTCGAATCCTTTCGAGCGGCTTTCCCAAAAACTGATTATCACGTCTTGCGTGATGTCTTGTGCCACGTCGGACGATTTGACCAGCTTCAGCGCGGCTGCATGCAGGGCGGCATAATGCCGTCGGATAAACTGCTCCAATTCGTCGTACTTTTTCATCCTTTGCCTTTTCTTCCCAGTTATTTTTTTGCCAAAAATAGAAAATTTTTCCTTTCCCGTTCATCCCTTCTCCCCTTTTGCGGTGTCTTTAGGATAAAAAGGGAAAGATATGCAGACTGACATACATCGAG
The DNA here is from genome assembly GCA_016900015.1 of Phocaeicola coprophilus. Taxonomy (GTDB): domain Bacteria; phylum Bacteroidota; class Bacteroidia; order Bacteroidales; family Bacteroidaceae; genus Phocaeicola_A. The sequence goes on along the minus strand of JACJJM010000044.1, from coordinate 9,767 downwards.
CATCGCGCCTGGCACAGGCCATCATCCGGGTCCGTCTGGGGCTGGCCACGGAGGCCGAGCGTGAGTTTCTCGTCGACTGGCTCGACGAGAGCGAGCAACATCGTCAGACCTACAAGCGTATCGTGCGCGGGGTGGCCATCCGCGAACAGTTGCAGGCAGAAGAGCAGACAGAGCGTCACACCGACTACGTCCGCCTGCGTCGCGACATCGTCCGCCGGCTGCTGCGCCGTCGGCGGCGTCTGCACTTGTGGGTCTGGACGTCGGTCGCTGCGGCAGCTTGCGTGTGCGGCGTGTTGTTCTGGTTTGCTCCGGAGGCGGAGGAGACGGCACCCGTCGCAGAAGTGGAGGTCGTCGCCAGGCCGCTGGATGCCAAGGTGAAGCTGACGCTGCCTTCAGGCGAGCAGGTCGCACTCGACAAGACCGGCGACACCGGGCTTGACCTGGGCAATGCCGTGGCGAAGGACGGACGGCTGGTGTACAAGGCTGGCGGTGAGGCTGTGGCCGAGGAACAGTGGAGCCGGGTGGAGACCGGCGTGGGCGGAGACTACTGCCTGCAACTCAGTGACGGCACGCGCGTGTGGCTGAATGCCACGAGCCGGCTGGACTATCCGGTGAATTTCCTTCGCCGTGAGCGCATGGTGCGTCTCGTGGGTGAAGCCTATTTCGAGGTGGCCAAGGATGCTTCCCGCCCCTTCATCGTGGAGGCCAACGGCGTGCGCACCCGTGTGCTGGGCACTTCGTTCAACATTCAGGCCTACGATGACGAATCCGACGTGCGCACCGCGCTCGTCACCGGACGGGTGCAGGTGAGCCTGCCGGGCGGCACGAAGGCCGTCGACCTGACACCGGGGAGGGAAGCCGTGTGGGTGAAAGGCTCGTCCGGCCTCAGTGTCCATGCCGTGGACGTGGCCAAGGTGACGGCGTGGCGCAGCGGGCAGTTCCTCTTCGACAACGAGAGCCTGGAAGTCGTCACGCGGATGTTGTCGCGCTGGTATGGCGTGCAGTTCGTCCATGACGGCGACAAGCACGGGCAGCACACGTTCAGCGGACGGCTGAGCAAGGACTGGCCGCTGGAACGCACGCTGGAGATGGTCACCCTGGCCGGAGGACCTCGGTTCAGCCGGGAGGGTGATGTCGTGCATGTGATGGAGTAATAAAAAGAAACGGAGTTGCCGGCAAGCAACTCCGCCATGAAAAATACGCCTTGTCGGCAAACAAGGCTTTGTCAAACAATAAAAGTCATATAAATCTATGAAAAAAGAGAGAACAAACCATGAACGGGGACGTATTTTCTCCAAATGGCATGCGGGCTGTTGCGGCCTGATGCTTGTCGGAGGGATGCTTTGTTCGTGTCCGCCTGCGATGGCGCAGGAACCTCAGCGCGGCGACGTGACGATAAGTGTCAAGGGAGTCAGCTTGTTGCAAGCATTGCAGGAGCTGAACCGTCGCTATGACAATCGGGTAATGTTTAAGAAAGAAGAAGTGGAGAAGGCGGGGACGACCGTCACCGTTGACCTCAGCCGGACGAGCCTGTATGCGGCCGTGCAGGCGTGCATCAAGGGCACTCATTTGCAGGCTGTGCGCCGTGGCAATGTCATAGTCGTCGGGCCGAAGCAGGAGCAGCCGTCCGCGCCTCAGCAGAAGAAGACGGTCCGCGGCCAGGTGGTCGACGCAGCGGGCAATCCGCTTCCCGGCGTGTCGGTCATGGTGAAAGGCACCACGACGGGCACGGCTACAGACCTTGACGGAAACTATTCGCTGTCAGTCATGGGTGAAGACCCCACGTTGCTCTTCACGATGGTCGGTATGAGAAGCGTGGAAGAGCGTGTGGGCAAGCGTGCGGACATCCGTGTGACGATGCAGGAGAACGCGGAGCTGATGGACGAGGTAGTCGTGACGGGTTATCAGACCATCTCCAAGGAGCGGGCGACGGGTGCGTTTGCCAAGGTCACTTCCGAGGACTTGCAGACACAACGCCTGAGCAGCGTCAGCTCCATGCTGGAAGGCCACGTGGCCGGATTCAGCGACGGGCGCATCCGCGGCGTGAGTACGATGAACGGTGTCGCCACTCCTCTCTACGTCATTGATGGTTTCCCGGTGGAGAAGACCACCAACGATGGCTATGGAACCTGGGTGGACGCTGCGCCTGACATCAATGTCGAAGACATCGAGAGCATCACCGTGCTGAAGGATGCCGCAGCGGCCTCTATCTACGGTGCACGTGCGGCCAACGGCGTGGTGGTCATCACCACGAAGCGGGCCAAGAAGGACCAACTGAACGTGTCGTTCTCCGCCACGATGTCTGTGCAGCCTTATGATTACTATACGGGGCATTTGGCTGATGCTGCCACGATGGTGGGCCTCGAACAGGAATGGGCGCTCCAGAACCCCAACCTCCACGTAGGCAATATCGTAGACGGGAAGGAGACCACAGCAGAGACCATTCGCCAGTATGCCCAAGACGCGCTCAACAACATGACTTACCCGACGCAGGGCATACGTAACATCTTGAATTTCTACGCTGGCAATATGTCTAGCCTTGAGCTGAACGCTGTGCTTGACCGCCTTGCCTCGCAAGGCTACCGCTACTACAAGGATATGGAGAAATACGGCAAGCGCAATCCCTTCACCCAACAGTACACCCTGAACATCGGAAAGGGCAGCGAGCGCAATACGTTCAACGCTTCGTTTGCCTATACGAGCAATCAGTTGGAAGACAAGTATTCCGACAACCGTACCATCGGCATCAACCTCCAGAACTCTACGAAACTCACATCTTGGCTGACTTTTGACGTGGGCACGTACATTAACTATGGCCTGGGCAACACCCAGACTTTCGATCTCCTCTCTCCGGGCTATACTTACATGCCCTACGACGCCTTGATGGACGAAGGCGGTGTCCGCCACACCAACACCGAAGAGGACCGTTACAGTCAAGCCAACCTGAACAAGTTGCACTCCAATGGCTTGTACAATCTCGACATAACCCCGCTGGACGAAATCGGCATGAACATCCGGCGCAACAGGGACTTCAGCAACCGCACGTATGCACGCCTGACGTTCCAGTTCACCGACTGGTTGAAATACACCGCCTCGTTCCAATACGAGTATGCTGAATACAAGAACAAGCTGCTGCGCAGCCAAGACTCCTACTATGTCCGCAACCGGGTGAACACCTTTGCTACGGCCGGTACTGACGGCACGGTGTTCAATCTCCCTTATGGCGATATTTACAACACGGAGAGCAATACGACGCATGCCTACAACTTCCGCCAGCAGCTCGACTTCCACAAGACTTTTGCCGGAGTGCATGACGTGACGGCCTTGTTCGGCACGGAGACCCGCGAGAACAAGATGGACTATGCCAACCAGACGCTCTATAACTATGACTCCGACCTGCTTACTTACACGATGGTCGATGGCAACATGTTGAGCACTCTGACCAGTCTGTGGGGCTATGCCAGCTTCATACAAAACGACAACGCCTACATCCGCCAGCTGGTCAACCGTTATGTCTCCTTCTACGGCAACGCGGCCTATACCTTCGACAGTCGCTACATGCTGACCGGGAGCATCCGTTGGGACAAGACCAACCTCTTTGCCACCGGTTCGCGCTTCCAGAAGAAACCCATCTGGTCAGTCGGTGCAGGCTGGAACATCGACCGGGAGAAATTCTTCGACGTCGAGTGGGTGAACATGCTGAAGCTCCGTTTGAGCTACGGTATCGGAGGTAACATCGCCAAGGATTCTGCACCCTACATGACGGCTTCTTATTCTAACAACAACCACGTGGGCGGCATCCAAGGTACTATCCAAAGCCGTCCGAACCCGGACCTGCGTTGGGAGAAGACGACGACCTTCAACATCGGTGTCGACTTCGCCCTCTTGGACAACCGCCTGAATGGTTCTATCGAGTATTACAACAAGAAGGGTTCTGACCTCCTGGCCAACACGATGGGCGTGCCCACGGAAGGATGGGGCTACAGCACCTATACGATAAACAACGGCAAGATGACCAACCAGGGATTCGAACTGACCCTGTCGGCTGACGTCATTCGCCGGAACGACTGGACGTGGAACATCTCCGGCGTGCTGGGCTACAACAAGAACAAGGTGACTTACGTCAATGTGGAAGCCCCCGGCGCCGTTCTGGTCATCGACTACCCGACGGCCTATCCGCGCATCGGCCTGCCCTACAACGCCATCTATGCCTATGAATGGGCCGGACTGAGCGAGAACGGTACGCCGCAACTGTATGACTTGGAAGGAAACCTCTACACCACTATGACGCCGACCGAGGTGGAAGACCTCGTCTATCAGGGAACGACTGTGCCCGTTTACAGCGGTTCGGTCAACACAAACCTGAGCTGGAGGAATTGGGAACTGGCAGCCCAGTTCGCTTTCGAAGGAGGCCACAAGATGCGCAACACGAACGTAGCCTATGCCGACTGGAGCTCTCCTTATGGTAACCTTGGCCCAATCAGTGCCAGCATCTCCGACCGTTGGCAGCAACCCGGCGATGAGGCTTATACGGACGTGCCTCGCTTCCTCTCGGCGGAAAACCCGCTTTACAATTCTGCGTATTATAATATGTACGCCCGTTCGTCGGTCAACGTCATCAGTGCGACGAACTGGCGACTGAAAAACCTTTCGCTCACCTACCGCATCCCGACGGACTTCTGCCGGAAACTCAGCCTGCAAAACGCCCGCATCATGCTCGGCATGGAGGATGTCTTCATGGTGGCCAAGAGCCGCGATGCCAAATACCTCCTCGGAGGCTTTGTGAAGCCGACCTACATCTGCGGCATATACTTGAACTTCTAATTTGTAATACTGCTAAAGAACTGATTGTATGAAAAAACTCGCTTATATCTGTGCGTTGACAGGAATGCTTGCCTTGAGTTCCTGCAACGATTATCTGGACATCGTTCCGAAGGGCGAACGCATCCCCACTACGTTGGCGGACTACGAAGCTCTGCTCCGCGACGAATACGCCATCGGCCAGTCATCCATCCTGCAGACGCTCTATCTACTGAATGACAACTACATGACACGGTCGAACCTAAATAGCTCTACCTTAAATGCGGCCAACTACCTCTGGGACGAGTCGACCGACCGCACCTTGCTCAACAATGGCGCCGAGAGTACCTACTATGACAACTACGCGGCCATCTCTTCCTGCAACCTTATTTTGGAAAATGTGCCTACGGCCACGGAAGCCACTGACGAAGAACGCACCGAAGTGATGAACTACGCCCGCGTGGTGCGTGCCATGTGCTACTACATCCTGACCAATTATTACGCCGACACCTACGACGCGACTACGGCTGCCGAGAAGCTGAGTGTCCCCCTCATCACCAGTGCCGATATCAACGCGCCCTATACCCAGGCGACTATTGCTGACATGTATGACTTTATCATCAGCGACCTGACGACGGCCATCGACAATGGGATTCCCGCGCAGTCGATGACTGTGATTCATCCCAATCTCGGAGCTGCATACGCCCTGCTGGCACGCGTCTATTTGCAGATGGGCAATTATCCCGAAGCATTGCGCAATGCCAATCTGGCTTTGGAGCAAAACAATGCGCTCTATGACTGGAATGCTTTCTACGACGAACATCGCGAGAACATCGAGAATCCGAAAGACTATACGAACCTGCCCACGCCAATGGACTACGACTATGTGGAAAACTACTACTTCCGCTGTGGCGACCGTACACCCAACTATACGACTTCGGATTTCAACCTCCCCGTGGAGCGTGCCGAACGATTCGAAGAAGGTGACGCCCGTTTCCTGTCACGCTGGAAGCTCTACTCTTCGGGAGAGGACACCTATTATCAGGGTGTCAACAACGGTTATTTCAACTATGCCGGGCTGACCACGACGGAGGTCTATCTCATCAAGGCCGAATGTCTCGCCCGCCAGGACGACCTGCCCGGAGCGATGGATGCCCTCAACGCCGTGCGCGAGAAGCGCATACGCCCCGACGTCTATCGGCCTGCTTCGGCTTCCACGCTGGCCGAGGCCATCGAGCTCATCCGCCGCACGAAGGACAATGAGCTTATCTTCTCCATCGTGCCCTTTGCCGATGCGCGCCGTTTCAACAACGAAGGCACGTATGCCCGCACGATGACAAAGACCTACAACGGACAGACTCTCAGCCTGCGTCCCGATTCACACCTCTGGACCATGCCCATCCCCGCAGGGGCTATCAACAATCCGGGCAACGGAACCATCCAACAAAATGCAACCAAATAAAAGTATAACCCATTATGAAAACAAGACATTTACTATTCATCCCCATAGCTGCCCTCTCGTTGGCAGCCTGTACATCACCTTCTGCTCCCGCAGGCTATACGCTGACCGGACAAATCGAAGGACTGCCTGACGGCACGCATGTGCAACTCGTCCCTGTCAGCCATGAGCGCACGCAGCCCATTGCCGACACGACCGTTGTCGGCGGACAGTTCACCTTCACCGGCACAGCCGACGAGCCGCTCGCAGTCCTTCTCATGGTGAAAGATGCTTACGGTTCGCGACGTCTGATGCTGGAAAATGCGGCCATTGACGTAAGCGGGCGTGTGGAGGCCGACTCTACCGGAGGCAGTTTGAATTATGACCTGGAGGCACTCTCCGTGACAGGTTCGCCGCTCAGCGCACGCTACGACTCGCTGATGTCCATCCGAGAGCGCATGGGGGAGCTCTATGAATCCAATGCGGAAAAACATAAGGATATACATCAAGCCTTGACTGCCGCCCGTCAGGCCAAAGACACGAAGAAGCTGGCCGAACTGCAGGCGAGCGAGGCCTACAAGGCAATGGCTGCCGACGAGGCTGCTTTCTTCCACACCGTGGATTCGCTCAGCCGGAAGGCTGTGATGGACAACAAAGACTCCTTCTGGGGGCCGCTCATGCTGATTTCGCTTACTACTTACTTGACCGACGACCAAAAGCCGTGGTATGAAGCCTTCTCCGATGAGGCCAAGGCATCGCGCTACGGGCAGATGGTGAAAGACGAACTGTATCCCGTGGGGAAGGCCGGCACGACAGTACCTGACTTCAAGGTGAAGGATGCCGACGGACAGGAAGTGACCCTGGCTTCCCTGCGCGAGGGCAAGAAATACGTGCTCATCGACTTTTGGGCTTCCTGGTGTGGCCCGTGCCGCAGGGAAATCCCCAATCTGAAGGAACAGTATAAGAACTATGCCGACAAGGGCTTCGACATCGTGAGCATCTCCATCGACAAAAAGAAGGCCGATTGGGAAAAGGCACTTCAGGAAGAGCAGCTCCCGTGGCATAACTTCCTCGACGATGGCAGTGTGGCTGACCTCTACAAGGTGAGCTCCATCCCCGCGATGTATCTCATCGACGCCGAGGGCGTGATGGTGGGTGAGAACCTGCGCGGCGAGGCTTTGGCCAAGAAACTGGCTGAACTGTTGAAGTAACAGCATATAAGCTTTTACATGATTGTTTTTTAGGGATGCCCGGCATGGCTGCTTTTGCAGTGCGTGCCGGGCCTTTTTTATTTGTATGCTTATTTCCAAGGAACGACTGTCCGCCATTCCGCGTCTTGGCCGTCTCGGATGGCTCGGAATGCTTTTCGGATAAGGCCTTGTTCCCCAATCTGTTGTTTTCCCGTCGGCGAGGCCTTTTCCTTTCGCTTGAGCGCCCTTCATCCGGCCCGCGGGCGGCCTCCTTTCCGCCCGTGAGCGGAAAGGACTCCGTGGTCGCTTACCCTCCTTTCCGCTCACGGACGCTGTTAAGAGGCGTGGGACGCGGGGCTTGGAATGACATGTTTTTTCATGCTTTTTGGCAAATTTGAAATAATTGTGTTATCTTGTGCCGCAAAAAGAAAAAGAACGGAACCCGTAAAGAGAAAATTGTTGAACGATATGGTTGCTTTTGAGCAATTCTACAAGGAGTCTTATATGACCTTCTATTATTTGGCCTACAACATGCTGGAAGACGAAGAAGCGAGCAAGGACATCGTCGGCGACTGCTTCGAGTATGTGTGGCACAATCATAGGGAGGAGAATGTCAGGAATTGGAAGGCTTACATGTATTCCGCCGTGCGCAACAAATGCATCGACAGCCTGCGGAAACAAGAGGTGAAGAAAAAATATGTGGACTTTTACACCAGCATGTTTGCCGAAGAATGGGATGAATACAGTGATGAAGAAGACACGATGTCCGAGGTCTACAAGATATTGGACAAGCTCCCGCCGTTGACGCGCCAGGTGTTGGAAGGGTGTTTTCTGGAAAAGAAGAAATATAAGGAAGTGGCCGAGGAAAAGTCGATAAGCACCAGCACGGTGAAGAAGCACATCATCAAGGCTTTGAAGGTCCTGCGCGACGGAATGCTTAAAAAAACAGAAAAGAGGTAGCCATTTCTTCTGCCTTAACGTCTTATTAAAAGAAAAACGACTATGACTATGGATTCAAGAGATAAAAAAGAACCACAAGAAATATCCGAATCGTTGGAAAAGGCTCTTCATCTGATGGAACAGACGGGGGACGAGTCGCCCGAAGACATCAAGCGGCAGATGGACGACCCTGAGACGCTGGAAGCCTGCAAGCTCCTCTATAAGTATAAGAACGCGATGGGGCGGCGGGCTGCGGCAAAGCCGGATGTCGGGGCGGAGTGGGAGCGCTTCGAGAAGCGCAACAGGCCTCGTGGAGGACGTCCGCGGCGGCAGTTCTGGCTGGGCAGCCTGGCAGGTGCGGCCGCTGCCGCGGTGCTCGTGGTGGCCGGACTGTGGTGGGCCGGCTATCTGGACAAGCCGGAAGCCGTGATGGTCTACCAGTCTACGGATGCGCCCCGCGATGTCATCCTGGAGACGGGCGACGGAGCGTTGGCCCTTGACGTGACAGACGACAAGCAGCTGTCCGCGCTTCAGGGCGTGGCATCCCGCCGGGACACGATGACGCTGGCTTATGCTGCTGACAACAAGACCGTCCCTGATGAACTTCACACCTTGTCCACGCCTTCGGGAAAGGACTTCAAGCTGATTCTTGCTGACGGGACAGTGGTCTGGCTCAACGAGCGCAGCCGCCTGCAATATCCCGCGCGGTTCGGTAACGGCGAGCGCAAAGTCAGCCTGCGAGGCGAGGCCTATTTCCAGGTGTCGCGAAAGGCCGGCGGCATCCCCTTCGTCGTGGAGACCGACCGTATGCAGGTGCGCGTGCTGGGGACGGAATTCAATCTGAGCGACCATTCCGGCACACGCTCCCACCTGACGCTCGTCAAGGGCAGCGTGGAGGTGTGCGGCACGGGCGGCGGCGACTATGTGCGTGTGAAGCCGGGTGAAGATGTGAGCCTGAATGACGACGGTTCGTTTGACATCCACAGGGTGGACACGGACATTTATGTCTATTGGAAAGAGGGCTATTTCTTCTTCGACGACACGCCCTTGTCCGAAATCATGCAGCAGATAGGGCGTTGGTACAATGTCGATGTCGTGTTCGACAATCCCCAGGCCATGTTGCTCCGCCTGCATTATTTCTGCAAGCGCAGCGACGGCATCGAATCGGCCTTGAACCAACTGAACCTCATGCAGAAAGTCCGCGCCCGGTTTGAAAACGGTGTGGTCCATATCGAATGAGTGCCGCTGTGTCAAAGCGCTGTCTTTCAAAACACAGAAACACGGAGGCACAGAGAGAATATGTCGTGAACTCATAGCATAAAATGTAATAGTCAAGACTTGTTCTGACATTTTCTATACTATCGGACAAAAAAAGTGTCCGATGCCATCTGCGAAGATAC
>JACJJM010000043.1 GCA_016900015.1 Phocaeicola coprophilus | reverse complement strand
TGGTGATTCAAATATACAATTTGTTCAGCGGTTTTCTTCGTTAATTAACAACTATCACGCGAAATGTCGGATGAACCACAAATAAGAGTATTATCTATATCATGAAGATTTTGATAAAAGGAGTCTTCTGTACCGCCAGACTTTTTGAAGAATTGAGAGAAGTTTGGCTGACGCAACTCATCTAATATTGACTTAATATTTGTCGGTAAAAAATCTGCAAGTTGGGTGCACAACTGCTCATCTAACGATAAACGAAATAATTGATTCCAGAATAAACGATCAGTCAGTTCTGTATCGTCTTTGGCATTATGTGCCGTGTGAAGCGAATATGCATATCGACAAGGATTGAGAAGTATTTCTATTTCAAGTGTGTCCCAAACAAATTCGGGGGAAATATTACCATACTTTTCCAGTACCTTTAAATCCCACTGCTTGACTCTATGACCAACCACAATCGGCTTTAAATTAATTTCATCTATAAGAGATCCCAATTGGCCTTCATCTTCATAATAATGCGTGTAATCACCAGAACGGAAGGCAAACTCTCTAACGGAATCTCCATCACTTTCCAAATCGAACACCATATATGGTAGCTTGCTTTTCAACTCTGCCCATTGTTCTCCTATATACAAGTCAAAAAGTTTGGTGTCAGCAAAATGTCCAGACACAATTTCTGTAGCAAATTGCTTAGGGAAGAAACGAAGTAACTGAAATTGTTCGTTATTTGAAATAGACTTCAAAGCATTTACAACAGCATCAACGCCTAAAGATTTTATGTAGGAATCTTCTTCAATACTTTCTTCATGTTCAATTAAAGCCCCATAGAATTTAATGAATTGAACAACAAATTTTGACGGCTGTAATGAGACCCATGTTGCACTGGCATCAAAGTCTTCCATATTATTGAGATATTCAAAATCTCCTGTTTGAACAAACATCTCAACATACATTTCATCACTAAGACATTTATCATTACCCATTAAGTCTACAACACTAATACCGCGATTTTGACATGACTTAAAAAAATCACGTACACTTTCTGCGTTATCTTTTATCTCGTTGCTTAGTGCCATTCGTAGAACTCTGTAAGAAAGAAGCACATCATGTCCTGTTTCTACATATTCCTTCCACATGTCCAAGTTTCCTTCAACCTTACATTCCATAAGGATTCTCAAGAAAATTTTAGGAGCATGTTCGTCATCAATCATGTCCTTACACCACTCATTGAAAGTGCTATCCCCTAATAAGTCTGCAACTTTATGATTTCTTATAAAGTTCTCATCTTTATTGGCAAAGTAATGAATACAAAAATCATAAGCATTTGAAGGCTTTTCCTTAATGTATTCTCTTATCACCTCCCATTTTACATTAAGGGTGTTTATCCAGCTTTCATCAGACGTCATTTTAACCAAAATCATACGCAATGGTATAGTTTGGGGATCTGTTCCATCCAGATATAGCATATTCAGAATATTATGTATGCCAAGCCATGATTCGACAGATGAAGGCTCTGTTTCTGCATTCGTGACCAATAGCTTCGTCAGACCATCTATGTATGAGCTAAAGTCAAATGTATCAGATATTTTGGAAAGGTCACTTATAGTACCTGTTTCAAAAACTCGATTTAATAATATTTTGTTGTATAGCGTATAGACCACCATATGTGAGTCGTCTTCAGAAGAATAATCACCTTCCGTAAAAATTTGGAATAGAAGATGTTCAAGAAGAGGGTCATCTATAAACTGCTTTATAGTTGACTCATGCCTCTCAGTTGGCATATTAGCGATAAACTCACAGAAAGCGTCAATAACCTCAGGAAATTTAGATTTGTCATATGAAATGCTGCCATAACCAGTTCTTATTCCTACTAGCTTTTGTATGATTTGACATAAAATATCCTCGTCGTATCTGTCGCCTTTGGTATCTATACCCTCTATCTTTGCATACTTTCCTCGGTATTTCATTGCAAAAAGCAATGTCTCCCGGTTAAATTCCATGCGCTCAGCATTCAGGGCACTCCAACCTCTTTGAGTTTTGAGAGGTGTAAAAATAATCCACTCGCCATCTCTTGGCGAAGAGGATGAACTCCATTGAGAACTTGTTAAATGTAAACTGAACAATCGCCCTTCATCCTCTAATTTACCGCTTATACCTTTACTTCCAGACACTACAAATCCCCAACCCTTAAATGAATCAAAGAACTTGACAATACCTATTATACGCTTGGGGGACTTCAGCTTTTTCTCTTTCTTAATATTGTTATCGTTAATGTTTTTCACAGGATTGGGAGTGGCTGTTGATAATTCTAGTTGGTTAGATAATTCAATTTGAGATAAATCTATCTTACCTACAACTTTTAATGGAGGCAATTTGACTTTATCACTCTTTGGATGACAAACTTCAGGCAAAACGACTTCATCCTTTTTCTCTGACTTTCCATCTGAATCTTCAACTGGAGCAGATACAATCCTCCCATATTTTATATCCCACGCAAGTTTAGGATCGATTGCACTAAGTTGAGATGCCGTAAGAATATATTCCGAGTTACTGGGTAGTGCAACTCCTTTACTTGTGGCGAGCTCATATACTTCCTGTATTGTACAGCCTTTGATTGATGCAAGCTGAGATATATTAAGTTTATTTGCCATTTTCGTTATTGATCTTTATGATTATCATATAACCTTACTTTAAGGTACGAGCTTGATATTCTTGTGAATAGATATAAGAATTATATTCACGAACTATCAGTTCTTTTATATCAACCTCCAGCAAGTCTGCAATTTTTAGCAGACTGTTCAAATCAGGTTGTGATGAGTTTGTACACCACTTTGATACTGTCGATGGAGTAACCCCCATCTGCTCCGACAACCACTTATTGGTACGTTTCTTTTCGACCAATACTAATTTTATACGATTCAAATCTTCCATAAGAGTGATTTTAGGTTATGAATATAGTGAAATATTTTCAATTTTGTGATTTTATTTTAGAAAAAACGAAAATATCTGCATTTTTTATACTTGTTATAAAAATTGTCAAGATATAAGAGGTAATCAAGCGTCAGCATACTCGATCTTCAAACAGTCCACATCGGGGCTTCCCGATATGGACTATTTAAATTATGACTATATCAGTCTATGTCATAGCCTATCACGCAATCATCATTGATAAGCAGATAATAATAACCGTTGCCACAATTTCGGTATTCTTTGCTGAAACCGGCTATCATATCACCATTCTCTCGCGGCTCGCACCAAAGTGTCCTGTCATAACCGCAAAAGTCGAACCTATAGCTTGAATACTTCTCTTTCTTTTTGAAGGCTTCCCTGAAGCATGCCATCACCATGTAGCCGCAATATTTCTCGATGGTGCTCAATCTGATACATTTCCCGTCAATACCTGTTCCTGTGGTTATATGGTTCTCGTAAAGGGATTTTGTCAAATCCGCACCTGCAATCCTGCGCAACCAATCATTTGTATGTGTGGCAAGTCTGGCAAGTTTCTGGTATTTGAGAATCATCTTCTTTTCTGCCTCTTCTTCATTTTCAGTGGTCGGATAATAGACTTTCTCAATGCTTGACCAGGCATTGAAAACATAACCTCGTTTGCGTTTACCTTTTGCAATAATGCCAATCACTCCCTCTCCGTCACTGCGGTTAATGAACAACTTTCTACGTTCTCCACTAATTCTGACATACAATGATGTGGGGTTCTTTTCGTTGCGAAGATACTCTTCTGCCGGATGAATCTTTTGTACTTCCATATCTTAAGTATTAAAATTAATCATTTCCCTTTTGTGAAATCGTGACAATTTCAAAGGGCTTCAAATTTTCACGCTCCCGATACTGTGAGACATGGAAGATAAGACAAGTAAATGGCTGCAGATTTGTATGGAATACCCAAATCTCTGATTTGCGGAAGGTTGCCATACCAATCTGAGGAACATTAGAGAAACGGTACTTGGTGTTCGGACATTCACAGTAATTTTGCGATGAAAATCTGACAAGCCGTGAATTGTCAGCATACAAAAAGCTTATATAATATGCTTTTAGCAATTACAAAAAGGCTAATTTTAATCCAACTACAAAGGGATTATTCCACTTGTATATCAATTATTTAGGGAATGATCTTTCAATCATCCAATGTCCACATGTGTACATGTATACACCTATACAAGTGGACTTATATACATGTTTACATATAGCCATGTATTCACGTCTATATGAATACATGTATACAAAAAGCCACCAACAAATCCTAAGACCTGATGATGGCTCAAAACTACAAGACAATATCAATTGACGTAGGCGTAGCTTACGTTGAAGCAAGTGTCGGAAACCTTTGCAGTCGTAATTACCATTGACCTGTCAGAGTTCGTGAAACAGTATTCAAGTATTGCCTCGTTTGCCGGGGCAATCAGAAAATAATGCTCCTCCAGGTATTCTATGACCAGACGGCTGTTGAAGACCAGCTCCGTGTCTATCACCGAATACAGTGCTCCATCTGAAGCAGAAAAACTATAGAGAATGCCCTCATTACCGTTGCCGGTTTTGTAAGTGAGTTGAATTGAACCGGATATTGTTGTCTCCGATACAAGACCATATCGCTTCATCGAAAACTCCATATAGTTCTTGACCTCGTCTATGGTTGAACCTTCAACATGATAAGGCTCCGTCCATACTTTCAGCTCCGGCTGAAGCTCTTCAACGTCATCCAAAATGTTGTCTTTACCACAAGAAGTTAATACCAATGGTACTGCCATCAGAAATACTACAATGGCAAATGAGAAGTATTTATTCACATTCATAATATTTTGATTGTTATTGACTTAACTATATTTGTGTATTCACGTGTACGTGTAAACATGTATATATTGCTACATGTACACATATCCACACGTACACATGGATACATGTATACACGTTTACATTACATCATTGATGCTTTTGGACTTGACTTTCCGAGCCTTGCCATGCTTCGCCTCGTATGCCTCGATGCCCTGTTTCATCACATACTCCATAAAGGCACGTATAGTGAAACCCTCCTTGTAAGCTATTGCCTGTACCTTATCTACAAGTTCCCTGGAGCAGATAAAAGAGAAATGTCGCCAGGAATTGTCGGGTTGCTCTTTACGTTCTGCCTTTACTGACCGTTTTTCCTGTTTCGGAATTGGCTTGGTCTCGGGTGTCTGTTCTACTGTTTTATTGTCAGGGCTGATAGAGGCAGTGCCCAGAATATTGCCAAGCAGAATGTCCATATTGTTTTTTGCCATAGTTGTTACTGGTTACGTGAAAGAATTTCCTCCGTAAGTGCAAGATAATCCTTTGCACCGTTGGAATTTGAATCATACTCGAATATACTTTTGCCACTACCGGCTGATTCCGCCAAGGCGATATTCTCACGGATGCGGGTATTCATGGTGATACTTTCATAACGCTCCTTTACAGCCTGTTCCACTACCTTATTCAGTTTACGGTGATTAAATCTTGCGATGAACACACCGCCCAGGCGAAGTGACGGCTTGACCCGTTGTAAGGTGGTGACAAATGCGTCCAGCATCCTCATGCCTTTCAACGGAAGAAGCTCCGGTGTCATCGGTACGATGATCTCATCAGCGGCAATAAAAGCATTGGTAGTGATAATACCAAGAGAAGGCGGACAGTCAATCAGGATATAGTCATAGTCTTTCCTGAACGGCTCAAGAAGATTGCTAAGCAACCGCTCTCTTGCCAACAGGTTGGTCAAGGCTATTTCCGCACTTGCCATTTCAAGGGAAGAAGGGACAAGGTCAAGATTCTCCCTGATATGCTTCACTGGCAAAGGGACACCGTTTACCAGTGAGTCAAAAATACTAGTTTCAATTTCATTCTCATTCGGAATGAAATACAGTGTAAGGTTTGCCTGTCCGTCAAGGTCTATAAGCAGGACTTTCTTGCCCTTCATTGCCATACAAGCCCCGATAGAAGCTGTAGAAGTTGTCTTTGATACACCACCCTTGTGGTTGGCGAAAGTAATGATTTTCTGTGCCATACTATTTGTTTTTATGTTTATATGTTTCAATGTATTCTTGTATTCCAGTTTACACGTGTACTTGTCTACATGTATCAATGTACACAAAGGTAAGTGCATGATATTTAAGAACCTTTCAACGTCTCCTGACAGTTGAAAGGTGTCAGGGAAAGTGTTACGTTATAAAAGGGAACGTACCATTTTAAGCGGGGCACAAGGCTTTCTCATGTCCCCGTGGTTATACTTACTCGAATGTGAAAGGATGGATGTAGAAATAGGTCTCTTCGCTCTCGTATTCATAGCCATTGATAAAATCCACCATTTCTTTTTCACTGCGGTCTCCCTGTCCGATACCGGTCTTTGATGTCCATTCCTTGATGGCATCCCCAATGGTGTCAAAAACATCCTCACACGCATCCTCAAAAGGTTCGCCGTTTGAACTCACACAACATTCTTCAGGAAAGAAATCACCCTCGTCATGGGTATATAATAAATCGCATCCACTTTCGCAACATCTGTATGAAATACTCAGTTCATCACCCAATATCCGGTTTATTTCAAGGAAGAGTTCGTTACAGGCATCCCATGCGGTTTCTGTCTCAAACGAAAGAAGGTAATAATCGTTCTCCTCATCTTCCTCATACTCTGCCCAATATATGTGTCCTCTGACGCTGATTTGCTTCTTCTTATAGTTGATGCCGTAATGCTCGGCAAGCCTAAGCAGCCATATGTCCTTACTGTTCACTTCCATGTTCTGAAAGGTAGTCCACAAGTTATTTACTGCTTCACGTGTTCCTGTGACCTTGTAGGTCGTTGTCGCTAAATTTGCCATATCGTTGAATTTTTAAAGATTACCACTCCGTATAATAACTCTGGTCGTTGTTCTCGCATTCCTCTGCCCATTCTTCATCGGTAAAGTCGCTGTGCAGACACTCATCACTGCAGTAGTAGGCTACCCCCATGTCTGCGCAATACCCGGCACGCATCAGTCTGCCACACTCTGAGCATCTTCTGCAAGCCTTGTCGGTATTCCACCAAAAGTCAGTGAAAGATTCGGCTATAACATCCTCACTGGTGTTCTCGTCCCACTTGTCAAGGTTGAACTCTGCAAAACTGTTCAACTCCGGCTCTGTATAGAGCATCTTCTCAGTACCGCCAACAGCCTTGGTCAGTCGGCTCAGGATTGATTGGATTGTCGTCATAATATCATCTGTTTTTTCTTCCCTCTCGTAGATCAACTACTTCGGGAACACATATAAATTTTGTTGCACCAAGAAGGTGGCGGGACTGTCTCTGCAAGGTTTTGCACCCAAATACTACCCGCAGGTGTGGAGATTTTGCGGCAAAGCGAAGCCCTGACCTTGCAGATGGCAAGACCAGACAATTACCTTCGCAACGGAATTTATGCCAGTTCCCCAAAGTCGGTGTATGAGGAACGAATCTCGGCAAAGAGAAGTATAAGCATAAAAAAAGCGACCCGAAGGCCGCTCTTTTGGAGAGAGGAAAGGCTTTACTTGCCCTTCTTGGAGTTCTTCTCCTGAGCTGCAGGAGTTTCCTCCTTTTCACCAGCTTCATAGAACCTGGTGGCTACAAATGCCACTCTGTTGCGCTTGACACCGTCGGCATCCTGCCACTCCTCCGGCTTGAAATAGCCTTCAACCGTGAGGAGTGCTCCTTTGACAAGGCGGTCAAAGGATGTTGTATTGTCATTCTTGCGCCATGCCTCGACGTTTATGAAAGCGGAAGTGCGGGTTGTTTCCTCACCTGATTTCTCAGTGCGGCTGATTGCCAAAGGGAAACGTGCAACGCTTGCGGTTGAGAACTGATGGATGCTTGCATCCTTACCAACAAAACCAGTAACTACGAAAGAATTTTCCATTTTCTTCATGACATTGAATTTTAGAAGTGAAACATTTATTTTTTACGTTGCCATCAAAGTTGGCAAGGATAGCAATCAGGCAAGTAATTACCGAATTATTTCACCGTCAGGCGGGAAAAGTTTTCCGAAAAGCTGCAGCTGGAAAAGTTTTTGAAAAAAATCAGGGAATAAGGCTTTGGTACTTGCAGTATGCGCCTTGCACTAACTTCGCAACAGGAAAAAGTAAGTGTCACGGCTTCGTCCAAAATGAGAAATGCAGGGAATGGCCTGATATTCTTGTGTGCTGGTCATGGTAAAGGATACTGCCCCATATTCAGACTCGACAAGTTTCACAGTTTCATGGTAAGAAATACTGACATGATAAGGGCGATAGTTCCAGTACTTCACCATAAACTTGGCATGGTATAGCAAGAGAAATACGGAACTCCGCATTCTGCATAAAAAGGTCTTAACACGGAAGCTATTCAAGAGGATGGAAGCCAGAGGTGAAGCACAACAAGGCTGATGCCACTCATGTGAGTGATGAAAAGGTACAAAATCAGCAAGGAGAAAAAGAAAGGCAATGCCTATCAGTCAAAGAGCGGACTTCTATCCTACTCTGGCTTATTGCAAGTTTAAAGTTTAGATTTACCCATGTATATATACATGTATTTTAAACTTTGGTTACAGAGCTGAACAGGTTAAAAAAACTGACGAACATTTCTAACAAATAGAAATCTCATAAGAGAAGAAAAAAGATACTTAATCTATCTTTACTGAAGTACCGACAAACAATGTACAGCCGGTAAATATTTTTCACAAAGTAGCTAAAAAGGATATTAGTCGTATTAGGATAACGTTAGGAAGAGATTAGGATATGTTAGGATGAAGTTATACAAAAGCTAGTTCAATGGCTAAATTCTAGAAAAGCAGTCGTTATTATATATAAAGTCGGCAATAAAGTTGGTTTATTGCCGACTTTATATTATCTTAGCAGAACTATAAAATCATAAACGTATGATAGTAATGGAAACTATAGAACAGTTAAAGAAAATAGAACTTGAAAATTCAACACCTGACGATGTTCGTAAAATATTATACGAAAGCCCTCTACCTGCAATTAAGTCTGTAATTACCAAAGGAACATATATTATAAGGGCACGTAAAGGAGATGGATACACTAAACGTAGCCAAATGACTTATTGTCCTGTAGAATTCTGTAAATCTTTACAAAGAGCTACTTTAAATGGTCAGACAATGTTCTATGGTGTGATTTCAGATGATCAATCCCATCTTGAAAATGCACGTGCAATATCTTGTGCTGAGTGCTCTAAACTTACTAGAGCAGGTCTGGAATCTATTGGTCGGGAAAAATTTACCCTGTCATATTGGGAAGTGGTTAAGCCAATAAGTGTAGTTTCGTTTATAACAGATTCGACTTTCCCCAAAGTACAAAACAATAAATTACTTAGTGATTTGCGGAATACTTTTAATAATATGTCTCTTACTAGCCAAGAAAAAAATCTAATACGTTTCATAAGTGATGAATTTTCAAAGATTGTAACCGATAATCGAGAATATCTTATTACTGCAACTATCTCATCTGATATCATTAATAAAACAAAAACAGATGGAATAATTTTCCCCTCAGTCCAGTTGGGTGGTCAAGGAGGATTAAATATAGCATTATCTCCAAATGCTGTTAACTCAAAGTTACGTTTTATACGTACACTAGGGCAAACACTATATAAAAATAAAGATAAGAGTTTGATTCGTATAGAGAAGTATACTGAAAAAAAATAGTAAGACACATATAAAATATCAATTTAGTAATCAAATTCTTCTAGATGAATTAAATATTAAGGATGTGAATGAACTACCTCTTATAGAATAACATTAAGCAGAGAAGGATTAATCACTTAAAACTTATATAGAGTCGGCAATAAAGTTGGTTTGTTGCCGACTTTATATTATATTTGCACTGCAATGAGTATTGACGAAAAATATAGTATTAAACAGAGCATATTGAATTATGCTCGTACTTACGGACGGATTGAAGTGCCTCAATTAGTATCAGTATTGGGGATAAAGACCAATACCGCCCGCCAGTATCTCTGTACCTTAACCAAAGAGAACAAGATAGCCCGTACAGGAAACGGTGAATACATGCTTACAGATAAACAGGTGTTCTCATTTGCTCCAACAGAAACACTGAGAAAACTATATGTCGGATTGAAAGAGAAATTGCCATTCACCGATTTCTGCATCTACGATGGCAGCATCTTCACCACACTACAACATCACGTCTCTGTGAACCATGCTATTTATGTCGAGACCAACCGGGATGCTGTAGATTCTGTTTTTTCTCTGTTGAAGGATTCAGACATGCCCGTTTATAAGCAACCGACAGCAAAGTTCATGTACGACTACGTAAATATGCATGAACCATGCATAATAGTAAAGACATTTGTCACTGAATCTCCAGTAAACAAAGTTGATGGGATGGTTACTCCTACCATCGAAAAGCTACTCGTAGATATACAGAAAGACGAAGACTTTGATTATATGCAGGGCACGGAAATCACTTATATGTATCAGACCGCCTTTGATTTGTACACAGTCAATACTCCCAAAATGCTCCGATATGCAAAACGTAGAGGAGCATACGACAGTACTTATTCATTAATAGAACAATCACAAAAATATGATAAATAAAGAATGCTTTACAGCAAGATGGATTGAAGAAAAATCCAAGGAGCTAAACTATCCGGACAAAAATATCATTGAAAAGGTCATCCATGCCTTTTCATTGCTGGACATGTTGGCGGCTTCAGGTTGCCCATTTCATTTCAAAGGTGGAAGCAGTCTGATGCTTCTTTTAAAAGAACAAAGACACAGGCTGTCTATCGATATTGATATAATATGTCCTCCAGGTACTGAAATAGAAGAGTATCTGCAATCATACAAAGACTATGGCTTTATTGACTATAAGCCGATAGAAAGAATTCAGCGTGGAACAGACATACCAAAATCGCATTCCAAATTCTTTTATCAAGTGGCTTTCCTTGATGGCATAGACCGAAAAGAAACCATCCTGCTGGACGTTCTAAATGAAGACTGTCACTACAACGAAGTCGTGACTTTACCTGTAGAAAGCCGTTTTATAAAGACAGAAGGTGAACTGAATTATGTAAAAGTACCATCCATTGGAGATATTCTCGGAGACAAGCTTACGGCGTATGCACCCAATACAACAGGTATTCCATATATCAAAAATGGTAAGGATGCCAGCATGGAGATCATCAAACAGCTATATGATATAGCCAGACTGTTCGAGAAGACAGAGGTCCTTGAAACAACGACAAAATCGTTTGTACAAATTGCAGAAGTTGAACTCTCATACAGGCATTTGCCAAACAATCCAAAACTCATTTTCGATGATATCAGACAGACTTCGCTGTGTCTGGCAACAAGGGGAAGTGAAGGAAACGGACAATTTGATGCACTACAACGTGGTATACAAAGGATCAAATCCTTCATGTTCAATGGCGGTTATTTCATTGACGATGCGATTAGAGACGCAGCACGCGCAGCCTATATCGCCACAATGATAGAGACGGACAACACAATAATAGAAAAATACGACGGTAATCCTGCCACCATAGGTTCCCTGGATATAGCACCCACACTTCCTTCGCGACTGAATAAGCTGAAAAGGACTTCTCCTGAAGCCTATTACTATTGGGCAAAGACCAGCCATCTATTACAACAGTTGTAACTATAAACAGAAATACAATTTCAGCAAGGAGAAAAAGACCAATATAGCCCTCCATCAACCAGAGCAGCATTCTGACTGATGGAGGGCTTTCTACAAGTTTAAAGTTTAGACTTACCCATGTATATATATACATGTCTCTTAAACTCAACTTACTTGACTGATTCAACCATATAGCAGGTTAAGCCTTTGAGTTTACAAGTTTAATGAAACTCATATATGTATATATGAATTGATAAACTTATTTGTAAACTTCATCCCTGAAGCAGGAAGGTAAATTCTTTTTTCCTTTGCTGAAATAAACCAGTCGTATATTGGTCGGAGGATAAACATATAGTTTGTCCTTCCGCAATCTAACAAACCCACATTATTATGAATGTTTCTTTCTCCTTGCTGAAATTATTGGCGGTGAAATAACTAGTGATGAGATATTTTGAAATATTTTCGATACATATTTTCCCAAATCACTGATAATTAACTAATTTTGCAAAATACAGATGCTAATTAGGGACAAACTCTTTAGCATATGTGTTTTAAAATATTAAACTCAAATGGCATTCACATTAGATATCTATAGTAAATCTTGCTGTTCAGATGAACTGCAAACTTGGGCGCATTCCTTTCGTGATGTATTTGCAGAAAAGGACGCACATGTTTTTATCGGAGAAGCAAATACAGGAAAACTAGCAGATGCTGATTATATCATAATTATCTGTAATAAAATTAGAAAAGGAAATGCGTATATTCTTCGAGGAAAGTATCTCAACCGTTTAGTATTTGGAGTCAAAAAAGTCTTTTTCTCAGAAGCAATTCTCAGCAATCCGTCATATTATCAAGAACAAGTCATCAATGACCTTCATATTTTCAAGGCAGAGGCTGAGTACAACATGGAACAGCAGACTGGTGTACATGGAATCCCATTGGTCTATGTTTGCAGACAAGCGGATGTAGATATACACGATGACTGCCTTATTTGTGGAGAAGCGAGTGACGTAAAAGCATTGATGCTAAAGGCCGCACTCCAACTCTCTAAAAGAGATAATGCCATTAACAATATAGAAAAAAACATTTCTGACATAACAGACAAAATCAAGGAAGGATGTATAGGAAAACCAATGCCATTATTATTGACAGAAATTTCGTTTCGGCAATCACATAAATTACCGAAAGAGAAGGCGACAGTTGATGTAGTTGCATTCTGCAAACGACATAAGTATCCATGCATTTATGCTATAAGCTATGAAAATGTCGGTTGGAATGCCCAAGTCTTTGTCATGAATCACTCTCCTGAGCAAAGCTATCTGTATACGACTCCAATGGGTGTAAAAATCGAATGTTTCTATGATATGGAACACTTTTATAATTCTGCTATCTATGAGAGCATGGATAAAAAAGAGATTGAAATCACAGATTTTGCACCTGGCAAAATAGGAAATGAATTGAGCAAATATACACTTTCAAATGTCTCATACACTATCCGTATCCAAGGAAGTATCAACGGAACAGACATTCTTTCTTTACGTGAATACAGTAAAAATCTAATTGACAAACAGTCCTTCCTGACAAGACTGGATTTAAGTAATTCCTTTCTTGTTGATGGAGGAGAATCCTATTATTCCTCTACCACCAAATGGGCTGTTTGTGATTGCTATACCAAACAAGATGTCCTCACTAAGTTTATTTTCACCGACTTTTTCATCAGGGAAATTGTTTTGCCAAAACAAGCCTTGACAATGGAAAAGTATGCTTTCTTTGAGCTGAGAACCTTGGAAACAATCATTTCTCATGCATCGATACTAGAAAGAGAATGCATTTATAATTGTCTATTAATCAAAAACATCGTCTTGCGAAATGTCCTGAAAAGGGTGAGTAGTGGCGCTTTCTATCAATGTCCGAATCTTTCATCAGTAATCATTGACCGTCCACAGCGACAGTTGTTCTTTGTTGGCGACAGTCTTTATACCTCCAACAAGCTATTGCTATATACAAACGTCAGTAACAATGAATATACCATATCTAATGGAACCGTTGAGATTGCCCCTTCAGCTTTTTATGGGAAGTCAAATCTAAAGGTTATTCACCTAAATGACGGATTGAAAAAGATTGGAGACGAAGCCTTTGCCCATACAGGCATTGAGATTTTACATTTACCTGCAACAGTTACGCATATCGGAAAACTCTGCATACCTTCTGCTTTAAAAGACTTGTATATCTATACAGCAGCCCCTTGTCCCATAGCAATAGGAACATTTTACTTCATGAAGGGTACAAAGCTTCATGTTCCCAAGAATACCTTAGAAAAGTATAAAAAATCTGACAGATGGAATCACTTTGCAGATTATATAGAAGAGGATTACTCTCCGGTATGTACAGGTGAGATATACAATCATGTTACAAGTGCTGTGAAGGGAGTACAAACCAAAAAGACCTTGTCAAAAGCACCTATAATGGAAGTGGAGAATCTGCGCCAAATTCTGTCCTTCGGAGATTTCTGTGAGACATGCAAAACCTTGTTTGAGCAAAAAAAGACTCTCTTCTGGTTATTAGTGCGAAAGGGGAAATTAATCCTAAGCGAAACATGCGTTAAGGAAATGGAACGTCTATATCCACAAAGGCGTAAAGAAACCAAACTGCTGAGTCGCTATTTAAGCCTATGGGAACAGGAAAAACTTGCAAGCGCCGAATCCGACTTCTATGATGAAGAAGTCTCTTTCCAAGATCTGGAAAGAGACACCTATTATGCCCTTGGTGGAGAAGACTATGAGTCATTTATGGAACATGGCGGAGATTGGGATAACTTTATGGACGGGCTTGGTTTTTAACGACTCTTGATTTACTGGATTAATTCAGTGATATGAAATGGAAGTCTGACTTGAATTTTAAACGCAAAATCAGTTATATTTCGTAACTCAGAAATATAACTCGTATATTTACAGAAATAAACAAATATACGATTAGAATTTTTTGTAAGCAATTTCCTTTCCAAATGAGAATGTCTCTTTCCCTTGCTGAAATAATCGGCGACTAAATAACCACAGATGAGATATTGAGAAATATTTTCTATACATATTTTCCGAAATCACTGATGAATAGCTAATTTTGCAAAATACAGATGCTAATTCGAGATAAACTCATTCGCATCTGTGTTATTAAATATTAAACTCTAATAAAATCACATCACAAATCAGAAAGTGATGAAAAAATTGAGGTTCATCCGACATTTCGCGTGATAGTTGTTAATTAACGAAGAAAACCGCTGAACAAATTGTATATTTGAATCACCA
>JACJJM010000042.1 GCA_016900015.1 Phocaeicola coprophilus | reverse complement strand
TCCGTCATCAATGCGCTACGAGCCAAAATTGTAGCAAGAATGTTTGCGGTCATCAAAAGAAATGAGAAATATAAACCTATTTTATCGTAAATAATTTGCAAAAATCATAGTAGTATGAACTATTCCGATTTTATTTACGATTTCAATCTCTATTTGTGTGAAAGATTCGGTTACAGAAACTGCTGTTCCGTCATGCACAACGCCAACGGCATTTGTGTTTCTGTCCATGTGGGTGAAATGGATTTATACATCCGTTTCTGGGAATACAGTTGTGGCGTAGGTCACTACCCCGACTGGAGCATCATCATTGTGCGCAGCAACTTCAGACGAAACCAGCAGGAAAATCTGAAAGACCTTGCCCGCTTCTTCAAAGAGTATGCCCCACGCTATGGTTACAAATACCTCTGCACCGAAGATGATGACTACAAGTATTATCAAACCCTTGGTTTGAAACTTATCCACAGAGGATTTTTCAGACAATATAATTATGGGTTGCCGTTGAAAGAGTTGGAGGTGTAACGTAGATTTCTTTATGAAGGAGAGGGAAAAAACTCTCCTTCATCCATTAATAGACTATGTTTGCTGCTAGTTTATTACTTTTTGTTATGAGTTATTTTTTGCATGCCTGTTTCAATACTACTACATTTACAGTTTATCAGCAAGACTATAATATGAAATAAATCTTTATACTCCGCTTCCAAAACTTTGAAATTAGAATACTTACCACCTTTTCTATGAAAATCAAATGCAATACTTTTTAATATATAGTACAAGATAATTGGATTAATTCGCAAATCCATTTGCATATTACTCGTAGATTTTGAATGCTATCTCGACAAATTTTATTAGATTTGCATTATTGAAACAAAAATACATAAACATACGGAAAGCCACATACAAAACAGTGTTGCAAACTGTTGGCTTGTATTTTCCTAATAGAAATGATTTAAGATGGAACAGAATAAAGAACTGAATCGGCTAAAAGTAGTTCTTGTAGAAAAGAACCGCTAAATGGTTAGCTCAAGAATTAGGTAAAGATGCTGCTACAATTTCCAAATGGAATAGTAACACTTCTCAACCTTCACTTGAGACACTTCGTAAGATTGCTGACCTACTTGAAGTAGATGTTAGAGAATTATTAATCCCATCAAAATTGAAATAATAGTATATGCATCAAGAAAATATAGAGAATATCATAAAAATGCGCTTAGCTGTATATAAAGCAGGAGTAGATGCGCAATTATGGAATGATATTAATCAATTAGGAGCATCTGAAATGATGGATTATCTTTTCCCGAAATCTGGTCACATAGCATATTATAACCTTATCTTGGAATATATGCGTAAGGAGCATAATATGATAATTGGAGGCATGTATACGCTTTTCAAGATGCCTATTCAGGTGGAGAAAGATATTATGGAATACCTCAAAAAAGAAAAAATAAATTTTCAGGAGATGCTGCCAGATTATAAAGATTATCTGGATTCCATGAATACAATTTTCACTGATTATAGCTTAGATGTGGTTAATATTGGAAGTTTTGACATAAACGAGATAGATAACTTGTTGAGACTTTGTGCATCACACTACATTTATTCATTTAAAAACGGTATTAAAGCTTTTCCTTTTTTCGAATGATGAGAAATACTCAATACAATTGTAAGTTAGGCAAAGGGTGCGGTCTCATTGAAGAGACGTTGTCTTTACTTGAAATTTATCAAGATGGCATGACTATTGATGCCTTACTTGAATATGTACACCAATCAAATACATTAAGTAAATGTACAGAATTGAGGACTAAAGATATTGTTAAATTAGTCTTCTACCCACGATTAATGTCTCGTAATCCAAAGGTGCCAATATGGCTCAAAGAAATTCGAAGCAAAGGACTGCTATTACATCATTTCAAACAATTACTACTGCTGTATTGCGCCAGAGAAAATGCTGTAATATATGACTACATAATTAATGTATTGAATGAATTCAGGCTGTCAGGAGTAGAAAAAATCAATGCTGATAGTATTAAGAATTTTGTGGTCAACATAGTTAATAGTGGTCAAGCAAATTGGGGAGAATCCATATGCGTGAGACAGGCTCGTTACATCAAAAAGGTTCTTGTGGAGTTTGATATGATAAACAATCAAAACCAAATATTACCGTATGAGATATATTCTTTTACAGTCCTTTATTTGATGCATGAACTTCACTTTGAAGGATTGTCAGATGTTGCTATATGGAATCATGATGATTGGAAACTCTTTGGTTTGGATAAATATCAAGTTCAGGATAAGATTATGGAATTTAATCTTAAAGGAGGATATATAGCGCAATGCACAGGTGATTTAATGACTATTGCGTGGAAATATAATACAATGGAGGAGTTTATCAATGGAACGTTATGAAGATAAAATAGAAAAGGCTCTTCAGTATTTGAAGTCTCCAAGCAGGACAGATGCTAGAGGAGTATCACCTATTGTTTATTTGGTCTATAAGCCAGAAGATGCAATTATTATACGTAATGTTATTGATACATATTTATGCCCTAAAGCCGAGTTTTATGGTTTCAAAGTAAAATTTGTTTCTATTGGTGAACTCATAGATAAGTATATCAACTCTCATGATTACAGAGAAATATGGACTGATCCATCTGTATCAGAAGAAGAAATGTATAATAGCATCAAACAGGAGATGTCATCTGATGAATTTTTCGAACATGCCATATTAAACATACAGGAACAGTTTAAGAATGAGCAAAATGTTCTGCTTGTTTTGCGTGACATTGAAATGTTGCATCCATTTTATATGATGGGTGTCATCGAGAACAAGATATATAATCAGATAAAAACTCCGATGTTGGTTATGTACCCAGGTGAAACACAAGGAACCGCACGTTCATTCCTAGGTGTTTATAATCAAGACGGAAATTATCGTTCCATTAACTTTTAAAACTCAGCGTTATGCATAAGATACAAGATTTATTCGACCCTTCTAAAAAACTTAATAGAACAATAGAAAGTGTCGTAACATTCGAGGCTAAAACAGAACAGGATCTTAGTTCGGAAATTAGAGAGTATGTTGTTACAGATAAATTACATCGTAACTATGAAGATGTGATTCAGGACCTTCAAACTGCGTTTGACGATTCAAGCAAAGAAGTTGGTATATGGGTATCAGGCTTCTATGGTTCTGGTAAAAGTTCATTTGCCAAATACCTTGGCCTCTCTTTCGATAAGAGTGTTATGATCGATGGCGTTACTTTTGGTGATAAGTTAATGAGTCGAATCCAAGATACGGCTATCGCAGCAATGCATAAGACTATTATAAACCGACACAATCCACAGGTGGTAATGATAGACCTTAGCACACAGTCTGTTGCCGGTAAGATAGCAAATGTAAGTGATATTGTATATTATGAAACATTAAAACTTTTAGGTATTACCAAATCGACAGACCAGAAAGTCATGTGTTTCATCGATATGCTTCATAGCGAAGGCAAATACGAAGAGTTTTGCAAGTTAGTTGAAACAGAGAAAAATAAAACCTGGGAGTCTGTGGAATCAAATGATCTTGCTGCAAATTTAATTGCGGCAAACCTTGCTCCACGTGTCCTTCCTGCATACTTTCCCGATAGTGCAAGCTTTAAAAACATCTCGTTGAGTAGTGCATTAAATGAGAAAGAGCGTTTTACCAGATTATACAAGTTGGTTAAAGAAAAAACTGGAAAAGATAAGATTATCTTTGTATTAGATGAAGTCGGTCAATATGTTGCATCCAATGTTGAACTTATTTTGAATTTGCAAGGCATGATGCAGATATTCAAAGATGAATTTAGAGGAAAAGTTTGGGTTATTGCAACTGCACAGCAAACACTTACAGAAGATAATAGACAAGCTCAATTAAACTCCAATGAGTTATTCCGTTTGAATGATCGTTTTCCTGTCAAAGTGGACATAGAAGCCAATGATATTAAAGAAATCATTACAAAGCGTCTTTTGGGTAAATCTAAAGAAGGTCAGAGCTATCTTAAAACACTTTTCTACAATAACGAAGGTCTATTAAAAAATAGCATACATCTAACTTTACAAGAACGAAGTATTTACAATCAGGTTCTGACAGACGAATCTTTTGCAAACCTATATCCGTTCCTTCCTGTTCATATCGACATACTTTTGTCTTTATTGCAAAAGTTGGCGAGTAGAACAGGTGGCGTTGGATTACGTTCTGTTATTAGATTAATTAGAGATATACTTGTGGACAATCATCTTGCTGATGCTAATATTGGTCAGATGGCTGGTCCAGAATATTTCTATGATGTTTTACATGCTGATATGGAACGCAATGCTGCCAAGGAAATTGTTATTGCAGCCGATAAAGCTGTTCATGTTTTCAATGGCAATCAATTAGCTGTACGTATATGTAAGACAATTGCTGTAATGCAATTACTGGATGATTTTAATCTTTCATTTGATAATCTATGTGCTTTATTATATAACATTGTAGGTGTAAATATTGACAAAGTTAAGGTTCGTCAAACTCTTGAAGACATTATGCAAACTGATGGTTTGACGTTGCAAGAAATTGATGGAAAGTATCAGTTCATGACTAATGCAATTTTAGGTATACGTGAAGAGCGTAATAAAATTATACCACGAGATAGCGAAAAGGCCGAAGTCCTTCAGAAACAACTTATAGATATTTTTACACCTGCCCCTTCTGTAAATGTTTATCAAAGTAAAACGATTACTGCCGGAGTTGAATTGACAGAACGTAATCGACCATATATAATCCATGCTGCAACTAGTTTGAAGATTAATGTTCGTTTTGTAGAAGGATCAAATTTTGATGAGACACATCAATACCTCCTTACAGAAAGTACAAGAAACGAAAATAGCCGTACTTTATTTTGGCTGTGTACATTGGGTAAGGATAAAGACAAAGAATCCATTCTTCAAGATATTGTTAGAAGTCAAAACATCAAGAATCGTCACCAGAATGAGACCAATAAAGAAATTCAAGCATATTTGCGTGCTCAGTCAGAAAATGCTGATGAGAAAAAACGTCAGTTAGGTCTTATTCTCCGTGAGGCAATGTCCAATAGCGAAATCATATTCCGTGGAAATCCTCAGCAAGTAAATGCAGAAACCTATAAAACGGTTGCTTTGAAATCTATAGCTGAAAAGGTATTTGAGAAATATCCTTTGGCTTCAACGAATATGAAAGCTGATTGTGTTAGCAAACTTGCTTCATATAGTGATATAACCACAATTCCTGATGCACTTAACCCATTTAAAATTATCAATAAAAGTAAAGGTACTATTGACACATCTAATTTGGCTATTTCTGCCATCAAGGATTTTATTGCCTCTCGTAATGAGGTTACTGGACAGGAATTGATGAATTATTTTGAGCGTGATCCTTACGGTTGGGCAAAAGATACCATTCGATATATTGTAGCTCTTACGTTAAAGGCTAGTGTTATTCAGTTGCGCGTAGCAGGAAAGAATATCACTGTTTTTGGAAATTCTGCAGTTGATGCAATGGCTAATAATAATAGTTTTAATAAGATTAGTATTACGCTTAATACCGAGGGTGCATTGAGTATTCCCGAATTACTTAATGCAGCTCAGAACTTGGTCAGCCTTTTCAATTGTGGTAGAGTTGCACCTGTTAAGGACCACATTGCTAAAGAAGCATATGGCAAGATTAAGTATTATCTTCCAAGATTCAACAACCTTTTACCTACATTTGAGACATATGGCCTGGCTGGACTTTCGCAAATGCGTTCAGCTATAAACTATGCTCAGAGAATCATAGATAGCGAAGGTGGTGAAGCCGCTTACCTTCTTGGAAAGGATAACGATTGTGTCAATGCATTCAAGTATGCTATGGATATAATGAAGTGCAATCAAACGGCATCATTATTTGATCATATTAAGCATATTAATCATATTATGCAAGAGAGCAAGAATCTTCCAGAACTTATTCAGTTGGCTGATTTCCGCAAGCATATGAATGATGTGGCTCAATTATATAATGATTATATTAAGACCCCTGATTTGCATCATATTGTATCTGAAATTACAGATTTAAAAAATCAAGTAGATAGTTACTTGCAGCAAGGTTGTATAGAATTCCAAACACAAAGTAATGCTCAGTTAAATGATAGTCGTGACGAGATAAAGGCTATGCCTGAATTTGAACAATTGACTGATGTACAAAAAATAGAAATTGAAACATTACTCAATAGGCTCAATGTGGATTGCAGAAGCAATTCTATTGAATCATTAAGAGAAATGGTAAATACTTACGTGTCCTACAATATGAATAATGTAGCAGCAATCAAGTGCAAAGTTAAAAACTACGCAAAAACAAATGCTCCAGCTGTTACAGTAACATCCCCACCAGACAGTAAGGAAGATAAGCAAAAAACAGATTCTACAGTCGATACACAACCTGATAATACGAAACCCAATAACGACAATGCTCATGAGCCTGAATATAAACCCCTGCGTTTAAGTTTGAAACGTAAAATTACCACTCGACAAGAATTACAAGATGTAATTAATGCGTTATCCAAACTATTGAACACCGTGGGAGATAATTCACCGGTAGAATTGAACATAAACGAATAATACTCAAAACAGAAACTTATGATTTCTCAAAGTGGAAAGAAAATATTGGAAAAATTTGTTAGCTCAGCAAAAAATCTGCTTATGCAGAACATCACTGAGTTGTTACAGCAATATTATGGTATATGGATTGATGGCCACAGTATTCCTGTAGAACAACTATCCAATCAAGACCCAGACATAGTACATACAGCTAAAATGCTCCGTGAGAGATTAAAACATCTTCTTGCAGCTCTTCCTGAGAATCAAAACGACAAAGAGCGTCTTGCCGTAGGTCAACTGATTGCTGAACAAGCATTTACTCAGCTGAACCGTTTTTCTGCATTAAGGATGTGCGAAGAACGTGGGTTGATTCTAGAGAGTATTCATGGAGGATATGATTCTGTGGGATTTCAAAGCTTTGATGCCATTTCTCAGGTCATTGGTATGCCCCAATACGACCGCTATAAATGGTATCTGCATAGCATCTTTGATGAATTAAGTATAGAATTGCCAGCTGTCTTCGACCGATTTTCTCCATACGGTCTTATCTTTCCTGATGAAAGTACTTTGCTAAAATTGCTTGAACTTATCAATTCAACAGACTTATCTGAATGGTACGATGAACAAAATGGAACGACTGTAAACTTTTGGAAAGAGGATGAAACATTAGGATGGATGTTCCAGAACTATAATTCACTTGAGGAAAGACGTAAAATGCGTGAAGAGAGCAATAAGCCTCGCAATAGTCGCGAAATGGCTGTACGCAATCAGTTCTTTACTCCGGAATATATTGTTCGTTTTTTAACTGATAACTCGCTGGGACGTATTTGGTACGAGATGACCAAAGGTCAAAGCCTTATCGGTGAAAAACGATGTTCTTATATGGTGAAAAAACCAGATGAGACGCTAACAGAAAGAACTATAAAAGAACCGACTGAGATACTTTCTCTTGACCCCACTTGTGGTAGTATGCATTTTGGACTTTATTTGTATGAAGTTTATGAGTTTATCTATATGGATGCATGGGACAACCATCCAAATCTGCTGATACCATTTAGAGAAATACATACGCGTGACACATTTCACAGAGAAGTACCTCGTTTGATTTTGGAGAATAATATTTACGGTTGCGAAATCGACCCACGTGCACTTCAGATTGCCGCTCTTAGTTTGTGGCTTCGCGCACAGCGAAGCTATGGCGAAATGGGTATTTTACCACAAGACAGACCATTGATAAAAAAGAGTAATCTGGTGTTGGCTGAAGCGATGCCTGGAAACAAGAAGCTCCTGAAAGGATTGATGGAAGAGCTTGACAAGCCTATGCAGAACTTAATCAAAAAGATTTGGGATAAGATGCAATTTGTGGGCGAAGCTGGTTTGCTATTCAAGATGGAGAAAGAAATTGAAGACGAGATTGATTACTTAAAAAATAATTGGACTAAAGTAAATCAATATCGTTATGCCTCATTATTTTCTTCTAACGAAGAGAAGGCAAAGATTGAAATGGAGAATGAAGCTCGCAGGATACTTAAAGAAAACAAAGAAGAGTTTTTTAAAGAAATAACATCCCGCTTAAAAGAAGCTTTGTATCAACTATCTTCAAAATTAAGCGAAGAGGAAGGTTATGAAAATGCGTTGTTTAGCGACGACACAACTCGTGGCTTTGCTTTTATTGAACTATGTCAAAAAAGATTTGATTGCATTGTGATGAATCCTCCTTTTGGCGAAGGTAGTGAAAACACTTCTTCTTATTTAGATGCCAATTACCCGGCATGGTGTCGTAATCTTGTCTGCGCGTTCTTCGACCGTATGCAGGAAATGTTGACCGACAAAGGTAAACTCGGAGCCATATTTGATCGCACCGTGATGATAAAGTCAAGTTATGAGAAATTCAGAAAGCGCAACCTCTGCGGCTTCATTACCAACTGCGCAGACACGGGCTGGGGCGTGCTTGATGCCAATGTGGAAACTTCTACTTTGATTTTGAACAAGAATTGTTCGGATGTTATGGGTGTGTTCATGGATGTGCTCAATGTGAAGCCTGAAGAAAAAGATGAACAGCTTCAAGTATTGATTCGTACTTTTCGAGCAGGTAGAAGCGCACAATGGATTTATTGCTCCAAATCAGTTGCATTTGAAAATTTGCCGAATTCTACTGTGGGATATTATTTTAGTTCTGACATTCTGAAATTGTTCTCATTTACCAATCTTATTGATAGAGGATTTGATGCTAAAAAAGGACATGATTTAACAGCAAATATTTATCCTAGATTATTTTATGAAGTTATTAAAACTAATAATTATTCATTAATGTATAATGGAGGTGGATATACACTGTTTTATTTCCCATATCGAGATGCTACAAAATTTGTAGAAAATATAATTAGAGCTGATCATGGCTGCAATATAAGAAGTTTAGGATTGCAAAAAGAAGGTATGGTCGGATTTGGAAAAAGAGGTGATATTCTGGATGCCCATATTTTGAAAAAAGGATTTATTTTCACTCGGGAAGGAATAGGACTTCCTAATATATCAGTAGATGATGCTTTTTCTGTTTTATCATTTTTGAATTCTATTGTTTCTCAATACACAATAAACCTTTACTGTGGGCAACATAAAGGTAATGGATACGTTAATCTCCTTCCTATGCCAGACTATGCCACGCACCAATCAGATATAGAGCAAATAGTAAAAGAGATAGTAAAAATAAAAAGGAAGTGGTTTAGTCTTGATGAAACAAACTTGGAATATCACGGACTGATTGCTCAGATAGACCTCAGCAAAGGCATAGAAGCAAGCATCGGTATAATGCAGGCAAAATTGACCCAAGACTTTGAGCAATATACGGAACTCGTTTCCGAGAATGATGACCTATGGATGGATTTAGCCGATATTGACAGGAATAGCGAGTTTCGCCAAACACTCAACAACTACAAGCAAAGAAGACCTTATGAGGAATTGCTCTCCATCGACAATGCCTGCTATGGTAATGTCATAGACAAGAATGTCATGGCACAAGAGATAATTCAAGAACTCGTAGGCATAGCATTCGGCCGTTGGGACATACGCTTTGCCCAACATTTGAAGGGGATTCCTGCATTTGGTGGTGTGTTCGATGCGTTACCTTTCATGCCGACTGTCAGTCTGGATGATATCCCGTCCGACTACCCGGCAGATACACCTGCTGACGGCATACTTTCCAACCAAACTGATTCACGGTTGAACTTGGCTATGAAGGTAAGGGATGTGATACACTATATATGGGCTGATAAAAGTGATGATATAGAATATGAACTGTGTCAATTAATCGGCTGTAAGAGCCTACAAAATTATTTTGAATCAACGTCAGGATTTTTTGATTATCATTTTAAGAGATATACAAAAAGTCGAAGGAAAGCACCAATCTACTGGCCATTATCTTCAGAAGATGGTTCATTGACCTATTGGATTTACTATCCTAAATTAAGTCATAACACATTACCTTCTTTAATAATTAAACTTAGAGAAGAAAATGAAAAATTGATGAGCGGTATTAATGCAGCAATGGTTTCAAAGGAGAAAAATCTTGAAAATGATTTACGTGCAAAACAATATCAAGTTGAAAACATGATGGCTGAAATTAATCGCATAATTGATAGTGGCTATGAACCGAATCATGATGATGGCGTACCAGTTACCTCATGTCCATTGGTAAATCTTATTTTTCATAGAGCATGGAAAGCTGAATGCCAAAGTAATCTGGAAGAGCTAAACAAAGGTAATTATGACTGGAGTCATCTTGCCATGAGTATGTACCCTGCCCGTGTCACTCAAAAAGCAAAAAAAGATTGGTGTATGGCACTTACACATGGGCTGGAACATCTTTGTGAGAACAAGCCCAAAGAAAAGAAGCCTAGAAAGAAAAAGGAAGAAGACAGTAACTTAAAATTATTATTTGATTAAAAATGGATATACAAGGATATATATTAGACCGATGGATGGCTAAAATGAAAGCAGAAAGCCCCGTTCTAACTATCTATGATAAAGATGGCCTATATTATGATATATTACCATTGGCCGCAGAAAAGGGTATCAAAGTCATTGATACAACAAAAGGTCTATTGCATGCAAGATTGTCTGCTTCACGTTTTTGGTCAAATGAACTGTCTTTGAATAAAGATTCAAGGATGATAATTTACCGTAAGCGACCGATGCCGACAAATAATCGTGGTTGGGTTGAAGAACCGTTCGTAGGTTTTATTAAAAGCGGAGGAATCTTTCCTTTTGGAGCTGAAGATAGATATGAGAATATTTGTACCTCTTTTATTTCTCCAGCAAAGCATAAAGAACTTAAACAATTATTCGCAAACGGAACTACTTCTTTTAATATGATTAATGCTCTGCTTGAGGGTGCTGCTTTCCCAAGCTTAGAGCAATTAACCGGAGGGAAAAGTACGGTGGAGATTACTGTAAACTTATTGTCACTCGCATCAAGTGAGGATCTAAAATGGCAAAGTGAATGGAAAAATTTTGCAGAGATTCAATATCCAGGCTTAGATGCTAGTGGGTTATCATTGAAAGATATTCAGATGAAGTTATGGGCATATCTTCTTTTCAGTGAATTTGTCTTTGATTTACCTGAAGCTATTCCGTCTAATCTTCAAAGTGTCGCGATAGCTCCAATTGAGATGAAGGATAAGATTTTTTTGATTTGCGATAAATTGAGAAATCAAATCAATCTGCGTGAGACATATGTAAAATATGCCAATAAGGTTGCAGAACAACTAAATCTTTCTGAGATATTTATCAAGAGTAAGCATCTTGGAAATAGAGTCACATTCAGCTTTGAGAACAGTGTAGAATATGATAGATTCATTGCTTACCTTAAGGAAGGTAATCAGGCAGAAGCTCATAAACTATGTAATAAAAATATTAATGATGTTTGGTATCAGGAAGATTCTGAAATTTCTTCTTTTTGGAAGCTTGCATCAAATGCTTTACTCCTAACTGACTGCATAAACAGAGGATTAAAATCTGATGGGAATCTTCAAGAATTAGTTGA
Organism: Phocaeicola coprophilus; assembly: GCA_016900015.1. Taxonomy (GTDB): domain Bacteria; phylum Bacteroidota; class Bacteroidia; order Bacteroidales; family Bacteroidaceae; genus Phocaeicola_A. The sequence goes on along the minus strand of JACJJM010000042.1, from coordinate 3,824 downwards.
CTGGTACGCGCATAGCGGATGTGATGCAGATTATGCATTTCGTCGTTTCCACACAGAAAGATTAGGGGTTATTAATAGCCCCAAACAGGTTAAAGAACTAACTGATTTCGTAAATTCAAGGTATCAAGAGTTCACTGAGCGTGCAGTAAAAGTATATCAGAACACTATAAAAGAGCTGAAAGATTGTGTCCAGCTAAAGAATCAGGGGTGTGTTCAAGAAGTATATCCTGCATTACAGGCCGGCAAACGAGTCGTGCTTGTAATGGTAGATGCGTTCAGATATGAAATGGGAAAGAACTTTGCACAAAGTATTGAGAAACGCTTTAAAGATAGAGTAAAATATGAACCTAAGATATCATATTTACCTTCCGTAACTCGATTTGGAATGGCGAACCATTTAAACAATATCGTTCTTGATGTACAATCAGGTAAATTGCAACCTATGATTGATTCAAAGGTGGTTGCATCGCCAGAAGATAGAATTGATTACTTGCGTGCAAAGACTGGGGTTGAAGTTCAAGATGTACGTTTGGAAGATTTTGATCCATCTGCCATAAACGAGAACACTCACCTTTTAGTTGTTCGTAGTGTAGGAATTGATACTGCTGGAGAGAACGACAAATTGAATGGTTTAGCCTCTATGGAACGTGAACTGATTCGTTTAGCACGTTTGACCGATGACTGTAAAAAGCTGAAATTCGATCAAGCCGTTTTCGTTACTGATCACGGCTATATGTTGTTGCCAGCATTTAACACTGGAAATCTTATTTCTAAACCTGCCGGAAGTGACATAGTTCTTGAAGAATCTCGTGTTTTGGCAGGGAACCTTAATGAGACTTCAGACACAGTTTCTTTTACTCCTACTCAATTAGGAGAAGATATTGCGGTAATGAAGCTAAGTTATGCAAAAGACTTTACAGTATTTAAACGTGGAGAAGTATATTTTCATGAAGGATTATCACTTCAAGAGAATGTGGTACCCATTATAAAAATTGATTTACAAGAGAAAAAAGAGAAATCTCAATTTAGTTTGTCTCTTACTTATAAAGGCAAAACGGATGGTACAATATTTACCCGTCGCCCAATTATTAACATTATAGCTCATTTTACAAATCTCTTTGCCGAAGATGTAAGTATAAAGTTAAAGGTTACGGGAGATAACAATCAAGTTATCGGAACTCCAGAAGGTATGCTATACAACGACGTTACTGAATGCATTGATATTAGTCCAAGCATTGAACAATGTCGTCAACTAATTTGTATCGACGATGAATATCAAGGTAGTACAGTTACGATAACAGCGTTAGATGCAGAAACAAATGCAACTTTATCTACACTTAAATTGAACTTTGAAAATGATTAAAGAAAAATGGATGCTTTAGATATAAAATTGAATGATGCTTTTCCTGGGAAGGTTGTCAGAAAGGATTTATTACATGAAATTAAGCGTGCAGTAAATGTCCCTTCGTTTGTATTAGAGTTTTTACTATCACGTTATTGTGCAAGTGAAGATCCAGAAGAAATTGAAGAGGGGAAAAAAGCAGTCTTGCAGACAATAGAAAAATGCTATGTTCGCCCAGATGAATCAAATAAAGCACAAGCAATTGTTGAGCAGAAGAAAAGACACAAATTTATTGACAAGATACACGTTAAATATGTAGAACGTGAAAAACGATATTGGGCAGAGATGGAGAACTTTGCATCAAAACGTATTGCCATTAATCCCAACTTCTATCAACAAAATGAAAAACTTCTTGAAAGTGGTATTTGGGCAGAAGTAGCACTTGCATATAATGAAGTTGAAGAGGATGACTACGCATTCTTCATAGAAGATTTGCGTCCAATTCAAATTGCCCATTTTGATGAACAGAAGTTTTTCAGAGGTCGTGAGAAATTTACAACTGACGAATGGATAGATGTCCTAATACGTAGTATTGGTATAGACCCAGATTGGCTTAAAGAACGTTCTCGTAAGCTCAAAGGTGATAAAAATGGAAGAAGATTAAAATTTCATATATTGTCTCGTTTTTTACCTTTGGTTCAAAGTAATTACAATAGTATTGAATTAGGAGGAAGAAGTACTGGTAAATCGTATTTCTATTCAGAATTTTCTCCATATTCAACTTTGCTTTCGGGAGGACAAGCTTCTACAGCTACCCTTCTTTATAACAACCAACGAAAGCAAGTTGGAGCTGTCGGATTTTGGGATAATGTTGCTTTTGACGAAGTCGCTAAAATGAAAATCAAAGATGCGGACACTATCCAGATCATGAAAGACTATATGGCAAATGGACGTTTCTCTCGTGGTAGAGAGGTTACTGGTTATGCAAGTTTTTCTTTCGTGGGAAACTTTGACCTTAACATTCCACGCATAGTGAACAGTTATGACCATGACCTTCTAGTAACTCTTCCAGAAGCTTTTGATTTGGCTGTAATTGACCGTATTTATAATTACATACCTGGATGGGAAATCCCTAAAATTGACGACAGCGCATATAACAATAATTTCGGTCTAATTACAGACTACCTATCTGAGGCTCTTCACTATCTGTTCGTACATGATAGTGATTATGTTGGTATCGTAAACGCCAGACTTAAAAAAGGGGATAATATCGAAGGCCGTGATAACCGAGCACTGCAGAAAACTATTTCAGGATTTATCAAGCTTTTGTATCCTACCGGTCAACCGACAGATGAAGAATTTGATGAGATTGTTGAATATGCTATTGAAGGAAGAAGACGAGTTAAAGAACAGTTGAATAAACGCAAACCGGACGAAGAATACGCTAATATCAATATGTCATATATCAATGCTAAAGGTGAAAAGGTGGTGGTATATTGTCCTGAAAGTAAATATTCTGAGGCTACGCAGAATCCACGTAAAGCAGATGGCTGTACTATCCCTACTGAAGAAGAATCAAACGAAGTAAATGCATCAACAGACGATATAGCGTGTGATATTTCAACTGAAATTAAAATCACAAAAGAGCCAAAGGACGATATTATTCCTCAGGGGCCACAGCCCAAAAGTCTCGATATTCGTCATGGTGATACAGGCTATAGTTATGATAACCTCTTTGCTGAATATTTAGATGGAGCTAAAAATATAGAGTTACAAGAACCATATCTTTCTAATATCTACCAATTACAGAACCTAACACGCTTTGCTGAAATGATTGTAAAGTTAGGTACATGTAAGAAGTTATCCTTGACTACAAAGGTTTGTGATACTTACGATGATACCCAAAAAGTTCAATCATCATTGGAACAACTAAAAGCAGCTTTGGCTGATATGGGAGTTGAATTTGAATATACATTCTCTGATCTTATTCATGCCCGTTTTATTCAAAGTGATAACGGCTGGAACATTTCACTTGATAGAGGGTTGCACATTTATCAAGCGCCAGCTCAACCTAAGAACTATTTCTTAATGGGTTCCTATGATTTGGAGTTACGTCCTTGCAAGGAAACTAAGATTATATATACAAGAATTAATTAGTATACTAGATATATGGCAAAAAATATAAATATAACAAGTATTACCAATAGTGATTCTTATTGCGTATCTTCTAGATTTTTGGCATATTAAATCACCAAAATTTGAAAGAGACTTTGGTCAAGTAAATCTGCAGAATCATCTGTTAGAGGGAGATTCTCAAATATAAGATTAATAGAATCACACCGCATTATATCTTATCCTCCAATAAATTAATAAGTCAAGAAATATAATCTTATTTATGCACAACAGTAAGCATTCGAAGAAATGCACCTTTTACACTTTGAGGTTTGGTTGTAGCTTTGCGGCAGTGAATACAATCAAACCT
>JACJJM010000041.1 GCA_016900015.1 Phocaeicola coprophilus | reverse complement strand
CCCTTAACACCGCCCGACCACGGAAAGGAGGGTATCCGAGGACGGAAAGGACTCCGTGGTCGGACGGAAAGGAAGGCCGGGTCGCCGCCCTTTAAGCTTGTTTTGCTTTTTCAAATGAAAGAGCCGTAGTAACTCTTTGATTATCATCATGTACCTCTTTGTCCTATCAGCCACGCATAGACAACAAAAATCCCCCAAAGCAGCCTGACGAAAGAGGTTGCCTTGGGGGATGAACGGAAGAGACGGAGGACTACGGGCGGCGTCGGCGGGCACAATCGCTGCAAAGGCCCTTGACGACGAAGTTGACGCTCCTCGCGGTAAAGCCCTCGGGGAGCGTGACGCGGGGGACATGCACCTGCTTAAGGCAAAATGTACGGTGGCACGCCTCGCAGTAGAAATGCGTGTGGAGATCGTCCATCTCACAGTCACACTCGCTGCTGCACAGGGCATACTTCAGCGACCCCGAGCCGTCGTCGATGGCATGGATGAGATGGTGGCCGAGGAAGAGCGTAAGGGTGCGGAAGAGAGTCGACTTATCGACCGTCACGAGGCGGTCTTCCAAGTCGAGGAGCGAGAAGGCGCGGTCGGCGAGGGCCAGCTCCTTCAACACGAGCAGGCGAATGGCCGTCGGCTTGATGTCGCGGCGGGCCAGCAATTCCAGATAAGTCTTTTCTTCAGACATAGGCTATGCGTTGGGAGTGGTACGTGACAGTTGGATGCGTAGAGCATTGCAGATGGCCAGCATGGCCACGCCCACGTCGGCAAAGACAGCCGCCCAGAGTCCGGCCATCCCCATAGCCCCCAGGGCGAGGATGACGAGCTTAACGGCAAGGGCAAAGGTGATGTTCTGCCAGACGACATGCCGCGTGCGCCGCCCCAGACGGACAGCCTCTGCGACCTTCGACGGTTGGTCGGTCTGGATGACGACATCGGCCGTCTCGATGGCGGCGTCGCTCCCCAGCCCACCCATGGCAATGCCCACGTCAGCGAGAGCCAGCACCGGGGCGTCGTTCATGCCGTCGCCGACGAATGCTGTGCGCCACCCCTTGTCCTTCAGGGCCTTCAGGTGCTCGACTTTCCCTTCGGGAAGAAGGTCTCCCCATGCCCGGTCGATGCCGAGGCGGCCGGCCATACGGGTGACGATACCCTCCCGGTCGCCCGAAAGCATCTCGATGTCGCGTATGCCCAAGGCCCGTAGCCGACGGACAGCCTCCACACTGTCAGGCTTCACGACGTCAGCGAGGACAATGCATCCGGCATACTGCCCGCCGACGGCACAGAAGACGGCAGTCTCCTCGACAGCATCGGCAGAGGGCGGGAGCGCAATGCCTTCACGGCGCATCAGGCGGACATTCCCGGCCAGACAGGCACGACCGTCGTCCGACACGGCACGTATGCCCAATCCGCTGAGTTCCTCTTCTCGGGCAAATGTCTCCAAAGCCAGCCCACGCGCTTTCGCCGCACGCACGACGGCCTGCCCGACAGGATGGTTGCTCCCCTGCTCCATGGAGGCCACCAGAGCCAGCAGCTCGTCAGCCTGCAACGAGGATGCCTGCACGTCGCTGACCTCGAAACGTCCCTGCGTGAGCGTGCCCGTCTTGTCGAACACGACGGTGTCCACTTGTGTGATGGCGTCCAGGTAGTTGCCTCCCTTGAAGAGTATGCCCTGCCGTGAAGCTGCCCCAATACCCCCGAAGTAACCCAGCGGGATGCTGACCACCAGCGCGCAAGGACACGAGATGACAAGAAAGACAAGTCCCCGGTAGAGCCAGTCGTCGAAGACATAGACAAACGAAGGGACGAAGAGACTATATATATAAGGTGTAAGCACGACCAGCGCGGCAAGAGCCGTGACAGCCGGCGTGTAGACCCGTGCAAACTTACGGATGAAGAGTTCGGCAGGCGCCTTGCGTTCGGCCGCGTCCTCCACCATCGCGAGGATACGTGCCAATGCGCTTTCACCCGCCGGTCTCGTGACACGTATCCTGACGACCGTGTCCGAGGCAATCATGCCGGCCAACACTTCTGCATCCTTCTCGATGAGCCGCGGGACACTCTCGCCTGTCAGTGCAGCCGTGTCGAAGGTGGCATGCGGCGTGAGCAACACACCGTCGAGCGGGACTCGTTCCCCGGGACGCACCTCCAGCACGTCACCCGGACGGACAGTGTCCGGTGCGACCTCCTCTGTCGTCTGTCCATCACGCACGACCCGCGCCGTCTCCGGACGGACATCAAGCAACGCACGGATATGTCCGCGTGCCCGGCTCACAGCGCCCTCCTGCAACTTCTCACCCACGGCGTAGAAAAGCATGACGGCCACGCCTTCAGGATATTCGCCGATGTAAAACGCTCCGACAGAAGCCAGCGCCATCAAAGTAAACTCGTTGAAAAACTCTCGCTCGCGGAAGCATTCCCAAGCCTCCCTGAGCACCGGAACGCCCACCGGCAGAAAGGCCACAAGGAAGTAAACCATCTGTACCCAGGAACTTTGAAATGCTCCGACATCCTCGGCCCGCAGGATGATTCCGCCAACCAGCAGCACGAAGGAAACAAATTCAGCTACATATCTTTTCATGACAAGTGATTATATTTTCGCTTTGCAGAGGCAAAGGTAGCAGAAAGAACGTGCAACTTGATTGCAAACAGAAATATTGTGCGTAATTTTGGCCGTCAATCTAAAATAAGAAGCGCTATGGAACAAAATCGGAAGAAACTCTACACCGTTGGCATCGACATAGGCGGCACGAACACTGTATTCGGCATTGTGGACGAACAGGGACACATCCTCTCGCACGACGGCATCAAGACGAAAGACTATCCAGACATCAATGTCTATGCCGACACCGTGGCCGGACACCTACGTAGCCTCATCGAAGCAGCAGGCGGCATCGAACTGATAAACGGCATCGGCGTGGGCGCCCCCAACGCAAACTACTATACAGGACAAATCGAACAAGCACCCAATCTGCCTTGGAAAGGCACGGTCCCCCTGGCACGCATGCTTCGGGAACGCCTGACCCTCCCTGTCACACTGACCAATGACGCCAATGCAGCCGCACTGGGCGAGATGACCTATGGCGTCGCACGTGGCATGAAAGACTTCATCATGATTACCCTGGGCACAGGCGTGGGCAGCGGCATCGTCATCAATGGCCGCCTGGTCTACGGCCATGACGGATTCGCCGGCGAACTGGGGCACGTCATCGTGCGCCGCGGAGGCCGCCTCTGCGGATGTGGCCGCCGAGGATGCCTGGAAACCTATTGCTCAGCCACGGGCATAGTCCGCACCGTGCATGAAATGCTATCCTCGACCGACACACCGAGCTTGCTGCGTGACATTCCACTGGACAAAGTCACGTCTAAAGACATTTACGATGCGGCTGAGCAAGGAGACAAGCTCGCGCTCGAAATCTTCCGCTTCACGGGCACCGTGCTGGGAGAAGCCTTTGCCGATTTCATCGCCTTCTCCAGCCCGGAAGCCATCGTGCTATTCGGCGGTCTGGCCAAGGCTGGCGAATACATCATGGCTCCTATCCGCGAAGCAATGGATGCCAATGTCATGAGCATCTACAAAGGAAAGACGCGCCTGCTGACATCCGCCCTGAAAGACTCTGACGCAGCCGTGCTCGGAGCCAGTGCGCTGGCATGGTAAGTTTGCCCTCTGCATAAACAAGAATGGCTATATACGTGTTTCCCCAACAACGTATATAGCCATTCTCTTCTTAATCACATTCCGTCCTTCAGTTTTTCATCCGGAAACGGTACATCACAACGGGTGCTTTCGTATCGCAACTCTTCTTCACGCTTCGGTAGACTTCCTCAAACTCATAATTTGTATGACGTTTCGCGAACGATTCATAATCATGCGGACCAATAAGAAGATAACCCTCGCTGGGATTCTCCGACTCGAACTGGAGCACACGGTTGTCAAGATAGAAGTTGACCGTAAAGAAACGCATCATCTCCGTCGAGATATAACTATAAAGCGGTCCTTCCGGCACACGGGCACGGATGTCTTCAGCTATGGGCTTGTCCGACTTGGCATTCATCACCTCGGGTTGATAGACCGAATCGAGCGAGACATAGATGGTGAAGATAACGCCCAACACCGGATAAAGCAGCGGACGACGGGCCTTCACTTGCTTGGCAAAGATGACGATGGCCACAACCGGCAACAGGATGTAAAGCCAATGAATCCAGTCGATGGGGGTGGAGTCTATGACTTGCACGATGAGTCCGAAGCTCGAATCAGCCTTATCTGCCGGAACAAAACGTGACACGACACCCCCCTTGATGAGGAACAGTGCCAACATCGGCAAGAAGGCCACGACTGATAGAATCACACCGTAGACACGGAGCAAGGCAGACTTCCGGCGCGACAGAAAAAGAAGGAATTCTGCCAGGAAATAGGCAATGAAAGGATAGATGGGAAGCAGATAAGTGCTACGCTTGCTCTTCGGAATGCAGTAGAACACAAATATGAGCACGATGCTAAGCAACGAGAACAAACGTGCTTCATCCATACCCTTAATGTAGTCCTTGAACGACTGCCACCAACGTTGCGGACACTTCCAGGCTTTCAGTCCACGGACAGCAGCCGGAACGGCAAGCAACATCAGGAGCGTGTAGGGCACATAGCCGGAAATGACGGTCATGAAGTTATAGAACACATTGTGCTCATGCGAGCTGTAACTCATCTTACCCATGAAGCGGCCGAAGTTTTCCTCCATCACCAGGTCGAGGAATGCATCTCCCCCTTGGTTATAAGCCGCCACATACCACACGGCTGGAAGCAGACAGGATGCCAATGCCACAACAGCCATCTTTCCCACGGTGTACCAAAAACGACGCCCCTTGACAAGCATATATACTCCGGTCACCAAACAAGGCAGAATGATGCCTACAGGTCCTTTGGTCAGCGCCGCGAGACTCATCCAAAGCACAGCCCAGAATGGAAAACCCCGACTACCGCGTTCCAACCACCGATAGAGTTGAAAAAGTGCCAGCACGATGAACAACGTCAACACCATGTCGACCCGACAAGCCCATCCTCCACGATGCACTTCGAAAGCCGTCAGTGTGACCAATGCCGTCACGAATCCCAGCTCAGTGCCGCGACGACGGGCATAAAACAGATAAGCACACACAGCCATAATGACCATCGCTAAAGCCGACGGAAGGCGCGAAGTGTACTCCGTCACATGACCGGCCAAGAGGGAGAAAAAAGCAACACACCAATGAAGAAATGGCGGTTTGTAGGCGATGTCTCCGCCATTGTTGATAGGAAGAATCCAGTTGTCCGTCTGAAGCATGGACACAGCCACAATGGCTTCGCGCGGTTCACCCTTGCTCTGAAACAGTGTCTCGCCCAAGAAGGGAAACACTGTCACCACGCACACGAGCAGGAGAAGTACGAATAATTGTTTGTCTTTCATATCACAAGAGAGGTTTCTAAGGATGACATTTATCGGCGCAAAGATACAACAATCTGCCTGACAGCATCCTATACGCGCCGGATTTTAGGACTCTTAACTGTACAAAAAGAAAGCCGAAAGAATGGCGGGATTTGTATTCTTTCTCCCTGTCATCCTCCCGGCTTCTATTTTTTCCGCAATGACACATTTCTTATTTCTTTTCGCAGAAATATTTCAAGAACTGCGTACGTTCGAAGACATTCACACGTTCTGGGTCACGGGCACGCATCAAGCCTTGAAACTGTCCGACAGACTCATAGCCCCGGCGCGTCATCCACTCATCCATTTGACTTAGCATCGTCTTGATGACTCCGTTGCCCTTCTCATAAAGCACGCTGCACACTTCCACGGCTGAAGCTCCCACCAAAAGGCACTTCACGATGGAAGCTCCATCAACGACTCCACCGGACGCAGCATAATCAATCTGCTTCACCGATGCAGAAGCAACTCCGATCCAACGCAACGAATTAGCCAACTCACTCTCGTGACTCAGCACATGTCCGGCCGTGTATTCCATTTTCTCTATGTCGATGTCAGTGTGATAGAAGCGGTTAAACAGCACCACTGCCGCAGCGCCATTGACATACAGCTGTTCGATAAGTTTCACCGGATTGGTCAGGTTTGCTCCCAGCTTCACGATAAGGGGCACTCGCACACGTGACTTCACATGCTTCAGGATGTCGATATGGCGTTGTTCGAACGCTCCATATTGATAGTTCAACGAGGATTGTACAGCCATCAGGTTCAGCTCTATGGCATCAGCTCCGGCTTGCTCAAGCACAGAAGCAAATTCCTCCCACTCCTCGTCTGTGTAACAGTTGATACTGGCAATCACAGGAATGGTACATGCACGCTTGGTGTCCCTGACCAACTTCGTATATTCTTCCAGATAGTGAGCACGCAAATAGCCTTGCAAATAATCTTCAGCTTCCGGATAGTCACTGGCAGAGGAGTGATGGGCACTCTGCCACATAATCTGCTCTTCAAACAAAGATTTCAGAACGACAGCAGCGGCTCCGGCTTGCTCCAGTTGTTTGTTTTTCTCAACGCTATCGGTCAGTCCCGAACTGCTGACGATGAAAGGATTTTTCAGTTCCAGCCCAGCAAAGGTGGTTTTCAGTTTTTCCATAGATTCTTTATCCGTTTAAAGGTTTTAGGCAAAGTTACAACAATGTGGTGAAGAACAAAACAATATGATAGAAGTTTTTAATGTAAAATGAACAGTGCTCCATCCCGCGCCTCTCTTTGATAGCTTTTCGATTATACACACTGACAGACCTCGCCTCCCTATCATTTCTTTCTCTTCCGGTTCCCCCCCCCGCAAAACAGAGAGTTGTCATAGACTTGAAGTCACACTCTTTCGGCACATAGTCCTTCAACATCTTATCGTTCACAATGTAACACTCTCTATCAAAAAAGGATGCCTCGAGAACCGAAGCATCCCCCTTAAAAAAACATCCTGAAAACGACTTTTAAAGTTTGCATCACAATAGAAAGACTTCTATCCGCAAACTCTATACCTAAAAAATTTATCGCAGCTTTTCACCTGTATATACTTGACAAGTCAACTTCCCGGTCAGAGCGCCATAGGCATTGCTGGCCAAAGCTCCCATCTCGTCTTCACCCGGTATCACCTTGACCGGAGCCAGGTAATCAACCTGACGACGGAGCATATCGACACAATAGTCGCTGTAAGCGATACCTCCCGTGAAGATGATTGCTTGTGTCTGTCCCATCAACGCGACATGCATAGCCCCGATCTGTTTAGCTATCGTGTAGAACATAGCCTCCAGAAAAGCCTGACAATGAGCATCTCCCTCAATGGCACGGTCTTCCACCGTCTTCATGTTGTTCGTGCCCAAATGGGCCACAGCTCCTCCTTTGCCGGTAATCAGTTTTTTTATCTCGCGTAATGTATACTTCCCGCTGAAACAAAGTTCCGCCAGCTTGTAGGCAGGCAACGTGCCAGCACGTTCGGGCGAGAGCGGACCTTCGCCGTCCAATGCATTGTTCACATCGATCACACGCCCATGTTTATGTGCACTTACAGAAATGCCACCACCCAAGTGAGCGACAATCACATCAATGTTCTCATACTCCGTACCGCTGTCAGCCGCATAACGGCGCGCCACAGCTTTACTGTTGAGCGCATGGAAGATGGACTGACGTTCGATCTGAGGTAACCCAGTCCAACGCGCCCGCTCGTCAAACTCATCCACCACTACGGGGTCTGCAATATAAGCCGGGCATCCGAATTGCGAAGCCCAATCATCGGCCAGAAAAGCACCCAAGTTGCATGCATGCTCCTGAACGGCATCACGCAAGTCCTGCTTCATCTTTTCATTAACCGGGTAAACACCTCCCGGAGTGGGATGAATCAAACCTCCACGCCCGATCACAGCATCAAAATGTTCCTCAATGCCGGCTTCACGCAAGGCCGCAGCAATGCGTTCACGCCGAAATGCATACTGTTCATTGATGTGGACAAAACCTGCAAGTTCTTCCGCCGTGTGACGGATGTTGTGAACCCAAAGCTGTTTCTCGTCTTCATAAACAGCTATCTTAGTAGAGGTTGACCCCGGATTAATAACAAAGATTCTCATGGTTGACTGATATTTGAGATTTATGGTTTTCGGAAAGACAGGCCAGAACCAGACTGTAATATTTGGATATGCTCGAATCGCTGCGCGAAGTCACGACCACCGGACTGATGGGGCCACGCAGCATACCGGCCATGTCAGCATGCGCAAAGAGGGTGATTGTCTTATAAAATGTGTTGCTAGCTTCCAGATTGGGGAATATCAAGATGTCAGCATTCCCGACGACAGGCGACGACAATCCCTTGATGTTGCCACTGTGAATGTCACATGCTGTCTTGACATCCATAGGACCATCCATTTGCACCCTGCCGAACTCGCCTTTCAAGGCACACTCTTTCAGCATCTCATAGTCGAGCGTGTGCGGAAACTTCTCATTGACCTTCTCACAAAAGTGCAAAAGGGCTATACGCGGCTCTTCCACCCCGCAACTATGCGCCACTTCCGTCGTGGCGCGAATGATAGCTTTGAATTGTGCCAAATTGGGGCGAGGTATGACAGCAGCATCCGAAAAAATGAGCAGTTTCGGATAAGTAGGTATATGAGCCACTGTGATGTGAGTCAGAATCTCCCCCTGCGGCAATATGCCCGTCTGCTTGTTAAGCACCGCATGCAAAAGATTATCCGTGTTAATAAGTCCTTTCATCATAATGTCAGCCTTGCCTTCACGAACCATCTGCACAGCCAACGCTGCCGCATCATCCGGTGTGGGTACGACAAACACCTCCACATCTTGCGGATACTGGTTTCGTATATCTTCAACTCGGGCCGCATAATGACTATCTGTAATCAGTACAAACTCGGCCAATCGTTCTTTCAATGCACGAAGCACGGCATACTCAGTGTGAGGGTCATTGGGACAAACTACTACAACGCGCTTCCTTTCGGAATACGACTGCAAGTAAGCTGTCATCTGAGCAAAGTCTTTAATCGGGTTCATATATCATATTTTTAGCAAATATGGCAAAAAAGACGATAAAAGCAATAAGATATGGCGATTATTTATAGAATAAAAGATTAAAAACTATCGTTTTGTCACACAAAATCTATTGATAAACTATAAGCTGAAAAGCTCTTGATTTCATTTACATGCACAATCAACAACTTATCCTATGGAATAGAAAGACAAAAACCTCAAACTGCTTACAAATTAAAAGCAAAAGGGAAAGCATGTTAATTTAATAGAAAAGGGAACACTGATAAGCCTCCTTGTAAGAACCAGATAAGGGACAAACGGCCGACTACAATCTGTAAGTATGAACAATGTTCGGCAGATAATTTATCCGTATCAGACAAAATCCCCAGCCAAAACTCAGATTTCTGAAGTCAACTCTACTTCGGAATCCATCCAAACTTACCTTAGACTCCGTCCATCCTTACCCTAGACTCCGCCCATCCTTACCCTAGACTCCGCCCATCCTTACCCTAGACTCCGTCCATGCTTACCCTAGACTCCGCCCATGCTTACCCTAGACTCCGCTCATCCTTACCCTAAACTCCGCTCATGCATAAAACATTTACCTTGTACATGCTCAACAAAACAGCTGAAAATCAATAATTAATCGAATTACAAACAATCTCCCAACGGTCCCCGGACATAACAGATAAATCCCACCATCGGATTTTGCATTCCAAGAATCAAAAGAAGGACATGAATGACATTCGTATGTAACAAGCATCTGCTATGTTTGCTTTAAAAAGATGCAGCCAATGTTGGCTTATAAAAGATAAGGTCATATGGCTAAAAAATTCACGCATTGCAAGAGATGTATGGATGTATATACATTGTTAGATTCATAATGATGTAAAAGCCTGGGGATGACTGCAAAGAAAGTGCATCCTTTTGATTTCAAAGCAATTTATAATATTCGCATATATGTATCTGAATGGAGAAAAAGCAATTCATCCGAAGTAAGAAAAAAGAAAAGATGTTCATGCACGTCTTTAGTGGAGTGTTTATCTCCATAGGGATTCTGCTAGTAGCCGCTTGCATCTATATCAATGTCAGCAGCCATATCTTCAGACAAGAAGCCCAAAGGGTAAAAGCTGTCATCACGGCCATGCGCGGAGCTTCCAACGAATCTCTAGGTACACCTGTGGTGGAATACATCGTTGACGGCACACACCATGTCGCCACACTCAACATGGCATCCTCATCCATGTACCCAGGTAAACAAATCACAATCTATTACAACAAAGATCATCCACAAGAAGTACGCTATTTGGATGAAAACGGTTGGTTTACCGCCATTTTTCTATTTATGGGTATTGTATTCGCAGGAATTGGCACAGCCTTCATGGCAGTAAAGCACCGGCAAGAGCAAAAGACACGTCTTCTCCAAGCAACAGGTGATGTCATCGAAGCGGAAATCACGGACATCCGCGAAAACATGAATAAAACGATGAACGGTCAACACCCCATCGTCATCAGTTGCCGTTATAGAACTTCCGGCGGACGGGTATACCTATTCCAAAGCGGTTCTTTTTGGTATGCAAGCTACGAGATTGATATGAAGAAAAAGATACGCGTCTATGTGGATCGCAATAATCCTTCAAACTATTATGTTGATGTAGACAGCGTTGTGTGATACATATAGCACTTGGCTTAATTGACAGACGCCATTTCACAATGCTCTAACAAAGAGAATCTATCATCTGTTCGACTTCACCTGAATAAAAAAAAGTCCTCTTTCACCCTGCTATTGGTAAAAGAGGACTCATTGAAAACATTCAAAAAAATTAGACAACACATTAAAAAGGAGGAGGAAGATCACTCTTGCTCCTCCCTACACGTAAACAACTAAAATTATCCACTATTTAATACCTTCCAATGCTTTTGTAGCGATTGCATCTTCAGGATCGATAGTCAAAATCTTATTCCAGTATTCCTTTGATTTTTCATAATCTTCAGTCACCAGGTAATAGTAACCTAAGTAACGATAGCATTCGATAATCGTACGGTTATAACGTGGCTCCGTTTTAGCTTTTTCTTCCAGCATAGCTGCCACTTGTTCATAATAAGGCTTGGCCAATCCTTCTGTTGTTTCCGGGTCAAGTGCAGAGTTGGTGCGAGCGCGCCAGAAATTTCCTAAATAGTTATCCGGCACAAGTTCTGCCAATTTTGCAAAAGCGGAGTCAGCTTGCAACAAAGCTTCTTTCTTCATTTCCGGAGTGTAATTGACACTATCAGCCGTAGTACCTTCTGCATAATACAATCTGCCCACTTCGAATGTCAAATCCGGTGTTTTTTGCTCTTCCGGCAAAGTTGCAACATATTTGTTGAATGCATCAATTGCTTCCTCATATTTCTCAGCACCTTCATAGCTTGACGATATTTGTCTAAGCACTTCGGTACGGTCTTTATTCATCTCGTATGCTTTCTCCAAGGAAATGACAGCATTGTTATAATCTTTCAAAGCATCCAACAAAGTACCATGATAGAGATAATCCAAATAAGTCAAGTCCTCCGTCTTACATGCTGCAAAAAAAGAATCAGCAGCTTGTTTGGCTTCATCATAACGTTTCAAATCGATGAAGTTATACATGCGAAGACGGTTAAATACCGCATGCTGAGGATTTTTCTGCAAACCCAGATTGGCAACAGCCAATGACTTCTCAAAATCATGATTCAAGAAAAGGGCAAACGAATAATTCACCAAATCCTTTTCTGTTGCTTTATCACCTTCTGCAAAACGGGAATAAGCATCAGCCGCTTTATCAAACTCATTCGCTGAATAGTAAATCTCAGCCAATTTGCGGTCAACCTCTACGGCTTGCGGGTCAATGGCTCTAAGTTCTTCCAGCTTACTAGTAGCCAACCCCGGATTAGCAGCTTTATAAATATCTGCATATTTCAAATAGGCTTCCTTGCAATTCGGATCAAAGTAAATAGCCTCTTCATAGCGTTGGCTGGCTGTACCAGGATCTTTGCGGGCTACAGCGATGTCACCTTCAAATATGGACACAGCCGCAGATTTCGAATCAGCTTTCTTCGCTATTTTTACGTAATCCTCCGCTTGCTCCAATTGACCTGCTTCCATGTAAGCACGCCCTATGGCCAACACCAAATCAACATTCTTCTTATTCTTTCCTTTTAATAAATCATCGGCCTGCTCTTCTGCCATTTCAGGATTGGTCTTAATCAAATCCTTTACTTTCTCAACTCCAGCTTTCCAGTCATCCGATTGTGCGTAAAGTGAGCTTGCCGCTACACACGCTCCCAATAAAAATAGATTAAGTCTTTTCATCATTTATGAAATAATTTTAGTTTTTATTCTTCATTTACGTTAACAGAAATATAAGATCTCAGAACTTCAGGCAATAAACCGGCTTTCAAAATGATTCGCTGTCCTCGATCACTTTGAAGGAAATTTGAAAATCCCCACGATAAACCATTACGCGGATCATTCAGCAATATATAGATTGGACGTGCCAATGGATAGTCATCATAATAGAGATAAGCTTGAAAGGGCTTATAGGAGTTATCAACACGGGCTTCGTCTTCAGCTGACACCGACATCACCCGCACTTCATCACGAAATGAAAGATGAGTCGAATCACTATGATTAGTCAACCAGTTTACACCAACAACACCAATGGCCTCAGGTGTCTTAGCCACGAAATCAATAACCTCCGGGTTTGTCTTAAGGGCATACACTTTTTTATTATCTAAAGGTTTGCCATTGCAAATAGAGTCTACAGCATAACGTACTGTACTTGAATTCTGGTTGTCAAAAACCAAATATATGTCATCCAACTTAGAGTTTGGATAAATATCTTTCCATCGTTGAGTTTCTCCCGTTAAAATACGGCGAATGTCTTTCACAGAAATCAGCGTGTCAGGATTTTGTTTGTTCACAATCAATGCCAGCCCATCTACTGCCACCTTAATAGCACGGGGCATAAACTTACGGCTCTGAAAAGATTGCAACTCTTGAGGTGTAAATGTACGTGTCGCAATCGCTAAGCGTACACTATCTTTTAATAACAAACTAACAGCTTCCACCTCTGTCGTATAAATCGGATTTATCGTGGCGGAAGGAGTCAGACTTTCAAATACATCAATTTCCTCCTGTATAATGGGCTTAAAACTTTCATCAGCCGTAATATATACAGAACCCGTATTGAAAGTATCTGTGCGCCCGTCTTTGGGTTTAGGTTGGCACGAAGCCAACAAACCCAAAAACATAGCACTCAATAATAAGTATTTTCGATTAAGTCTCATTATTGTAATCTAAAGACAATAGGTACTGTGTATTTTACAGACACAGCTTTACCATTTTGTTTTCCAGGAATCCACTTGGGCATTCCACTCAATACTCGAACGGCTTCTTTGTCACAAGAAGGGTCCAATTTACGTACGACGACAACGTCGCGCACTTGTCCATCTTTACCCACAACGAACTGACAAATAACACGTCCTTGTATACCATTCTCCTGAGCAATTGCCGGATAGCGAAGGTTCTTACTGATGTACTTCATCAATTCCGCATCACCACCTGGGAAAGTCGGCATTTGTTCTACCATATCAAACACCTGGTCGGCGGGTTCTTCTTTAGCTTGAACAACGACTTGCTTCAAGTCAGCGATATCGGCACCATGCTCTTCATCATTACCTTTCACATCGGCAATAGAAATACTAGTCTTAGAAGCATTCAGCTCATCCTGACTCTTCATTTGATCTTCATCAGGAACTTCTTCATCCTTCTTAATGACCGGAGCTGTAAACTTAATAGTACTCTTCAATGCAGGAGGTGGAGGCGTAGCCTCTACAGGTTTCACAAATTCTTTCTGCTTTACTTCTGGTTCATCCAGCTGAGAAATTGTTGTCACTTCCGTCATGGACTCATCAACAGTCTGTTCTGGAGTAGCCAACTCAATCAAAGTAGGAAGAGCACATGCAATAGCAACCACAACGATTACAATAATCATTGCACGAGTGTGACGCTTTGGAGAATCAGCACGCATCTTATATGCGCCATAAGATCTATTCTTGTCTCCAAATACGAGATCACACCATTGTAAGTTTGTCAAATCAATTTTTGCCATATAATTATCTTTTTAGGTGTGATTCATTATTGTTGTGCAGCAGCTTCATTCACCAAATTACCTTTTGCATCAAAGTTCTTAATCAAGAACTCATCACCTTCCGTAATGTCAGTGATTACATACTTACCAATATTGCATATTTGCATTTCATCAAGAGCATCAATCAAATTCTTATAAGAAGCATCGTCGGTAGCTTTAATAATCACAGTCGGAGTGTTTTTACCGCCTTTGATATCGCTCAACTTCTCCTTATATTCTTCCTCAGATATTTTCAAATCAGTTTTATCTTTCTTCAATTTGCGTACCTCATTGACAGCTGCCGCATTTCTTTTGAGCAACATAGCACGTAAACCATCAGCATTGTATGAAGTTTGTTTCAATGATGTATAATCTTCATAATTAGGCTGTCCATCATAATAGAATATACGATCATCACCCGCCAACAACAATGTAATAGCTTCAGATGCTTTAACTTTTGACTTTTGGTCATCAGTCAAATCCTCCTTTGCCGGCATACTAATTTCCATCGTCTGAGGTTTACTCATCGTGGTACACAACATGAAGAAGGTAATCAGCAACATATTCATGTCCACCATCGGAGTAAAGTCCACGCGGACATTCATCTTTTTCTGTTTGCTCTTACCTCTTTTTTCATTTGCACCTTGTTGTACTTCTGCCATATTCCTTAACGAGTTTTATTCTTCAATCTCTTTCAAGTTCGTTATCAAGTTATAACGATTCTCTCTAAGGTCTTGAAGTGATGACATAACTTGTTTAATCACAGAATAAGGAGTAGACTGGTCTGCCTTTATAGCAATACGCAAATCACGATTAGCCTCACGAGCATGACGCACCCAAGCTTTAAATTGATTGTCCACACTGTCGCAAGGAATACCCTCATTCTTCAAAATCTCATCCTGTTTGTCAGAAGGCAAAGCAAGGAACTGCTTCATCTTGCCGATTGCGACACCAAATGTGGGTGCAAGTGAAAATTTATGAATTTCTGTCGGCGTAAAAGCAATACCATAATCATTGCCTACTGCTTCCAAAACAGCACGCATATCTTGCTGTTTATCCAGGCTCATGAATATTTTTCCGTTCGGATCGACTAGTATCTGCAAGATATCCGTTTCCGGTATCTTAATTTCAGACACAGAGGCTGGAGTTGACACCATGACTGGTTCTTTCTTAATAAATGTTGAAGTCAACATAAAGAAAGTCAGCAACAGCACAGTGACGTCACTCATGGCCGTCATGTCAATGAACGTGTCTTTCTTTTTAATTTTAGCTCTAGCCATAATTAAATAATTTAAAAGGTGAGCTGAAATTACTTATGAGTAGCAGCAAAAGTCTGTACGATAGAGAAACCTACTTCGTCAAGGCTATAAGTCAACTTATCAATTTTATTAGTGTAATAGTTGTATGAGATAACAGCCAAAGCACCAGTCAAGATACCAAATGCGGTATTCACCAAGGCCTCAGAAATACCAGTTGACAATGCAACAGAGTCAGTACCACCACCAGCACCCAAAGCTTGGAATGAACGGATCATACCGACAACAGTACCAAGAAGACCGAACAGTGTACCCAACGTAGTGATAGTAGCAATGATCGGCAAGTTTTGTTGCATCATCGGCATTTCAAGAGCAGTAGCTTCTTCCAGTTCTTTCTGAATAGCCAATACTTTTTGATCTTTAGTCATGCCATTGTTAGCTTCAACTTCTGCATATTTCACCAAAGTAGCAGTCACAACATTAGCAACAGAACCACGTTGTTTGTCACAAATAGCATGAGCTTTCTGCAAATCACCTGCAGCCAAGGCGTCCTTAATGTTAGCTACAAATTTAACCAAAGAGCCTTTTCCGTAAGCAGAGCGCAAAGCAAAATAACGTTCAACACTCAAAGCAATGACAGTCAAAAGCAAGGTTTGAATTACCGGCACGATGACACCACCTTTATATACTGTACCTAACAAGTTCACAGGATGATTGTTCGGGTCGTTATTAACGAAATTCGATCCATCACCCAAGAAAAACTTGAAGATACATACCGCTACAATAAAACAGCAGATAATCACAAGACCAGCATTTTTGATACCCCAAATCTTCGTAGATTTTTTCTTAGTTGTTTCCATAATAATTTTTTTTAGTTTTTAAAGTATTTGTTTGGTTAATAAATTTCATATCATGCTTTGAGTGACAAATGTTGCTTTACCAACTTCATATCTTCAGCTAACAAAAAGTTTGAAATCCATGTTTTCCCATATTCAAAGACTTCGAAGCATTAGAAATGAGGACAAATCTCTATGAAGTATATACATGCAAAATTTGCGACAACAAAAATAATAAATTCTAGGAGATAGATAATACAATTCACATCTTTTAATCAAAAAGAGCTTCTAAAAATCAAATCTGAAAACGAACTTTTTATAATAAGCAAGAGAGTATTTCAAAACAAGCTAATGTCTGAAATCAAAGCCCATAAGTTTATCACAAACTAGAGCTTTATTACAATAAAAAATACAATATATTTAGATAAACAATGAACCGCTTCATTCTCTATACTTCCCCCGCACCCGTGGGCAGGTGCACAAAAAAAAGGAGTCCCCCGAAAGCTCATCGCTGAACTCCGGAGGACTCCGTCAAAACGGCGGCTACCTACTCTCCCACT
>JACJJM010000040.1 GCA_016900015.1 Phocaeicola coprophilus | reverse complement strand
TCTAAAATGATGGATAATTGATATTATTTTCTTACTTTTGCGCTCAAATGATTATCTCATAATAGGAGACAATCGTTTCGTCATAGCAAGTTTCACTTCTTAAAGATCTTTTAATATCTTTCTGTTAGCTTTATCGACTTCACTAGACTTTATCGAATCTAAATAAATCTGTGTTGTAGCCTCTGAATCATGGCCCAAGCCCTCACTGATTACGGACAAAGGAATATCCTTTCCCCTTGCTATTGTGGCCCAGCTGTGACGACTGCAATACAACGATAATGGCATCGTAAGATTAATCAAATTGGCCACTTCCTTCAAATGACGGTTTACTTTCATCATTTGATTCTGATACTGACGACGTTCAGTCCCATCTTCACGAAGAATAATAGGAAGAAGATAGCCTGTGGCGTTAAACTTATACTTGTCCACAATATTTTGCATCTGCCGCGTCCATTCGACATTAAGTAATTGACCTGTTTTCTTCCTCCGATATGTGATATGCCCATTTTTCAAATCTTTCTTCTTCAGATATGCCATATCAACAAATGACATTCCACGCATGCAAAAACTGAACATAAACATGTCACGGGCAAAGTCCAAAGCAGGGCGACCGGAAAGGTCCAAGCTTCCAATCTTCTTAATTTCCGCAAATGATATGCTGCGCTTGACCGTCTTGTCCATCCCGCAATACACGTGCCTGAACGGACGGTTGTCCGTGGTCAATCCCTTTTCTATGGCAAGCCGATAATTGGTGCGTAGAACGCGCATATAAAACGAGGTGGTATTGCGCGACAATCCTCGACGCCGCAAATCTGCTTCATAAAGTTCCAGCAATTCCGCGTTCATCATGTCGAATGTCAAGTCGTGCCCTCTCCGGAAACGCATAAAGCTGTTGAGTGTGGACTGATAAGTCTCACTGGTGCGTATCTTGCCCAACCTTTTCTTGTGTACGACTTGCGCATGCATGAAATTAAAAACACTGTCAGACACGCTCAACTCTGACAACATGTGATCAATGACCTCGTCCAGAGAATGCTGACACCCGGAAGACTCCCATTCATACATAACTTTCGAAAGCCTTTGAAGTTCCCACTCCACGCTGCAACAGACATGGAACAAATAACTAAAACGCGAGGACGAACAGGGAGGCAGCAACACCCGACCGGTGCGTTCGTCCCACTCCTCATTTAAAATCTTGTACTTACTCCTCACCTTACGAACTTCCATTCCATGTATCACATGAAAATACAAAAAGCCTTCTTTGTCGGATTTTAAAGAAGGCTTAAACTTCAGTTTCATTAAAATCATATTCCTAATTTTATAATAGTATGTAAAAAGTCATCAATTTGTCATTTATTACACAACTTTTAGTCAAATATAGACACTCCCGGTTCTTAAATCCACAGCATTCAGAAACTGTTTTTCAATTTATCGCGTTATGACTGAAAAAAAGCCTTTGCGACAGATACGTTTCCATCGCAAAAGCATAGACCCGGTATCTGACGAAAAACAGAAAAACACCTCGAAAAGCGCATAAGGCCACATTCACGACACAGATTTACGGTCAAATCGCCAACCCATTGTCCGACTGACAATTAAAAGAGTACAAATCCCAGCCATGCACGGCCTTTAGGCTAAGCTTGCACGGCCTCCAGGGTAGCCGAGCACGGAGTCTATTCTAAGGTCGACTACCCTTAACACCCTCTCGGGACAGACACGAAAGGAGCTTTCGGGACAGACGGACCGGCACGTCCTGCCAGCCCCTCTCCCATCCGGTTTCATCTTACATCACAAAAAAGAATAATCGACCAAATCTTTCTACTCGGTTTTTTATATGTAACTTTGCCACCAAACGTAAATGCAGCAGTGATTATGAAAATTCGATTTATCTTAGGAGGGTTTTTGTTGCTCTTCGTGTGCAGTCTCACCCAAGCGCAACGACTGACTCCCCGCCAACGCTACAACAGAAAGTATTTCAAAAACGTAGTGACGGCCTATTCAGACTACCTGAACAAAAAAACCGCACAATATTGGCAACCTGACTCCACGGGACATATCTATCAGCCGGATGTGGAAATCAATCCCATCTATTACCGCCTGTTCACTCCCGTAACCATCTACCGTTCCACGGTATGGAGGGCCATGAACGGCTTGCTGACAGACTCCTTGGCAGCCCAAGGGAAAGCACCGGCATCTCCCAACCAGCAGTTGCTCCCTCTCCGGTCCGGCCTGGTCGAAAAAGACAAAGCCATCATAGAAGGAATGGACAAAGCCTTGCTATTCACCTACCTGAATCATCCGACAATGGTGAAACAAACCGAAGATGAAATCATGAACCACCGCACTTTCAACGAAGAGCTCATCCCCGAGCATCTGCGGAAACAACGGATGACAGACCTGATCAACGACAAGGGATGGATTGACCCTGACGTGGACCAGCACTTGGTCATCCGCAAACCCAACTTCTGGACGCGCACAGCCAACGTGTCGCTGCAATTCACTCAAAACTACATTTCCAGCAACTGGTACAAGGGTGGAGAGAGCAACAACTCCATGCTGTCGAGCCTGGATGTCAGCCTGAACTACAACGACCAGCAACGCATCCAGTTCGACAACCGACTGGAGTGGAAACTCGGCTTCATCACATCACGCTCGGACTCCATCCACAAGTATAAGCCCAATTCCGACCTTCTGCGTCTGACATCGAAACTTGGCCTGAAAGCATTCTCCTCCTGGTTCTACACCATCCAGGCAGAGTTTTCCACCCAGCTGTTCAGCAATTACAACACGAACAGCCACGACGTGTCGTCCAGCTTCATGGCCCCGGGTTATCTGAAGCTCGACCTCGGTATGGACTTTAAAAAGAACTTGAGCAATCTGACATTCTCCGCCGTCATTTCTCCGTTGTCATATAAGTTGACATACGTAGGAGACGAAGAAGTGGACGTGACGAAATTTGGCGTGGAAGAAGGTAAAAAGTCGAAAAACGACATAGGTTCAAACTTGCAAGTCAACTCCAAATGGACCATCATTCCCGAAATCGTGTGGGAATCCCGCCTCTCCTACTTCACCACCTACAAACGTGCTGAAGCTGAATGGGAAAACACCTTCAATTTCCAACTCAACCGCTATCTTTCCACCAAGCTCTTCGTGCACGCACGCTTCGACGACGGTGTGGAAAAGGACGACGACAACGACAGTTTCTTCCAGCTTAGCGAACTGCTGAGCTTCGGTCTGAGCTATAATTTTTAATACAAAATACATGTTGACATTAGACAATATCTACAAAGCATCTTATGTGCTGAAAGAAGTCATCCGGCACACAGACTTGATTCATGCGCCGGCCATCAATCCGGAAAGCGAGATTTACCTGAAACCTGAAAACCTGCAAGTGACAGGCTCATTCAAAGTGCGCGGCGCGTACTACAAAATATCACAACTCTCCGACGAAGAAAAAACAAAAGGCGTCATTGCCTGTTCGGCAGGCAATCATGCCCAAGGCGTGGCACTGGCGGCCACCCATAGCGGCATCAAGTCGCTCATCTGCTTGCCCGAAGGAGCGCCCATCAGCAAAGTGGAAGCCACACGACGGCTGGGAGCAGACATCTGCCTGGTGAAAGGCGTCTATGACGATGCCTACCGACATGCCCTGCAACTCCGCGACGAAAAAGGATATACATTCGTACATCCCTTCGACGACGAACTGGTCATTGCCGGACAAGGCACCATCGGCCTGGAACTGCTCGAACAGCTGCCCGACGTGGAAGTGGTCATCGTCCCCATCGGAGGAGGCGGACTGATCAGCGGCGTGGCATTTGCCATCAAAAGCCTGAATCCCGCCGTGAAGGTCTATGGAGTGCAAGCCAGCGGAGCACCCAGCATGTTCCGCAGCATGGAAAACCATAAAATAGAATGCCTGAAGTCCGTGTCGACCATAGCCGACGGCATTGCCGTGAAAGAACCGGGCGAACACACGTTCGACCTCTGCGAACGGTATGTCGATGGCATCGTGACCGTGACGGAAGACGAAATATGCGCCGCCATCCTGGCCCTGATGGAACAGCAGAAGCTGATAGCCGAAGGAGCAGGCGCCGTGTCTGTCGCCGCAGCCATGTTCGGCAAAGTGCCGGTGAAGGGCAAGAAGACCATCTGTCTGGTCAGCGGAGGCAACATCGACGTCACGTTCCTGAACCGTGTCATCAACCGGGGACTCATGAAGAGCGGGCGCAACTGCGTGTTCACCCTCGAACTGATGGACAAACCGGGACAACTCATGCGTGTCGCGCAAATCATCGCCCAACATGGAGCCAACGTCCTCTCCTCACACCACGAACGAAGCGGAGAAAGCGCCAATGTCAACGCATGTACCCTGCGCGTGGTCATGGAGACACGCAACGCGGAACACGTGGCCGAAATACGCCAGGCGCTACTCGGCGACGGATTCAAAATACTCGATTAAACTCAAATCCTTTATATTTTTTCTACTATGGCAGACGATAAGAAAATCATTTTCTCAATGGTAGGCGTCAGCAAAGCCTTCCAACAAAACAAGCAAGTGTTGAAAGACATCTACCTGTCTTTTTTCTACGGAGCCAAAATCGGCATCATCGGTCTAAACGGTTCGGGAAAGTCCACCTTGCTGAAGATTATCGCCGGACTGGACAAAAGCTACCAGGGAGAAGTCGTGTTCTCACCAGGATACAGCGTGGGCTATCTGCCCCAGGAACCACAACTGGACAACACCAAGACGGTGAAGGAAGTGGTGATGGAAGGCGTCCAACCCATCGTCGACGTGCTCAATGAGTATGAGGAAATCAACCAGAAGTTCGCATTGCCCGAATATTACGAAGACCCGGAGAAGATGGACGCTCTCTTTGCCCGCCAGGCCGAACTCCAGGACCGCATCGACGCGACCGATGCCTGGAACTTGGACAGCAAGCTGGAACGCGCGATGGACGCCCTGAGATGTCCGCCCCAAGACCAACCTGTCGCCAATCTTTCAGGAGGCGAACGCCGACGCGTGGCCCTCTGTCGCCTGCTGCTGCAAAAGCCGGACATCCTGCTCCTGGACGAGCCGACCAACCACCTCGACGCAGAATCCATCGACTGGCTGGAACAGCATCTGCAACAATATGAAGGAACGGTCATCGCCGTCACACACGACCGCTACTTCCTCGACGACGTGGCCGGATGGATTCTGGAACTCGACCGCGGAGAAGGCATACCCTGGAAGGGCAACTACTCCAGCTGGCTGGAACAGAAGACGCGGCGCATGGAGCTGGAAGAAAAGACTGCAAGCAAGCGGCGCAAGACGCTCGAACGCGAACTTGAATGGGTGCGCATGGCGCCCAAAGCCCGCCAGGCCAAAGGAAAGGCCCGACTCAACTCCTACGACAAGCTGCTCAACGAAGACCAGAAAGAGAAGGAAGAGAAGCTCGAAATCTTCATCCCCAACGGACCGCGCCTGGGCAACAAGGTCATCGAGGCACACCACGTGCGCAAGGCTTACGGCGACAAACTGCTGTTCGACGACCTGGAATTCATGCTTCCGCCCAACGGCATCGTGGGCGTCATAGGCCCTAACGGAGCCGGAAAGACCACCCTGTTCCGCCTCATCATGGGACTCGAAACGCCGGATGCCGGTTCGTTCGAAGTCGGCGAAACGGTGAAACTGGCCTACGTCGACCAGCAGCACAAGGACATCGACCCGAACAAGTCAGTCTACCAGGTCATCAGCGGCGGGAACGAACTCATCCGCATGGGCAACCGCGATGTGAATGCACGCGCCTACTTGTCGCGCTTCAACTTCTCGGGAGCAGACCAGGAAAAACTGTGCGGCGTGCTCTCGGGCGGCGAACGAAACCGCCTGCACCTGGCCATGGCGCTGAAGGAAGAAGGCAACGTCCTCCTGCTGGACGAACCGACCAACGACATCGACGTCAACACGCTGCGCGCGCTCGAAGAAGGTCTGGAAGAGTTTGCCGGATGCGCCGTCGTCATCAGCCACGACCGTTGGTTCCTCGACCGCATCTGTACGCACATCCTGGCATTCGAAGGAGAAGGCAAAGTGTTCTATTTTGAAGGTTCTTACTCCGAATATGAAGAAAACAAGATGAAACGCCTGGGCAAGGAAGAACCCCGACGCATCCGTTACCGCAAATTGATGGAGGACTGAAATGGAGCATAGCGTCAACAAAGAACTCGTCGACTCACTCCTGGCCTGGAGCCGGGAGCGACTCGAGAAGAAAGACTACCCCAAAGGCCCCCTCCAGCTGGGGCCGGGACGGGTCATACCCGACTGCGGATTCTACATCTCCTGCATCGTGCAGACCCTCGAGAAACAGGGGGAAAACCCGACATTCACCCCCGTGGTGGAGGACTATTGCCACTTCCGCCAACTGGTGGAGGGACAGCAGTGAGGTAAAGTAGCCTCAACCAGAAGAACCAAACGCGAAAACACGAAGACACGGAGGGGCTGTGTCAAATAGACTTTGTAGGGACGCACGGTCTGTGCGTCCGCTTAGGCAAGCATTGAAACACAAGGCTTTGACATTCGGACGCACGAACCGTGCGTCCCTACGATAGTTGCACATTTCCCATTTCGACACATGCCCATAAGATTTGATTCCTCCGTGTCTTCGTGCTTTTGTTTTGTCCTGGCCCTTCCTTACCGTCGGTTCAGGATGAATGCAGCGATTTGCCGAAGGCCGTCAGGATGCGTTGCAAAAATGCAGCAGCTCACCGAAGCCCGTCGATTTGTTCCTGCATTTTGCAGCAGCTCACTGAAGCCCGTCGATTTGCTCCTGCATTTTGCAGCGGCTCACTGAGGCCCGTCGATTTGCTCCTGCATTTTGCAGCAGCTCATCGAGGCCCGTCGATTTGCTCCTGCATTTTGCAGCGGCTCATCGAGGCCCGTCGATTTGTTCCTGCATTTTGCAGCAGCTCATCGACGACCTTCAACGAGTTCCTGCATTTTTGCAACGGCCATCGACGACCTTCAATGAGTTCCTGCATTTTTGCAACGGCCATCGACGACCTTCGGTGAGCTGCTGCATTTTTGCAACGGCCAATCAACCCCTTGGAAATGCTCCTGCATTTTTGCAACGGCCAATCAAGGCCTTGGAAATGCTCCCGCATTTTGCGGCAGCTCAATCAACCCCTTGGAAATGCTCCTGCATTTTGCGGCAGCTCAATCAACCCCTTGGAAATGCTCCTGCATTTTGCAGCAGCTCAATCAAGGCCTTGGACGAGCTCCTGCATTTTTGAAACGCAGTCGCGGATGCCCATAAAGCTTGGACGCGGATGGCACGAATGACGCGGATAAATAATAAGAATCCGTGTCATTCGCGGCGTCCGCGTCCGAAAATCAATCCTTGTACCGGAGACGAAGCTTCGCTTAAATGTTCAGGCGGAGATTAATACCCATTTGACGGGGTTTTCCTTGCTGGATAAACCAGCGGCCGAGGCTTTCGATGCCAAAGGTGCTGTAGTCGCGGCCCAAAAGATTACGTCCCCAGAGGTCGACCTCGCAATGGTTGAGATGGAACGTGACATTGCCATTCCATGTGCCATAAAATCCTTGCCGCATGCTGTTGGCCTCGTTCCAATAGACATGACCGACTGCTGCATAATTGGCATGAAACGTCACACGGCGCAGATGGTCGTCCTTCAAGAAGCAAGTGTAGGCAGCTCCGACATTGAGCGTATGGCGGGGAACGAAAGGAACCGTGTTGCCCGTATAGTCGGCCGTCGTCTCCCCATCGGAACTTCCGGCATCATAATCACGGAATGTGGCCCGCGTGAACCCATAAGAAAGCGTCGTCTCCAGATGGCGGTCAATGGTCGCCGAGAGAGAGGCTTCCACACCCAGGCTGCGGCTGCGTCCGGCATTGACCATCTGCCGCCCCATGCCGCTCGCGACCATGCGGGCTATCTGTTGGTTGCGGATGTCCATCCAGAAAGCAGCCAGGTCGGCCTGCAACTTTCCTTGCCACAAAGTGAGGTGTGAGCCCACTTCATAACTCCAGGCATACTCCGGACGATAATAAGTGGTACGCACATCGGTCTCGCTGAATGTGGGCATATATTTATCTATCATCCCTTTTATCATCTCTGCCTGTCCCGGGAAATGCTCGTCCACAGCCGCGTAGCATTGCTCGCGCACGCTGTTCATGACGGATGTCTGGAGGGCTGAACGCGCCACGTCGGAAAACATCTGTATGTTATATCCCCCGGAACGATACCCCTTGGAGACCGTGGCATAGACATTGTTGCCTTCGCGCCACTCATACGTGAGGGAGAACTTCGGAAGCAGCTGCGTGTAGTGGTTCGAAAGCTCCCCTTCGAGGCGGCTCGACACATTCGAGCGCAAGGCCTCGGGCAGCATCTGCATGGAGAAGGCATAGCCCACGGAAGCTCCCGTGTCATAATCCAGCGAGATGCGCTCGTGGTCAAGACGCAAGCCGACGGTGAGCGAAAGGCCGTCAAGCAAGAAATCATTCAGCGTGGATTGGTGGAAAATCGCCAGGCCGGTCACAGGCGTATTGAAGCCGGAAGGAATCTCCATCGAATTGCCCTCAAAGTCGAGATTCATCGCAGGCCTCGTGGGAAGTTTGGAATTCACCAGGTCTTCCAGCATGGTCATGCCGTCGCTTCCGAACGTCACGGGACAGGCCGTGTGCAGGCGCTGGTGGGAGGCAAACAGTCCCGTCACCCACTGCCAACGCCGTGAGGGGACGCTCTTGATGGACAGTTCTTCCGTAAACGAATTCATGCGCTGCTTCTGTTCCAGGATGTAACGGTCTTCAGGCAAAAAGTCCTGGTCCATGAACATACGGTCTTTCAAATGCTGGTAGCTCGTCACGGAATTAAAGATGAAATGGTCGCCCTGCCAGGTGGCCGAGACGCCGGCATTGAAAAGTCCGCGCCGGTAACTGCCGGGCTGGCCGGACGCGACAGCAGCCGTGCGTCCGGTCTCAGCGTCGTAGAGCCCGTAGGCATATCCTCCCTCGTCGCTGTATTCATAATTCGCGGTCACATCCAGTTTCCAGCGTTCCGAAGGAAGCCAGATGGCACGCAAGCGTCCTCCTCCGCTCTGCATGGGGTCGGCATAGTGGCCCGTGTATTCATTCTTGAAAAAGCCGCGTGCCCCTTCATAGAAGCCTCCGGCCGAGAAGGCGAAGCGTTCCGATATGCGGTGATAGTGAGTGAGCGAAGCCTGATAGCTGTTGTTGCCCAATGCTCCTCCCAGCGACAGGTGTGTGCCTTGATGGCGGAACGGGTTCCGGGTATAGACGCGGATAAGTCCGCCCATCGTGTTCCGGCCGTAAAGAGTGGACTGCGGGCCGCGGAGCACGTCGATGCGCTCGATGTCATAAAGGTTGAAATCAAATGCGGACTTGTCCAGATAAGGCACATTGTCTACATACAGCCCGATGGCCGGCGTATTGATTCTCGAACCGATGCCACGTATATAAATGGCCGAAGTGAGTTTGCTCCCATAATCGGGCATATAAAAATTAGGAACGAGCGACGTGAGATTTTTCACAGAAGTGACCCCATTGTCCTGCAACTGTTCGCGCGACAGGACAGAGGATGAAAGAGCTTGCTGGCGGAATTTGATGTTTTCTTTCGGCGAAGCGACAATAACGATTTCTTCTACATCGACCACACGAGTCGTATCACGTTCGGCAGGCGTGGCATAAGCCGTCGCCGCCAAACAACAAAAGCATCCTGAAAATAATAGTGGTTTGTTCATAATGAATCTTTTTACAGGTGCAAAGTAATAGCATCCCCGCCGAACAGGCAATCCTCATTTATGAGGATTTGGCCCGTCAGATGCTATCCACCTCTACATATCCATGCAGGACCGCATAGATAGCCAGTCCCGAGACGGACTTGATGCCCAGCTTTTCCGTGATATTCTTCCGATGAGAAATCACGGTGGTGAGGCTGATGTTCAGCTTGTCGGCTATTTCTTTATTAATATAACCGTGTGTGATGAGCCGCAGCACATCCACCTCGCGCGGAGAAAGCTCACGCGCCTCGTCCGAGTGGGAAACCACCACGGGGCGGTGCATCATCTGATGCCCATAGTGCTGCAAATGGAGCACGTCGTGCACCAATGCATCCTGCGGCCGGCAGACATCCAGGCAAGGGACAGGCAAGGACAGCATGGAAGTCGCCAAAACGATGGTTTTCGGCCGACGTTCCAGAAAAAACGGAGTGTGTTCGAAATAAATCTGCGAAGCCACAAAATAGTGGGCATACATATCCGGCGTGTCATCGATCAACGCTTCGAAAGAAGAAAATGTCCGCACGACAACTTGGGGCATCATCTCTTCGAGTATGATTCGCAAGCCAAGCGACGCCAATGTATTCGGGTCCAGAATGGCTATTTCAGGGACAACAATCATCTTGTCTATCGTTTTTATGTGTGTAAATAAGCGGCCACAGCCTCTGCGCAACGTTCTCCATCAATGGCCGCCGACACGATGCCACCGGCATAACCGGCACCTTCCCCGCAAGGATATAGTCCCTGCAGGCGCACGTGGCAAAGCGTGTCGTCCGTCCTTACGATGCGGACAGGGGCAGACGTGCGGGTCTCGATGGCAAGCAACGTGGCCTCGTTGGTCAGAAAGCCATGCGAAGTGCGCCCGAAAATCTCAAAAGCCTTTGCCAGACGCGAGGTGACAAACGGCGGCATCCAAAAATGAAGGGGAGAGGACAACACACCGGGACTATACGACGTCTGAGGAAGGTCGTAGCTCAGACGGCGACGGACAAAATCGACCATGCGCTGAGAAGGAGCCGTCTGGCGCATATTGCCTTGTTGCCAGCACAGTTCTTCCAACTGTTCCTGAAGTTCGAGCATTGACAGCGACGTCCCGTGCAATTCGCCATGCGTGGCTTTCAAGGCCGGGTCTTCAAGGTCTTCAGGCCGGACCTCGACCACCATGCCGGAGTTGCTCCAGCGTGACCCGCGGCTGGACGGCGACATGCCGTTGACCACCAACTGATGAGGCCCACTGGCTGCCGGCACGACAAACCCTCCGGGACACATGCAGAAGCTATACACTCCTCGCCCTTCCACTTGCGTCACCATCCGATACTCCGCCGCAGGCAGGAAGCGTCCACGTCCATTGCGATTGTGATACTGTATCTGGTCAATAAGCATCGCGGGATGTTCCAGGCGTACGCCAATGGCCAATCCCTTGGCCTCCAATTCGACTCCTCCGGAAAACAACATCCGATACACATCCCGGGCGGAATGTCCGGTCGCAAGGATGACCGGCCCGAGAAACTCCCGTCCATCATGGGTCCGAATGCCTTCCACCTTGTCCCCGCGGATGATGAGTTCATCCATCCGCGTCTGAAAATGCACCTCCCCACCATGTTCCAAAATCGTGTGGCGCATGGCTTCTATGACAGCCGGAAGCTTGTCCGTACCGATATGCGGATGCGCATCTGCCAGAATAGAGACATCCGCCCCGTGCTGACAGAAGATGGTCAATATCCGCTCCACACTGCCCCGCTTCTTGCTGCGTGTATAAAGCTTTCCGTCGGAATACGCCCCGGCGCCTCCTTCACCAAAAGCATAATTTGACTCGGCGTCGACTTTGTGCTCGCGCGAAATCCGGGCAATGTCTTTCCGACGCTCATGAACGTCCTTGCCTCGCTCCACGACCACCGGACAGCACCCTAACTCAATGAGACGCAAGGCCGCAAACAATCCGCCCGGACCGGCTCCCACCACGACGACACGGGGCTTTCCATGCACGTCCTGATACTCCACAGGGACAAATGGTTCGTCTTGTGGCTGTTCGTTCACATAACACAGCACTTTCAGGTTTACAAAAATCGCACGTTGACGCGCATCAATGCTTCGCTTCAAAATGCGGATGGCTTTAATCGTACGTACGTCCAGTCCCTTTTCCTGGGATATATAACGCTTGATATTGGCTTCCGTCGCTGCCTGCTCCGGAGACATACGCAGTTGGTACTCTCTTATCATAAAAACTTTTTCAGATTATCGTTTATTTAACCAAACAGGAAACGGAAGGCCTCCTCCACTTTCCTCACACCGACCAATTCGATTTTGACTTTAGAACAATCAAGCCCTTGCATATTCTGCTTGGGGATAAGAATGGACTTAAAGCCGAGTTTCTCAGCTTCCGAGATGCGTTGCTCGATTCGGTTGACCGGACGTATCTCTCCCGAAAGCCCTACTTCACCGGCCATGCAGACCAAAGGCTCGATGTCACTGTCCATGTTGGATGACAGAATCGCACTGATTACCCCCAAATCAATGGCAGGGTCGTTCACCCGCAGTCCGCCGGCAATGTTCAAAAAGACGTCTTTTTGAGCCAGCTTGAAGCCTACACGCTTCTCCAGCACAGCCAGCAGCATGTTCATCCGACGAATATCAAAACCTGTGGCCGACCGCTGAGGCGTGCCGTAAGCAGCCGTGCTGACCAGCGCCTGCGTCTCGATGAGAAAAGGGCGAATCCCTTCGATGGCGCAAGCAATCGCCACCCCGCTCATGCCTTCATGGTCGGACGAAAGCAACAGTTCCGAAGGATTGCTCACCGGCCGCAAACCATCTTGGCGCATCTCATAAATGCCCAGTTCCGCCGTACTGCCAAAACGATTCTTGATGCTGCGCAAAATGCGGTACATGTAATGTTGGTCGCCTTCAAACTGCAGAACGGTGTCGACTATATGTTCCAACACCTTCGGACCGGCAATGCTTCCTTCCTTATTAATATGTCCTATGAGAATGACCGGTGTATTGGTTTCCTTCGCATATTTCAAAATGGAAGCAGCACACTCCCTCACCTGCGACACACTCCCGGGCGAAGATTCTATAAGTTCCGTAGATATGGTTTGGATGGAGTCTATGACCACCAGCTCCGGCTGTACATTACGGATATGGGTAAATATCTGCTCCAGGGATGTCTCACACACAATCAGACAATCCGATGAATTATGCTGAATACGGTCGGCACGCAATTTCAGCTGACGCGCACTCTCCTCACCCGACACATACAGAATCTTCCGCTCCGGCATACGAAGCACTGTCTGCAAGACCAATGTGGACTTACCTATGCCCGGCTCACCTCCAAGCAAGACCAGCGAACCGGGGACAAGTCCTCCACCCAGCACACGGTTCAGCTCATCATCCCCCATGTCCATGCGCAATTCCTCCGACCCTTCAATGTTTGACAACGGCACAGGTTTGTTACGCCGGGCCGTATCAGCCGAAGCCGTAAATGTCGCACGCGAAACGGCTTGTTCCTTCCGAACAATCTCTTCCACAAACGTGTTCCAAGCCCCGCATGAAGGACATTTTCCTATCCACTTGGGCGACTCCTGTCCACAATTCGTGCACACAAAAACTGTCTTTTCTTTTGCCATAATCCGTCCTCACAAGCCAGGAAACTCATGCTCCAATGCATCTTTCCCGGCTTCATCTAACCTAAATTTCTTGCAAAGTTACAATATCAAATGAGAAAAAAGCGATTACTTTTGCCTGAAATAACAAGTCTTTATGAAATACACTGCTTATTTATTCGACTTCGACTACACCCTGGCAGATTCATCTGCCGGCATCGTCCTATGTTTCCGCATCATCCTGGAACGCCTTCATTACACCGACATCACAGACGACGCCATCCGGCGCACCATCGGCATGACTCTCGAAGAAGCGTTTGCCCTTCTCACCGGGGAGCAAAATGCCGACATCCTATCAGCATGGAGACAGGAATACACACGGGAGGCAGACCAATACATGAACATCAACACACATCTTTTCCCCGACTCCCTGCCAACCTTGGAACAGCTTAAAGTAAACGGGGCTAAAATCGGCATCGTATCCACCAAATACCGCCGCCGAATCACAGACTTTTTCAAAAACAAGACAGCTCCCGACTTCATCGATCTCATCATCGGGGGAGAAGACGTCTGCCATGCAAAGCCTCATCCCGAGGGGATTCTCACAGCTATCCGGCGACTGGAAATCGAACCGTCCTCCCTGCTTTATGTCGGAGACAGCACCATAGATGCACGCGCAGCCCAAGCTGCAGGAGTCGATTTTGCGGGCGTGCTCACCGGCACAACTTCCTGCGAAGAATTGAAAGCCTATCCGCACGTACGCATCATGCACTCCTTAAACGAATTGTTGTCATTGTAAGTCAAGGCACGGCTCTTTTTAAACAGCGGACAGATAATTCAGAAACTGTTTTGAATTTCTACAAAAGTTCTTCCCGGCTTGATATATCCGTTTTCGTGTGTGCTTTGAGCGATTTTTAGGTCCTTTTCGTTCCTGTCCTTCGTCAGACAGCCCGCTATCTTCCTTCTCACAGAAGCAAAACAGTTTCTCATAATCACCCCTCCGCATCGGATGGTTGATGCCGGTCTCGCCCCGTCACAGTCTTGCGGCTGTCCCTTAACACCGCCCGACCACGCAAAGGAAGGTAAGCGAGGACGGATAGGACTCCGTGCGCGGACGGAAAGGAAGGCCAGGTCGTCATCCCTTCAAGGCTGTCACCGGACCAAGCGACAAGCGCATGATTCCCGGTCGTCATTTCATCCATGTCATTGCAGATTTAGCGGTCATAAAAGCTGCTTGTAGTGCTGCTAAGTCTTCTCACAATTTTATCTGCATTCTATATTCAGACGGCGTCCGTTTAGTGATTCTTTCAAATTGGGCAATAAAATGAGTGACGCTGTTGTACCCTGATTCGTAAGCTACTTGCGAAACATTCATTTTTGAATAAGCCAGCAATTTACATGCGTGCTCAATCCGTATCTCCGCCAGGCATTGGAAAATGCTTTTGTCCGTACGTTGTTTGAAATGCCGGCACAACGCTGAGGGGTTTTGCTTGACAAACTCCGCTATTTCCTCCAAGGCAACTTTTTCCTTAAAATGATTATAAAGATATGCATATACTTTATTAACAGGTTCTTTCACATCGGGAATATGGTTGACTTGATTATACGCAGTGTCAGAGAGCAATTTGAAATGCCGGCATTCATGCAGTTTTTCAAGCATACGGAACAGGCAGATAAGGCGGGAGGTATATCCGGAAGAATCAAATTCATGTACTATCTCCAACATTGCCTCAAACAGTCCTTCGTCGTAAAAACGGATTCCATATTGGCTTTTCTGTAGCACATCATAGATAAAACGATAATCAGGAATGTCTTTCATCTGTTCCGGGAAAATGTCCGGTCTGAACTGTATCGCTTCCCCGGCACTCCATTCATCTTCCCAATCAATTGCTGAGGTGGAATTCAACTTAGTATGACATAAATGAAGATGAGGTACGTTACTTCCGATAAGGGCTATGTCTCCGGCTTTGTATTCTGATACGCCTTCACCGACAAACTGTTTCCCATAACCCTGGGTGAACAGCATGATTTCATACTCCACGTGCTTGTGCAAGGGGAGCACAAAGCGAGGATAGGAAATATGGCTGCATACCGTCGCCATGTCATGTACTATCTTACGTTCTAATATCGGCATACTCGCATTTTTTATCCGACCGCAAATATAATGGAGGACACTGCAAATATAATGGAATTGTTTTTCTTTTTTTACGGCTAACTTTGCCGTGTCAAGTGAAATGAAAAAGATTGGTATTGATTGTAAAACATTAAGATACTTGTCATCATGGAATATCGTAAACTAAATGGTTCGGGACTTTTCGTCCCGGCATTGACATTGGGAACAGGAACATTCGGAGGCTCTCACGGCTTTGAAGGCTGGGGACATACGGGAGTGGAGGAAGCCACCCGCATGGTGGATATGTGTTTGGAAGCCGGACTAAACATGTTTGACACGGCAGATATGTATTCACGCGGACTTGCCGAGGAAATATTGGGCAAAGCCATCGTCGGAAAACGAAACAGGCTGCTCATCGCGACCAAAGGGACATTTCCCATGGGTGAAAACCGCAACGAGGAAGGAGCTTCGCGCTTCCATCTGGTAGAGGCGTGCGAAGCCAGCCTGCGCCGTCTGGGTACTGACCATATCGACTTATACTACATCCACGGCTTCGATGCCAACACGCCTGTAGAGGAGACACTCCGGGCTTTGGATGACCTGGTGACGAGCGGCAAGATACGCTACATAGGTTGTTCCAATTTTTCCGGCTGGCAATTAATGAAATCGCTATCGGTATCCGAGCGACGCGGCTGGAGCCGGTATGTGGCTCATCAGGTATATTATTCGTTGTTGAACCGTGATTTTGAATGGGAACTGATGCCGCTCGGCATAGACCAGCAAGTGGGCACCATTGTTTGGGGTCCGTTGGCCGCCGGACGTCTGGGCGGACGTTACCGCCGAAATAAACCTGTCCCGCAAGACGGAAGAGTGGCGCGAGGCGGTGCTCCCGTAAGAGATAATGTCGTTTCCTACGATCGCTTGTATAATATAATAGATGTATTGGACGAAGTGGCAACAGAAACAGGAAAGACCGTGGCACAAGTCGCATTGAACTGGCTGCTGCAACGCCCCACCGTGTGCAGTCTTGTCATCGGGGCCAGTTCCGAGGAACAGCTACGGCAGAATCTCGGTGCCGTGGACTGGAAACTTACAGCGGAGCAAATACACCGCCTCGATGCAGCCAGCAAGACGGAGAAACCTTATCCCTATTGGCATCAAGACCAACGTCCCGAGCTGTCATCACAAGTATTCTGATGAGGAACATTATGAAGAAACTATTATTGATTATGCTGTTTGCCGGAGCTTTGAATGCTTCAGCCAACGCACAAAACGAAAAGAACATGTATTCATATAAGAAAATTGACAATAAATACGTCATCAGTATCCAAAACCGCGAGGAAATCGTCAAAGCCCTGAACGCTTTCTGCGAAGAGCGGGGCATCACATCGGGAACTATTTACGGGATTGGGGCGATCGATGAATTGACCCTTCGTTTCTTCAATCCCCAAACCAAGCAATACGTAGATAAGACCTATCAGGAACAAATGGAGATAGCCAACCTGACAGGAAACATCTCCCAAATGGACGGGAAGACGTATCTCCATCTGCATATCACCGTGGGACGCAGCGATTATTCCGCTTTGGCAGGACATCTGCTTTCTGCAACACTGAATGGCGCGGGAGAATTTGTAGTGGAAGATTTCGGAACCTCCATCACCCGCGTCTATGTCCCGGAAATAGGATTGAACTGTTATCAATTAGACGAATAAAACTTATGAAAACAAAATTATTCTATGCCATCCTGGTTGCAGCCAGCGTTTGCCTGCAAAGTTGTACCCTCTCGTATGCGAAAGATAAGGGAGACGCGAAAGAAACTTCCTCAGGAGAACGGCTGGAGATTTCTTTCCGCTTCCAACGTGGCGGCATTGCTTCCAGCCAATATGCCATTTGGATAGAAAACCAAACGGGACAGTTGATACGCACCTTATATGCCACCTCGTTTACGGCGGAAGGCGGATATGAATACCGGAAAGATGCCCTGCCCATTTGGGTAAGCAAGGCAAAGCCCCAGGCCCTGTCTTCTGCACAGACAGATGCCATAACGGGCGCAACGCCACAAAACGGCGTAGTGACCTACCAATGGGACGGGACGGACGATAAGGGCAACCGTGTCCCAACAGGAATATATACGTTTTTCATCGAAGGTACATTGTATTGGAAAAGCAGGGTTATCTATTCCGGAAAATTGGATTGGGGAGGTAGTGAGCAAGAATCCATACCTGTAAAAGTCCAGCACTTCCATCCTTCTCAGACCAATGAGTGCATGATTACAGAACTAAAAGCATGTCATTTCAAAAAATGAGGATGAAGTAATTATACAAATAGCCCGTATCATGCCACCGAATGACTGGTATCTCCGCACGACATGACAAGCGACAAGCAGGGAAACAGTTGGCTAAACTTTTTGAATGAATAGAATAATGAGAATCTGACTATCGCGATTCACTCTCCTTCATATTCGCGATCATGAGCACCTGACTATCGCGATAGTGACACTGAGTGAATCGCGATAGTCAGACCATGACAAAAGCCATGTCCCCAATGCCACTTCGAAGACACCTCGCTAACAGAAGCAAAAACAACCAAACTTACAAGCACAAAAAAAAGTCTGAAGTTTTAAGGCCTCAGACTTTTCAATTCCCTCAATGCTGAATAAATTATTCAGCAGCAGCCGTAGAGTCAGCAGGAGCAGCCGTAGAGTCAGCGGGAGCAGCAGCTGTAGAGTCAGCAGGAGCAGCGCTCTCTACAGTTTCAGTTGCAGCGGGTTCAGTGGCAGCGTCAGTGCTGTTAGCAGCTTTGTTTCCACAAGAAGCGAAAGAAATAGCTGCGAAAGCTACGAATACAAATACTAATTTTTTCATTTTACTTTGCTTTTTAAATCTGTAAAACAATCAATTGCTTATTAAAACGATGCAAAGATAGAAGCTTTTCACATACATTGTACCATTTAGATGCACTTTTTTTATGCCCAAAACTGCTATTTTTTATAAGATGTTGATAGTCAAGAACGAATCAATACATCTTTTAACAACGCTACCGTCAAGATAGAAGTGCAACACCATCCCCCTCTTCCTCCGTCCTTGGAGCGTAGCGGAAAGGGAGGAGAAAG
>JACJJM010000003.1 GCA_016900015.1 Phocaeicola coprophilus | reverse complement strand
GCTTATGAAACGGCATCAACGTATCGCTCCATTGTTTGCTGATGAATTTTGGGGTACGCGTTGACGAAGTCAGGAGCTAAAGTTCTTCTTATTATAGCATAAGAAAGCCGTCCTTTGGAAACAGTCGTTTCGGAAGGACGGCTTTTTTGTGTGCGGATGTTTCTGTTGGTATGAGTATTGTCATGAAAAAGCATTGCACGTCTTCCGCCATGCGGTGAACATGACGATTGGCTGGAGCTTTTAATTGGGCGATTGCTTCACGCGGATGTAGAAGCAGTGCATGTCGTCCTGGAAAGCATAGCTGACGGCAAGGCCCGACAGCTTGCAGATGCCGTCGACGAGGGAGAGACCCAGACCGGTGGAGCCTTCTTGCTTGCTGCCTTTGAAGAATGGTTCGAAGATTTTGCGTTCGTCGAGCGGCTGGGGCGAGCCGGTGTTGCAGATGCGGAAAGTGTCTTTGGTGAACATGATGCAGATGTGTCCGCCGTCCACGTTGTGCACGAAGGCGTTCTTCAGCAAGTTGGTCACCAGCGTGGTGGCAAGCATCTCGTTCATTTGGAAGGTCAGTCGTTGCTCTTCGTTCACCTCCACCGTGATGTCACGGTAATCATACACTTCTTTGTAGTCCTCCAGATAACGTGTCAGGATGTCGTTAAGGCACACGGGGCGCGTCTCGGGGAACTGCTCGTTTTCGATTTTCGACAGCAAGAGGAGCGACTTGTTCAGCTTCGTGATGTGTTCCAGCGTGTGGTGCGTCTTGGCCAGTTCTTCCAGCTGCCGTTCGCTGACGGACTCGTCTTCCATCATCATCTCCAGGCGGTTGCGGCAGATGGCCAGCGGCGTCTGCAACTCGTGCGAGGCGTTGCCGATGAAGCGTTTCTGCTGCTCGAATAGCTTTTCGTTGCGCGCCGCGAAGAGGTTGGTCGCGTCATAGAGTGTGCGGAATTCGGTGATGGAATTCTTGTTGTCCAGCGGCTTGTTGCGTTGGCCCACGTGGTAGTCGCGCAGCCAGCCAAGCAGGCGGTAGAGCGGCTTCATGCTGTAGTAGAACACACAGATGTTGAGCACGATGATGATGATGAGCAGCGTGGCGTAGAGGATGCTCATCCAGATGAAGATGGAGTGTTTCAGGTCACGCTTCTCGATGGTCGGTGTCATCACGACCAGCAGAAAGTGTTCGTCCCGGTCGTTTTGGAAGATGGTCTTCAGGATGCGGGCCGGCTCGGTCTCGCGTTTTTCTTCGATGTAGACCATCTCGTCGCTGTATTCGATGCTCGGATGAGTCTGGGCGTATTGGTCGTCCACCCTCGTCATGTAATATTGGTTGTTCGAACCATTGTTTTTGGATGGCAGTTTCTCGCCGGCCAGGGCGCGGATGATGATGGCCTCGGAGTAGTCTTCCAGCGAGTCGTCCGTCTCGTCATTGATTTCATCAATCATGGCGAGATAAAAAAGCACGGCCCACGCGGACATGATGACCGTGATGGCTATGGACAGGCGCAGGGTGACGTGTGAGATGAGTTTCATGCTTCTTCGAGGGTGAATTTGTATCCGAAACCGTAGACTGCCTTGATTTCCGGGGTAGCGCCGGCAGCTTTCAGCTTCTTGCGCAGGTTCTTGATTTGGGCATAGATGAAGTCATAGTTGTCCACTTGGTCGATGTGGTCGCCCCACACGGATTCTGCCAAGGTCGACTTGTTCACCAATCGTTCCGGACGGTTCATGAAGTAGAGCAGGATGTCGTATTCCTTGCGGTTCAGTTCCAGCTCTTTTCCGTCGATGTACACTTGGAAGGTGTCTGGCGTCACTTCGATGTTGCCGCAAGTGATTTTATTCTCTCCGTTGTGGTGATTACGCCGTATGACGCTCTTGATGCGTGCGCTCAGTTCAGCCAGGTGGAACGGTTTGGCCAGGTAGTCGTCGGCGCCGAGGTCGAGTCCGGCCACTTTGTCTTCGATGGAATCTTTGGCCGAAATGATGATGACGTTTTCCTTCTTGCGCATTTTCTTCAGCTCCTCGAGTACGTCGAGTCCGCTGCCGTCGGGCAGCATGATGTCTAGCAGGACGCAGTCGTAGTCATACGTCCCGATTTTCTGCATGGCCGTGTTGAAGTCGGGGGCACACTCGACTACGTATCTTTCCTTTTCCAGTGAACGCTGCATCAGTTCACGCAGCGATGCTTCGTCTTCTATGATGAGCAGTTTCATGATGTGTACGTTTATTAAGTGGATAATGTGTTTTCTTCAGGGAGGTCCTCTGATGCATTGCAAAGAAAGAATTATATTCTGAAATAAACTTGAAAAAATGGAAATATTTACCTCTCATTATACTGTGGGCGGCTTTCCTTACTATCTTTGAAGTAAAATATGAACTTTAAAACGTAAAAACATGATGATGAAGAAGTGGTTATTTTTATGGGTCATGCTGCTTGGCATGGTTCCGGCGATGGCCCAATCTGTGGTCTATGACCAGACGAGCAGTAACGGTGTGCGCACCTTGATTTGTGAAGGTGTCAATTTGGGAGCTGTGGGCGATGTGGATGTCAATGTCGCCTTAGCTGGTTTCGAGGCTACCAATGGCACAGTGCTCTATTCGCTGGCCGTGGTGGTCGGTTCCGGCAGTTCGGTGACCATCCCTGCGGGCAGCAAGTGTGTGCTGACGCTGACCAATGGCAAGCAGTATGAGCTGGAGACCGTGTCGGGCGGCACGAGCGTGTTGCAGAACATGGATGTGCAGATGGACCGTGTCTATCAGTCCTACCAACGCTTTGCTTATTATAACATAAAGAAATCGGTTCTGAAGAAGCTGAAGAAGGGCGTGTCGCGCATCGAGATACAGATGCAGCCACGCACGTATGCCGTGTCGTTTGACGTGGATGCCCTCGGCGCATTGTTCCTCAATTCGCGCGAAGTGATAGATTCGGCTTTCGGGAAGTAACGCCCATAAGCCTTGTGAAGGAAATTAGCGTGGGACGATGATCGGATGAAGATTGTCGTCCCACGTTTTTGTTTGTCCTTTCCGGCACGACGAGAGGAGGGCGGGAACGGGTCAGACTCCTTTTTTGAATCCTATGCACTCGGGCTGCGGGCGGAAAGGAAGCCCATCCCTGCGCCTTTGATTCGTGTGGGAGATGGGGATAAAAAAGAGGCGGGCGGAATCTCTTTGTCGGATTCCGCCCGCTGTTGTGTTCAGGATTTGTTGTAGCCTTGTGTGTATCGGCCTATTTCAGGGTCCATACGCAGGATTCTTTCAGTTCCTCTTTGCCAGCTTTCGTGCTGACCTCGATGGTGTTTTCACCCGGTTGCAGTGTGATGCCTTCCCACACGATGCGGTGCAGCTTGTCGGCCTTTTTCTTTCCGACTTTCTTGCCGTTGACATAGAGTGTCGCGTCGGCTGCGGTCGTGTAGACTTTCACTTGCGTGTTGGCATGCTGACGTTCCGTGAAGCGTTGGTCGCAGAGGTGGAGCATGGGTGCCTTGTTCCAGTTGGCTTTATAGAAATAGAATGCGTCCTTGCGTGTCTTGCGGTCGTAGGTCACGAGTCCCTTGTCGTTGATGCCTTCCGTGTCGCCTTCGTGGCGGATGAACGACTGGAAGTCGGAGAACACCCAGATGATTTTCGCCCATAGGTAAGGGCGTTGGGAGAGGGCTTCCCAGTTGAGCTCATGGCTGATGGCCTGGAACTCTTCCGGGTGCATGCTACCCAGTTCCTTGTCTTTGTCGTTGATGGGACAGAGGTGTTGCTTCGTGCTTCCTCCGAATCCGTATTCCGAGACGCCGACAGGATGGCCGCCGGCATGAGCTTTCACATTGTCCATGAACGGGCCGATTTGGTCGCCTTCGTTCCATCCGAAATATTTGTTCCAAGCTATCAGGTCAGAACAGCCGTGATAGTTCGTCTGGTCGACACAAGTGGCAAAGCAGGTCAGTCGTGAAGGAT
Organism: Phocaeicola coprophilus; assembly: GCA_016900015.1. Classification (GTDB taxonomy): domain Bacteria; phylum Bacteroidota; class Bacteroidia; order Bacteroidales; family Bacteroidaceae; genus Phocaeicola_A. Next base: position 190,254 of record JACJJM010000003.1, on the reverse strand, counting down.
CGAGTGACTTGTAGAGGCCGTTGAGTTCCTTGGCGAAAGCCACGGGGTTGTCGTATGCCTGGAAGAAGTCGTCGGTGATGAGCAGTTCGTTGAAGATGCCCCAGAAGCAGATGGAGGGGTGGTTGATGTTCTGGTAGACCAGCTCTTTGAGCACCTGGCGGGCATGTTCCTTCAGCGGTTCGTTGCCGACATAGCCTGTGTAGCCGTATCCGCCGGGACCTACCAGTGGGATTTCTGTCCAAAGGATGAGTCCGTTCTCGTCACTCATGTCATACATCGGTTTGGCGTGCGGATAGTGTGCCAGGCGGACGGCTGTCGCGCCTATTTCCTTGATGAGGTTCAAGTCTGTCTGGTAGTCTTCGGCTGTGAGTGCGCTGCCTTTGCCGGCGATGTCCTCGTGGCGGCAGAATCCGTGGAGGTCATAGGGTTTTCCGTTCAGGAAGAAACCTTTCTCCGGGTCGGCCTTGAAGTAGCGGAAGCCTGTCTTTTCCACCACCTGGTCGAGCTGTTTGCCGTCCTGGTAAAGGTCGACTTGCACGGTGTAGAGGTAGGGATTGTCTACGCCGTCCCACAAGGTGGGGTTTTCGATGGCGAGCGGTTGGCGCACGTTGTCGCAGGGGACATTTACGTTTGATTCGCATGCGGCCACCTGCTTGCCTTCTGCATCCAGCACTTGGGTCTTCACGGTCACGGGCTTCGACATGTCTTTCAGTGACAGCCGGGTCTCGACGGTGAAGCGTGCTTCGTCGTCGGTCACGCGGTCTTGGTGTACGAGTACGCCCGGTGAAGCGTAGAAGAGCGGGGAGATGCAGTTTTGTTCGGTGACGATTAAGTGACAGGGACGGTGCAGGCCGCCATAGACATTGAAGTCACCGCTGATGGGGAGCACGTCGCTGCGGAAAGCATTGCTCACCCACACTTCGAGATCATTGTCTCCGGCCTTCACGTAGTCGGTGATTTCGGTGCAGAAGGCCGTGTATCCTCCCAGGTGGTGGGCGACAGTCTGATAGTTTACGAAGACGTCGGCAGCCGAGTTAGCTCCTTCGAAATAGAGGAACAAGCGTTTGCCTTCCATTTCGGGCGTGACTTCCAGCGTACGTTTGTAGACCATCATTTCCCGGTTGTAGGTAGTCGTGCCCGGGAGGTAATGGGCGTTCCACGTATGGGGGAGGGTGACAGGGTCGAGTTTGGCTTTGCGCACGGTGTTGGTGATGGGCTTGATGCCCCAACCTTTGTCCAAGGTCAACACTTTGCGGGGTGTTGACGCTCCGCAAAGTGTGGCCACAGAGAGTAGACACGCAGCCAAGAGGCAAAGTCTATTTTTCATAGGTCTGTAGTTGTGTATATGAGAGTTGATTAATCGTGCCATGCTTCAGCCGGGAATTCCGGGTAGAGGTGGATGATGGCTGGTTCTTCTGCCGGGATGATGTCACGGTAGGCCGGTTCGATGCCGGCTTCGCTCATGATTTTCTTGGCAGCATCGTTGAAGTCTGTGTTGCGGAAGGCATGTGTGTTGAGCACTTTCGTACCCGTACCGTTGTCGATGAGGCGGTTGTCCTTCACGTAGTTGTCTTTTGCGATGATGTCATAGTTGCGGTCAGAAGCCAGGTGATACCAGAGTTGTGACAGTGCGTCTACGACATTCTCATTGATGCGCCATCCGGCAGAGCCGTCGTCCGGATAGATGCAACGCGGACCTTTGAAGAGGTAGTTGCGGTTGAGGACAGAGCCTGGTTGGTGCCCCAGCATGTATAGGATGCCGCCGTCGTGGAGGAACTGGTGAGTGTATCCGGCCTTGTTGTAGCTGATGCTGTTCTTCTTGGCCAGCTTGCAGGGAGGAGTCTTGGCGTTGCCCCACCACCAGCCGACAGCAATCGCACCGTAAGGAGTGTACTGGATGTCGTTGTGGTCGAAATTGCAGTTGGCCACGAAGAAGGCGATCATGCCTTCAATCTGGCGGAAATCCAAGCAGACATTGCGCACATAGTTGTTGCTTACGTTGATATATTGGCACAATCCTTCCACTTCGGGAGAATATTTGCCTTCGCCGTCGCCGATTTCATAGTGTTGCGGATGGCCGACAACGACGGATGTGCCTGACATATCCATGAAGCGGTTGCCGATGACTTGTGAATGCTGTACGTCGTTCATCATGCACACGCCGGCGCCTGCGCTGATGTGGAGGAAGTTGTTGCGCTCGAAACGGATGTTTTTCGCATTCTGCACGTCGACAGCACCTTCGGGCACGTCGCAGTTATTATATTTGTGCGGATGCCAGTTGCCGTCGGGGATGTATTTGACAGACAGTCCGAGGCTCTGGATGCCGCAGAAGCCATGCGAGCCGGCCACTTCCATCAAGTTCCATGCGTCGTAGCTGAACGTGAGTCCTTCAAAGGTGAGGTTTTCCACGCGTGATTTCAGCGAGCTGCCGTGGATGCGCAGCAGGCCTTGGCTCACCGGAGCGATGACTTCAGCTTCTGCCATGTTCTCGCCGCGGCTGTAGTAGTAGAGCATTTGCTCCTTGCGGTCGAAATAGAATTCGCCCGGTTCGTCAAGCAGTTCGTAGGCATTGCGCACGTAGAAGTCTCCACCCAGCGGTTTCAGCTTGGCGGCCCATCCCAGCGAGTTGACGATGTATCCGTAAGGCTGTTGCAGGCGGACGACGATGGTGTCGCCCCATTTTTCCATGTCGCGCACGCAGATGATTTTCTCAGACCATACACGTTTCTGGACGAGCTCGATGTCTTCCGGGTTGCGGAACAGGTTCAGCTCCTTGCCCACCATGAACTTGATGCCGTCCACGTTTTTCCCGGCTCCCAGGGCCCACGGCTCGGTGCCTTTGATTTCCACGGAGTCTACCGTGCCCATGCCTTTTTCCAGAGCACGTCCGCCGGCCATGCGGCAACGTTCGCCGTTGACGAAGAGGGAGCGTAGTTTTTCATTGCTTTTGAGGGGTGCTTTGTAGAGCGGGCCGGATACGTGTTGCCAACCGGTGACACGCACACCTCCGCTGATGACCGGGGTTTCTCCCTGAGCTGCCCGGAAGATGACTTTGTGTCCGTTTCTTCCGCTGTAGGCTTCGTCCAGTGTGAGAGGCTGTGTGAGTGTGTAAGTGCCGCCTTTCAGTTCCACGACGATGTCCTCGCTCTGATTTTGTACGGCTTGTTTCACAGACTCCAAGTCTTGAAGGAATGTTTCAGGAGTCGTTTTAATCAGTTTTTCTGCAGAGGCGGAAAGTGCCAGCAGAAAACTGCAAAGAAATACTGTTTTTCGCATGATTAGGTTTTTGAAAGTTAGTAAACGTCCAAAGGTAAGCATATTTGTATGAATCTTAACGATTGTTTAGTGTTATTTAAATATTTGTTGATTTTTCTCCCTTCGCCGGACAGCAGACAGACATGGGCTGGAAGACGCTTTCGGACTGTCTCCAAGGGCGGTTTGGACGGAGTAAAGGGTAGACGACCACGGAAAGGAGGGTAGCCGGGAGCGGAGTAGAGGGTAAGGTAGGGTTACCCTTAACAGTCAGATTCCTTCCTCTTGAGGGGAGTTGCAGGATATGGCTGGAGGTGTCAGCCGGCGAATTCATATTTCTTTAAAGATTGGAGATATGGTTCATGGCAATTTGTTATATTTGCACCCGTTATAACCATTATTTCACGGAGAAGTGATTTCAGTTGATAATTTGAAGGTGGAGTTTGGTGCCACTCCGCTATTTGAGGACGTGTCTTTCGTCATCAACAAGAAAGACCGCATTGCATTGGTGGGGAAGAATGGCGCCGGAAAATCCACAATGTTGAAGATATTGGCCGGACTGCAACGCCCCACGGCGGGCGTGGTAGCTGTGCCGCGGGAGGTGACTGTCGGTTACTTGCCCCAGGTGATGGTGCTGAGCGATGAATGCACTGTGATGGAAGAAGCTGAAAAAGCCTTCGAACACATCACGGAGATGCAGGCCCGCCTGGAGCGGATGAACCAGGAACTGGCCGACCGCACCGATTACGAATCAGAGAGCTATCATGCGCTCATCGAGCGCTTCACGCATGAAAACGAACGTTTCCTTCTGATGGGAGGCACGAATTACCGCGCGGAGGCGGAACGCACCCTGCAAGGCTTGGGATTCAGCCGGGCCGATTTCGGACGGCCCACCTCGGAGTTCAGCGGCGGCTGGCGCATGCGCATCGAGCTGGCCAAGCTCTTGTTGCGCCGCCCGGACGTGCTCTTGCTCGACGAGCCGACCAACCATCTGGACATCGAGAGTATCCAGTGGCTTGAAAACTTTCTGGCCACGCGCTGCAATGCCGTCGTCCTGGTGAGCCACGACCGTGCCTTTATCAATAATGTGACGACACGCACCATAGAAATCACCTGCGGGCGTATCTATGACTACAAGGTCCCATACGACGAGTTTGTGAAGCTCCGCAAGGAACGCCGCGAGCAGCAGCTCCGTGCGTATGAAAACCAGCAGAAGCAGATACAGGACACCGAGGAGTTCATCGAACGCTTCCGCTACAAGGCGACCAAGGCCGTCCAGGTGCAGAGCCGCATTAAGCAGCTGGAGAAAATCGTCCCCATCGAGGTGGACGAAGAGGATAATTCGGCTTTGCGCCTGAAGTTCCCTCCGGCTGTGCGCAGCGGCAACTATCCGGTCATCTGCGAAGACGTGCGCAAGGCATACGGCGACCATCTGGTGTTCGACCACGTGGACTTGACCATCAAACGGGGTGAAAAGGTGGCTTTTGTCGGGAAAAACGGCGAAGGAAAGACGACACTGGTGAAATGTATCATGGGCGAGACGCCCTTTGACGGCAAGCTCACCATCGGGCACAACGTGCAAATCGGCTATTTCGCGCAAAACCAGGCACAGCTCCTCGATGAGAACCTGACCGTGTTTGACACCATCGACCGTGTGGCCGTGGGCGACATCCGCTTGAAGATACGCGACATCCTGGGTGCATTCATGTTCGGCGGCGAAGCCTCGGAGAAGAAAGTCAAGGTGCTGTCGGGCGGCGAACGAAGCCGGCTGGCGATGATACGCCTGCTTCTCGAGCCGGTGAACCTGCTCATCCTCGACGAGCCGACCAACCACCTCGACATGCGTTCGAAGGACGTGCTCAAGGATGCCATCCGCGACTTCGACGGGACTGTCATCGTCGTCAGCCACGACCGCGAGTTCCTTGACGGACTGGTGACCAAGGTCTATGAGTTTGGCGGCGGCCGTGTGCGCGAACATCTCGGAGGCATCTACGACTTCCTCGCGAAAAAGAAAATAGATTCGCTCGCCGAACTGCAACTTTCCGCTTCGCCCACGGTCCAGAAGACGGAAGCACAGCCCGTGTCGGAGTCCAAGCTGAATTATGAAGCCCAGAAAGAATTGGCCAAGAAGATGCGCCGGATTGAAAAGCAAGTGGCCGACTGCGAGCAGCGCATCGAGCGGCTGGAGCAGGACATCGCTGCCCTCGAAGCCCGGATGGCGACCCCCGAAGGAGCTTCAGACATGAAGCTCTACGAACAGCATGCGGCCCTGAAGAAAGACATGGACGCCGTGGTCGAAGAGTGGGAGGCGGCTTCGCTGGAACTGGAAGAACTGAAAGAACAAACCAAATAGTTATCTTATGAAAATCAAGTATTGTTTACCCCTCGTCACTGTGGCCATGCTTACGCTGGCTTCGTGTGGCAACAAACCGGCTCCCCTGACTGCCGGTATCGACCTGGCCGACCTGGACACGACGGCCGTGCCGGGCAATGACTTCTATCAATACGCTTGCGGCGGCTGGATGAAGGCCCATCCCTTGACGGCCGAATATTCACAATTCGGCACATTCAACGAGCTGCGTGAGAACAACCGCAAGCAACTCCATGACATCATCACCTCCCTCGCCGCTCCCGAAGCCGAGAACACTCCCGGAAGCATCGAGCAGAAAATCGGCGACCTCTACAATATCGCCATGGATTCCACCCGCCTCAACAGCGAAGGCATGGAGCCTGTACGCACCGACATGGGGGCTATCCGCGTCATCAAGGAGAAGGACCAGATACTCCCGACCATGGACCTCATGATGATGAAAGGCATACCCGGATACTTCGGCACCTATGTCAGCACCGACATGATGAACAGTACGGCCAACATCGTGGGCGTCTGCCAGGGCGGCATCACGCTGGGCGAAAAGGAATATTACCTCGACAACGATGCCAAGACAAAGGAAATCCGCGAGAAATACAAGGAATATATCGTCAACCTCTTCAAGCTCTTCGGCGTGGATGAATACAACGCCAAGTGGAACATGGAGGCTGTCATGGAGATAGAGACCCGCCTCGCCAAGGCTTCGCTCAGCGCAGTCGAACTTCGCAATCCGGCCAACAGCTACCACAAGATGACCCTCGACGAGCTGAAGAAGGAAGTGCCCGGCATCAACTGGGACGTACACTTCCAGGCCCTCGGCATCGACAGCCTGCAGGAACTCAGCCTCGACCATCCCGTCTACCTGAAGGAAGTCGCCGACATCCTGAACAATGTAGACCTCGACAAACAGAAGGCTTACATGACCTGGAAGCTCATCAACAGCGCAGCCGGCTGCCTGAGCGACGAAATCGGGGAGGAACAATTCAACTTCTTCGGTCGCGTCATGTCCGGACAACAGGAGCGTTCGGCCCGCTGGAAACGCGCTGTCAACACCGTCGAAAGCTGCCTCGGCGAAGCGCTGGGACAGATGTACGTGCAGAAATACTTCCCGGCTGAGGCCAAAGAGCGCATGACCACGCTGGTGAAGAACCTGCAAGCCTCGCTGAAGGAGCGCATCCAAGTGCAGGACTGGATGAGCGACAGCACCAAGGCAAAAGCCATCGAAAAGCTCGACGCCTTCTATGTCAAAATCGGTTATCCCGACAAGTGGACAGACTACACCGACCTCGTCATCGACAAGGAGTCCAGTTTCTGGGTGAACACACAGCGTGCCAACATGTTCGCATGGCGCAAGATGATTGCTGACAAGTATGGCAAGCCCGTCGACCGAGACGAGTGGCAGATGACCCCGCAGACTGTCAATGCCTACTACAACCCCACGACCAACGAAATCTGCTTCCCGGCCGGTATCCTCCAACCGCCCTTCTTCGACATGGCGGCTGACGATGCGTACAACTACGGAGCGATAGGCGTCGTCATCGGACACGAGATGACCCACGGATTTGACGACCAGGGCCGCCAGTTCACCAAGGAAGGAAACTTCGCTGACTGGTGGGGCGCAGACGACGCCGAGAAGTTCAAGGCACGCACGCAGGTGATGGTCGACTTCTTCAACAAAATCAATGTCCTCCCCGACCTGAAAGCCAACGGCCAGCTCACGCTGGGTGAGAACATCGCCGACCACGGCGGTCTGAACGTCGCCTTCCAGGCATTTAAGACTGCGACGAAGGACGCTCCGCTGCCCGTGAAGGAAGGATTCACTCCCGAACAACGCTTCTTCCTCGCCTATGCAGGCCTGTGGGCTTCCAACATCCGCGACGAGGAAATCCGCAACCTGACCAAGAGTGACCCGCACTCCCTGGGCCGCTGGCGCGTGAACGGTGCCCTGCCGCACATCGACGCCTGGTATGAAGCCTTCAACATCACGGAGAGCGATTCGCTCTACATCCCCAAGGCTGAGCGCGTCGACATCTGGTAAATGTCCCTATATATAATAAGGTATGCCCCTGCACCCCTCCCTCCGAGGCCGTGCGGGGGCATGTTTTTTTCCGGAGAAATGCCTCTCCCGTCGGAAGCGGACGCCCGTGGACAGGGGAAAACACAGTCGTATTCATGGAGAAACACCGCTGTCTTTTCTCCAATACATGTACATGTGTTGATGTGTCTCATGTACATGTATCACTATAACACATGTACATGTATCTACCGGCGGACAACTGTCTTTTTTCACGGACATCCCTATATCCGTCTCCGTACACAGTCGTCTTTTTTAATAAACATGCCTGTCTTCTTGAAAAATCATCACTGTATGTCTTTCAGAAGGTGTACACCTTTTGGCGAATAGACGACTGTCTTTCTTTATGGTTATGCCCGTATTCATTCATGGACATACCTGTCTTTCTTCATAATCATCGCCGTATTTTTCCAAATAAGCTATGGCGTAGGAACGTGTGGGTCGTTCGTCCGCTGTATTTGCATGGGTGTGATATGGGCTGTTTCAGCCTGTGTGCTTCGGACGCACGAGCCGTGCGTCCCTACGTTTTGGGTGAGGTTTTTATGAAAATGGGGGCGTGTGCGGGCGGGGAGGGCTACCAGCGCGCGCTGAGGAGGACGGCTAGGCGTTCGAGGTGGCGGCGGTCGGTGTCGTCGAACGTGGCGGGTTCGCGGCTGTCGATGTCGATGACGGCGACGACTTCATCGCTGTCGGGGGCGAAGATGGGGACGACGATTTCGGAGCGTGACAGCGAGCTGCATGCGATGTGGCCGGGAAACAGGTCGACGTCGGGGACGACCAGCGTGCGGCGTTCGGCCCAGGCTGTGCCGCAGACGCCGCGGCCCCGACGGATGCGCGTGCAGGCGAGCGGGCCTTGGAACGGGCCGAGGACGAGTTGGGCCTCGCCGCCGTCTGTGGATTTCACTTCGTAGAAGCCGACCCAGAAGAAGTCGAACGCTTCCTTGAGGATGGCGGCCGTGTTGGCCAGGTTGGCCGTGCGGTCGGTTTCGTCTGCCGTGACGGACGCGATTTGGGGCAATATTTCTTCATACCGTCCGGCTTTGTCGGTAGCTGTGAGGGTGAGTGTTTCTGCCATGATGTGGGGATGTTTGTTTGTGTGGATGGTGGATTTTGGGGATGCTGATGTCCTATTTTTTAGACGCGGATGGTGCGGATGACGCGGGTTTTTGGTGTTTTTTTTTCCTTGAAAACTATCGTCCGCAGAGGCAGGGGCGCGTGTTCGGGCGGGCAATTCCCACTTCTGCGGATACAGTTGTCAGGCAAATGCCCATGCGTGGATAATTAAAAATCCGCGTCATCCGCGCCATCCGCGTCTAAAAAATGGGTCGTCAACGTCAGAAAGACATATCGTTTATTTGCCGTATTTCTCCAGGAGCGTCGCGGCGTTCGGGTCGCCCAGTTCCTTGGCTTTGAGGAGGCTTTGGCGTCCGGCTTCCTTCTGTTTGAGTTGGATTTGGCCGAATCCCATCATGCGGTAGAGGTCGGCGTTGTCGGGCGCAAGCTCAATGCCCCGGCGGGCAGCTTCGACGGCTTTGTCAAACTGGCTGAAGCGGGTGTAGAGGGCCACTTGTTCGATGATGTAGGCGACCTGCTTGGGGTCCATTTCGACGGCCTTTTCGATGTCGTCGAGTGCCTGCTGGTAGAGGCGGCACTGCATTTCGGCCTGTTCGCGGATGAAGAAGAATTCGGCGTTGGCCTTGCCCAGCACGAGGCGTTCATACTCGTTGTAGTCGGCGACGGCTTCGCGGTATTTGCCTATGGAGGCTTTCATCTGTGCGCGTTGGAACACGTAGGGGGCTGCTTTCTCCGTCAGGAGCGGGCCGAAGAAGGCGACGGTGCTGTCCATGAGTGCCAGTGCTTCGTCGTTGGCGCCCATCACTTGCTTGGTGCGTGCGGCGCTGAAGAGGCTTTCGGCGGAGCGTAGTTCGGAGTGGTTGACGCGGTCATAGCACTCGTAGGCCTTCGCGTAGTCCTTCATGCCGAAGTAGAGGTCGCCTTGTGTCTGCACGTAGAGCGGCAGGGGGCGGAGCTTGATGGCTTCCTCGATGAGCTGCATGGCTCGCTGGAGTGTCCAGTCGGGGTATTGCAGCCCGTTGGCGACGGCTTGGTAGACCAGCTTGCAGGCGTTGTAGTAAGCGTCGTCCTTGCGGGTGGAGACTTCGAGGGCACGGGTGATGTCGGCTTCGGCCAGTTTGTTGTGTTCGTCGTCCTTTTTGTCCATGTAGAAGGTCGCGCGGCGGAGGTATCCTTCGTGGCTGGTGGGGAACTGGCGGATGTAGTCGTTGATGAGGGCGAGGTAGTCTGCTTCAGGCAGTCCTGCGGACATGAGGAGGTAGACCTGGGCGTCGTCCTCCTTATCGGGGAGTCCCTTACGGATGCCGATGCTGTTGAGCGCATGGTCGACGCGTGAGAGGGCGTTGAGGGTCAGGTCGGAGGCAAAGGCCGCGTCGATGGCGTAGCTGTTTGCCGCGTCGGCGTCGGCTGATTTCTGTATCATGCCCAGCACTTGTCCCTCGGCGTTGGTGATGGGACAGCTGACGGTCTTGTCGCTCGTCTGGAGATGCAGGGTGTAGTAGTGGTATTTCCCTTCCACCTGGGTGCAGGCGTCGACCGTTCCGCGTGCCGGTGTGACATCTTTCTGAGAGGCGTAGGGCAGGAGGAAGACGGTGCTCCCGACAGCGGCGGGAGTGTTTGCCAGCGTGAGCGCGTCGACTTCTTTGTCCGTCTGGATGCGGAATTTGACGACGTCATACATGGCGTTGGCGCCGAGGATGCAGTCGACGGGGAATTCTTTTCCGTCCGAGTCGATGACGACAGCCCGTTGTGCTCCTTCGAAGAGGCCGTAGTCTGACACGGCTGTGCCGTCGGCTTTCACGAAGAATCCGTTGCCTGTGTTCATGATTTTATTGTCTTTGTCATACGTGACGATGGAGATGATGGCCTTCCGTGCTTGGCTGGCCCATTTGGGAGTCTGCGCTTGCGCCGTCAGGGAGAGCAGCAGGCAGAAGGCGGCAGATAGTAGTTTTTTCATAATGCGTGTGTTAAGGTTTGACTTATTCTTGGCGGAAGCCGCGTTGGCGGACGGCTTCATAGATGAGGATGCCTGCGGCAACGGACACGTTGAGCGAGGCGATGTGCCCCATCAGGGGGATTTTCACCCATTCGTCGCACAGTGAGAGGTGGTCGTAGGGTATGCCGGTGTCTTCTGCTCCCATGATGATGCACGTGGGGGCGGTGTAGTCGGCGCGGGTGTAGTCATAGTCGCCTTTTTCCGTAGCGGCGATGATTTTGAATCCGCTTTCCTTCAGGTATTTGATGGTGACTGTCAGGCTCTGTTCGCGGCAGACGGGCAGTGTGTGGAGTGCGCCGGCCGATGTCTTCATGGCGTCGGCGTTGACGCTTGCGCTGTTTTTGGCGGGGATGATGACGGCATCCACTCCGGCGCATTCGCAGGTGCGGGCTATGGCGCCGAAGTTGCGCACGTCGGTCACTCCGTCGAGCATCACGAGCAGGGGCGTTTTCCCTTCTTCAAACAGGGTGGGGACGATGTCTTCCGTCCGCTGGTAGGTCACGGCGGCGATGAATGCCACCACGCCTTGGTGGTTTTTGCGCGTGATGCGGTTTATCTTCTCGACAGGGACGCGCTGCACGGGGATGAATTTTCCTTTCAGTGCGGCAAACAGTTCCTTGGACAAGTCGCTCTGAATGTCGCGCTTGACCAGTATCTTGTCGATGTCTTTGCCGGCTTCGATGGCTTCGATAACGGCTCTTACGCCGAATATCATGTCGCTTTTTTCTTGTATCATAGTCTTTTATTATTCGTTAGTGAGTGTTGTCAGGGGTGTTGGAGCAGGGCTTTTGCGTTGTTGATGGCGGCATCGGTCAGTGTCGCACCGCTCAGCATGTGTGCGATTTCCTCGACACGCTCTTCCGGAGTCAGTTGTCGGATGTGGCTGGTCGTGCCCTGTTCGTCGTCCTGCTTATATACCTTATAGTGGTAGCTTCCCAAAGCGGCGATTTGCGGCAGGTGGGTAATGCTGATGACTTGCCGCTTGCGGTTGCCCATTTCCTGCATGATGTGTGCCATGCGTTCGGCTATTTGTCCGGACACTCCGGTGTCGATTTCGTCGAAGATGATGGTCGGCAGTTTGACAGCCCCGGCAATCAGAGCCTTGATGGAGAGCATGACGCGGGCTATTTCTCCTCCCGAAGCCACGGAAGCTACGTTTTGAAGCGTGCCGTTCTTGTTGGCCGAGAATAGGAAGTTCACGCAGTCAGCACCATTGTTGTCGGGTTCTTTGCGTGGCGTCAGTTCGACGACAAATTGCACGTTGGGTATGCCCAAGGGAATAAGGTAGCTTTTCATTTGCTGCTCGATTTTCCGGGCGGCCTCTGTGCGGACGGCAGTCAGTTCGCGGGCTATTTCAAGTACTTTCTCCAGGTCTTTGTCCTTTTGGGCCGTGAGTTCGGCGATTTGGTCTTCTGATGAGGTGATGGCATTGAGTCTGTCTTGATAGGACTGTTCGATGGTCATCAGTTCGCTGACCGTGTTCACATGATGTTTTTGCTGCAAAGAATAGAGCTGGTTGAGGCGTTCGTTCACATACTCTAGGCGTTGCGGGTTGAATTCCACTTCTTCGCTTTGGTTGCTTATCTCGTGTTCGATGTCTTTTAGTTCGATGTAGCAGCTGTCGAGTCGTTCGGCCAGTTCCTCCGTCGAGGGGTAGATGGACTTTAAGTCGTGCAGCCGGTTCTGGACTTCTTTCAGACCGGACAATATGCCTCCTTCGTCACCGGCCATGATGGCGTCGATTTGGTAGAGTCCGCTCTTGATTTCTTCTGCATGGTTCAGCAGCTCCACTTCCTGTTCCAGTTCCTCTTGTTCGCCTTCTTTCAAGCCTGCCTCTGTGAATTGTTCCAGTTGGAAACGGATGTAGTCTTCGTCAGCTTTGTTTCGCTTGGCTGTCTCGATGGCTTCGGCGAGGGCTTTGCTGCTGTTCTTGTATTTTGCGAAGCATTGTTTGTAGTGTGAGAGCAACGTCGTGTCCTGTGCGATGATGTCGACGACATTTAGCTGGAAGCCTTCACTGTTGAGCAGCAGGTTCTGATGTTGGGAATGGATGTCGATGAGCATTTCGCCCAGTTCTTTCATCTGGCTGAGCGACGACGGCGTGTCATTGATGAATGCCCGGCTTTTACCGGATGCCATAATCTCGCGCCGTAGGATACATTCTGGTTCATACGTCAGGTCATTGCGCTCGAAGAAGTCTTCCATGTTGTAGTTGCCGATTTGGAAATGTGCTTCGATGATGCAGCGCGAAGCCCCTTTTTTGATGGCTTTCGTGTCTGCACGTTGTCCGAGCAATAGGCCTATGGCTCCCAGGATGATGGATTTACCTGCTCCGGTTTCTCCCGTGATTACGGAAAAACCGGAGTGGAAACGGATGTCCAGCGTGTCGATTAAAGCATAGTTTTGTATGAATAAGGATTGTAACATATTCTATCTACTGTTGTGAAACAAATTCCATGCATAGGCGGTCTATGATGTCTGTTGCCACTTCTTTTTTGGTCTTTAAGGGATAAGGTTGGGCTTTATGTGCGTCGATGATGGTGATTTTGTTGGTGTCGTGTTGGAATCCGGCTCCGTTGTCGCGGAGTGAGTTGAGCACGATAAAGTCCAGGTTTTTCCGCTGGAGTTTGTCTTGCGCATGCGTCATTTCGTTGTCTGTTTCCAGCGCAAAACCCACCAGTTTCTGATGGGCGGCTTTGGCAGCTCCCAAAGCCGCGGCGATGTCATGGGTCGGCTTCAGGCGCAGGACAAGGTCTTCTTTTTCCCGTTTGATTTTGTGGTCGGCTGTCTGTTCCGGAGTAAAATCCGCGACGGCCGCACAAAGGATAGCTGCATCGGCGGTGGTAAATTCGGATGTGGCTGCCAGGAACATCTCTTCGGCGCTTTCCACTTTGATGGTACGTATGTTGGGATGAGTGGCTGTCAGGTTGACCGGACCGCTGATCAGGGTCACGTCAGCTCCCCGTGTCGCGCATTCTTCGGCCAAAGCATATCCCATCTTGCCCGAAGAATAATTGCCGATGAAACGCACGGGGTCAATTTTTTCATACGTCGGTCCGGCCGTGATGATTACTTTTTTTTTTGCCAACTCTTCTTTTCTGGAGAAGAAGTCTTCCAGCACGCGGACGATGTTGTCCGGCTCTTCCATCCGTCCTTTGCCTACCAGGTGGCTGGCCAGCTCGCCTTCGCCCGGCTCGATGATGTGGTTGCCATACGAACGCAGGATGTCCAAGTTCTTCTGGGTGGCAGGATGGGCGAACATGTCAAGGTCCATTGCCGGAGCGACGAACACCGGCGCTTTCATCGAAAGATAGGTGGTCACGAGCATATTGTCGGCAATGCCGTGTGCCATCTTTCCGATGGTGGAAGCTGTGGCCGGGGCGATGACCATGGCGTCAGCCCATAGTCCCAGGTCGACATGGCTATGCCACGTGCCGTCGCGCTGTGCGAAGAATTCACTGATGACCGGTTTGCTGGTCAGGGCAGAGAGTGTGATGGGCGTGATGAACTCTTTGCCTGCCGGCGTGATGACCACCTGTACTTCCGCGCCCTTCTTGATGAGGGCACGGATGAGGTAGGCAGCTTTGTAGGCGGCAATGCTTCCAGTGATGCCTAAAACGATTTTCTTTCCTTGTAGCATAGTACTGAATGTTTATTTGCCGGCTTCGCGGATTCTGATTTTTGTCAACATCTGTTTGGTGTTGAGCGTGAAGTCACCTTGCAGAATCCAGCTATAATAGCCCGGGTCTCTGCGTAGCACTTCGGCTACGGGCATTCCTTTGTATTTGCCGAAGTTGAATATCTCCACGCCTTTGTCGTCATATACCATGCGACCGGCAAAGTCCACATTGCGGTTGAAGCTGGAGTATTCAGACAGGAAAGCTATGTCATTTTTCAGCACGTCCGGATAGAAATCCAGTTGGGCTTGAAGCACTTCGTAGGTGGCTCGGGTGTCAGCTTCTGCCGTATGGGCGTCTTCCAGATTCTTGTGGCAGTAGAATTTGTAGGCTGCTGACAGCGTGCGTTGTTCCAGCTTGTGGTAGATGACTTGCACGTCGACAAACTTGCGGCGGTTCAGGTCGATGTCGATTCCGGCACGCAGAAATTCCTCTGCCAGCACCGGGATGTCAAATCGGTTTGAATTAAATCCGCCCAAGTCGCAACCCATGAAATCATGTGCGATGGAGGCTGCCACGTCTTTGAAGCGTGGACAGTCAGCCACGTCCTTGTCGTAGATACCATGTACGGCCGACGCCGTTTCCGGGATGTGCATTTCCGGATTGATTCGCATCGTTTTACTTTCTTCGTTGCCGTTTGGATGGATTTTCAAATAACAGATTTCGACGATGCGGTCGGAGTTTATGTTAGTTCCTGTGGTCTCCAGGTCGAAGAATATGATAGGATTCTTTAAGTTTAGTTTCATGCAGTGGTAGTATAAAAATGGAGTACGTAAGTGTTAGTCATTGAGCATCATGGGCATGAGCAACATCACCAGGTTGGCGTCCTCTTCCTGTTCTGCAGGGACGATGACACCGGCACGCGACGGGTCAGCCAGTTCGATGACTACATCCTGTCCGGGCGTATTGTTGAGTATGTCGATGAGGAAGGGAGCTTTGAAACCAATGCTCATCGGTGCTCCTTCATACAGGCAGCTGAGTGTCTCTTCTGCCGAAGTGGAGAAGTCGATGTCTTGTGTCGAAATAATGAGTTTGCTGGCTTCCAGACGGAGCTTCACGAGGCTGCTTGACTGGGATGAGAACACTGACACACGGCGCAAGGCGCTCAGGAGCACGGCTCTGTCAATGGTAATCTTATAAGGATTGTTTTGCGGGATGACGGAGTTGTAGTTCGGATAACGTCCTTCGATCAGACGGCATACCATGCGGTATTTGGCCAGTGTGATGACTGCATTGCGTTCGTCGAAGTCGATGTTCACGCTGCTTTCTTCCTTGGTCAGGATGTTTTTTAACAAGTTGGCAGGCTTTTTAGGAAGGATGAAAGCCGCTTTTTCGCTTCCTTTGATGGTCAGGTTCTGATTTTTCACCAGTTTGTGTCCGTCGGAAGCCACCATGGTGATGTTTTCAGGAGTGATGTCGAAATAAATGCCGTTCATCACCGGACGCAACTCATCGTCGGCCGTGGCGAAGAGCGTGCGGTTGATGCCGTTCAGCAACGTGTCCGCGGGGATATTCACATGGACAGCGCTGTCGCTCAGGGTGGCGGCTTGGGGATATTCGTCAGCATTTTGTCCCATGACGGAATACTGTCCGTTCATGTATTGTACGATGACTTCCAGTGTCTTGTCGTCAATGTTGAATGTCAGGGGCTGTTCCGGGATTTCCTTCATCGCGTCGAGCAGTGTGCGTGCCGTGATGGCTATGCGTCCGTCGCTGTCGCTTTCCGTCACTTCGACGGAGGTCACCATCGTGGTTTCGGTGTCGGATGCGGTGATGGAGAGCGTCCCACCTTGGAGATCGAAGAGGAAACAGTCAAGGATGGGGAGTGTATTTTTAGAATTAATGACGCGGCTAATCGCTTGCAGATGACTGAAAAGAGCTGTGCTGGAAATGATAAATTTCATACGTCTGTCTATTTATGATTGTTGGTTATTATTGGAGGACAAAGCTACTAAATTTATGTGGAACACTTGTAAAAAAGGCTTCGAAAATTCGTTTAATTAGTCGGAATGAGTTACTTTCGCGACTGAATTAATTGAATCGAATAGAATCATGGAATTTACAGGTAAGATTATTGCAATACTTCAGCCCAAAGGCGGTGTTTCAAAGAGTACAGGCAATGAGTGGAAGGCTCAGGAATATGTCATCGAGAACCATGACCAGTATCCTCGTAAGATGTGTTTCGAGGTGTTTGGCGCGGACAAGATAGCACAGTTTAACATCCAGATGGGAGAGGAACTGACCGTGTCGTTTGATATTGATGCACGCCAATGGCAAGACCGCTGGTTCAACAGTATTCGTGCTTGGAAAGTGGAGCGTGTGGCTGCTCCCGGTGTGATGGGTGCGGCTCCTGCGTCGATGGAATCAGCAGTGCCGCCTGTTTCTGTGCCGCCTGTTGACTTTGCGGCAACGGACGAAAAGGATGATCTTCCTTTCTGATGTCGGCTGTGGCAGACGACGACACGAGAGAACCGTTGTCCGGGAGACAGGATGTGAGACGGGAGAATCCCCGTTGCGTCGGTCAAGTTGCCGGGAATGCATGGACGTGGTGTCTTGCTGCTGAAGCCGTATGAGCTGACACTTTCATAATTACTAAATTTAATTGTTAATAATTGGTTAGCTGAGACGGGTAGGGCTTGCTGCTTGCAGGTCCTACCCGTCATTTTTCAGGTGTGCCGTATGGCGTCAAAGTGCGTGTTAAGGGAAGCCGACCACGCCTTCCTTTCCGTCCGTGAGCGGCCTCCTTTCGGCCCGAGAGCCGAAAGGAAGGCTGGCGAGCACGGACTTAACAGGGTTTATTCGTCCTCATGAATGTCTTGACTGACGCCCTCTTTGTCATTGTTCCCCTTGGCGGAGCCTATCCATTTCTTGGGCATGCCGAGGTTCTGGTTGCAATCGTAGACGAAGGTGTTTTCGCTTTGCGATGCAATGTTGCCCACAATGCCTCCCTGCCAGCCGTTGGAGGTCACTGACGCTTCAGCCGCATGGGTGGAGGTATGAATTTCACAGTCGCTCGACAGGTAGCCGGCTATGCCGCCTCCGTAGGTATAGGAGGGATTTTCTGAGTTTTTACTTTCGATGAGGCCACTGTTTCGGTCATCCCGGAATGTGCATCTGACGGCTCTTCCGGCAATGCCCCCGGCGTAGATGTATCCTTTTTCTGCGACGGACGCTGTCGTGATGTTACCCATGTTTGCGCAGGATTGGACAGTCGCCCAGTTGCCCGCTTTGCCGATGATTCCACCTGCGTATCCTCTGACCGTGGCATCTGAGAGCGTGATGTCGCCGTAATTGTTGCATGTGAGGATGCTGGACACGATTTTGCTTCCATCTTCATCTTTGAGATTGCGTTCGCCGCAGATGCCTCCCAGCGAGATGGTCGAGCCTTGGGCTGTCAGGTTCTGATGGTTGTCAGATTGGCTGACTGTGCCGTTTCTCACGAGTCCGGCGATTCCTCCCATAAATGTTGTAATGAACTGTGGGTTGTCACTCGTGTATTCCAAAGCTCCGTAGTTTTGGCAGTGTGAGATGTTGCCGGTGTTGACTCCGGCGATGCCTCCCAGGGCCACCTGTATGCTGTCGCTGGCTGTTGCTGCCAGTCTTATTTTCACGTAGCTGCAACATCCTTCCACGTTGCCTGCATTGTTGCCGACGAAGTTTCCGGCCTTGAAGGCTTTGTTTCCCTCATAATTGATGATTCCGCTGCCGATGATTGTCAGGTTTTTGACAGTCCCTTGATTGGTTCCTATCAGAGCTACGGTGTTGTTTGCGTTGATATATTGAGGAGCATAGCCGATGATTTGTTTCTGATTTCCGTCAAGCGTACCTGCGAACGGATGTTCGTCGTTGCCGATGGGGGTGAATGGGTGGTTGTTCAAGTCCAAGTCTTGGGAGAGGGTGATGGTTTTTCCTTGGAAATTAGTGCCGGTGTTGACCAGTTTGGCAAGGCCAGCCAATTCCTTGGCATTGTTCAGGGTGAACGCGTTGCTTTCAGCGTCATACCAGTCAGTGTCTGCTGTCTGTCCGTCCCAGGGCTGGGCTATGATGTCGCTTTCGGAGTTTTCCAAATCTTCGCCTTTTCCGTCAATCCACGGCTCGATTTCCGCTTCCAGTGTCGGTGTATTGTTGTTTTTGTTCAATGTCAGCGAATAGGTGTATTGATAGCCGCTTTCCCAATTTGCGCTTTCGTTTGAGATTTGGAATTTATATTCTCCGGTAGGCAGGATAACCGTGATTTCTTTGCCGCGCGACTCACCCGGACTGACGATGGCATAAGCCGTCGTTCCTTGTACGAGTGCGTGGATGTCTTTGATCGAAGCTTCTTCGGGAGTGATTGCAGCCGAAGCCAAGTTGAGCGAAACTTGTGAGGGAATGTTTTTGACGAGGACATTGAAGTCTTCCAGTTTTTCATCGTTTAGTCCTTCTCCGGCTTTGATGTGGAAAATGAGCCTGGAGAGCTGGTGTCTGAAAGTCAGTGTTTGTGTTTCCGTCGTGTTTTGTATGTTTTTCAGGTTGTTGCTGTATAGCAGGTCGATGGCTGCCGGGTCTTGTTGTCTGGTAAGGTCGATAGAGACGGTGTAGTTTTCTACGCTTTTGTATGGATAGTAGGCGATGAAGTCCACGGCTTCTTTTGCAGGGTAATACATGCAGTCGTCGCTCGTTGCCGGTTGAAATTTGGCTCCCTCCGTGTAGGTGTAGTTCATGTTGGCAGCATAGTTGATGATGGTTTCATCGGATAAGCTCGTTCCGGTGCGGAACATGAATACGCCGATGTGGTCATCTATCTCCCATGTGTTGTCGGTTACCCTTGAAACGATGTGGCTTGTGAATAATACTTCAGTGTTTGAAGATGCGACACTGTTGTTGTCTCTCTCGAATTGTGTTTCTTGGCATCCATGGAGCGATAGGAGCGCTACTGGTATTAGAATGCCCGGGATTAAAATTTTCATAAAGTAATTAAATTAAGTATTCTGTCTAAAAGTAGGCATAAAAAACGATTAATGACAAATAAAAATTCTACTTTTTTTGATTAAGTTATAGGTAATTTTTAGGGATAATATTTAAAGTGTTGAAAAATAATTGATTGCAAAAGTAGACCTAAAGCTGCCCCCGGACAGTGGAAGTATGTGAAAGGAGTGGAAAAGGTGGTGTCGAATCATAAAAAAACGTGTGCAAATGAAATTCAATTCATTTGCACACGTCGTTATCTCTGTCAAGTGAGAGCTTCGTTTAGAAACTTATTGCATCAGCTTTTCGATTTCTTTAAACTGCTCACCCATGTTGAGTTTGTAGTAGATGGTGTATAGGCCATTGACCCACAAATCCTTTTTGTCCGGAGCCAGTTCGCGGGCTTTTTCATAATAGGGTTTGGCTTGCTCGTAGAATTCCTTGATTTTGGCTTGCTCTTCCTGATACTTGGGATCGTCCATATCAGAAACGGCCTTCTCACCATAAGCGATGGCCTGCTGGCAATAGCACAAACCGAGATTTGAATAAGCTTCGGTGTAGTCCGGCTTTAATTCGATGGCTTGTTTGTAAGCGGCAATGGCATTGTCGTAGTCTTTCATGTTTTGATACAAGTATCCTTTCACGTATTGGTAGAAGTCTGAGTTGCCGTTTTTAGCAATCATGTCATCTGCGAACTTGATGGCTTCAGCATACTTTCCGGAGTTGGAATAGTAGTCGATCAGGTTTCCGAAGAAGAAAGAGTGCTCCGGGAATCTTTGCATGCCTTCTTGTAAGGATTCGACCCATTTAACAGTGTCGCCGAGTGCTTTGTAGGCTGTAGATTTGAATTCCAAGGCGTATTTGCCGTTTTCCTTGTCTTGGGATGCCAAGTCTACGTATTTCAACACGTTTTGATATTCCTTTGCAGCTGCAGCTTTGTCGTTTTCTTCGGCAGCCTGGGCCATTTTGACAGCAGCCAGTGAGGTATAGTAAGCGATGGTCGGCATCATACTGTCAGTTGCGGCAATATTAGCTTCTTGCAGCATCGGGTATTCGGCTGAGTCGATATACATGCTGAAGTATTTATAAGCCTCAGCGTCGTTGCCTTGGTTGAAGTAGAGCACACCGCCGTTGATCAGGTTCGGGCGATTCTGTTGCATGGTAGCAGCATTTGCTTTTCTATATTTGATTTTGACCTTGCCTTTCTCGTTGGGAATCTGTTCCAATTCATCACACTTTGTGAAGTACTCAAACATCTTGTAGGTGCTGTTGTACATCTTCACCGTGTCGAAGGGCTGCTTCAAGTACGCTTTGGTGTTCTCTTCTTCATTAATCTTCTGTTGGATGTAGCCGGCCACATTCCATGTGTTTGCTTGGTTTTTGGTTTCTTCGTTTTCCAAGGCAGAGTTGATTAACTGTTCAGCTTCGGCAAACTTCTTTGCGTCAGCTTGTCTTTTGGCTTCTTTGACAGCTTTCGTCTGTCCAAAGGCTACGCAGGAAGCCATGACTAACGCTACGGAAAATAATACTTTTTTCATAATGATTGATAATTAATAGTTATTCAGTGGTTATTATGTCATTCTTGAGTTGCACTATCGTTTATCATATTTTCGTTCTCGCCATTGTCTGTGTTCACTTTGCAGACAGATGCGATTTGGTCGTTGCGCTTTTCAAGGTTGATGAGGCGGACACCTTGAGTGGCCCGACCCATGATGCGGACATCAGCAACTTTCAGGCGGATAGTTATGCCTGATTTGTTGATAATCATGAGGTCGTTGTCGTCTGTCACCGACTTGATGGCTACAAGTTTTCCGGTCTTTTCCGTGATGTTAAGCGTCTTCACGCCCTTACCGCCTCTGTTCGTTTTCCGGTAATCCTCCAAGTCGGAGCGTTTTCCATATCCTTGTTCGGAAACCACCATGATGGATTCTTTAGCCGGATCTTTGATGCAAATCATACCGACCACTTCGTCGTTTCCGTCTTCGTCGAGTGTGATTCCTCTCACGCCCGTTGCCGTGCGACCCATGTCACGGACGGTGCTTTCATGGAAGCGGATGGCACGTCCATTACGGTTGGCAATGATTATTTCATTGTTACCGTTGGTCATGCGTACTTCTATCACACTGTCTCCCTCCACAAGGTTGATGGCGTTTACACCATTTTGGCGCGGGCGGGAATACTGCTCCAGACACGTCTTTTTAATGGTGCCGTGTTTGGTGCAGAAGAGCAGATAGTGATTGTTGATATAATCAGGGTCATTGAGGGTTTTCACACGGATGAAGGCTGTCACCATGTCATCGGAGTCGATGTTGAGCAGGTTTTGGATGGCCCGTCCTTTGGAGTTCTTTGACCCTTCGGGAATTTCATAGACCTTGAGCCAGTAACAGCGTCCTTTCTTCGTGAAGAACAGCATTGTGTTGTGCATGGTGGCCGGATAGATGTTCTCGACGAAGTCCATGTCGCGCGTGTCGCTTCCCTTGGCGCCTACACCACCGCGGTTTTGTGCGTGGAAGTCGGCAAGCGGTGTGCGTTTGATATAGCCCAAGTGGGAGATGGTGATGACCATTTCGTCGTCAGCATAGAAATCTTCCGGGTTGAACTCTTCTGAAGAATAGACGATTTCTGTGCGGCGTGCGTCGCCATATTTGTCTTTCACTTCGATGAGTTCATCCTTGATGACCTTCTTACACATTTCATCGTCCGAAAGAATGCTTTCGAAATAGGCTATCTGGCGTTTGATTTCTTCATATTCGGCGTGCAGCTGGTCTTGCATCAGTCCTGTGAGTTGGCGCAGACGCATTTCCACGATGGCGCGTGCCTGGATTTCGCTCAGGCTGAACCGTGCCATCAAGTCGTTGATGGCGTCATTGGGCGTTTTGGCAGCCCGGATGATGCGTATCACTTCGTCGATGTTGTCCGACGCGATGATGAGGCCTTCGAGGATGTGCGCACGTTCCTGTGCTTTGCGGAGGTCGAACTTCGTGCGGCGGATGACCACTTCATGGCGGTGCTCGACGAAGTATTTGATGCAGTCTTTCAAGCTGAGGGTCTTGGGCCGTCCGTGTACGAGCGCGATGCAGTTCACGCTGAACGACGACTGCAGGGCCGTCATCTTGAACAGCTTGTTCAGCACGACGCTGGCGTTGGCATCGCGTTTCACGTCGATGACGATGCGCATGCCTTCGCGGTCCGACTCGTCATTGATGTTGGAAATGCCGTCGATTTTCTTTTCGTTGACCAAGTCGGCTATGCCCTTGATGAGTTCAGCCTTGTTGACATTGTAGGGAATCTCGTTGACGATGATTTTGTCGTGCGTGTCGCCGCTTTCGATTTCGGCCTTGGCACGCATGACGATGCGTCCGCGGCCCGTCTCGTAGGCTTCGCGCACGCCGTTGATGCCGTAGATGTATCCTCCCGTTGGGAAATCGGGGGCTTTCACATAGTGCATCAGCCCTTCGGTGTCGATGTCGTTGTCCTCGATATATGCCACGCAGGCGTCGATGACTTCAGAAAGGTTGTGGGGAGGGATGTTGGTCGCCATACCCACAGCGATGCCCGAAGCTCCATTGATGAGCAGTTGCGGGATGCGGGTTGGCATGACGGTGGGCTCTTGCAGGGTGCCGTCGAAGTTGTCCTGGAAGTCGACTGTTTCCTTGTAGAGGTCCTGCATCATTTCCTCACCTAATTTTTTCAGGCGGGCTTCGGTGTAACGCATGGCCGCCGGGCTGTCGCCGTCGACCGAACCGAAGTTTCCTTGGCCGTCTACCAACGGATAGCGCATGGCCCACTCTTGTGCCATGCGCACCAAGGCGCCATATACGGATGAATCGCCGTGCGGGTGGTATTTACCGAGGACTTCACCGACGATTCTCGCTGATTTCTTGTAAGGCTTGTCCGATGTGTTGCCTAGTTCCATCATTCCGTACAGGATGCGGCGATGGACCGGTTTGAAACCATCTCTTACATCCGGGAGGGCTCTCGCTACAATGACTGACATGGAGTAGTCAATGTACGAAGTCTTCATTTCCTCTTCGATGTTGATTTTTATAATTCTGTCTTGTTCAAGCATTTAAATGAATATTAATGATACATCTCGTAAAATTCATGCTAAAATACGACAAATTTGTGAAATACCGAATATTTTTCTTCTTAAAAACAGTAATCTGCTTTTGGAAAAGCTCGGATGCGGGTTGCTGACCGCTTTTTTCAAGAAGCAGGAATGCGCTGGCCGTGTGTGCTGGTTTGTTTTGAAAAAGAATGATAAATGAAGGCTGGTGCCTTTCTTCAAGAGCGGTCCTATGGTGGAGAGTGTCGGGACGGGAGGCCTTGTGTTTTTTTATTGTCAGGGTAAAATAAATTCAGTCTGCGAAGAGGTGGCCGGACGAGTCTTTGAACCTTGTTGGTAAGAAGCTGATTGACCGCCTGTTACTTTGGGAGTCAAAGCCCTCTTAACAGTGCCCGCGCACGGAAAGGAGGCTAGCCGGGCGCGGACTCCTTTCCGTCCGTGGACGGAGTCTAGGGTAAGGTCGGGCCGTGTTAAGGCCTGCCTTTTCGCCCTTCTTTTAGGGGATGGTTACCGACACTTTGTGCACCGGAAATTCTCTTTTTCGCGATTTTGGTATGTTATTTGTTATATATAATAAAAAACAAATGTAAGGCATTGAAAAATCCCTATATTTGCAATAGTAATTATTATGAGAGGTAAAAAGGCTATGAGCAACCAATTTTCACAGAAAGTATCTGAAATTCTAGTGTATAGCAAGCAAGAGGCTATCCGCCTCCACAGCGACCATGTGGGGCCGGAACATCTGTTGCTGGGCTTACTCAAAGAAGGTTCGGGGAAAGCGATGGATATATTGCGCAACAAGCTATATGTCAATATCGAAGGCATAAAGGATGAGCTTGAGGCGTGCATACGGAAGGATGAGGCACAGCTTTCATTTCGCAATACAAGTACATTTAACGAGATTATGCTCGATGAAATAAGTGCGCGTATCCTGCGCTTGGGCATCTTGGAGGCACGGCTGCTGAAGAAAGAAGTCGTGGGCGACGAGCATTTGCTGCTTGCCATCTTAAAGCAGCATGACAATCTGGCAGCACAGGTGCTGGAAAAAAACGATGTCACCTATCCGCTCGTGTTCGAAGAGCTTTCGCTGAAACAGGCGGACGTCAATGCCGGGATGAGCGGTTATGATGAAGACGAGGAGGACATGCCCGGGCAAGCTCCGTCGTCGAACAGCAATCCGGGGAACGCTTCGCCGGGCCCGCAGACGCAGACACGCCGGCCGGTCAACGACACGCCGACCATCGACATGTTTGGCATGGATCTGACGAAAGCCGCCGAACTGGGACGGCTTGACCCGGTGGTCGGACGTGAGAAGGAAATCGAGCGGCTGGCCCAGATTTTGAGCCGTCGCAAGAAGAACAATCCGGTGCTGATAGGCGAGCCGGGTGTCGGAAAGTCTGCCATCGTGGAAGGTCTGGCCCTGCGCATCGTGGAGAAAAAAGTGTCGCGCATCTTGTTTGACAAGCGGGTCGTCTCGCTCGACATGACCTCCGTCGTGGCCGGTACTAAGTACCGCGGCCAGTTTGAAGAGCGTATCCGCGGCATACTCAAGGAACTGAAAGACAATCCTAATGTCATCCTGTTTATCGACGAGATTCACACCATCGTGGGTGCCGGTTCGGCACCGGGCTCGATGGATGCGGCCAATATGCTCAAACCGGCATTGGCGCGCGGCGAGATACAATGCATCGGGGCCACGACGCTGGACGAATACCGCAAGAGCATCGAGAAAGACGGTGCGTTGGAACGCCGTTTCCAGAAAGTGATTGTGGAGCCGACGACGGCTGCGGAGACATTGCAGATATTGAACAATATAAAGGATAAGTATGAAGACCATCACAACGTGACCTATACACCGGAAGCGTTGGAGGCCTGTGTCAAGTTGACCGAACGTTACATCTCCGACCGCAACTTCCCCGACAAGGCTATCGACGCGATGGACGAGGCAGGGTCGCGCGTGCATCTGACCAACATAACCGTCCCGAAGGAGATTGAGGAGCAGGAGAAGCGCATCGACCAGCTGAAGCAGCTGCGGATGAACGCCGTGAAGGCTCAGAATTATGAGTTGGCGGCTAACTACCGCGATGAAGAAAAAGGCTTGCAGGTGAAGCTGGACGACATGAAGCGTGCGTGGGAAGAAAGCCTGAAGGACAACCGCGAAGTGGTGGACGAAGAGCAGATAGCCGATGTCGTCTCGATGATGTCGGGTGTCCCCGTGCAGCGGATGGCGCAGGCAGAAACCGTTCGTCTGAAAGGCATGCGCGAGGAACTGACGAGCCGCATCATCGCACAAGATGCAGCCGTGGACAAGCTGGTGCGTGCCATCCAGCGCAGCCGCGTGGGACTGAAAGATCCGAACCGCCCCATCGGCACGTTCCTTTTCCTGGGACCGACCGGAGTGGGTAAGACACTGTTGGCCAAAGAACTGGCTAAGTATATGTTCGGTTCGGCCGATGCGCTGATTCGTATTGACATGAGTGAATACATGGAGAAGTTCACAGTCTCCCGTCTGGTGGGTGCACCTCCGGGTTATGTCGGCTATGAGGAAGGCGGACAGTTGACGGAGAAGGTGCGCCGCCATCCGTATTCCATCGTGTTGCTCGACGAGATAGAGAAGGCGCATGGCGATGTCTTCAACCTGCTGTTGCAGGTGATGGACGAAGGCCGTCTGACAGACAGCTATGGCCGTACCATTGACTTTAAGAACACGGTCATCATCATGACTTCCAACATCGGTACGCGCCAGTTGAAAGACTTCGGCCGCGGTGTAGGCTTCTCGGCCCGGATGCATGATGAGGACGACAAGGAGTATGCCCGCGGAGTCATCCAGAAGGCATTGAACAAGTCGTTCGCACCGGAGTTTCTGAACCGTATCGACGAGGTCATCACCTTCGACAAACTCGACCGTCCGGCCATCCGCCGCATTGTCAAGTTGGAATTGGTGGAACTGGTCAAACGTGTGGAACTGCTGGGCTACAAGCTGGCCTTGTCAGACGAGGTGGAATCCTTCATCGCCGACCATGGTTTTGACCTTCAGTATGGGGCACGACCCTTGCGCCGTGCCATCCAGACTTACCTGGAGGACGGCTTGTCAGAGTTGCTCATCAATAAAGAACCTCAGCCGGGCAGCATGCTCGCGGTCAAGGTCGATGAGGCAGACAAAGACAAGCTGGCTTTTGAAGCGCTGCCGGTCGAAGCCAAAGCGGAAGTCTGAAACAGATATAGGGGATAATGTCAAAATGTCAGGCATCTACATGCCTGGCATTTTTTTTGTACAAAGAAGCGTGTGAATTGAAAGAAATAAAAAACAATACTATAAAGACTATGCAAAAAGGAAATATTGGGGTTACGACAGAGAACATTTTCCCCATCATTAAAAAGTTCTTATATAGCGATCATGAAATATTCCTGCGTGAGTTGGTGTCCAATGCCGTAGACGCGACGCAAAAGTTGAAGACGCTCGCATCCAAAGGCGAGTTTAAAGGTGAATTGGGCGATTTGACCATTCATGTATCCTTGGACAAGGACACGATTACGATTTCAGACCGCGGATTGGGCATGACAGCCGAAGAAATTGAGAAGTACATCAACCAGATAGCCTTCTCGGGAGCCAATGACTTCCTGGCAAAATACAAAGACGATGCGAATGCAATCATCGGCCACTTCGGTTTGGGCTTCTATTCAGCCTTCATGGTGGCCAAGCGCGTAGAGATTGTGACCCGCTCCTACAAGGAAGATGCGCAGCCCATGAAATGGACCTGTGACGGCAGTCCGGAGTTTACGCTGGAAGGCACGGAGAAGGAGGGCCGCGGTACGGATATTATCCTTTATATAGATGACGACTGTCGGGAGTTTCTGGAGGAAGCACGCTTGTCTTCTCTGTTGAGAAAATACTGTCACTTCCTGCCGATACCTGTCGCTTTCGGGAAGAAGAAAGAATGGAAGGACGGGAAGCAGGTGGATACGGAAGAAGACAATGTCATTAACGACACGACTCCTTTGTGGACGCGCAAGCCTTCGGAACTGAAAGACGAGGACTACAAGGCTTTCTATCGTGACCTCTATCCGATGTCTGACGAACCGCTCTTCTGGATTCACCTCAACGTGGACTATCCGTTCAACCTGACCGGTATCCTTTACTTCCCGCGCATCAAGAGTAACATCGATTTGCAGAAAAACAAGATACAACTGTATTGTAACCAGGTTTATGTGACCGATTCCGTAGAGGGCATCGTGCCGGACTTCCTCACCTTGCTTCACGGTGTGATAGATTCGCCGGACATTCCTTTGAACGTCTCCCGTTCCTATCTGCAGAGCGATTCGAATGTGAAGAAGATTTCGACTTACATATCCAAGAAGGTGTCCGACCGCCTGCAGTCCATCTTCAAGAATGACCGTAAAGACTTTGAGTCGAAGTGGGATGACCTGAAAATCTTCATCCACTATGGCATGCTGACAGAAGAGGATTTCTATGACAAGGCAAATAAGTTTGCGCTGTTGAAAGATACGGATTCCAAGTATTATACGTATGAAGAATACCAGAACCTGATCAAAGGCGAGCAAACGGACAAGGACGGCAACCTCGTCTATCTCTATGCCAACAACGCCGAGGAACAATACAGCTATATCGAGGCTGCCAAGAACAAAGGTTACAATGTCCTGCTTATGGACGGCCAGCTTGATGTCGCTCTCATCAGCTTGCTAGAACGGAAGATGGAAAAGAGCCGCTTTACGCGCGTGGACAGCGATGTCATCGACCGCCTTATTGCGAAAGAAGACGCCCGGACGACAGACTTGGAAGCTGACAAGCGTGAGATGTTGGCGACCGTATTCCGAAGCCAGTTGCCCAAGGTGGACAAGGTGGAATTCAACGTCGAGGCACAGGGCTTGGGTGAAAATGTAGCACCGATATTGATTACCCAGAGTGAATACATGCGCCGTATGAAAGAGATGGCACGCATCCAGCCGGGCATGAGTTTCTACGGAGAAATGCCCGACATGTTCAATGTGGTAATCAATGTGGACAACAAATTGGTAAAAGAGGTGCTGAACAATTCTGAAACTGAATGTGCCGCAGATTTGACCCCGCTGAATCTGTCGCTGGCTGACCTGAACAAACGTCATGAAGAACTTCATAAAGCTCAGGAAGGCAAGAAAGCCGAAGAGATTCCGACGGCAGACAAGGACGCCTTGGAAGAGGTGGAGAAGAAGATGGCTGATGAAAAGGCGAAGAAAGAGTCCATCTTGTCGACTTATGCCGGAGGCAATAAAGTCGTGCGCCAACTGGTCGACCTGGCATTGCTGCAAAACAATATGCTGAAAGGTGAAGCCTTGAACAATTTCATCAAGAGAAGTCTTGAGATGATAGGCTAAGACGGTTTGACGACACCGTTTTGAAAGCTATACGTATAAAAGATTAGCCCGAGTTCACGAGTCATTCGTGTTCTTGGGTTAATTTTTTATAATCGATGCCTAAGCCAAAAGACATATAATAAAAGCCTGACTATCCTTATATGCTTTTTTTTATACTTCTTTTTTCTGGAAGAGATAATCATAAAATCCAAATAAATACATAAATTTGTAGCGCCTTCTCACGCCGACCCTGTTTTAGCAGGTAAGGATGGGTGGGGCATACATATACATAAAAGGCGTTTACTTGGCGCTTTGGTTTTGACGATTCAAGAATCTCGCAAGTTCTATACAGTTAGTCAAAAACAAAGCAACGGTGAATGTCTCTCGGGGTGTATTATATACAGCCCTCATAGCATCCCTGCGGGGATGCTATGAGTAAGGGTGTGATATATACATGCATCGGCGTGGGGCTTTCGACGTTGCTCGTTTCGACTAACTGGGCAATGCGAGAGCCTTTGAATCGTGGAACGGGCAACAAGGTTCGGCTCCACGCATGAACCGAGAATGATTATATACTAATCTGATAATCAATTTATATATTAGTCTTTATCTTTTATTTGATACCGTATAGTTCCCATATTCTGTCGGTTTCCCAAAGGTTATTATTATTTTGCTCCACTGTCTAATAAAAGCTCTTCATTTTGAGGTATGGTGTTAATGTTCGCCAAAAGGTTGGTTAGAACAACCCATTGGCGAACTATGATAACCCTAACTTAATGTACTCGGTTCATGATCGGGGTATTAAGCCGCAAAGCATTCTATAATGTCCGATTTTCTTTAAGAATTTCGGACATTTTATTGCTACATCAAGAGTAATATCGTATCTTTGCAAGTGGAATCATTGTGGATATGAAGACGATACTGACGAAGGAAATACGAAACATCATAGACCGAAACGGACCGAACAGGCTTTATATGGTGAGTGATTTTGCCCATCTGAATAATGATGGGCTAGTTACTCGTGCGCTTTCCCGATTAGAAAAAGAGGGTGTGCTCATTCGTCTTTCTCAAGGTCTATATCTATATCCATTACGGAATAAGTTCGGTGTACTTCGTCCCTCTATAGAAGATATCGCATACGCTATAGCGGAAAAGGATAAGGCTCGTATTATACCTAGTGGATTGACAGCATTGAACAAATTGGGACTTTCCACACAGGTCACGATGAATGCAGTCTATCTGACAGATGCCACAGCAAGGGAACTTACTATCGGGAACCGTAAAATCATATTCAAGCGTAGCGTACCTCGCAATTTTGCCTACAAGACAGACTTGTTCCCACTTATAGTCGCTGCCATGAAAGAATTAGGGAAAGATAACGTGACAGATGAACAGGTTGCAATCATAAAACAAACCATTGAAAAATATGGTAGTCCTGATGAAATCAAATACGATTACAGCATTGCCCCGCAATGGATTAAACAAAGACTTGCATTATGAATTTTACTAAGCTTACAAAAGAAGAACAACTTACCATTTTGGCTAATGTAGCCGAAGAGAAAGGGATTGTGGACAATGCCGTAGAAAAGGACTACTGGGTCAGTATGGTGTTACGTGCCATATTTTCTTTGCCGTATGCAGCAGCTTTTGTTTTCAAGGGAGGAACAAGCCTTAGCAAAGGTTGGGGATTAATAGAACGGTTTTCGGAAGATATTGACCTTGCAATAGATCCCCAATATCTCGGTTTCACAAATATTGAGACTAAAAGTCAACGGACTAAGTTGCGGAAAGACTCCAAGAAGTTCATAGATGGCACTTTTGCGCTTGACGTAGAGAACAGATTAAAAGAGTATGATCTTTCAGAGTGTTGTAAAGTCATAGTTCCGGAGACGTCTGTCAGCGACCTTGACCCTGTAGTCCTGTTTGTCGAGTATAATTCAGTGCTGCAAACGAAAATGCAATATATACCGGAGCGAGTCAAAGTTGAGATAAGTTGTCGTTCTCTCATGGAACCGTCGGAACAGATAGAAATGCGTTCTATGATAGAAGATGCCTATCCGGATGAAGATTTTTCATTGCCGATATTTGCAGTCCCCACAGTAGTGCCAGGACGGACATTCTTGGAAAAGGTTTTTCTTTTGCATGAAGAGTTTAACCGTCCCAATGGCTGTACGCATATCGAACGTATCACACGACACATGTATGACATTGTAAAGATGATGGATAAACCGTTTGCAATGGAAGCAATGCAAAATGTACAACTCTATGAAGACATTGTGGCTCATCGCAATAAGTTTACGGCATGGAGCGGACTGGATTACACAACACATCTTCCGCATACAATATCATTTCTTCCTCCTGAAAGCATTGAAGAGGCTTTGCGGGACGACTATAAGCAGATGCAAATCGGCTTTATTTATGCTAATGCGCCCTCGTTTGATGAGATTATGGAGCAGTTGCATGAGTTGCAGGACAGATTCAGGGCATTGGAATGGAAAAATAATCGTTGACGTATGGCATACATTAATGTTGATATAAACGAAACTGAGATATTCATTAACTATCTTGCATAATGTATGGATTAAATCCAATTGAGGAAGAATTGCAAAATTTTATAATTAGAAATAATTAAGGTCTTATGGCGTTAGAGGTTTTACATCAGCAGGCAGCAACGCACGAGAATGAGCAATTCCGCCGCGTGGTCAAGATAGTAGATGCCGCGTTCAAAAAGCACAATTACGATGGCATTCTTATTGGTAATCCATTTAATGAGAAATATCGGCGCTTTCGTGCAGATGCGATTCTCTTTTTCAATCATGGAGTGATAATTATTGACTTCAAAGACTATTCGGGTCAACTGATTATTCCACGGGGCGATGATGAATTTAAGAGTTATCCTTGGTATGCAGAAAAAGTATCGGACTGCCAGAATATAGAGGTTAAGGCAGGTGCCCATTTCTTGAATCCGTTTCTCCAGCTTGTTTCATATAGAAACGCATTCAGAGAAATCGTTGAGCATAATCCAATTCTCGGGCAAAAAATCAATCCATCCCGGGTGTGCATAGCAAATATCTTTTCAGGACCGCTTAAGCTCAGCAATAAGGTTCCGGGGAAATATCCTTATTATAAGATTGTACAAGAATCGGAGATAGGGGCCTTGCTTTATGATTTGAATAATGATAATGCTTTCGATGAAGAGATAGCCAAGGCGATTAAAAGCATCTTCCCATCCGATGAATATATTCAAGACTATTCATTTGATACGGGGGTGATTTGCAAGCAAGACATCATTGTCGGGAAAGGGGCAAAATCTACTATCGATACCTTTATGCAAACAGAGGGCAACGACCTTCTTGTCTTAACGTCGATGGATGCAGAAGAACGGGATAATTGGGCAAAATACATTTTTTCTATTGCAGATAATTACAGAATTCCTGAAATTCAAGGACTTTGTCATTCAAATAGAATTAGCCGCCGGTTGGGACAGCGCGGGATAGAGGCTTCCAGCCTTTACTCATTCATATACGGAGGGAACGAGACATCCGAAGATGAAGAAGACGATGAGGCCATGCAGGTTATTCCCATCCGTTCGGATGCCGGATTGGATGAGCGAGCATTGTTAATGGTGTATGATGCGCATCTTGTAAGCCGCAGCCTCTCTCAATCAGATTTGCTTCGCTTTGGAACAGGGCGTTTGCTTGAGGACTTCATCGCCTTTGCCAATCCGGCATCTGAGCGGAAAATCGTTTTCATCGGTGACCCTTATATGCTATCTTTCGGCTCTTCCGACGATTCTGCTATCAATGTGGCTAATCTTCAAACTATCTGCGAGGATAGGGTTATTCATTACTATCATCAGCCGGCCTGCGATTCACATGAGTCCTGCAAGGAGTCTCTAAAATGTAGTCTCGCCAAGAGTATGGATGCACAGCTGTTCAACAACTTGAATTATGCCTTTGATGACGGGTCTATCGTTGAGATCAGGAAAGATGCGATTACCGACAAAATGAAAGAATGGTTTATGGCTCCATTGCAGCAAGAACCTAAGCTGTCGGTCCTGTTTTTCAAGAAAAGCGACTGTCTGAAAACCAATCTTTGGGTTAAGCATCATTGTTTGAATAATGGGAAGGAACTTGCAGCAGGCGACCTTCTTATTGCCAATAATAATATCTATATCCCTGATGAGACCGGGTTTGGTAATCCCAAAAGAGTGCTGAACGGGATGTATTTTACTGTAAAGGATGTGCTTGAGAAGCATAGTGAAACAATCTCCATTAAGGCTTATCCTCGTCCAATGTTTCTGTCTTTTACAAAAATATCTGTTAAATGTTTGAGCCTAAGTGGGCAGGATGCCGAAATTTGGGTACTTGACAATTATTTGGATTGTTCAGATGAATTGACTAAGGAGGAACAGATTGCAGTTAATGTCTTCATTAATCGTCGTATTACTGAACGAAAGAAGTCGTCACCATTTGCCAAGACTGAATTTTATAGTCAGTTACTATCTGATGCGGACTATCAAGCCCTCTCTAATGATGAGAAAGAAGCGATAGAAAACATTATTCAAAACCGTTCTGTCCAGAAAGAAGATAGGGTACCGGTCAAAACAACGAAAGTGGCCCGTTCATTACTCAAATGTTATTATGATAGGTACGAGAGTGACATTCAACGGTCTTCCCGTGAGAACGATCCGCTTATCAATGTAATGTATGCGAAATATGCATGGGCTATAACTGTTCATAAGGCTGTCGGCTCCGAATTTGACAATGTCATCTTGAAAGGATTCCGCACGGAGAATGACGGAATATGCAATGAGTCTTATTTCAGATGGCTATACAGTGGGCTCTGTGTTACGGCAGGAGTATTCTATATTGCACAACCGCAATATGTCCATCCATTTATGAATTGTACCGTGAGCGAAACAGATTCAGGTGTTAACCCACCGAAGCAATTGCTTATATATGATGGGTATAAAGTGCCATCCCGTTTTTCCGATATGGTTCTTAATAACGTCAATGCGTCAGCTGCTATTTGTGAATTGGCAAAGCTTATCGAACCAAGCGGTTATATCTTGGAGGTGGTCAAACCGTGCAATGATTATTTGACCAAGGCCGTATTTTCAGTACCACAAGGGATAAAAAAGAAATTGGTAATTGATATTCATAACAAGGGTGCTAAGGATTCTTATGGTATCTCGGCAATTAGAATGGAGCCGAATGAGTTAGTTGATGCCACCTGTATTGAGCAGTGCATCGACACAGTCTTCTCCCAGGCTGTGTCATATAATAAATCTGTGGATACTCCTGATTATATTTTGGAAGTCGTTAAGGTATTTGGTGAGCAGATGAAAGAGCGGGGATTCAAGCTTGAGGTAGTGTCCAGTAAAGATTATCAGATTGTCTGCAAGGTTACATCTGATAACGGCAACGCTATGCTCCGCCTATGGTATGGAACCAGCTTGGAAAGCCATAGCAAAGGGTTTATCAACAAAATTGAGATGTTCGACGTTACTGATACCACCATTGCAAGTGAGGTGCGGGAAATGATTGTATTTAAATCAACAAAACTATAATTTAGACAGTAAAAATGGCAAAGTTTAGTTCTCATAATAAGAATGATTACTCCCCTCGCATATCAACTAAAATCTATGCTCTCCGTCGCGATGGTTTATTGGATGATGCCAGACAACTGGCTGAAGATTATCTTCAAAAAAACAGAACAGATATAGATGTTCTGAAAGCCTATGCTTGGACATTGATTGATATCTGCAAAAGGGAGCAACAGAAAGGAAATATTGTAGATGCGCGAAAAATTTCAGCTCTTCTGTCGCGTATGCACTTCGAGACCCAATTCGATGAGTTTGCGGAAATGCTTGTTAGAAAAATACAAGCACTTAGACTAATGGTGAATCCTTTCTACGCTCAGATTCAAGAAGCTAAAGAATTGAGTCAGAAAGGCAACAATGATAAAGCATGGGGAATTCTTACCCAATTGTCAGTAGACGGAAATCTTCCTGAAGAAGCGCATGAAAGCTATGGATGGGCAATATACCGTTATTTGCGAGATCACATTGCACAACTTGATTCAATACAGGTGCGGAAGCAACTGAAGAACTATATTTACCTTCATAATGAGCGCCCTTCGATGCTGCATTCCCAAATATTGAACTTCGCCCTTAATTACTCTAAACAAGATGGCAATTTCAAACTCATATCGTTTCTCAAGTTATGGAATCCGAACAATTTGCGACTGGATGATTTTGAAGATTCACGTAGCAACGAAGGCAAAACCATTCCATCGTTGATGTCGAGAATTGCAAAGGCTATTGTTGATTATCCTTTAGATGAGATTCAAGAATTTGTTAGGCTTATCCCCTATAGGAAAGACGATTTTATCGAAATGATAAAAAACCATTTCTTCTGGAAACTGTATCATAGTACTGAGGACGGTGTTTCTTCATCTACATGGGAGCTGTTTAACCAATATATAGAGTTATCCAATGATACTCCGGCCTCTACTTCTCATTCGAAAGTTCTTGGGTTAGCCGAGCGCACAATGAAGGAAAACAATGCATGGCGATTCTATGATTTTTTTAGAGGGTGGAACCCAGAGAAACTAAGAACAGCTGACTGGCAAGAAGAGAAAGGAGATAATGGGGAAACCTATAAACCGTTAGCTGTCAAATCGCTGAAAAGAGTAAAAGAAGCTCTTGAGAATCTTTCTGATGAACAACTAGGAGACCTCCAATGGCTTATTGACCTCTATGGAATAGCCATAGAGAAGATACCGGATGATGATTGGAATATCAGGTCGAAAGCGTTACTTCATCTGCGCGCTGGTCAGCAAGCAGAAGCAAAGGATATCTATAAAAAGCTTTGCCAGAAGATGGGAGAGAAATACTACATCTGGAGTGAATTTGCCGATTGTTGGGAAGATGTGGATGTAAAGATTGCTTTTCTTTGCAAAGCTCTAAGCTTAGAGAAGAATGAAGACTTCATAGGGAAGATACGAATGGAATTGGCTCAACAACTAATTAAATCCAAGAAATATGCAAATGCAGTAGTTGAACTTGACCAATATAAGAAACACTATGCTGAAAAGGGCTGGCGTATTGATTCAGAAGTGGATGCTCTTCTTGAGCAATGCTCCTCGGTTACTCCTGCATCTGACAATAATGCGGCACTTTATGCCGAAAATATCTCAAGAGCGGAAGAATACGCTTACGAAGATATTTCTTTCACGGAAGTTGTACTTGTGGACAAATGGAAAAACGGGAACGGAAAGACCATGATAGTTTTTGTCGACGGTAAAGCAATTGAATTTGCTACCGATAAGAAGAGATTTCCAGGGCTAAACGATAGTCATAAAGGACAAGTTTGGAAATTCAAATTGTATAAAGACGAAACAATCCGAACCATTCCCGGTGATTATCCATGGCAGCAGCCCAAGAAAGAAGCAGTAATCAAATATATTCCTTTGACTGCCATTCCCTCAGAAACGGCAGATTGGTTTAATTTGCCGATTCAATATGGCTATGTTCAGTATATAAACACAGAGAAAAAGGTCTATCATATTTATTTGACCGATTCAACACTCGTTTATGAGCACTATGAGCGGAAGGAACTTGAAAAAGGAGATTTTGTCAAACTGCGCCAATACAAAAAGAAAGTCAAGGAAGAGAGCAAGACTTTCTTATGTAACATACAAAAGTGTGCTGAGGATGAAGCTATTGAGAAGTTCAAGTGTAGGATTGCAGCAGTAGATGATGTCAATAATCAGCGTAAACTATTCCATTTTGTATTAGGTACCAAACAGGCTTCGGGTATTCTGCACTATGATCAGACGGATTTGCGTCCATCCGTTGGTGATTGCATTAAGATTCATTATTTTGTCAAGGAAATCAGTGACAAGAAGAATCCGGGTAAGCAAAAGAAATTAGTGGAAGTGCTTAGGGCAGAGTTGACTGACGGGAGTAATAGTGACTTAGTAAAACGCTTCTCCGGTAATTTGGAACTCAAATATAAAGATAGGTATGATGGAGAAGAACCAGATTTTGCATTTATTGGTGATTACTATGTCCATAAAACTATACTGGAAAAATATAACATTACTTCCAATTGTTATGTGAATGCGAAAGCAGTCTATACCGGAGATGGTAATTGGAAAGTGTATGAAATTGAGAAATGATATTATTTATGTAAGTTCGATGAAAACAATTAAAACAAAATCGATTGATTATAAGCATTTAGAGATCCACACCTGTCCAAAGCAATCATAGGTTTCTAATGATTTGGGTTAAAGTTAGTGAATTTCACTCTTTATGGTGTAAATGCTTTGTAGGGGTAGAACTATGTGTTTGCCGCTTTCTGCAGTGGAAGCATTGTCAATTTGCCAAATGCAATGAAAGCGGTTTGACATAGCAATCATCTTTTTTTGCATAGTAAGCCATTAAAGTTGTTTTGGGGGCGATATCGTTATGAAAACTGCATATATAAAAGATTAGCCCGAGTTCACGAATCATTCGTGTTCTCGGACTAATCTTTTTGTAGCCGGGGCTTACACTGTCTTTTAAACCAAATGTGCAATCAGCTCTTCGCGGTCGCCGGGCAACATGTCGATGACAGGGATTTCAATCATGGTGTAGCATCCAGGGCGTTGCTTCATGGAAGCGCGGGCCACGTTGACCAGCACTTGAGCCGTCAATGCCGGGTTGTTGATGTGCATGTTGAATTCGAACAGTTGGTTTTGCGTCTTGCCGGAAACGCCTTTGCGGGTCAGGTGCACGCCGTGTCCCATGTCTTTCAGGTCGTCGACGCAGGGCACTTGCATCACGTGGGTCTCGTCACTGGCAAAGTAGGGGTCGGCCTTGATGGCAGCTGACACTTCTTCCAGCGTATAACCGTCTTCCAGTTCGACATAGACCATGCGGCGATGGATGCCGGTGCCCACAGGGATGGTCATGGAGAGGGCTGCTTTCACGCCTTTGATGGCTTTTACAGCCACGGTGTGTCCCATGCTCATGCCCGGGCCGAAGTTCGTGTAGCTGATGCCTTTGGGAGCAAGGCTTTGCATCAGGGTGCGGACGATGGAGTCACTTCCCGGATCCCATCCGGCGGAGATGATGGACACGGAGTTGTGTTCTTTGGCCACAGCGTCGAGCGAGCGGCGCAAGTCTACGATTTGTGTGTGGATGTCGAAGCTGTCCACTGTGTTGATTCCCAGAGCCAGGCATTCTTTTGCGTAGGCTTCCACGCTGCGGGTGGGAGTTGCCAGGATGGCGACATCGACATTTTCTAATTCGGTGATGTTTTTCACCACACGATACGGTTCCAGTTCCATCGGTTTATTTTCGGCTCCGCTGCGGCGTACGATTCCCACAATCTCAAAATCAGGAGCCGCTTGAAGCGCTTCCAGTGTGTAATGTCCGATATTTCCATATCCGACAATTGCAGCTCTAATCTTTTTCATAAAATTAATGCGTATAACTAAGATTACAAAATTCTGTCTTTTTGCTGCAAAAGTATACAAATATCACTATATTTGCAACGAACAATAGAATACTTGAGTGAATTTATGATAGAATATATTAAAGGTGATATTTCGGAGCTGGCTCCGGCCTGTGTCATCCTTGAATGCGGAGGAATCGGGTATGAAATAAATATTTCGCTTAATACATACTCAGCCATACAGAGTATGCAGCGTACGAAACTATATATATATGAGTCCATTCGTGAAGACGCGCATGTGCTTTATGGGTTTGCGGACAAATCAGAGCGGGAGTTGTTCATGCTGCTGATTTCAGTGTCGGGTATCGGGGGCAACACGGCTCGTATGATATTGTCAGCTCTTACGACGACGGAGCTGTGTGAGGTAATCAGCAGCGGAAATGACAAGATATTGAAGACCATAAAAGGCATTGGGCTGAAGACGGCCCAACGCATTATAGTCGATTTGAAAGACAAGATAAAGACGATAAGCATAAATGGTACACCTATGGGGCAAACTACGCTTTCCTATCCCGAACCGGAAATCGTGGAAGAAGCTGTGGCAGCTCTCACGATGTTAGGATTTCCGGCTGCGGCGTCTCAGAAAGTCGTACATGCGATATTGAAGGAATTGCCAGATAGCCCGGTGGAGCAGGTTATTAAATTGGCATTGAAGCGTCTTTGATTCACAGAGCTTTGAGCTCATTCGTGTAGCGGGCAAAATCCATTGGCTTGACGATGGTGTCTCCATGAGCCAGAAGATCTATGTCGATGTGGATGTTTTCCTGCTCTTTATCTGTAGGGCGTCGTCCACAGAAACGTTCCATGACTTTTAGTGCCGCATGCACTTCGTTGGCTTCCTGTTCGGTGGAGAACTTGGCCAATTGGTTCAGAAACGGGGCTTGATTATGCTTCATGTCGACAGGAGATGTTTCCCGGATGGGTGAAAATGAAATGCCGGGATAAGCACGAGTCAGAAGGTCTCGTGCTTTTTGTAGGTTGGAAACAGCATCGGTGTTTGAACCTAAACTGATGATGCAAATAACATTCTTCATAATAGCGGACAAAATAAATATATTCTGTTAGGAACTCCAAAGGAAGTTGCGTATATTTGCAGGAACTCTGAGGGATGGAGTGGAGATTTATTTGTAATTCCAAAAGATGATTCATTCTGGCACTATGGCAAATCTTCAGGAGTTCTTAGTTATAGCTTTTTGGCTAAGTTTCAAATTAGACTTTAAGAAACAGATTGTATGAAATTTATCGGAATAATCCCTGCAAGATATGCATCTACCCGGTTTCCCGGCAAGCCATTGAAATTGCTTGGCGGCAAACCAATTATTCAGCGTGTCTATGAACAAGTGAAGGGCACGCTCGATGATGTTTACGTCGCCACTGATGACGAACGCATAGAGGCTGCCGTAAGAGCTTTTGGTGGAAACGTCGTTATGACTTCGGCTTCTCATCGGAGCGGCACAGATCGTTGTTATGAAGCCTATACAAAGGTCGGAGCAGGATTTGATGTCATCATCAACATCCAGGGTGACGAGCCTTTTATTCATCCGGAACAACTAGAAACGGTGAAAGCTTGTTTTGACGATGGTGCGACTCAGATAGCGACGCTGGTCAAACCTTTCACGGAGTCGGATGGTCTGGCGGCGTTGGAGAATCCCAACTCTCCCAAGGTCGTGGTCGATGCGCAGATGCATGCTCTTTATTTCAGCCGTTCGGTTATCCCCTATTTACGGAGTGTGCCGCGTGAGAAATGGCTTTCGTCCCACACCTTTTACAAGCACATCGGGCTTTATGCATATCGTGCAGAGGTGTTGAGGCAGATTACGGCTATGCCTCAGTCTGCTTTGGAGCAAGCGGAATCATTGGAACAGTTGCGCTGGCTGGAAAATGGATATACGATAACAGTGGGTGTCAGTCAGGTGGAAACCATAGGCATTGATACGCCCGAAGATTTAGTGAAAGCTGAAGAATTTTTGAGATTACATGGAGCTAGATAGGACAAAACAACCCTCCATCTGTCCGATGGAGACATTTCAAATACAACGTCCCGAGATGCTGGAGATGCCCAATGGCATACCTGTGAGGATATTTCGTGCAGGGGAAGAAGAAGTCGTCCGTCTGGACATTATGATTCGAGGCGGACTGTTGGAACAGACGCAACCTTTGCAGGCTGTCTTCACGGCTCGTATGTTGCGAGAGGGGACAGCCCGTTTTTCGTCTGCAGAGATAGCTGAAAAGTTGGACTATTATGGTGCATGGCTGGATGTGTCGTCTTCCATGACTCATTCATTTCTGACGTTGTACACTCTCAATAAATATTTTGCTCAGACATTTGCTTTGCTGGTGTCCATGCTGAAGGAACCGACATTCCCGGAAAGGGAATTTGCGGTTGTCGTGGATGGAAACCGGCAACAGTTTCTTGTCAATCGGGAGAAAGTGGAAGTGTTGGCTCGCAAAGAGTTGAATATCCGTCTTTTCGGACGTAATCATCCGTTTGGGCGTTATGCCGAGCTTGAGGATTATGAACGGATAACAACTGCAGTTTTACGCACGATGCATCAGCACTACTATTGTGCAAAGAACTGCACTTGTTATTTGTCGGGTTATGTGACCGATGAGATATTGAAACTCATGGAGTCTGAATTGGGGCAGGATATGTGGGGTAGTGCAGAGGGGATTTCTCCCTCTTTGGTAGATTGCTTGCCTGAAAGTTGGAATGGAAAGCGTTGTTTCATAGAGCGTCCTGAAGCATTGCAGAGTGCTGTCCGCATGGGATGTTTCACGGTAGATTCTCAGCATCCAGACTTCTTGAAGTTACGATTTATGGTAACACTTTTTGGCGGATATTTCGGAAGTCGTCTGATGAAAAACATACGTGAAGACAAGGGGTATACGTATGGTATCGGTGCCGGGCTTGTCGCTTATCCGTTTCGCAACATGTTGGTGGTGAATACACAAGCTGCTAATGAATATGCGAATGAAGTCATAAGGGAAGTGAACTACGAGATGGAGCGGTTGCAAGCCGAACTGGTTTCGAGTGAGGAATTGGACATGGTGAAGAATTATGTGATGGGTGATATGTGCCGCAGTTACGAGAGTCCTTTTTCCATGGCTGATGCTTACATCTTTTTGGAGACTTCAGGCTTGTCGGATGATTTTTTTACACGTGCTCAGCAAACTGTGGCAGACATCACAGCTGAAGATGTGCGTGATATGGCTTGCAAATATTTGCGTAAAGAAAGCTTTACTGAGGTAATCGCAGGTAAAAAATGCGATGAAATGAATGCTTGATATGCCAGAAAGTGAAAGAAAGCTTAATAAGTTTGGCCCTATAAGAGGGAATCAGTTACATTTGAACAAATCTATAAAACAGAGATGACTCATGAAGAAAAAATACATATTATATGCATTCTTCTTGTTCGCAATACCTTTTTCCGGGAATGCACAAATCAAAATAGGTAATTACACTTTTAAAGACGGGGCTGAATATACCGGTGAGATAAAAAGTCGCAAACCGAATGGAAAAGGCAAGACCCTTTTTAAAAACGGTGATACTTATGAAGGTGAATATGTAAAGGGGAAGCGTGAAGGCTATGGAGTCTATATCAAGAAGGACGGTGAGCGTTTTGAAGGTAATTGGTACCAGGATGTCCGTCATGGGAAAGGCATTAAATATTTCAATAACAATAATCGCTATGAAGGCATGTGGTATGCCGACCATCAGCATGGGATAGGCACGATGTATTATTACAATGGTGATATTTATGAAGGAAATTGGGCCTATGACAAGCGTGAAGGCAAAGGAAAATATACCTGGTCTAACGGTGCGTTTTATACGGGTGACTGGAAAAATGACAAAAAGAATGGCACAGGAACATTGGACTGGAACGATGGGTCACGCTATGTCGGCGAATGGAAGAGCGATATGCGCGATGGCAAAGGGAAATACTATTATTCCAATGGTGATGAATATATAGGAGAATGGAGTAATAACGAACAGCATGGGAAGGGTACCTATATATATAATAACAAAGACAAATATGAAGGGGACTATTTTCATGGGAAACGTACAGGCCGGGGCATCTATACTCATGCTAACGGA
This sequence comes from Phocaeicola coprophilus, assembly GCA_016900015.1. Lineage (GTDB taxonomy): Bacteria > Bacteroidota > Bacteroidia > Bacteroidales > Bacteroidaceae > Phocaeicola_A. The sequence continues at coordinate 147,846 of JACJJM010000003.1, read as the reverse complement.
GACATGTATGTCGGTGATTTTGTCGATGGCGAACAGACTGGGAACGGCAAATTCACATGGGCTAATGGTTCGGTCTATGATGGACAATGGAAAAAAAATAAGCGTGAAGGCAAAGGCACTTATACCTGGATGAACGGCGATGTCTATAAAGGAGAATGGAAAGATAATCTTGCAGACGGCTATGGAGAGTTGGTCAATTCGGATGGGTCGATGTACAAGGGCCAGTTTTCTAAAGGAAAGAAGGATGGGCAAGGTACATTGATTGATAAAGACGGAAACCGCTTTGAGGGATTCTTCAAGCAAGATGTGAAAGATGGGCCATTTATAGAAAAGGACGGTGACGGCAATGTCATTCGTCGAGGCACATATAAGTTTGGACGCTTGGACACAGTCAGTAAGTGAGGCTATAATCTGAAGAGAATATGTTAGAGCTGGAAAAGATAACAGAGGAGGTCCGTAGTTTGGCTCTTGAGACTGGAGACTTTCTACGTCATGAATGTATGAATTTCCACCGTGAGCGTGTGGAGAAGAAAGGAGCGCATGACTATGTATCTTATGTCGACAAGGAGTCGGAGCGCCGGATTGTCGCTCGTCTTCGTGAGATTCTGCCCGAAGCAGGTTTCATTACAGAAGAAGGCAGTGCCTCCCACACGACGGAAGAATATTGCTGGATTGTTGACCCTCTGGATGGAACGACCAATTTTATACACGGGAATGCTCCTTTCTGTGTTAGCATTGCTTTGCGAAATTCCGCAGAGTTATTGGTGGGAGTCGTGTATGAAGTTTGTCGAAATGAATGTTTTTGGGCATGGAAGGACAGTCCGGCCTTTATGAATGGGCATGAGATACATGTTTCATCTGTGTCTTTGCTGGATGAATCGTTCATTCAGCTGGGCTTCCCTTATCAGGCAGAGCGGAGTCGGGCATTCATGGTCGATGTCATAAGACAGTTGTATGGTCATGTCGGAGGCATTCGTGTGCAAGGTTCTGCGGCTGCGGAGTTGTGCTATGTAGCAGCAGGGCGTTTTGAAGCGCGATTGGAAGCCTTTCTTGGACCATGGGACATTGCAGCTGGAACACTCATCGTGCAGCAGGCTGGTGGCAAGTTGTCAACGTTTGCAGGTGGTGATGATTTCTATTCCGGGAAAGAAGTTCTTGCAAGCAATGGAAAAATCCACAAAGATTTGTTACATATAGTACAAAATTCATTATATTTGTGCGACTGAAATAATATAAACTCTTTTAATCCTTAAGAATTATGATCATTGATACACTAGACAATCTGGAAAAATATGCTTCGGTAAATCCTTTGTTTGCTAAAGCTATCGAATATTTGAAATCGACCGATTTAAAGGCTCATGAAGTGGGCAAAGTGGAATTACAAGGGAAAGACTTGGTCGTAAACTTTTCTATGGCTAAAGGAAAGACAAAAGAACAGGCTCAGCTGGAAACTCACAAGAATTTCATTGATATTCAAATTCCTCTTTCTTGTACGGAAGTAATGGGATACACTCCGGCATGTAATCTGCCGGAAGGTGATTATAATGCAGAAAAGGACATCACAAAATTTACGCTTCCTTCAGAAGCTTATATTCCGGTCCATCCGGGAATGTTTGCCATATTTTTCCCGCAAGATGGACATGCTCCTTGCATAGCTGACGAGGAAACCATTCAGAAAGTGATTGTAAAAGTACGTGTCTAATTAGTCTTCCTGGTTATGGAACTGAAGTTGAGGTTATTAAAGAATGACTCTTGGTTAGAGCCCTTTGAAAATGCTATCAATGGGCGTCATGCACATGTGATGGATAAAGTGAAGGAACTGACCAATAATGGTCGTAAGACGTTGACTGATTTTGCGTCGGGTCACCTTTATTTTGGATTACATCGCACGGATAAGGGATGGGTGTTCCGCGAGTGGGCACCCAATGCAACCGAGATCTATTTGATCGGCGACTTTAATGATTGGCAGGAAAAGCCTGAATTCAGGTTGAAGCGTTTGCGCAACACGGGTAATTGGGAGATTAAGTTGAAACCCAATGTACTGAAACATGGCGATTTGTACAAATTGAAAGTCTATTGGGACGGTGGTTGCGGAGAGCGTATTCCGGCATGGGTTCGTAGAGTCGTTCAGGATGAGCAGACAAAAATCTTCAGTGCACAAGTGTGGGAACCTGAAAAACCTTATAAATTTAAGAAAAGGGTCTTCAGACCGAACACTTCTCCGTTACTGATTTATGAATGCCACATAGGCATGTCACAAGAGGAAGAAAAGGTGGGTTCTTACACAGAGTTTCGTGAAAAAGTATTGCCACGTGTGATTGCCGATGGATATAATTGCATTCAAATTATGGCAGTCCAGGAGCATCCTTACTATGGAAGTTTCGGTTATCATGTATCCAGTTTTTTTGCGCCATCTTCTCGTTTTGGCACACCTGACGAGTTGAAGCAATTGATTGATGAGGCCCATCAAAACGGCATTGCTGTGATTATGGACATTGTTCATTCGCATGCGGTGAAGAATGAAGTCGAAGGATTAGGCAACTTTGCAGGAGATCCCAATCAATATTTTTATCCGGGAGAACGGCACGAGCATCCTGCATGGGACTCTCTTTGCTTCGACTATGGCAAGAATGAAGTGCTGCATTTTCTGTTGTCCAATTGCCGTTATTGGTTAGAGGAATTTAAATTCGATGGTTTCCGTTTTGATGGAGTGACTTCCATGCTCTATTACAGTCATGGATTGGGTGAAGCCTTCTGTAATTACAACGATTATTATAACGGGCACCAAGATGATAATGCCATCTGCTATTTGTCTTTGGCCAACTTGTTGATTCATGAGGTCAACTCGAAGGCCATTACTATTGCCGAAGAAGTGTCCGGTATGCCGGGATTGGCACTGCCTGTTCTTGATGGCGGTTATGGGTTTGACTATCGTCTGGCAATGAATATACCTGACTACTGGATTAAAATCATAAAGGAAAAGGTGGATGAGGATTGGAAACCGTCCAGCATGTTTTGGGAAGTCACCAATCGCCGTAAAGACGAGAAGACCATATCATATGCTGAAAGCCATGACCAGGCATTGGTCGGGGACAAGACCATCATCTTCCGTCTGGTAGATTCCGATATGTATTGGCATTTCAAGAAAGGAGATGAGAACGAACGGGTACACCGCGGCATTGCCTTGCACAAGATGATTCGCCTGCTGACCAGCTCGACGCTGAATGGAGGTTATCTCAACTTTATGGGCAATGAGTTTGGACATCCCGAGTGGATAGATTTCCCACGTGAAGGCAACGGGTGGAGCTACAAGTATGCACGCCGCCAGTGGAGTTTGGTCGACAATCAGGACTTGTGCTATTGCTACTTGGGTGATTTTGATAAGGCGATGTTGAGCGTCATTAAGGATGTGAAGAACATCCAGAAAACACCGGTTGTGGAGATTTGGCACAATGATGGAGACCAGGTGTTGGCTTATATGCGTCGCGACCATATCTTTGTCTTCAACTTCAGTCCCACGCGCTCGTTTGTCGATTACGGCTTCCTCGTGCCCCGAGGCTCATACGACGTGGTGCTCAATACGGATGCCGTGCAGTTTGGAGGCAACGGGCTGGCCGACGACACGGTGAGACATTTCACCAACTATGACCCTCTGTATGCGAAGGACAAGAAAGAGTGGTTGAAACTCTACATTCCTGCCCGATCGGCTGTTGTCCTCCGAAAAGTAAAGGAATAATTGCATATCATGACAAAAAGTTTAACAATAAGATACAAGGCCGCACGTAGTATACGCATCGCGTGTGGCCTTGTTTTTATTCTGTTTTGCTCATTCTATCTTTTCTTTCAGACCCACTTGCTTGAGATGCTCCAGAAAGTGCTTTCTGACGGACAGACGGCGTATGCCGCCCGTTGGGGGACATGGATTATTACACTGGTGCTTTGCCTGGTGCAGTTTGGCGTGAGCCAGGCTGTGCGTTTGCCCGAACGTTGTCATGCGCTGACCTATTTACCTTCCGTGTTGTTGCTTTCATGCATCACGGGCTTTGACAAAAGCATTTACGAGAGTGTCTCTATCGGACATTGGAGTTGGATAATCCCGCTGTCTGTCGTCGCACTGTTTGGAGTGTCGTGGGTGTGTCGGCGTTGGGATTGGCTTGGCGATGACAATCGTGAACAGACCTGGCTGGGGCGTTTGTTGCCCAATACCCTCACGCTGTTCCTGCTCTGTGTCGGATGTATGGCGTGGGGAAATACGGATGAAGTGTTTCACTATGAGACTGCCGCTGATGCGGCTTTGCTACGCGACGATTATGAAGCCGTGTTGTCCATCGGTGCGGACTCGCCCCGCACATCGCGCGAACTGACGGTCTTGCGGACGTATGCCCTGAGCCGCACGGGGTTGCTGGGTGAGAAGCTTTTTGACTATCCTCAGCGTGACGCTTCCCGCGGATTGCTGTTTGAGGCCGGACTTCCTGCCACGACGTGGCTGAAACCCACGGCTGTGTATGAATATTTGGGCGATACTCCTCGTGCTGGGGAAAGCGTCACGGACTATTTGCGACGTCTTTGCCACGAAGAGACGGGCAACGAACCGGCACTGGATTACTATCTCTGCGCACTCTTGTTGCGGAAAGAACTGGACACGTTTGTCGCGGAGCTGAACTATTATTGTTACGTGGAACCTTCCCTTCCGCGTGCTTATCAGGAGGCGCTTTTCCTCTATTATGCCGGGCATGCCGAGCTGACGCCTCCTTTCGACCTGTCCGCCGTGGGCCGCGACTACCAGCTCTATCGGCTTTCGCCTGCGGCACATCAGAAAACTTATTGGTATTATTACGACCACACGACGATTCGCTTCGAATAATTGTGTCGGGAAGGACGGGGGATGTATTTCTTTCCGGCTTTTCTTTTTTCTGCGGATGCTTGTCGTCACGGACTGTGACGGCGGTGTCTTCGCATGCGCACGCTTATGCTTGTGGAGGAACACCACTATGTTTTCTTCATAAGGTGTACACCTTATTCATTATAGACACATATGTTTTTTCAAGGATATGCCTGTCTTTCTTCATAAACAGGACCGTGCAGCTTCGGAAAGACCGCTGTGAAGGACGGAGGGTGTGGGAAATAGCGGACGGACGAGCCGCCGTTTGCTCCGTTTTTTATACCTTTGCACATCATTGGATATAGTAAACAAACGATTGGAATACAATGGCAGACAATTACATCGAACGTCAATATGAGCAGTATGAAGCTCGGAAAGCCGCATGGGAAAAGGCGCGTAAGCTGGGGAAAAAGAAAGTGAAAGCTCTTCGCCAGAAGGTGAAAAAGGCGGAGTAAATCCGGACTCGTCCGCCATAAAATGCTTACATTTGCACGATTTTTAAGTGCATGAAAGAAAATGAGCAATGTTTATGAGGAACGTCTGGGGACGGACCGTATGTTGCCGCTGGTGTTTCGAATGGCGCTTCCGGCCGTGGCAGCACAAATCGTCAATCTGTTGTACAATCTCGTCGACCGCATCTACATCGGCCATATCCCGGTCATAGGCACTGACGCGCTGGCAGGCATAGGCGTGACCAGTTCTGTCATCATCTTGATTTCGGCTTTCTCTGCCATCGTGGGAGGAGGGGGTGCGCCGCTGGCCGCCATCGCGTTGGGGCAGGGTGACCGTGTGCGTGCCGGGAAAATCCTGGGCAATGGCTTTACTCTTCTGCTGATGTTCACATTGCTCACGTCCGTGACGGCATATATCTTCATGCGGCCCGTCCTGCTTTTCACGGGGGCTTCGGAACACACCATAGGCTACGCCGTCGACTATCTGTCCATCTATCTGCTCGGGACGCTGTTTGTGGAAGTGTCGGTCGGGCTCAATACGTTCATCAATACGCAGGGGCGTCCTGCCATCGCCATGAAGTCCGTGCTCATCGGGGCATTCCTCAACATCGTGCTCGACCCGCTCTTCATTTTCACTTTTGGCATGGGCGTGAAAGGGGCGGCATTGGCCACTATCATCTCGCAGGCATGCAGTGCCGCATGGGTTTTGTCATTTCTTACGTCCAAGCGGGCGTCCCTCCGTCTGGAGCGTCGCTACATGAAGCTGGACAAGCGCATTGTCCTGAGCATCCTTGCATTGGGCGTGTCTCCTTTCATCATGGCCAGCACGGAGAGTCTCGTGGGCTTTGTGCTCAACACGGGGCTGAAACACTTCGGCGACATCTACGTAAGTGCCCTGGCCATCATGCAGAGCGCCATGATGTTGGTGAGTGTGCCACTGACCGGGTTTGCCCAAGGATTTATTCCCATCGTGAGCTACAATTACGGGCATGGCGACCGCGAACGTGTGAAGTCCTGCTTCAAGGTGGCGCTGACGGTGATGTTTTCGTTCAATTTCCTGTTGATAGTCTTGATGATTCTCTTTCCCCATCTCGTGGCCTCGGCTTTCACGAGTGATGACGTGCTGATTCAGACCGTGGAACGGGTGATGCCCGTGTTCCTCGGCGGCATGACCATCTTCGGACTGCAACGTGCTTGTCAGAACATGTTTGTCGCCTTGGGGCAGGCCCGCGTGTCGGTCTTCATCGCGCTCCTGCGGAAGGTGATCTTGCTGGTGCCGCTGGCCATCATTCTTCCCAAGTTCATCGGGCTGATGGGTGTCTTCGCCGCGGAAGGCATTTCCGACGCTTTGGCTGCCATCTGCTGCACGACCATCTTTGCCATCCAGTTTCCCCGTATATTGAAAAAGATGCACGCGCCGGCTTAGTGGGTGGAGAGTATCATCTGGATGACTTCGGCGTAGTTCTTTTTCCCGGACGTGATTTGGTTTCCTTTGAGGAAGAGGTCATAGACCCAGTCTTGGATGCTTCCCAATGCGTGGCTGTATTTTTCGCTCCAGTAAGTGTCCCTGTTTCCTAATTCCCGCACGACTTCATCGCGCAGGGTGAGTGTCCACTCCCGATAGGTCTCAGGTTCCATCACGGCGCGGGCATTGATGATGACGTAAGACAGCAACCCCATGTAGCCGCTGTACCGCACTTCCGGACGGCCGGACTGCGTACAGATGCGATAGGCCCAATAGTTGGCTTCCGCTTCGCTGCTGACGCCCAGCAGGTGAGCCAGTTCGTGGGCATAAGTAAATGGATGTTGGGAAGGCAACAATTCTTCGTTCAGTTGCATTTCGACAAAGAACGGGCCGGCATATCCCAAGACGCCAACATGGGAATAAAGCGTGTTGAACCATAGGTCTTTCGGGCAGTGATAGGATTCCGGTGCGTCCAGCCCATATCCGGCAGGCACTGTCGCGTAGAGCGTCCGGATGTCTTGCTGCACGGCCAGCGTGTCGATGGATGCCACGTCGCAGTAGTTGGTGTTCAGGCTGTCGGTGTACGAGTGCAGGAAGGAACGGAACTTCGCTTCCTCGTATGCAGCCGGCTTCACTCCGGCGCGGACATAGAACGACTCCCGGAAATAGTTCAACCCCCATCCCCAATAGAACCAGGCATATACCCAGAGGATGATTTCTGCTTCTCTTCGCAGGATGCGTTTCCATCCTTGGCCACCTCTGCGGGCGAGGATGGGGTAGCCCAGCAGGCATATCCCGATGACCAGTGCGACTGTTTCTTCCAGAGAAAACGGCACGAGCGAAGCCGTGCGTGAGAGGATGGATGCGGTGTGGGGATAGATGTGCCGTGCATACCATTCTCCGGCCTGCGGGCAGAGCTGGCACACGAAGATGAAAGCCAGCAGCAGAGCCAGCATGCTCCAGCGCAGGAGCCGGCATAAACGTCTTCTATGCATGGGGCTCGGGTGACAGGATGGTGCTTCGGACGAGATACTCCGGCTTGGGAGCATAAATATAGATGACGCTGCCTCCCTTGATGGCGTCGATGATGGGGCGGGAGAGTGCCTGAGGGACTGCCGGACAACCGAAGCTGCGTCCCAGACGGCCGCATGAGCGGATGACCGACGGATTGGAATAAGCTGCCCCGTGCATCACGATGGCTCGTTCGCGGGCGCGGTCGTTGATGCCTTTTTCCAGTCCGTCGAGGATGAGGGAATAGCCGTTTCGCCCCTGATAGGTGTTGCCCGTGAGATAAAAGCCCAGTGAACTCTTGTGCGAACCGTTTTCGTTGGAAAAGGATGTCGCGTAGTTTTCCCCGCTGTTTTTGCCGTGTGACACGACGGAGGAGAACAGCAATTTCCTCTTCTGCATGTCGATGACGAACAGGCGCTTTTCGGTGGATGGTTTGGAAAAGTCGATAAGCGTGAGCACGTCCCGTTTCCGGCTTTCGATTTTGTAAAATCCCTCCACTGCTTGGCGGAATGCTTCCCGGCTGACAAGGCTGTCGAGCTGGAGGGTGTCATAGAGTTGTTCGTAGGCTGTTGTCGGCGCGGGATTTTCCGGCTGCGTTGATGTGACAGCTGGTTCGCCGGTGCTGCTTCCTGTCAGCAGGCACAGTCCGGGTATGATAAGCACTGACAATAGTAAGGAATATAGAAGTCTCTGCATGGATGTCTTAGGCTGAAAATTTCCGCAAAGATAATCCATATTTCCCGATTAGGCAGAAGGTAAGATGTTAAATATGAGCCTCCCGCGTCATTCGACGACGATGATGAGTGACTGGAGCACCGGCGCCCATTCGTAGATGAACTTTCCATGAGAAGTTGCGACACGTACACACATGTGTGAACGTGGGGTCGTGCCCAGTGAGTAGCTGTATTCGATTTCTTGGGTGTGGGGTGCGTTCACGGGGACACCATGCAGATAGGCTCCGTTGGTGAAGCGGCAAGCGTAGGGTGCGAATCCTCCATGTTCCGCCGAACCGTCTTTCAGGTAGACCATGCGCCGCTTCTTTTCCTGAAGCAGGAACATGCCCAGCGGTGTGGGTTGTGCGTAGGGTGGCCGGCGTCGTCCGGTGGTGCACGGGTTCATGCTGCGCACCAGCCAATGGCCTTTCGCCTGGCGTTCCAGAGTGGCGATGTGCTGGCTGCCTCGGTCGACGATGACGACATGGTGGAACCGCGTGCTGTCGGGCAACTCTTTCAAGTAGCGTTTGGGGACGAGCCATTTTTCTCCAGAGCCTGTGAGGCGTATCCGCATGAAGCTACCCTCTTCTCCCTCCCCGTAGGCCAGCGTGCCGTCGCGTCCGTAGCGTTCAGGCACGGCCGTGTCGGTGAGGAGATAGAGCGGTGCGGACTGGTATCGCTCGATGTTCAGGCTGTCAGAGACACGGCCGTAGTCATTTCGATGATAGTTCCTCACGACGGGAGCTTCCCGGTTGCGGTTCTTGTAGTTTTGCATCACGACCCACCGGCAAGTGGAGTCGCGTTGCATGTTTTCCACCTCTGCCAGCCACTCTTCGATGAGTGTCCATTTGAAACTCCATGCCGTGTCTTTCTGCGGGTAGGTGTCCTTCAGGGTGTACTTGTCATAGAGTAAGTCTTTTTCTATCACGATGTCCGTACCCTTGAGCAACGGCTTGGGTGCGGGACGTGTCGGAGTCGTGTCCGTGCGGATACTGTCGGTCGCAAGTTCCGCTGCCGGGGACGATGTCCGGTGGGCGCATCCTGCGAGCAGCAGGCAGGCACACATGAAGGGGAGTAGAGTCGGCAGTTTCATGACAAGAGGTGTTTGAAGATAAAGGGGGAAAACAGATTTAGAGTGCGCAACTGTCTCCTCCGCCATAGTCGGCACTGGTGCTTCCTTCATATTCCGGATGGCGTTGCAGCCAGACGGCTGCATAGGAACAAGTGGCCACAGGTTTCAGCCCTTTCGCGCGTGCATAGTCATAGGTCGCACGGACGAGTGCTGAGGCTATGCCTCTGCCGCCGATAGCTTCGGGGACAATGGTATGGCGTATGTCCACACAGGTGTCGTCTTCCGCATAGGACACATACGCCGTCACACCGTCGACGACGGTTTCGAAACGATTCTTTTCAGGATAATGCTCTATCTTCATAAGGCTGTGATTTAAGAATTATCCAAATGTAGAAACAATCGTTTGCATTTCCTAATTTATTGGTCATAAACTTATCATTCAGCACTAAAAAAGTTCCCAACCATCCATTTCTGTGGGATTTTCCAGTCAGAAGTAAGTCCCTTTCATTATTTGTCGCGGGTTCTGTTGGTGCAGGCCGGCAGATGGAGGAGGAAGAAACTGCGATGTATTTCTAAATAAGCACTATCTTTGCCAACCCGGAAAAACAGGCCGGAAAACCAACTGCCATGAACGGTATAAAGGGTAGCCGGGAGCGGAAAGGAGGGTAGCCGACCACGGAAAGGAAGGCGTCCCGGAGCGGAAAGGAAGCCGTGCAAGCCTACCCTTAACAGGGCTTTTTAGTGGCTCTTGGTTGCAAGGGTTTCCGGGCTGGAGAACTTATATAATAAAGATGTATTATGCAATCATGTCTTCATCGTTTTGATGCCAGTGTGCAGGGAATCGAACTTCCTCGGCATTTCACATATCCGTTTCACTACACACCCCATCCGTTGTGCGAGAATGCTGCCGCCCGGGTGCAGGCCTATTTGAGAGGGCGTGCCGACTGGGCAGAGGAGTTGGACGCCGGGAAGATGTTCGGAGTGCTGGTCGTGCAGGATGAGGAGGGTGGTCTCGGTTTCTTGGCAGCTTTTTCCGGTATATTGGCCGGGAGGAATGTGCATGACTATTTCGTGCCTCCTGTCTATGACTTGCTTCAGCCGGACGGTTTTTTCCGGGAGGAAGAAGGGAAAATCTCTGCTATCAATCATCAGATAGAAACGTTGTCTTCATCGGATGCTTACATACAGGCCCGTAAGGAACTGGAAGAAGCCGAGGCACAGAGCCGCATGGCACTGGAGGATGCCCGCGCAGCGATGGCGCAAGCGAAAGCCGTGCGCGACAGCCGGCGTCAGAGCGGGACGCTCAGTCTGCAGGAGGCCGAAATGCTCAGCCGTGAGAGCCAGCATCAGCGGGCGGAATACCGGAGGCTGGAGCAGCGTTGGGCTGGAGTGATAGCCCGGTGTCGGCAGGCATTGGAAGCTTTTGACAGCCAACTGGCCGCATGGAAACAGGAGCGTCATCGCCGTTCGGCAGCACTTCAGAAAACACTCTTTCGTCATTTCTGTATGCTGAACGCCCGAGGCGAGGAGAAAGACCTCTGCCAGATTTTTTCGGAGGCCGGACGGTCTGTCCCGCCTGCCGGTGCGGGGGAATGTGCAGCGCCAAAGCTGTTGCAGTATGCCTACGAGCATGCGCTTCGCCCTCTGTGTATGGCGGAATTCTGGTGGGGACATTCGCCCAAGAATGAACTTCGTCGTCATGGCTATTACTATCCGGCTTGTCGCAGCAAGTGTGAACCCATCTTGAAACACATGTTGCAGGGACTTGACGTGGAGGCCAATCCGCTCCTTGACGCCGCACGTAGGCGGATGGAGCCGGAAGTGGTGTGGGAGGATGACTATCTGGTTTTGGTTGACAAGCCTGCCGGTATGCTTTCAGTGCCGGGCAAGGAGGATGGTTTTTCCGTGTGGGAGTGGATGCGCCGCCGTTGTCCCCAGGCTGACGGTCCGCTTGTGGTCCACCGTCTGGACATGGCGACATCAGGCCTCTTGCTGTTGGCCAAGAACAAACAAGTCCATGCAGCCATGCAGGCTTTGTTTGAAACCCGTGCGGTGAGAAAACGCTATGTGGCGTTGCTGGACGGCTGGCCTCCGGCAGACAAAGGTTTTGTCCGTCTGCCCTTGTGTCCCGACCCCGACGAACGTCCGTTACAGCAGGTAAACCAGGCTTATGGGAAGCCGTCTGTCACCCGCTATGAGGTACTTGGGCGTGAGGGGGAATATACCCGTGTGGCACTCTACCCATTGACCGGGCGGACGCATCAGTTGCGCGTCCATGCCGCTCATCCTTTGGGCTTGGATGCTCCCATTGTCGGCGACACGCTCTATGGCCGTTCGTCAGACCGCCTTTATCTGCATGCCGAACGCCTGGAATTTCGCCATCCGGTGACGGGACAGTGGATAAAAGTGGAACAGAAAGCCATGTTTTAACGTTCGTTCAGATGAGGGTATTCGGAAAAGGCTTATATTCGTAGAGTAACATCTATGTTTAAACCAAAAGAAGAATTATGAAGAGATTAGTTATGGCTGCTGTGACTGCGGGTTGCATGACATGGGCCGAGGCGCAAGACACGAATGTCATCCGTCTTCCCGAACCGGACAAGACACGTGGCACAGCTGTGATGCAGGCTTTGGCCGACCGGGTGTCTGTGCGTGAATGTTCATCGGAAGAATTGAGTTTGAATGATATGTCTGATGTGATTTGGGCTGCTAACGGCATAAACCGCCCTGAAGAGGGACGCCGCACGGCTCCTTCGGCCCTGAACAAGCAAGATATTGACATCTATGTGTTCACGGCAGAGGGCGTGTACCTCTATTTGCCGCAGGAGCATGCCTTGCAGCAAGTGGCTGAAGGCGACCATCGTGAAGCGTTGGCAGGTCCTCCGTCTCCGGCCCGAGCCCAAGACTTTGTCAAGGACTTTCCCGTCATACTCCTGTTTGTGTCTGACCTTTCCCGTTTCGGCATGGAAGGCGAACGGGTGAAACTGATGGCTGCGATGGATGCCGGCATCGTGTCGGAGAACGTAAGCCTGTTTTGTGCATCTGTCGGACTGTGCACCGTCCCGCGTGCTTCGATGGATGAGCCTGCCGTGCGCCGACTGTTGAAGCTGGGCGAGCAGCAGATACCTTTGTTGAACAATCCTGTGGGTTATCCCAAGAAATAAACATGATTAGCTTATGAACCGAATTACTTCTCTGTTTCAGATTAAATATCCCATCATCCAAGGTGGCATGGTGTGGTGTAGTGGCTGGCGGTTGGCATCGGCTGTCAGCAATGCCGGAGGATTGGGTTTGCTTGGAGCTGGTTCCATGCATCCCGACACGTTGCGTGAACATATCCGTAAATGTCAGGCAGCTACGGACAAGCCGTTTGGCGTCAATGTGCCGTTGATGTATCCGCAGATTAAGGAGATTATGCATTTGCTGGTCGAGGAAGGGGTGAAGGTGGTCTTCACTTCAGCTGGCAATCCCAAGCTGTGGACACCGTTTTTGAAAGAGCACGGTGTTACGGTGGCTCATGTGGTGTCGTCGTCCCGCTTTGCACGCAAGTGTGAGGAAGCCGGAGTGGATGCAGTCGTAGCCGAGGGCTTCGAGGCCGGAGGACACAACGGACGTGAAGAGACGACCACTTTCTGCTTGATTCCGGCGGTACGTCGTGCGACAAGCCTGCCTTTGATTGCAGCAGGAGGCGTTGGGACAGGACGGGGATTGCTGGCTGCCATGGCTTTGGGCGCTGAAGGTGTTCAGGTGGGCACACGTTTCGCCTTGACGCAGGAAAGCTCTGCACATCCAGACTTTAAGGCGTATGGACTTACGTTGGAGGAGGGTGACACGAAGTTGTTGCTTAAAAAGCTATCTCCCACCAGACTGGTGAAGGGAGCGTTTTGCCAAGCGGTGGAGGAAGCGGAAAGCCGTGGGGCGTCTGTGGAAGAGCTGCGCGAACTCTTGGGACGCGGCCGCGCCAAGAAGGGCATCTTCGAAGGTGACCTTGAGGACGGAGAATTGGAGTTGGGCCAAGTAGCTTCGCTTTTCCGACAATCGCAGACCGTGGCTGAGGTCATGCGCGAGATGGTGGAAGAGTATGATGCGGCTTTGGCAGCTCTGAAGTCGTCTTCTTTGTTGGACGAGTGAGAGGCGTCTTTCGGCTCAACCTCGGGTAAACAGGGCGTATCCCGCCCATACGGCCAGTAAGCCTATGAGCAGGCTGAGCGAAGCATAGAGCGTGAGAATGAAAAATTGCTCGCCTTTCAGTAGTTGGAAGTTCTCGTTCATGAAAGTAGAGAAAGTAGTGAATCCTCCACAGAGGCCTACTGTCAGGAAAAGCCGTATGTCAGGGTTCAGCAGGTGGCTGCGTTCGAAATAACCGTTGAGCATCCCGATAAGGAGGCAACCCAGCACATTGACGGCCCATGTCGCCAAGGGAAACGGATGATGCACGTAGGTTTGAACCAGACGGGAGAAGAGGAAGCGCAAGCCTCCGCCCAGGAAACTCCCCAAGCCAACAATCAAGAAAGAACGTATCATAAAGAATAGATGAATGTTTACAGGGTGCAAAGGTAGCAATTACGGGATAAATTCAGCCTTTGTGCCCATTAAACCGATTAGACAATGGTTTCTCGACGGCATATTCTTTTTTGTCTTTTCCTGTTAGTTATGTGTGGATTCGTCCACGCTCAAGTGAGATTTGCCCGTACGACCCTTGACTTGGGCACGATACCGGAAGACACTGTAAGGCTTCCCCGCTGTGAGTTCTCTTTTGTCAATGAGGGGGATACGGTCGTCGCATTGAGCCGTGTCAGTACTTCCTGCGGATGCTTGCGGGCCTCGTATGGGAAACGTCCCGTGCAACCCGGACAGACGGGGTATGTCATTGTCACCTTCGACCCGGCAGGACGTCCGGGGAAGTTTCTCCGTAAGGTGTCTGTCTATTTTGCCGGGCAGGTCCGGCCTTATGTGTTACAAATAAAGGGAACTGTCGCTCCGGCACGGCGGTCCGGACAGCAGTTCCCTTCCTGTCCTTTCAGGCGTTGAAACTTCACAATTCTCCGTTTTGGCGCAAGTAAGCCTCGATATTTGCCAGTGCTTTCCGGGACAGGCGTTCGATGCTTTGTGCTGACGAGCCTGCGACAACCGGCGTGTACATCACTTGTGGATGACCGGCCAGTTCGTCTACGGCTGTTCCCATGCCTGTGCCGTCACAGAAGTAAAAACTGTGGTCGTTGGCAGTCAGCCAAGCCTTCAGCGCGGCTACATCAAATGTAGGCCCTATGGATGTGTTCAGCAGGATGCGCCCGTTGCCCATCAGACGAAACTCCTCCTCGCCCAGCAGGCGGGTGTTGCGGGGAAGGCAGGTGAACACGATGTCGGAGTGGCGAAGGAGGTCTTGAAGCGGATGGTAGGCTATGCCAGCTTCCTCGGCATCTGTCTTGCGTGTGCGGCTGTAGTAAGCCACGTCAGCTCCGAGGAAACGGAAGGCGTCGGCCAGCATGCGGCCCGTGCGGCCCAGGCCGATGACACCCACTTTCTGCCGTGTCAGTTCCTGCCGGACTGGCTTCCACTGGCATTCGCCGAAGCCATGAAGGAAACGCACCAGCTCGCTGATGGCATACTCCACGACACCTTCGTCGCCGTAGTCGCGTACGCCTGTCACGGTGATGCCCAGCTTGCGGGCCTCGGTAAGGTCGACGTTGCAGGCTTGCTCGTAGAGCGTGCAACACATTCCGATATAGCGTATGTTCGGGCAGGCGTCGAGCACCGTCTTGCTTATTGTCGTCTTGAAGGATACCAGCACTGCGTCGGCATCGCCTATCCGACGGATTAGCTCATCCTCATCAGCTGCACGCTCGTCATGCAGTTCCACACATGCCGCATAGTCGGACAACTTCTTCAGAGCATCCTCATGGAGCAGCGTGTTTTCGATGGCTACAAGTTTCTTAAACATGTCTTTGGGGTTTTTAGATTAAATCAGGGGGCAAAGATAGGTGATAGGAACAAAATTAGTTATACTTTCGCCGAAAATTACGAACTAAAACAGTCAACCCTATGGAGCAACAACCTCAACTCAACGAACACAACAAGCAGGAGTTTCCTCCTGCGCATACCGCCGAACATATCCTCAACCAGACCATGGTGCGCATGTTCGGTTGCGAACGTTCGCGACATACGCATATCGAACGCAAGAAAAGCAAGCTGGACTATCAGCTTCCCACGTGTCCCACGGCGGAGCAGGTGGCCGAAATCGAACGCCGGGTCAACGAAGTCATCGCCCGCGACCTGCCCGTCACGATGGACTACATGACGCAGGAAGAGGCAGTCCGGCTGTTTGACCTCGGTAAGTTGCCCGAAGACGCAAGCTCTACGCTCCGCATCGTACGTGTCGGCGACTATGATGCCTGTCCCTGCATTGGCACCCACGTGGCCCACACGGCCGAGATCGGGCGTTTCCGCATCAGCAGCACACGCTATGCCGACGGCGTGTTCCGCATCGTCTTCCGTCTCGACTTGCCCGAATGAAAAGCAGGCGACCCCGGGGAATCGCTTCCCCGAGGCCGCTTTTTTTTAACTTTTTTATTGAACAACTTAGGCAAATATTTCCGAACGTTCCAAGTAGGCGATGACTTCGCCGGCATTGACCGTCTGCCCTTGTTTGGCGCAGACTTCTACTACGCGGCCTGTGAATCCCGTGAGGATGTCCTCGTTTTCACCCCACGGAGTCGAAATCGAACAGAACACTTCGTCGTGCTGGTATTTGCGGCCTACGAACGGCTCCATCAGTTCGCCGTTGAAGTTTACTCCGTAGAGGATTTGGCCGCGGCGCGGTGCCACAATCGGGTCGGCCTTCGCACGCTTCATCTTCTTGATGGTCTCTTCATCGAAGCCCTTCTTGGCCATGGCGGCGTCCTTGGCACGCTGCAAGTCGTCAAGGAAGCGTTTCTTAGCCACGCCTGACTTATAGTCGCGATACTGACGGTCGTGCATGGCCAGTTCGAACAGTTCTTCGTCGTCCTCGCCGTATTCCCAACCGTTTTCGTCCATCTCCTTGCGATACTTGTCCAGTTCGTCAGGATAATAGCTCTGCGGATCTTCTTCCGTAAACTCGTAGCCTTTCGATTTTGCCAGTTCGATGATTTCGGGAGCTAACTTGCCGGGCAGGCGTCCGCTCTTGCCCAGAATCATGTCCCACGTGTGGTTGTCAATCATCGTGAAACGTTCCTCGCCCTTGACGAGCTGCATGACGTTCATCAGCGCTACATTCTTCACATACTGGCTGAACGGTGTCACCAAGGGAGGATAGCCGAGCTTCGGCCATACGTAGGCCACTTCGTCGAAGAGCATGACAAGCAGGTCGTCGATGGAGAGCGGCTCTTTGCCTTGGCCCTTGAGTATCATATTGATGCCTGCATGGACGCCCTTCAGGTCGGCCATCATCGAGCCCATCATGCCGCCCGGCAGGCCGCAGCCCAGCAACAGAGAAGACATGTATTTGTTCGTCGGGTCCATGAAGTAGCCCAGGAAGTCGTCGATGAACTCCTGTGTCAGGCTACGCACTTTCATGTAGGCGTTCATGTTGATTTCAGGCACGTCGAAGCCTGCATTCTTCAGCATCGACTGCACGGAGATGATGTCCGGGTGGACCTTACCCCAGGCGAGGGGCTCCATGGCCGTGTCGATGATGTCCGCTCCGTTCTTGCAGACCTCGAGGATGGAGGCCATCGAGAGGCCCGGGCCGGAGTGGCCGTGATACTGTATGATGACATCGGGGTGTTTCTCCTTGATGCGGCGCACCAGTTCGCCCAGCATGGCGGGCTGGCCGATGCCGGCCATGTCCTTCAGGCAGATTTCGGGAGCGCCGGCGGCGATGAGCTGGTCGGCGATGCCGCAATAGTAGTCGACTGTGTGCACGGGCGAAGTCGTGATGCAGAGCGTCGCCTGCGGGATCATGCCTGCCTCAAGTGCATACTTGATGGAGGGGATGATGTTGCGCACGTCGTTCAGTCCGCAGAAGATACGCGTGATGTCCACACCTTGCGCCTTCTTCACCTTGTACATCAGGCGGCGTACATCGGCCGGGACGGGATACATGCGGAGGGCGTTCAGGCCTCTGTCGAGCATGTGTGTCTGGATGCCCACCTCGTTGAAAGGCTTAGTGAAGGCACGCACGGCCTTGTTCGGGTTTTCGCCATAGAGCAGGTTGACCTGTTCGAAGGCGCCGCCGTTGGTTTCCACACGGGCGAAGCAACCCATGTCGATGATGTGCGGGGCTACTCGCTCCAGTTGGTCGATGCGAGGTTGGTACTTACCGGATGATTGGAACATGTCCCGGTAGACAAGACTGAATTTTATCTGCTTTTTCATGGAGGTATAAGATTTTAATCGTTCTTACTTTTTGCTCGACAAATATAAGTAATCTATGGAATATACAAAGACTTTGGCCTACTTTTTTCTCGATGGACGGATATTTTTTGGAAAAACGTCATTTTCTCCCTCCGGGAAACGGAAGTGCCGCCCCCTCGCGGACGGGGGACGGCACTTCGCCCATACGCCTGAGGCCGGGGGCGGGGGTCAAAGTTCGCCATCGTCGTTGCCGTCGTCCGAGCCTCCGCCCGTGCCGGGCGTGCCGCTTCCCTGCGTGTTGTCTCCCGAGAGGCCTTTCACCTGCTTGTAGTTTTCCAGCGACGCATACTGCACGCCTTCGTCGTCGACGCCCGCATTTTCAAACGATATGTCGTTCAAGATGGAGGCACGTAGGTCGCTGTCGAGGGTAAACACGATTTTCACGTTGCGGATCAACCCCGTGTGGAAGTCCATGATGTCGTCTACGCCCTCACTGCCAAACGACACACGAAACGACCCCAATCCGGGGATGCGCACACGCTTGCCTTGTATGCTCTGGTTGTAGATGAACTTGCCGATGAGTTTGGCCGCTGCGGCCAGTTCGATGTCGGCCACGGTGGTGTCTTCCGTCGCCATACGTGTCATGAATTTTTCCTTTACGGGACTTCCCGTCTTAGGCACTGCGTGCCACTGTCCCGGCTCATTGGGCTTTTGGGGGTTGCGCTTGCGCTGAATTTTGTAAGGTACTGCCATAATCATCTGATTTAAAATATTATACATTTGTTATTTCTCTCTGTTGCATTTCCTTTTCGGAGTGTCCGGCCTGCCCCGAAAGGGAGTATGTAAAGTGGGCAGTCGACACATTATAATGTGTCCGATGGAGAGATTATAATGTGTCCGACGGAGAGATTATAATGTCTCATGCAGACACATTATAATGTGTCAGTCGGGTAGTTCCGCATGTATCCTATTCGTTGGATATATTTACCATACCACGAACTTACGTATCTCTCCATCCATGTCCAAATATAGGACTTATCGGGGAGATTCCAAACGTTTCATACATGTTCTTAAACATAAAACGGGAGGGAGGTGCGCCTTCGCGCGCATCCCACATTATATTATATGAAATCCGCCCGGCACATTGCTGCGCCGGGCGGGAAAGGGGACGGACGCTGCGCTGCATCGCGCATGGCAGGCGTCTCAGAAGTGAAATATAGAGGAAAAAGTGTGCTTATCGTGTCACGCGATACCAGTCGACGTCGACCCATCCGCCGTCGTTCGTGACGATGTGCGGGCGGGTGCAGAAGATGCCGTGTTTTGCGCCTATCCACGTGCCTTCGCGCACTTGGAAGGGTTTGCCCAGCGGGCGGAACTTGCGCCCGTCGGTGCTATAAGAGAATTGGCACATCACGCGCTGGTCGTGTCCTCCCTCGCTCTTGCTGAGCTTCTCGCCCGAGTCGCGGATGTCGGCGCGGAGGTAGAAGGTGCTGTCCTTGAGGGTCGTTGTTTCGTTCACCGTTTCGGGTTTTCCCTTATCGGCCTGGCGGCACTCGACTTGGGAGAGCACGAGGCCCTGTTCGCTGTTTTCCACCGTGAGGGCGGCATAGTCACGGCCGAAGATGGTGAGGCCCGTGCGCTCGCCGCGGTATTTGGACGTGGGCCGGAAGGTCATCTTGACGGTGACGGTCTGTGCGGGAGCTGTGGTCTTCTGGAGGAGCATGTTGGGCACGTCGCCGAGGTTCTTGTACGTCTCCGTGACGGGGTAGGAGTAGAGGCGCAGGAGGCTGCGGTCGCCGGCGCAGTAGGCCCACTTCTCATTGTAGTTGGCCTGCCACTGCCATTGCAGTCCGAGGGTCATGCTGTCGAACTCGTCGCTTTCCTGCGGGGTGCAGATGGGGTATTCCTTGCCGACGTTGGGCTTCTTGTATGTCAGGACGGGGTCACCACAGCCGTCACCGTCGTCGTCGATGCCGATGACGGGCCAGTCGTCAATCCAGCGCATGGGTTGCAGGTGGACGAGGCGTCCGTATGCGCCGACGTCCTGGAAGTGGAGAAACCAGTCTTCGCCCGTCGGGGTGTCGACCCATGCTCCTTGGTGAGGGCCGTTGACGGGACTCTTGCCCTGGGCGAGCACGATGCGGTTTTCATACGGACCGTAGACGTGCTTCGAGCGTTGGACGGTCTGGAAACCGGTCGGTACGCCTCCTGCGGGGTGGAAGATGTAGTAGTAGCCGCCCCGTTTGTAGAATTTCGGTCCTTCGCACGTACCTTGCCCTTCGTGGCCGTCGAAGACGATGCGTGAGGGGGTGATGGCGCGTGAGGCGTCGGCCGAGAGTTCGCAGACGGCGATGACGCTCTTGAGCTGGGCGCGGCTGCCGGCGTAGGCGTGGGCCATGTAGACGCGGCCGTCGTCGTCCCAGAGAGGGGTGGTGTCGATGATGCCGATGCCGGGCTTGACGAGGACGGGTTCTGTCCAGGGGCCGCGGGGGTCTTGGGCTTTGACCATGAAAGCTCCTTGGTCAGGGTCGCCCCAGAAGATGTAGAACCATCCGTCGTGATGGCGTATGCAGGGGGCCCAGATGCGCTTGCCGTGCTGGGGAGCTGTGTCGCTTGTCGGGGGAACGGCCCAAGGCACGGCGGAGCCGATGATGGTCCAGTTGACGAGGTCCTTCGAGTGGAGTATCTGGAGTCCGGGGACGCAGTTGAAGCTGGAAGAGGTGAGGTAGAAGTCGTCGCCGACGCGGCATGCGTCGGGGTCGGAGTAGTCAGCGTAGAGCACGGGGTTCTTGTACGTGCCGTCGCCTTGGTCGGCGACCCAGACTTGCGAGCGGTATGGCTCGGCTTGTTGTGCCGCGAGGGGCAGTGTGAAGGCCAGCATGAGGCTGGCGAGGAGTGATGTTTTTCGTTTCATGTTTCTCTGGTGATTTAATTTTTGATGGTTACTTTGCACGGGTGTGCCTGGCGGCTTTGCCACTCCACGAGGTGGTCGAACCACGCACGGCTGTCCTTGAATCCTTCTTCTTCCTTGGCGGCGGCGAAGGTGAAGAAGTAGGTGAGCTGCCGGTCGCGGTTGGTGTGCATTTGTATAAGGTAGTTGATGTCGTCTTCCTTCGTGAGCGTGACAAATCGTCCGGGGACGTAGATGCCCAGGCCGACGGTCTCACGCGGGTGGTTCACGGTGTCGTTCTTGTAGGCGAGGTTGCTCCCCCAGGAGCCTGCCAACCCGTCGGCGTCAAGGAAGCCCACGTTGTCACGCTCCAGCTTCTGTATGCCGGTGGCGAATGCCTTGTGTGTGGCATCTTCTTCCTTGAAGGAGATGTCGACGCGGACGTCGCGGTGTCCGGCGTAGAGGGTGTAGCGTTGGGTCATGTTGAGCGTCGCGCCGTCGTATTGCCAGTCACGGTCGAAGAACTCGATGACTGTGCGCACGGGGCCTGAGGCCAATACGCCTGCGCTGCGTGTGGCGACGGAGTCGATGGTCTGGAGTTTGCCGTCTATCCAGCCGCGGAAGGAACCCACACCGATGCTCGTTCCGGCCCAGAGGACATCGTCACCATAGCCTGCGGCGAGTTGTTCTTTCTTCGGATAGAAGTTGGTCTCGGCGAGTTCCAGCCGTTGGTATTTCTTGCCGTAGAGGTCGATGGATTGGCGGTTGTCCATGTAGGCACGGAAGGCGACGAGTTCAGACTCGAAAGCAGGCCCGTGGTGGTACATCGCGCTGTATGACTGCTTGACGGGGACACGGCCGTCGAAGGTGATGTACTGGATGTGCGGGCACTTCTGGCCCTTGTCGTTGAGGCGCATTTGGGCGTAGGTGCGTGCCGGATAAGTCTTGGCAGACGGTGTGGGGGAGAGGACGATGCGGAAGTCTTCCTTCGCTCCGGCGGGGATGTCGGCGACGAAAGCCAGTTCGTCGGCCTGTGTGTCGCGGTTGAGGTCGTCGAGCTGGGAAGGGATTTCCTCTGTGCCTCTGTACACCGTGGCCGAACGCACTTCGAAGCCGGGCTTCAGGTCGGCCAGACGGATGACGACAGGTTCGTCTGTTTTAGCTTTGTCCCAGGTGTTTTCGACCGTGATGCTGACGGTCTTTTCTGGGGTTTGCGCCGAGGCCGCCGTCGGGGCAGCGGCCAGGGCAAACAGAAGGATAGCGATGTGTTTCATTGTATATCTCGTATGTGTTTAGTGATTGTCGAAGTTGAGCGTCTTGCCTTCTTCACCCACCTCGTCGATGGCTTGCCCGTTGATTTTGATAGTCGAGACATTGCGCAGGCTTACTGTGGGCGAAGGAGTCTTGGTTGTGATGGTCAGCCGGTCGATATTGACCCCTTTGGCATGGCTGAGGACAGCTCCTTCGGTTGCGTCGGAGATGGTGATTCCGTTCAGGTTGATATTTTCGATGGGCATTTCCGGCAGTCCGTTGAAGAAGATGGCTCGTCCGGAGCCTTTGCAGGTGACGTCGTCGATGTAGATGTTGCGGAACACGGGTGTCTCTTCGCTCACGGGAGGCACGTCGTCCTTAGCCGAAGCTCCTCCGTAGAAGAGGTCGAAGAGTATGGGTTCTCCGGGGATGTTTATCATGTTCACCTTATTTATATGTATGTTTTCCACGATGCCGCCACGTCCGCGTGTGCTCTTGAAGCGGAGTCCGACGTCCGTGCCGAGGAAGGTGCAGTTGTCCACGAAGATGTTTTTCACACCGCCGGACATCTCGCTGCCGACGACGAACCCTCCGTGTCCGTGCAGGACGGTGTTGTTGCGCACGATGACGTTTTGCGTCGGTATGCCGCGTTTGCGTCCTTCTTCATTTTTGCCCGATTTGATGCAGATGGCGTCGTCTCCGGCGTCGAAGGTGGAGTTGAGCACGAGGACGTTGGTGCATGATTCGATGTCAAGGGCGTCGCCGTTTTGTGAATACCAGGGGTTGGAGACGCTGATATTATTGACCGTCAGGTGTTCGCACATCATCGGGTGCAGGCACCAACTGGGGGAGTTTTTGAATGTCACGCCTTCGAGAAGCACTGTCCGGCACTCGGAGAAGCTCAGGAGCACGGGACGGAGGAAGTCGCGTATGGATTCCCATCCCGGGTGGTTGTCGGCATTGACGATTTCACTATCGGGCACATTGAAGTCTTTTGTCACGGTGGCCCCGTCGAGTGCGCCCTGGCTGGGATACCACACGTCGCCCTTCTCGTTGGTCACGCCTCCGGATGCCAAGAGCTTCTTCCATTGTCCTTCGGTGAGTTTGCTTTTCTTCACCGGACGCCATGTGTCACCGTTGCCGTCGATGGTGCCGTGGCCGGTGATGGCGATGTTTTCCGCATTCCGTGCGAAGATGGGTGACTGGCAGCGCATCGTGCTCAGTCCTTCAAAGGATGTGGAGATGATGGGATAGAGCGAATGGTCGGCAGAGAAAAGCACCAGTGCGTTGTATTCCAAGTGCAGGTTGACATTGCTTAGAAGTTCGATTGGACCGGTCAGCCAGAGTCCGGCGGGGACGATGACCTTGCCTCCGCCTTTTTCATGCACTTGCCGGATGGCTTTGTTGATAGCTTCGGTATTGAGGGTTATGCCGTCAGGTTTGGCTCCGAAGTCGACGATTGAAACTTCATAGGCGGGAAACGCCGGTTGTCTCACTTTGTCCATCTCAAACGGAAGGTTGGCATACGTGTCTTCGCTGATGATGGAAACGGTTGCAGATTCTTGGTTGGCAGTAGGTGTGGACTGGCATGACGCAAATAAGGCCAAGCCCATGGCCATAACAAAGGCTTTAGTCAGATGTGTGTTCATTTGATGTTGGTTATTAGTAGGATAAATATTGTCGGGACAAAGATAACATATATTCGCTTTTCAAAAGAGGAATAGGCAACAAAATAGCATCAATTTTGCCTTTTCAGGCAAAGTTTTGCTGTTATTATTAAGATTTCGTCGTATCTTTGCGCTGAATTAATCAAATATCGACTTATGAGTTACAACTTATTGAAAGGAAAAAGAGGTATTATCTTTGGTGCTCTCAATGAGCAATCAATCGCTTGGAAAGTAGCAGAACGGGCTGTTGAAGAGGGTGCAACGATTACCTTATCGAATACACCCGTAGCTGTGCGTATGGGACAAGTTTCAGCTTTGTCTGAGAAGCTCCATTGTGAAGTTATTCCGGCAGATGCAACCAGTGTGGAAGATCTGGAAAATGTGTTTAAGCGTTCGGTAGAAATCTTGGGTGGTAAAATAGACTTTGTGCTCCACTCCATAGGTATGTCTCCCAACGTGCGCAAGAAACGCACTTATGATGATTTGGACTACAACATGCTTTCAACTACACTCGACATCTCGGCCATCTCTTTCCATAAGATGCTGCAAGTGGCCAAAAAGCAAGAGGCCATCGCGGACGAGGGTTCCGTCATTGCATTGAGCTATGTGGCTGCGCAACGCACATTCTATGGCTACAATGACATGGCTGACGCAAAGGCTTTGTTGGAGTCTATAGCTCGTAGTTTCGGATATATTTATGGTCGTGAAAGCCGTGTGCGCGTGAATACGATTTCCCAGTCACCGACCATGACTACGGCCGGTTCAGGTGTGAAGGGCATGGATAAGCTCTTTGACTTTGCAAACCGCATGTCGCCTCTGGGTAATGCTTCTGCTGCTGAATGTGCGGATTACTGCATCGTGATGTTCTCCGATCTGACCAAGAAGGTGACCATGCAAAACCTCTATCATGACGGAGGCTTCTCCAGTGTCGGCATGAGTTTGCGTGCTATGGCGACTTATGAGAAGGGACTCGATGAGTATAAAGATGAACACGGAAAGATTATCTACGGATAAATTCTCTGTATAACAAGAAGGAGCGTAGGCCGTATAGTTCTTGCGGGCTGCGTTCCTTTTTTCTATTTTAAAATGCTGTATGGAAACTGCTCTCTATCTACTTCCTGTTACGTTGGGAGACACTCCCATTGATTCTGTCTTGCCTGCTTATAATTGTCGTATCATTCGTGAGATAAAGCATTTCATCGTCGAAGATGTCCGTTCTGCACGTCGTTTTCTCAAAAAGGTGGATTCTGCGATTGACATAGACACGTTGTCATTCTATCCGCTCAACAAGCATACATCTGCCGAGGCTATTTCCGGTTATCTTAAGCCGTTGGAAGGCGGCATGGCTATGGGGGTCATTTCTGAAGCTGGTTGTCCTGCAGTGGCTGATCCGGGAGCAGATGTGGTGGCTATCGCACAACGGAAAGGATTGAAAGTCGTTCCTTTGGTCGGTCCTTCGTCTATCATTCTCTCTGTTATGGGGTCCGGCTTCAATGGGCAAAGTTTTGCTTTTCATGGCTATTTACCTATCGAGGCCGGGGAGCGTGCCAAAACATTAAAACTGTTGGAACAACGTGTTTATTCTGAGAATCAGACTCAGCTTTTTATCGAGACGCCTTATCGTAACCACAAAATGCTTGATGATATTCTGAAGACTTGTCGTCCGCAGACCAAACTATGCATCGCGGCCAACCTGACGTGTGAAGATGAATACATTAAAACACGTAGCATAAAGGACTGGAAAGGCAATATTCCGGAGCTCTCAAAAATCCCTTGCATATTTTTACTGTATAAATAATATTATTGTCATGAGAGAACTAATTACTTATCTGATTTTAGCTCTTGTCGGATTTTACGTGTTTCCTATGTTTTGCAGCGCGGAGACCGTAGCTTGGTTGTTCCCGGCCATTGTAAATCCCATTATTTGCTTTGTTTGCTCTTATTCTTATGGAGTCGTGCGCCCTTATGGTTGGTGGTTTCCGCTTGCCATTACTGTTCTTTTTGTCCCGGCTTTATTTATCTATTACCAACCGTCAGACTGGTATTATGTTGTCGGTTATGCTGGTGTTTCTTTTATAGCATCAGCTATCGGATGGTATATTGCTAAAAAAAGAGAGGAAGAAAGAAAAAAAAGGAGAGGACAGGCTTGATACTTTCAGGAATATGCGTATCTTTGCACCGCAAAATAAAGCTGGGGCGTTAGCTCATCTGGCTAGAGCGTAACACTGGCAGTGTTAAGGTGATCGGTTCGAGTCCGATACGCTCCACGGTATAATGAGAAGTAGGATACACAAGTGTGTATCCTACTTTTTTTATTTGTACGCTTCAGTCTAACAGGGCACAATACCAACAAATAAAGCCGCCTCAAAAAGAGACGGCTTTGTCAAATCTGCACGGGAAGAGAGGCTCGAACTCCCGACACTCGGTTTTGGAGACCGATGCTCTACCAACTGAGCTATTCCCGTGTGAAGTCTTTAAAGACTATGTTTGATAGAGCTGTTAACGAGACTTGAACTCGTGACCTCTTCCTTACCAAGGAAGTGCTCTACCACTGAGCTATAACAGCAGAAAAAAGAGCGGAAAACGAGGTTCGAACTCG
This sequence comes from Phocaeicola coprophilus, assembly GCA_016900015.1. GTDB lineage: Bacteria > Bacteroidota > Bacteroidia > Bacteroidales > Bacteroidaceae > Phocaeicola_A. Next base: position 121,510 of record JACJJM010000003.1, on the reverse strand, counting down.
CGACCCTCAGCTTGGGAAGCTGATGCTCTACCAACTGAGCTATTTCCGCATGGCTTGTTTTCCTGTGGGCGTTGAGGGATTCGAACCCCCGACCCTCTGCTTGTAAGGCAGATGCTCTGAACCAGCTGAGCTAAACGCCCTTGCGAAAGTGGATGCAAAGATAGAACTATTTTCTAAATATTCAAACAGAATTGTCGTTTTTTCAATCAATACTTGTTTTTTGTCTGCGTACAACGTAATCAAACTGACAATTCAGGCAGCCGCCATCAGCTTATTGTGATAAACCGACAAGTATGTGATATATAGCTTATGATTAAAATGTAAAATCTTTGTAAATCAACAGACTACCAAATTCTGTCTAAGTACATTTCGAAACGAAACCCATCATCAAAATAGCCCGTAAATACACGATTACCTACATAATAATCATGTATACGCAGTCCATGGTCTGCATAGGATATGTATAAAATTCCATTCTCTATACTCCAATCAAAATTTTCCGTGCTGTAATATTCTAGAGTGTCTTGATAATACAATGTCTCACGCCCAATGCCGTGATCTGCATTATATCCGCTGATGAATGTAATTTCACTATACAAAGCCCAACCATAGTAGTCAGATGCTCCGAAATCACCATACCAAGTTATGCCGTTTGGACCAGACAATCCGTATCCTATGTCTTCATCGGTTTCGCAAGAAGTGAAAATGCTCAAGCTGATGACAGCCATCATGGAGAGCAATAAAAATTTAAGCTTGTGTGTCATTATACCTAAAATTTTAATAAGTAAAGGCAAAGGTAAATAAATGTGCTGGATTTTAGGTATTAGAGAAGTAGAATTATTCCCGGAAGGTCTCTTTTTACAAAAAGACACCCTCCCAGAAGCCGCTGTTTTCCGGCACAATCAAACAAAACTCCCAATGAAATGTGCGATCGGAAAAAGAGGGAAAAACACCTTGAATACGGCTTATCAAAACCAGCTGTTTAAGGCCGGTCCGCGGGGTATTAAGGGTAGCCGACCTTACCCTAGACTCCGCCCGAGCTTACCCTCCTTTCCGCCCGTGGACGGAAAGGAGGCCGTCCAAACGTGCATACCTATCCTGACAAAAACAGACCGAGCCTCCAAACAGACAAGCATATACGGAGTCGGACTTTGACGACAATCGACTGTCTTTTCCGGCCGTTTGCATTATTCCTCTGAAATCTATCTGTAGTTAAATGAGTTTTCACTATCTTTGTCTTTAGAAATGAGCAAAAAAGAAGACAATATGAAACGTACATTGTTGACCCTAAGCATATTGATGATGACATTATTCGCTGTAAAAGCACAGCCGAAACTCTCCTTTGACAATGGGAAGTATGATTTTGGTGCCATCATGTGGAAACAGCCGGCTACGGCGAAGTTCGTAATCACGAATACGGGAAATAAGCCTCTGGTGATTCACAAGGTGGAGACATCGTGTGGATGCGTGGTGTCAACATGGTCCAAAAAGCCTATCCGTCCCAACCGGGAAACTGTGATTGAAGCCACCTATGACGCCCGGATGCTGGGACACTTCCACAAGTTTGTCCGCATTTACTCCAATGCGACAGCCAAGCCTGTTGATTTGTCCATGATAGGACTGGTCAGTTCGACGATTGTGGATTATTCGCGCAATTATCCCATCCAAATCGGAAGTATTCACTTGGATACGGACCACATCGAGTTTGCAGACGCCAATAAAGGCGACAGCCCGTCGTTCGAGCTGAAAGTGGCCAATGGCTCGTCCAAAGACTATGCGCCGGTGTTGATGCACTTGCCTTCTTATATCGAAGCTCAGGCCATCCCCGAAAGATTGGCTCCGAAAGAAGTGGGAGTCATCCGCCTTACGTTCCACAGCGACAAAGCACCGTTCTTCGGCATCAACCGTACGACGGTGTATCTTTCTCGCTATCCGGGCGACACGGTGGGTGAAGACAACCAGCTCGAATTGCTTTCCGTGTTGCTTCCTGACTTCTCAAATCTGAATGCACAGCAAAAGGCACTGGCTCCGTCCATCCGTCTGTCGGCCCATACACTCGACCTCGGGAGCGTGGGAGAAAAGAAGAAACTGAAAGGAGTCGTGACCATTACCAATGACGGACGTTCAGATTTGAAGTTCCAGGATTTGCAGGTGACCCATCCGGCCTTAAACGTCAGCCTGAAGAAGCAGACTTTAGCTCCGGGCAAGTCGGTGAAATTGCACATCACGGTCAATGCCAAATTCCTGCGTGGCCACTTGGAACACACTCCCCGCGTGTTGATGATTACCAATGACCCGAAACATCCAAAGGCTGAAATCAAAATCAATGTGACCAAATAAGAAAACCCTAGAAGAATCACGTTATTGGAACATACAAGCAGGCTCTAAGTCGTTAGTGCGTGTCATTTGTTAAACCAATCTCCTAAAAACGTTTGTAGTATGGAACATCCAGAAAATGATGAAACTTACAAAGGCTTGACCGTAAACAAAGGCATCGAACAGCCTTCGACCGTGAACCCTTACTTGAAAACACGTCGCAGGTCGAAACGCCGGGAATTGAGTGTCTCCGACTATGTGGAGGGAATACTGAAAGGAGATGTGACGATATTGAGCCAAGCCGTGACATTGGTGGAAAGTGTACGTCCGGAACATCAAGCTGTGGCACAAGAAGTCATCGAGAAATGCCTGCCTCATGCAGGAAACTCCATCCGGGTGGGTATCAGCGGTGTGCCGGGTGCTGGAAAGAGTACCTCAATCGATGTGTTTGGCTTGCACGTCTTGGAGCAAGGCGGCAAGTTGGCCGTTCTGGCCATCGACCCCAGCAGTGAGCGAAGCAAAGGAAGCATCCTGGGCGACAAGACCCGCATGGAGAAACTCTCCGTACACCCCAATTCATTCATACGTCCCAGCCCTTCGGCTGGTTCTCTGGGAGGGGTGGCACGCAAGACACGCGAGACCATCATCCTATGTGAAGCTGCTGGCTATGACAAGATTTTCGTAGAGACCGTGGGAGTCGGGCAGAGCGAGACAGCCGTGCATTCAATGGTCGACTTCTTCCTGCTGATACAGCTTGCGGGGACAGGCGACGAACTGCAAGGCATCAAGCGCGGCATCATGGAAATGGCCGACGGCATCGTCATCAACAAAGCTGACGGGAACAACATCGAAAAGGCCAAACTGGCCGCCACCCATTTCCGTAATGCCCTCCACCTGTTTCCCATGCCCGAGAGCGGATGGACCCCACAAGTGTTGACCTATTCCGGTTTTTACGGCATTGGCATCGCGGAAATATGGAAAATGATTTATGACTACATCGCCTTCGTGAAGCGCAATGGATATTTCGAATATCGCCGCAGGGAGCAAGCGAAGTATTGGATGTATGAGACCATCAACGAGCATTTGCGTGACAGTTTCTACAACAATGCCAAAATCGCCGATATGCTTCCCCGGAAGGAACAAGCAGTCCTGTCGGGGGCATTGACCTCATTCATGGCAGCCAAGCAACTTCTGGATGCTTATTTCACAGAAATGAAATGAGCACAATATAAATATCTATAATAAGAGGCAACAACCATTCGCGGGGGTTGCCTCTTATTTTATACCATCAAGGAATTTGTTACCTTTGCACCGAATTTTAAATAGGTATTATGGGAACTTTTAAATGTATTGGAGTGCTGACATCCGGAGGAGATGCTCCGGGCATGAATGCAGCCATCCGGGCTGTCACTCGTGCTGCTATATCAAAAGGCATTCAGGTAAAAGGTATTTATAGAGGATACAAAGGACTAGTGACAAACGAGATTGAAGATTTGTATTCGGACAGTGTGAGCAACATCATCCAGCGGGGAGGTACAATCCTGAAAACGGCCCGCTGTGCGGAATTCATGACACCGGAAGGCCGGCAAGTGGCGTATGACAACATGAAAGCCCACGGCATGGAGGCGCTGGTGGTGATCGGAGGCGACGGTTCTCTGACAGGAGCACGCATCTTCGCGCAGGAGTTCAATGTCCCCTGCATCGGACTCCCCGGGACGATTGACAACGATTTGTATGGCACAGACACGACCATCGGCTATGACACGGCGCTGAATACAATCGTGGATGCTATCGACAAAATCCGTGATACGGCTGCTTCCCACGAACGTCTGTTTTTTGTGGAGGTAATGGGGCGGGATGCCGGATTCCTGGCATTGAACGGAGCTATCGCTTCCGGCGCTGAAGCTGCCATCATCCCGGAGTACAACACGGAAGTGGACCAGCTCGATGAACTAATCAGACGTGGATTCCGCAAGTCAAAAAACAGCAGTATCGTGCTTGTGGCCGAGAGCAAGAGCAAAGGCGGCGCACTTCATATCGCAGAGCGCATGAAAAATGAATATCCCGGCTATGATGTGCGCATTTCCATCTTGGGACATTTGCAGCGAGGCGGAAGCCCTACGGCACACGACCGCATCATCGCCAGCCGTATGGGAGCCGCAGCCATCGATGCTCTGCTTGAAGACCAACGCAATGTGATGATAGGCATCGAACGTGACGAGATCGTCTATGTGCCTTTCACCCGCGCCATCAAAAAGGTGAAACCCTTGCGTCCGGAGTTGCTGGAAGTGTTGCGCGAATTGGGCATTTGATCAGACGCATCAGTCTTAAAGATAAAGTCCTGTCGAAAGGTGGAAAACCTTACGGCAGGACTTTTTCCCTGTTTATCGGCAACCTTTGTCCGTAGTCAATCCGTATGTGACAACAAAGCCTGCCGACAAGCTTCCATGAGCCATTTGGGAGTAGATGTCGCTCCGCAAATGCCGATGGTGTCTGCATGTTTCAGCAGGCTGAAGTCGATTTCACTCGGATCGTCCACGAGATAAGAGTTTGGATTCACTTTCAGACATTCGCCGAAAAGGATTTTGCCGTTCGAACTCTTTTTCCCGCTCACGAAAAATATCAGGTCATGCCGTTTGGCAAAGTCACGGATGTTGGGCATACGGTTGGCCACTTGGCGGCAAATGGTGTCAAACGACTTGAACGTCGCTCCAGGCTCGATGTGCTGCTGGATGTAGTCTGTGATTTGGCAAAACTCTTCCAATGATTTGGTCGTCTGCGAATAGAGCCGGATGTCCTTGGTGAAGTCCAGCCGTTTGGCTTCTTCCAGCGACTCGATGACGATGGCTTTTCCTTCCGTTTGTCCCACGAGTCCCAAGACTTCGGCATGTCCGTTCTTGCCATAGATGACGATTTGTTTCCCATGTTCGTCCGTCAAGTCATATTCCCGCTTGATGCGTTTCTGGAGCTGAAGCACGACAGGGCATGTCGCGTCGATGATTTCAATGTTGTTTTGCCGGGCTATTTCATAAGTTTCGGGAGGTTCTCCATGAGCTCGCAAGAGCACTTTCACATCATGCAACTGTTGGAATTCATCATGATTGATTGTGATGAGTCCCAATTGCTTCAAGCGCTCGCACTCTCGTCCATTGTGGACAATGTCGCCCAGACAATAGAGCGGAGTGCCCTTCTCTAATTCCTCTTCTGCCTTTTTGATAGCTGTGGTCACACCGAAGCAGAATCCTGACCCGCTGTCAATCTCGATTTGTTTCATGCGCCTGCCACTCGTTTAAATTGTTCCAATAACCAAATCTTTTGCTCGGCAATGCTCATGTGGCTGTTGTCCAGCAAAATGGCATCGTCTGCCTTACGCAAAGGGCTGACTTCGCGATGCTGGTCGATGTAGTCACGTTCCTCCACATTCTTCAATATGTCCTCGTAGCTGGCAGGTTGGCCTTTAGCCTTCAGTTCGTCATAGCGGCGTTGCGCCCGGATTTGAGCTGAGGCTGTTACGAATATTTTCAGTTCAGCATTCGGAAAAACGGCTGTGCCGATGTCCCGTCCGTCCATGACAATGCCTTTTTCCCGTCCCATTTCCTGCTGCTGGCTGACCAAGGCTTCCCGGACGAATCCCAAAGCCGCGATAGGGCTGACGTGTGACGACACGTCCATTCCCCGGATGTCATTTTCCACATTCTCCCCGTTCAGGTAAGTCTGAGGACGTTGGGTGGTAGGGTCGAGCTTGAATGTAATATGGATGTCCGGCATGTCGCGCTGTAAGGCTTCAGCGTCGATACCTTGCTCTGTGAAATAGCCTTTGCGCAGGCTATAGAGTGTCACGGCACGATACATCGCTCCACTGTCAATGTAGATATAGCCCACTTCACGTGCCAAGTCCTTGGCCATCGTGCTCTTGCCGCATGAGGAAAATCCGTCGATGGCAATTATTATCTTCTTCATAGTGAATATATGTGTTGATGTTAAAGGATTCGCCAAGCCCGGTCCTGGAGGTCCGTTTTTGCTTGGGCGTCCAAAGGTAGGGATAAAAAATGAATAAGCCTTGCCTTTCTTTTCGGGGTTTAGGTAAAATAAAGTACTTTTGTCGAATGGAAATCAAGAAGTCTTCACGTGCCGACTTGGAGCGCGGATGGGGATGGCGTTTTGCCATCGGGCTGGTGGCAGTCCTCACAGCTTGTTACATCGCTTTCCAATGGAAGACGGTGGAAGAAGTGCCTGCGGACTTGCCTGTGGAGGAGTTGCCCCTCATGGCTTCGGAGAGCGAACTGCCTCCCCTCGAGTTTCCTGAGCAACCGGAAGACCTGCTGCCGGAGTTTTCACCGGACAATCAAACCCGACAAACGGACATCAATAGGGTGGAAGCTGTGGATGACAGTGTGCAGGCCGGACTGCAGGAATACATAAAAGACGCGCTTCATTCGGCGGTGTCTTCTTCCTCCATGGAAGAAGAGGACATCATCGACCTGTCTGTGACAGAGCCTTTACCGACTGTCGCACAGCCTGACACCCTGCCTTGTTTTCCCGGAGGAGATGCTGCCTGCATGCGTTTTCTGTCTCGCCATGTACGCTATCCGGCTACAGCCGTAAACGGGAAAGTGCGGGGATGCGTCCGTGTACAGTTCATCGTGGAGACAGATGGGAAACTGACTGACTTCCAGGTCGTGGAAAGCGTGTCTCCCGCATTGGACAGAGAAGCCCTGCGGGTAGTGAAACTAATGCCGTCGTGGCGTCCTGGACGCAGAGGAGGCAAACCGGCACGGTTTCTTTATGTCCTGCCGGTCGATTTCCGCTTGTAATAAAAAAGTATATGACATTTTAAAGAAGATAATTATGTTTACGACCAAGGAATTACAGGAAAAAGTAAACCGGTATATAGCCAACTGGAGTTACTCACATCGGCCGAAGGGCCTCTATGCTCCCATCGAATATGTGCTTTCACTGGGAGGCAAACGTTTGCGTCCCGTGCTCATGCTGATGGCATACAATATGTATAAGGAAGATGTAGATGCGATTTTGCCTTCTGCCGTTGGCCTGGAAACCTATCACAACTATACACTGCTGCATGACGATCTGATGGACCGGGCAGACATGCGCCGCAACAAACCGACCGTGCACAAAGTGTGGAATGACAACACTGCCATCCTTTCCGGTGACACCATGCTGGTGTTGGCCTACCAACAGATGACGCAAAGCGACAGTGCACACTTGAAAGAGGTGCTTGACATCTTTAATAAGACCGCTTTAGAAATAGGCGAAGGACAACAATATGATATGGAGTTTGAAACGCGCGATGATGTGACAGAGGATGAATACATCGAAATGATACGTCTAAAAACGTCTGTTCTTCTGGCTGCGTCCTTACAGATTGGGGCCGTATTGGGAAATGCTTCGGCCGAGGATGCCAGTCGTCTTTACGATTACGGCATCCAGTTGGGGTTGGCCTTTCAGTTGCAAGATGACTATCTGGATGTCTACGGTGACGAAGCGCAGTTTGGCAAAAAGATTGGAGGTGACATCTTGTGCAATAAAAAGACATATATGCTTATCAATGCCATGTTACGGGCTGACGAGCAGCAAAGTGCCGAGTTACGTCATTGGATAGAAGCGCATGACTACGTTCCGACAGAAAAGATTCGCGCTGTAACGGCTCTTTACGACGCTATCGGAATACGCGAACTGTGCGACAAAAAAATCGCCCATTATTTCGACTGTGCCGAACGTATTCTGGCACAAGTGCAGGTGGACGAAGGGCGCAAGAAGATGTTAAGAGAATATGCAGCCTCTTTAATGCATCGCACCGTATAGACTGAAAAGAAGATGATGATCGTCGACACACATACCCATCTGTTTGATGATGCTTTTCGTGATGATTTCGATGCAGTTGTCGCCCGAGCACAAGCTACAGGTGTGGAGAAATTGCTAATGCCGAACATTGACTGTTCCACGTTGGACGACCTCTTGTCTGCTTGTCGCCGCCATCCCGGTGTGTGCTATCCCATGCTCGGTCTTCACCCGACTTCGGTCAATGCCGGATTCCGCGAAGAATTGAGCGCATTGCGCCTGCAATTAAAAGATACACATCCTTACATTGCCATTGGTGAAGTCGGACTTGATTTCTACTGGGACACGACCTTCCGAGAAGAACAAATAGCTGCACTAAACGAACAAATCTGTTGGGCGTTGGAGTTTGACTTGCCTCTGGTCATCCACTGCCGCAAAGCTTTTCCCGAATTGTTGTCCTGTCTGGAACCTTATCGTCAGACACCTTTGCGAGGAGTGTTCCACAGTTTCACGGGGGAGGATGTTGATGTCGAACAGCTGCTTTCCTATTCTCGATTCTTGCTCGGCATCAACGGAGTTGTGACATTTAAGAAATCCATACTCCCAGCCGTATTAAAATCACGTGTCCCCATAGAACGTCTGGTCGTCGAAACAGACTCTCCCTACCTGGCACCAGTCCCCCATCGCGGACAGCGCAATGAGAGTGCTTATGTAAGCGATGTGTTGCGAAAGGTGGCCGAAATCTACGAAGTAGCTCCAGAAGAAGCCGCAAAAGTGACAACTGAAAATGCATTTCGCATGTTTTGCATTGTGTAGTTATGAAATTTCAGCCTTCTATTGTTGGCAGATTGGAAGTTTCTTACTAATTTTGCGTCCGTCTTTCAGAAAAGGCATCAGGAGAGGTGCTCGAGTGGTTGAAGAGGCACGCCTGGAAAGCGTGTATACGCCTAAAGCGTATCACGGGTTCGAATCCCGTTCTCTCCGCTGAATGTGCCGGACAGAAACCGGATAACAAACAAAAAACATTCCTACAAATTCAATGTTTGTGGGAATGCTTTTTTATTAGCCCATCGTTTGCTTTTGGATGTCTTATTGAACTTTCCTCACGAATAATCGGGTGTCCCCTCATCAATCCTCCGGAGAATTGTCACAAAAAAATGGCATGTAAGAATGAATAGGACTTGTTCATTTTACATGCCATTTTTTTGTGTTTGAGAAAGTTTAGCGACTTATCTCTGATATAAGTATAAAAGCCGCACTGGTATGATGCGATGAAACTCCGAGTAATAAGATTTGAGTGCTCACCCCCTTTGTAATCCACCGGCTTAAAAGCTACCCGAAGGCGTGGCCCGCCATTGGAGGTTGAAGCGTATCTCGGTATTTCAGTGTAATTGATGAGTTTCCCAGTTCAACCAATGCGGCTCATCTTTTTTCTTTGTACAAAGGTAGAAATAATATTGTAATATTGCAAGATTTGTCCCTAAAAATCTTGTGTGCTTTAAATGCTTGCGGCTATAACTTTGTGTTTTCAAGCATGGTGCAGAGAATGTATTCATGATGGAGAATGACGGACTATGGTAATCGCGATTATGAGGGTGTCATAATCGCGATTCTGAAGTCCTTGTATGTACGGGAGTGATTCAGTCAGATGTTCACTCATCCAGGGTGAGTTCCACCACATAATCGATGTCGGTAGGGGCTTTGTCAAATTGTAGTACGATGCCGTCTCCTTGCCGTTTGAATTTTATCGGCTGTTTGTCGACAAACTGCACAGCCTTTTTGACCTTTTGCGCGAGAGGCAGGTAGAGACCATCGTCTGGTAAATTCATGATATGTACAAACAAGCGATTGTCTTTTTGCGTCGTTACGCCCCAGTCTCTCGGGCTGACCAGCCCGGCGCGTGTGCCATAAATGGTTTCTCCATACACATTCATCCACTGGCCGATGCGTTGCAGACGTTCGAGGGCAGCTGCGGGTAGCTCTCCGTTTGGTTGCGGGCCGATGTTGAGCAGGAGGTTGGCGTCCATACCTGCGGCACGGACCAGATAGCGCACGAGGGTTGTGTCCGATTTATAGTTCTGGTCTGTGATTTTGTATCCCCACATGCCGTTCATCGTCTGACAGGTCTCCAGCGGCAAGTCCGTGATCTGTTGTCCTGACAGTCCGGCCGTGTTTTGTCCCGGCAGGTCGCGTTCGAAGATTTGGATGTCTTCGCCTTCAAATGGTTTTTGGTGGTGATTGTTGCCGATGAGGCATGACGGTTGCAGGCGGTGGATTAGGGCATATTGTTCGGGCAGTTGCCAGTCGAAGTCCGGGTCTTGGTCGTGGTCCCACACTCCGTCAAACCAGATGCAGCGTATCGGGCCATAGTTGGTAAGCAACTCTTCGAGTTGGTGGTTCATGAAAGAGTAGTAGGTTTTCCACTCTCCGTGACGTGTTCTGCCGGTGCCGCGTCCTGTACGTCCGAGCGGGTAATAATCGTCCCGATACCAGTCAAGATGTGAATAGTAGAGATGGAGCGCGATGCCTTGCTTGTGGCATTCGTCGGCGAGTTCTTTCAGCACGTCACGTGCGAAGGGTGTCGCATCCACGATGTTGTAGTCTGTCCAGCGGCTGTCAAACATGGAGAATCCTTCATGGTGGCGTGTGGTGAAACAGATGTATTTGGCTCCGCTGGCTTTGATGGCAGCCACCCAGTCGTGTGCGTTGAAACGACAGGGATAAAAAGCACTGGCCATTTTGGCATATTCGTCGCGGTTGAGATTGTGGTTGGTCATGGCCCATTCCCCTTGGGCAAGCATACTATAGAGTCCCCAGTGGAGGAAAATGCCGAAACGGTCGGAGCGGAACGCTTCGCGTGATTCGAGATTGGCCTGTGTGGGGACATAGCCGTCGGAAGCTGCTTGTAGATTCTGTGCGGAAGCGAGTGTCGTGAGGGCACAGGCGGCCGACAGGCAGAATGATTTGAGTTGTTTCATGATTTTTGTAGTTTTATGTTTTTTGTGGTAAAATCATTTATACCTTATTTATATAGGAGTCATCAGAGTGCGTGCAGTGTCTTCATGAGTTGTTCTCCCAATCCGATGGTGTAACCTTGTACGACGAAGACCACTCGGTTGAACGTGTCAGCTACGATGAAGATGGGCAGTCCCTGTTTTTCATTGAGTTTAAGTCCGGTGATAAGGTCTTGGCGGATAGTGCCCTTGGTGTCTATGCCCCATGTGACGTGCTCAGGCATTGTCGGGAAGCCGGCAGTGCCCACTTTGTCCAGACGGTCTTTGTCCGGGAACAGGAGCACCATCGGGCGTCCCCATTGGTCAAACTCTCCGGCACAGGCTGCTATGTCGCGCAGGGCATGGTTGGACGGTTCTTGTCCGTCGAGCAGTCCGAGGACATAGTATCCGCGTCCGGTGACAGACAAGAGGGACACTTCTTGTGAGCCGTCTTTTGGAGTAAAGAGGCTTTCCGAGTTGAAGTTGCCGATGACTTGCACGGCATCTTTGGCTTCGCGCAGGGTGAGGTCGACGACAGTCTTTTCGCCTTCACGCACAGTGAAGAATGTCAGTCGGGATAGCACATTTCCGTTTGCAAGCCGTGTGCCTGTGGTCAGGACATAGTCTCCGGCATCAAGTTTCGTGCCTTCACGCAGTAAGGAGTTCCAAGTGGTGCCTGTCTCCGGATAGTTGAGCAGTTGCAGACGTCCCTTTTCCAGTCGTGACAACGTGAAGTGGTTGTAATACTTGGCATCGTCCAGCCAGGAAGTCGGCGTGTAGCGGGCGAGGAGCGTGCCTGTGCCTTGTGCTGTGTCGGTAGTCGGTTGGCCCGTGAGGCTGATGTCGACCGGTTTCCCTTGGAGGTAGTATTGCACTTTGCCCGTGACTTCGTCAATGCGTGCCGGGATGCCGAAGCTGCGTGCCGCAGCCACGAAGAAGATTTGGAGCGAGTATTCGTCAGCTACACGTGCTTTGCAGATGCCGGCCGGCGACATGGGGATGCGTTGCGGATTCCAGTCAGAAAGCAGGCGAATGTGCGTGCGGCACCAGTCTGCCAGTTCGTGGGCAAGGTCTGTGCCGGACGTGGATTCGGGAATCTCTACTGAAAGCGTCTGGGAGATGAGCTCCCGATAGGGCAATATCATTTCGTTGGCGACACGCGGGTTCAGGAGGTATTTGTCATAGATTTCCTGCGGGCAGTCTGCGGGCATGTCCGGATGGAGCAAGAAGTGTTCGCGAAGTGTGCGCAGCTCTACGTCGCGCAAATCTTTTTCTGAAAGCACACGCAGCAGCCTCACGGCCAGGTCGCGGTCGGTGCGTCCGGCCTCTTGGAGGAATGTCTGGATGGTGGAATAGTTTCCTCTGGATGCCACGATGAGCGGCACGACGTCGCTTGCATTGTAGCCGTTGCTTTCAGCAAACTGCCTGGCTTGCGTCTCTGTGGGGAATGTGGCGATGTAGGCATGGCGGATGGAGTCTTCCAGTGCGAAACGCCGGTCATTTTCGGCGCGTTGTTCCGGTGTCACGTCCGGGATGTGTGCCTTTTCCACGGGTACGGTGATGTCCAAGTCAGTTTGTCCTGCGTGTCCGGAAGCCAGGGTGATGGTAAGCTCTTTGTCTTTCCCGAACGAACATTGCCTGAACCCGTAGCGGCCGTCTTTCGTCGAGGCCCACACGAGCATGTCGCCCAGTCCGGCAGTCAGGGAGGCTTGGCCGTGGGCGTCGGTCGTTTTGCGTGCGACAGTGTAGAATTCGGCATAGTTGTAGAGTTTGAACTCCACCAATGCTCCTTCGACCGGTTGCCCGTTAGGCGATGTCACAGTGACTGTCGTTGTGGCGGTGTCGGCATAGTTGTCTATGACATTGATTTCTGTATAGTTGTCCGTCGTTTCCATGACTTCTTCCGGGCCGTGGTAGTGGCCGAACACTTTGGTGTGCATCAGCATGCCGCGGCTGGCCGGGGCGTTGAACCAAGCCAAGTCGAGCACCGGTTCCGGTTCGCAAGCGCCCAGGAAATGCCATTTCCCGTCCACCCATACTTCCACCCAGGCATGATTGTCATCCGTATGTGCCCATCGGGGTGTGTACACTTGGCGGGCAGGTATGCCCATGGCGCGGAATGCACTCACGGCGAAGGTGGACTCTTCGCCACAGCGTCCGTAGGCTGTACGCACGGAAGCCAGCGGTGCGCTGGTGCGCATGTCCGAAGGTGTGTAGGCCACCTTTTCATGACACCAGTGGTTGATTTCTAGGACTGCCTCTTTCAGGGACATGTTTTCGATGCGTGGTTTCAGTTCGCGGTAGAACACGATTCGCGCGGAGTCCATGTTTTCATTGTTGACGCGGTAGGGGAGTACGAAGTGACGGAATTCTCGCTCCGGGATGTCTTTGCCCCACGGCATCTCTGCACGTGCACGCAACGCGGCTTTCACGTGGGCCAGATGGAACTCGCCCGGATAGTCGGTCAGGTCGCCCAGGGGCATGTAGGCATACATGAAGCGCATGGCTTCGTTTTCTTCACGGGTCATTGTTTCCGTGAATACATCGAAAATGTGTGTGTCTTTTAAAACTTCTTTTCGTCTCTCAAAAGTTTGTTCCACTTCTTTTCGCTCATTGGCATCCGAGATGAAATGATTCTGGCAGGCGGAAAGGAGCATTGCAAGCAAAGCTCCCCACATAAATACATTACGGTACATAGGTCGGTTTTGGTCTTAATATGATATTATAATAAGGTATAGTTTTTAACTCCTCAAAGATAATCATATCTATTCGGAATGAAAGGATGCGGAAGGCATATTGTTTCAGTAAAGGGTCTAAAAATGTCTGTACGGGAGTGCATGACGGAAGTCAAGTCCCCGTGACGTAGCCTTCCTTTGCGTCCTCGCTTACCCTCCTTTCCGTCCTCGGCTACCTTCCTTTCGGCTCTCGGCTACCCTTTAGGCCGTCGTTCCCGGGTGTCTGGAGGAGGAATGAGGCCCGTTTTTCAGATGTCGGCATCGGATGTTTGCTTTGTCGTGTGGTCTTGCTTTCCCGCAGCTTGTCTGTCGGCGTGTCGTTGTCTGTGAACACCTCCGGGAGTCCGGGCCGGCTGCGTCTTTTTTCCCTGTTGATGAAAGGCTTTGGTCTCAAAAAATGGAGTGCTTTGAACAAACTTATTACTCTTAAACATTTTTTCTATGTTATCTCTTTATTATTGCAGAAATATGCATTATCTTTGCAGCGCATTTGAGAAGGAAGGTGAGTGGCAACGTGCTAGTTGCATCACTGGAAGCTCAATGTTTTGCTAGCGCATTTTTCTCTCTCTATATATAAATTAATTGTAAATGTCCTGTTTGGGCTTGTGAAAGTCTGAACAGGATTCCTTTTTTATAGTAATATGATTGCATTTCTAACAAAAAAACATTAAAAACACTGTACAACCTCTGAATTTTTACTTTTTTTGTATCACTTCTCGCGGATAATGCGTATTTTTGCGACAAAAGTTCTAATTAATAAAAACAGCTATACAGGATGAGAAAAACACTTTTCATGAGCTTAATGCTCTTGCTGGTATGCACGGTGACGTGCATGGCACAAATGCAAGATCCGGTTCACTTCAAATCGGAGTTGAAACAAATCTCAGGCACGGAAGCTGAGATTGTATTTACTGCGACAATCGATGACGGTTGGCATGTCTATTCGACAGACCTTCCTGACGGTGGTCCCATTTCTGCTACGTTCAATGTCGATAAGATCGAAGGTGCAGAGTTGGTAGGAAAATTGACACCCGTAGGTAAAGAGGAAGACAAGTTTGACCAGATGTTCCAGATGCAGGTCCGTTTCTTCGAACACAACGCACAGTTTGTACAGAAGATAAAAATCACGGGCGCGACTTTCAAAATCGAAGGTTACATGCAGTATGGAGCCTGCAATGATCAGAATTGTTTGCCGCCGACCGATGTGAACTTCTCGTTTACAGGCAAGGGCGATGGAAAAGCAGCCGCAGCAGCTCCTGCTCCTGATGCGAACAAGGATGTGGCAGCGTCTGAATCTAATACAGCCGAAACTGAGGCGACAGCCGAGGTTTCGGCTGAAACCGATTCTGTCGCAGCATCTGCAGCTACGTCTGTTTCCGGAGAGTCTGATTATTGGACTCCGGTGATTAAAGAGTTGAATGCTTTTGACGAACATACAGAGTCTTCTGAAGCCTCTTGGTTATATATCTTTTTTGCAGGTTTCCTGGGTGGCTTGATTGCCTTGTTCACCCCCTGCGTATGGCCGATTATCCCGATGACGGTAAGTTTCTTCTTGAAACGCTCCGGCGATAAGAAGAAAGGCATCCGTGACGCCTGGACATACGGTGCGTCAATCGTTGTCATCTACGTCGTTTTAGGTCTCGCCATCACGTTGATATTTGGTGCGAGCGCACTGAACTCACTTTCGACCAACGCGATTTTCAACCTCTTCTTCTTCTTGCTGTTGGTTGTGTTTGCAGCTTCTTTCTTCGGTGCATTTGAAATCACATTGCCGTCGTCTTGGAGTACGGCTGTCGACAGCAAGGCTGAAAAGGCCGGTGGTCTGCTGAGCATCTTCTTGATGGCATTCACGCTTTCGCTGGTGTCATTCTCCTGCACCGGTCCTATCATTGGATTCTTGTTGGTGGAAGTTTCTACGACGGGTAGCATCGTGGCTCCGGCCATCGGTATGCTTGGCTTTGCCATCGCGTTGGCCCTGCCGTTCACCTTGTTTGCGATGTTCCCGTCCTGGCTGAAGTCAATGCCGAAATCCGGCGGCTGGATGAACGTCATCAAGGTCGTGCTTGGTTTCATCGAATTGGCTTTTGCCCTGAAGTTCCTCTCCGTGGCCGACATGGCATACGGCTGGCGTATTCTTGACCGTGAGACCTTCCTGGCTTTGTGGATTGCTCTCTTTGGTCTGCTGGGTGTTTACTTGCTGGGCAAGATTAAGTTCCCGCACGACGATGATGAAGACAAGGTGAGCGTGCCTCGCTTCTTCCTCGGATTGATTTCCATCGCTTTTGCCATCTATATGGTTCCCGGTTTGTGGGGTGCTCCGTTGAAAGCCATCAGCGCATTTGCTCCTCCCAGCAGCACACAGGACTTCAACCTCTATGAAGCAGAGGAAGTGCATGCTCAGTTTACGAACTACGAAGAGGGTATGAACTATGCCAAGCAAGTGGGCAAGCCCGTAATGGTGGACTTCACCGGATGGGGTTGTGTAAACTGCCGTGAGATGGAATCCAAGGTATGGATTGACCCGAAAGTGCGCGACATTATGACAAAGGATTACGTCCTTATCTCACTCTATGTGGATGAGAAAGAGAAATTGCCCGAGAAGATTACCGTGGAAGAAAACGGACAGACTCGCATCCTGCGTACCATCGGTGACAAGTGGAGCTACTTGCAACGTGTGAAATTCGGTGCGAATGCACAGCCGTTCTATGTACTGCTCGACAACGAAGGAAAGCCTTTGAACGGTTCTTATTCTCACGATGAAGACGTGGAGAAGTATATCAACTTCTTGCAGACTGGTCTGGATAATTACAAGAAGAAAAACCAGTAATATCTAAGTCTATACCTTAACTTTAATAATACATACCATCATGTTAGATTTAGCAGAAAGAAAGCAAATCATTGCCTTGATGCAACGTGAAGTGGTCCCTGCCATAGGTTGCACTGAGCCGGTAGCTGTGGCTCTGTGTGTGGCCAAGGCTACGGAGACGCTGGGTTGCTTGCCGGAACATATTTCATTGTATTTGAGTGCAAACATCCTGAAGAATGCAATGGGTGTGGGGATTCCGGGCACGGGAATGATTGGTCTGCCCATCGCTGTCGCTTTGGGTGCTTTGATTGGTAAGTCTGAATATCAGCTTGAAGTGTTGAAGGATTCCACACCGGAAGCTGTGGAAAAAGGAAAAGCTTTCATCGCAGAAAAGCGCATCAGCATTTCGCTGAAAGAAAACATCACGGAGAAGCTCTATATCGAAGTCGTCTGCGAAGCTGGAGGCCACACCGCAAAGGCCATCATCTCCGGAGGACACACCAATTTTGTCTATGTGGCCAAAGACGATGCCGTGTTGCTCGACAAACAGAGCGGTGCGCAGGCTACGGACGAAGGCAAGGATGTCCAGCTCACGTTCCGCAAGGTCTATGACTTTGCCATGACGACCCCGCTGGATGAGATTGAGTTTATCCTGGAAGCCAAACGCTTGAATAAGGCAGCTGCAGAATTTTCGTTGAAAGGCGACTACGGACATGGCATAGGCCGCATGATGTGCAGCAATCAAGAGCATGAAGTCATGGGCGACAGCGTGTATTCACACATCCTGTCCTATACGGCTGCAGCGTGTGATGCACGTATGGGCGGCGCGATGATTCCCATCATGAGCAACTCGGGTAGCGGCAACCAAGGCATCACAGCGACCCTCCCCGTCGTGGTCTTCGCTGAAGAAAACCACAAGAGCCATGAGGAACTGGTGCGTGCTTTGACGCTGAGCCATCTGACCGTCATCTACATCAAGCAGAGCTTGGGACGTCTTTCGGCTCTCTGCGGATGCGTGGTGGCTGCGACGGGTTCGGCCTGTGGCATTACTTACTTGATGGGTGGCAATTACGACCAGGCTGTATATGCTGTCAAGAACATGGTGGCCAACCTGACAGGTATGCTCTGCGACGGTGCGAAACCCAGCTGCGCCATGAAGCTCTCCACGGGCGTGTCGACCGCCGTGCTTTCTGCCATGATGGCCATGCAGCAACGTTATGTGACGTCGGTGGAAGGCATCATCGACGACGATGTGGACAGATGTATCCGCAACATGACGCGCATCGGTTCCGTGGGCATGAATGAGACTGACCGCGTCGTACTCGACATTATGACACACAAAGGCTGTTGAGTCGGGACGATGTAATGTAAATATCATAAAAAAGGTTGCTTTCAGAGATGAAGGCAACCTTTTTTGTTGTTTCTTTGCAGCCGATTTTGAAACAACCCTTTATAGAACGAATAGAATGAGAAAAGGACTTTATGCATTGTCCTTCGGGACATTTGGTTTGGGTATTGCCGAATACATCATGATGAGCATCCTGCCCGATGTGGCGGCCGACTTCGGAGTCTCTCTCCCCGAGACCGGGCATTTGATTTCTGCTTATGCTTTGGGGGTCTGCGTCGGGGCGCCGCTGATGGTCATCATCACGCGCAACTGGCCTCTGCGCCGTATCCTGTTTGCTTTGATGGGCATATTTATCGTGGGAAATTTCGTCACTACGGTGTCGCCGAACTACTGGTTGACGCTTTGCGCCCGTTTTGTCGCCGGCATTCCTCACGGGGCGTATTTCGGTACGGGCGTCATCATCGCCAACCACTTGGCCGAGAAGGGGAAGAGCACTTCTGCCGTAGCCACGATGGTGATGGGCATGACGGTGGCCAATCTGATGGGCGTCCCGTTGGGCAACCTGTTGGGGCACTACCTCTCATGGCGTGTGGTGTTTGCCTTCGCCACGGTCTGGGGGCTGTTGACCGTGTGGTTTATTTACCGCTGGATTCCCATCCTGCCTGCCATGCCGCGGACGAACTTGAAGGGACAGTTCCGCTTCCTGAAGAAGCCGCAGCCCTGGCTGCTCATCGCGGCCACGATGCTGGGCAACGGCGGTGTCTTTTGCTGGTACAGCTACGTGAACCCGCTTATGACTGACGTGTCGGGCTTCCACGTGGGCGTGATGCCGATTCTGATGCTTCTGGCCGGCGGCAGCATGTGTGTGGGCAACTATCTGGGCGGCACGCTGTCCGACCGCTTTTCGCCTTCTGTCGTGTCCATGTGTACACAATTCCTGGCCGCCCTCTCCCTGCTGCTGATATTCTTTTTGGCATCCTACGCCTGGATTTCACTCCTGCTCCTATGTGTCTGCACGGGCTGTCTTTTTGCCCTCTCATCGCCCCAACAGCTGCTCCTTCTGCGGCATTCCCCCGGAGGGGAACTGATGGGCGGCGCAATGGTGCAGTTGGCTTTCAACCTCGGCAACGCGATGGGAGCTTTCTTTGGCGGTCTGCCGATTGACGCCGGGCTGGGCGTGGAGTATTCTGCTTTGGTCGGTTCGGGCTTCGCCCTTGCAGGCACGCTCGTGTTCGTGCTTTTCAACTACCGTTTCCAACGGGCGTAAACGTCCGGTGTCCGCCGACGTTGGTTTTCCTGTGTACGTATGTAGAGATTCTTGCATACGTACACAGGATTTTTTTATATACATAATAGGTGAGAGGACGGGTCGGACGGAGTTACCGCCGGCACAGTTCGCGGAAGTCGCAGTAGGCGCAGTGGGAGGCGAACTCTGTCTGTGTGAAGGCTATGTCGGGATGGAATATTTCCTCCAACAGTTCCTGCAGGCGGGCGCGGAACTCTTCGTCGTAGGGCCGGAAGTCGCTCACGGGTGTCTTGTCCTTGTAAGGTTCTCCCATGCGGATGACGGGCGAGTAGTCCGGCGAAGCGGCTTTGTGGATGTAGAGCAGCGACGGAGCGACGGGCATGGCCTGACGACGGGTCATGATGGCTGCATACATGAACGTCTGCAGGACGTAACCGGGCCGCTTCTCGGCAGGCAGGAAGAGGGACTCGACGCTGGTGACGGTCGAGGGTTCGCCTCCTGTCTTGTAGTCGACGATGCGGAGCGTGCCGTCCTTGCTGTCGAGGCGGTCGATGATGCCGCCGATGCGGAGCGTGCAGGGGCCGGAAAGGGTATGGATGGTGAAGTCTTCGAAGACTTTCTTTTCCATGTCGACCATCGTGAAAGGAGCGTAATACTTGTCCTTTTCCAGCAGTTGGATGATGTAGCTGACGATGACCTCGGAGTTGAGCAGTTGCAGGCCGTTGTATTCCGGCTTCTCGTCCGGCTTCACTTTGAAGAACTCTTCCTTGAAGGCCGTGTCGACGTAACGTTCGAGCCGGGGACGGTCCTTGAGGAGGGCTTCGATGTCTTCCTTTCGTATCAGGCCTCCGTGGGTCGTCAGGTCGCGGTAGATGAGTTCGGCGCTGCGGTGGAAGAGGCTTCCGAACATGGCCGAGTCGATTTCCGTGGTCACTTCGTCTTTCGGGCGCAGCCCGGCGACGTAGTAGAAATAGAACTTCAGGCGGCAGTCCAGGTAGGTGTTGAGTGCCGAAGGGGAAATGAATCCTTTCCGGTCGACATCAAACTGCCGGTGTAGGCGTTTCAATATCTCTTCAGACTTTTCGATGCGTATATCGTCGGGTGTCATGGGTTTCTGACCGGCCACGACGGTATACTTTCGGATGGGATGCGGACTCTCGGTAAGCATTTGCAGCATGAAGCGTGACATTTCCCCACGGTTGAGTCCGTCGGAGGAATTGTTGTAGAGCAAGGCGACGTGTTCGGCCCGTTGCATGAGGCGGTAGAAATAGTAGGCGTAGACGGCGTTCTTGTGCTCGAGGAGGGTCATACCAAACGCTTTGCGCAGGTTATAGGGGATGAACGAAGAGTCGCCGCTTCCCTTGGGGAGTTGTCCTTCGTTGAGCGAGAGCATGACGACGTTTTTGAAGTCGAGATTACGCGTTTCGAGTACGCCCATGACTTGTAGCCCGATGGCCGGTTCGCCGTGAAACGGAATGGACGTCGCTGCCAATACTTTGTTCATCAGGGCCGTAAACGTGGAGGTCTGCACCCGTAGCGTGCCGTTCTCGACCAGCCGTCGGAAGCGGTTCATCGTCGTGTAGGCTTGGAACAGCGATTCGCGATAGAGCTGTTCGAAGGGGCTGTCGGCCGGTGATTCTTTACGATAGATGGAGGCGACGCGTTCGAGGACTGCTTCCAGATAGATGCACAGCTGCAAGTTTCCGGTTGCGGGGGTGAATAGCGTGGTAAGCACGTCGTCGGCTTGGAGCTCGGACGGGAGCGGATAGAAACGGTTGCGCAGGGTCAGGTCGCGTTCCAGTGCGTCGGCCTGTCGGGAGAGCCTGCGGACGTAGGGATGCTTCAGTACGATGGCCACCTGCTGGTAGTCGTAGCGTCCGGTTTCTGCGTGGTAGCCAGTCGTCTGCAGTTCGGTCAGTGCGTTCACGAGGCTGTGTACGGGAGTCTGCGAGAGTGGGAAACCCATCGTGATGTTTACGTGTCTTACGACGTCGGTCGGCAGCGAGTGAAACACGGGCTGGAGGAGAGCTTCGTTGCAGAGGACCACGGCTGTCTCCGATTCCTTCTGCCCGATGTGCGTGCGTAGCCATTCGGGGAGGAAGCGGGCCTGTGCGTTTTCTGTCGAGGCGGCGACATAGACGATGTCTTTCTTCCGTCTGAAGGTGTCGAAGCATGTTTCCGGCAGCTCGGAGGGGAAGTCGCGGAGGTTTCTCCGGATGAATTCCCCGGCCTCATGGTTGGGTGTATGGAGATAGGCCACGTCATAGTCCCAGTAGAACATGGCTTTGCCGGCATCTTGCAACGTTTGGAACAGCAGGTGCTCGACCCGGTTGAGCACGTTGAATCCGACGAAGACGTAATGTTCGTATGGGAGTTGTTCTGGGAGGAGCGACTCGCATACTTCCCGATAGAGCATGCCCTCATAGGCGATGCCGTTGTCGGCCAGTGCCTGCCGGAAGCGGTGATAGACGTCTCCCAGGACGTTCCATAGTGTGATGAAGCGTTGTTTGAGCTCAGTCGTTTTGGCCGGGGAGAAGTTTTTGAAAAATTGTCGGATGGCCTCTGTCTGTTCTTCGGTGAGGAAGTCGAGCGTGTCATAGGCCTTGAGGTCTTGCAGGTTGGCAAATAGGCGGTCTGCGTCGACACGGTTTTTGTCCATGTCGTCGAAGTCGCTAATCAGGAGTTCACCCCAGAAATAAAATTCGTCCAGCGTTTCCTTGCTTTGGGTAGCTTTGCGGAACACGTCGTAGAGACGGCAGACCAGTTCGATGGGGTCGCCCGGCTGCTTGTCGCTCAGCGAGCGGAAGAGTTCGCTGATGGTCTGGTAGGCAGGTGACCACACTGGGTGTCCAGCCCGTGTGGCCAAGTATTCGTTGAAGAAAAGTCCGGCCCGTTTGTTCGGGAAGATGATTGCAGTATGTGAGAAGTCGCCTTGGAGCTTGTCGAACAAGTCATCGGCTACCATTTTGAGAAATGCTTCCATAGTGTTCAGTTGACAGATATTAGTTCATTCTTATAGACGTACCACAAGTAGCCTTCTACGTCCGTATATCCCATGTCGCGGAGCAGGCTCATATAGCCCCGCACCTGTTCGTTGTAGGCTTCGCTGTGTTTTCCGAATTTGAAGTCGACGACGATGACGCGCCCGTCACGTATCATCACCCGGTCGGGCCGGCGTGTCTGGAGTTCGCCATGCTCCATATAGATGATGGAACATTCATTGAACAGTTCCCACCCACCTCCGAACCATTCTTTAGCTTCCTTACGGGAGAGAGCGCGGTCTATGAGCGTCCGTGCCCGTGCCACGTCGTCCAGGGAGTCGAAGAGTCCTTCGTTCTGCATGGCTTGCAGGGTCGGGTCTACGTCATCAGTCGTCCGTATGGTGGCAAACACATGGTGGAGCAGGCGTCCTTGGCGGATATATCGTCCTTGTTCGTCTTCTTCTTCCTCTCCCCGGATGAAGTCCGCCGAGCGGTTCGATTGCCGGAAGTCTATTTTGTTTTGGAACGTCTGCATGGCGACGGGCAGGCTCTCCGGCGAAGATGTGAGCCGGTTTGTATCGGTTTGTTTTGCCTTGGGCTCTTCAGATGTACAGAGTGTGCCGTATTCGAAAGGCTGGCCGTCCTGGAAGTCGGTGTCCAAGGTGGAGGCTGCTTGGAAAAGGCTATTATATAATAAGGTGGAAATGGAGTTTCTCGCGCCGTCTTTTGCCCAGATGAAGAGATTCTTTCCGGCACGGGTGAAGGCGACATAAAGCAGGTTCAGATTGTCCACCCACAGTTGCAGTCGTTCCTGTTTGTAGTCTTGGGCGTAGGTCGATTGGGTCATCGCCGCTCCGTAGTTCACCGGGACGATGTCCAATTCGTCATAGGGTGCGTCGTGTGGCGAGCACCAAATCATCTGTGTGTGTGTCTCGTTCTCGAGACTCCAGTCGCAGAAGGGGATGAGCACGGTGTGAAACTCCAGTCCTTTCGATTTGTGTATGGAGTAGATGCGTATGCCGTCCAGTTCGCCTGAGGGAATGGTTTTGGCGCTCAGCTTTTCGTCCCAATATGCCAGGAAAGCAGTCGGGTCAGAAGAGTTTTCCTGCAAATATTCGAGGACTGCATCGAAGAAGGCAAAAAGGTAGGCATCTTGTGCGTTCAGGCTGGAGAGGCTGAACAGGCCGAACAGAAGGTCGAGCAGTTCGTAGAGGGGCATGAGACGCAGTTCGTCTTGCCGGTCAATGAATTCCTGTGGGACGAAGTGTTCCGCCCCATGCAGCAGGATGGTGTTCCAGTCCAGGCCGCTTTGCAGGATTTCCTTTTGATACATGCCGGCCAGGCGTGCCAGGGCTATCGTGTCGCTCTTGTCTGTCAGCCAGCGCAGGCAGTCGATGAGGGCGCAGACACAGGATGAAGCGTCCAGCCGGAAGGCCTCGTCTGACACGATACGGTAGGGCAGGTGTGCACTGAAGTAGTCGGCGATGAGCGGGATGTTTTTGTTCTTGCGCACGAGGATGGTGATGTCTTGCAGGCGTACGCCTTCCGCCACGAGGTTTTCCACCTGCGATGCCAGGCTTTCCAATGTCTGTTCGGCGTAGTCCATTTCTTCGTTGCCCTTCAGGAACTCGATGTGTACGTAGCCTTTCTCTTCTTTTTTGGGAGAGTCCTGGCATACGTCGCTGTAGGCTTGCAGCAGCTCGGTGCAGTCGTCACCGTAATCGTCGCGGTAGAGGCTGTTCAGCCATGTGCTTCCTGCGGTGAAGACTTCATTGTTGAAACGGATGATGCGGCTTTCGCTGCGGCGGTTGGTCGTTAGCTTCATGTCATGGATGGGATAGATGCCGGCCATTTTCCCGCGCAGATTGTTCAGGATGCTCCAGTCTCCGCCCCGCCAGCGGTAGATGGACTGCTTGACGTCGCCCACGATGAGGCTGCTTGAACCTTGTGAAAGACCTTCGAGAAGCAACATCTTGAAGTTGTTCCACTGCATCCGGGAGGTGTCTTGAAACTCGTCAATCATCACATGATGGAGTGAAGTCCCGATTTTCTCGAAGATGAACGACGAGTCACCCTCTTGCATCAGCCGCTTCAGGAGGGCGTTCGTGTCGGAGAGTAGAAAGCGGTTTTCCTTCCTGTTCTGCGTACGCACTTCTTCGTCGATGTGTGTCAGCAGGCGCATCTGGTTCAGGTAGCGCAGTGAGAGGGCGCAGGAGTTGAGCGTGAAGTTCTGCTGCGGGCGCAGTTCTTCTGCTTGTTGGAGCAGGGGAAGGAGGTCCGTGGAAGCCAGACCGACGATTTGTGCGCGGTAGGGCGATGTCTTGCTGGCCCAGTTATCGGGCGATTGGAGGCATTTCTCCACAGTGGAGTTACGGATGCCGTTGTCCCACACGCCGTCGCGCAATTTCTTGAAGTAGCTCATGATGCCGTTCTTTCCCCGGATTAAGTCTTCTGGTTGCAGGCCGGCTTCAGTCACGACGTTGAAGAACTGTTCGGCGAAGCCCGTCATCACGTCCTTGGCCTCGGCTTGCATGCTTTCCAGTCGCTTCTTGTAGAGGGGGATGGTCTGCGGGTCGGCCAACTTCTCGCGTAGCCCTTCGCCCCGCTCGATGTAAGTCTCGTCGAAGATGTTCCGGCCGAAACTTTTGATTTCTCCCGATACGTTCCAACGTTTGTCCGAGGCAATGCGTTCGCGGATGAACTCCAACAGCCAGACGAGGACGGGGGAGCGGCGGTCGAGCTGTTCGATCATCGCATCCACGGCGTCGGAGAGCACCTCTTCGTTGTTGAGCGCGATGTTCATGTTTGCTCCAAGCTCCAGCTCGCGTGCCAGGTTGCGCATGACGGACTGGAAAAAGGAGTCGATGGTCTCCACGCGGAAGCGGCTGTAGTCATGGATGAGCAGGGAGAGGGCCTTGTGTGCTTGTGAACGGACTTTGTCGGGAGTCATGCCAAGTCCGTCGCACACCACCTTCAAGTAGGCTTCCGACGAAGGGTCGCCGATGGCAATGCCGAAGAGTTGGCCCAAGATGCGCTCTTTCATTTCCGTCGTGGCCTTGTTGGTGAACGTCACAGCCAGGATGTTGCGATAGGCTGCCGGGTTGGTGATGAGCAGCTTGATGTATTCCACGGCCAGTGTGAAGGTCTTTCCCGAACCGGCTGAGGCTTTGTAGACGAGTAGTTCTGAAGCGTTTTCCATCTGCTTGAAAAGTTTATGTATGTAAAAAATAAAACGCGCCCCTCACAGCACGCGGTGTATGGCACGGCGACATCGCGTCAAGTCTTTTTCATTGACTGGCCGCTGCCGGGTGTCGCCCCGCTCGATGGCCGCCATGACGTGGAAACCGCTCCACTTCAGGATTTCCCGCAGGGCACGGACCGTGCCGCGCGTCTGGCGGAACCAGATGTTGAAGGGCCAGGGTGTGGTCGAGGTGCTGACGATGATGGCCCGCTTGCCTTTGTGCAGTGGGAGGGGGACACCTCGCGGGCTTTCGCCCATCAGGCCGTAGACCATGCGGTCGAAAAGCACTTTGAGCGTGCCCGGCATGTTGCCCCAATAGCAGGGTGCGCCGATGACCAGCGCGTCGCAGTCTGCTATCTTCTGCAGCGTCCGCTGTGCGTCGTCTTCCGGGAGGACACACTCCAGCCGCGAGCGGCATGTCATGCAACCCGTGCAAGGGCGCACCGCCAGGTCTGCGACGCGGACAGTCTCCACGTCGGCTCCTTCTTGTGTGGCTTCCCGGGCCATGGCTTCCAGCATGGAGGCGATGTTGCCGTGAGGGCGCGGGCTGGCGTTGAGGATAAGGATGCGTTTACGAAGTTTTTCCATGTGGTAAATAGTGTTTGTGATAGGCTGCCTTCTACTACCTGCGTGGAGGCGGGAGTGGACAGTGTGGCCGACACTTATGAGAAGTATGGATGACACTTGTGGAACGTGTCAAAGCCTTGATACTGAATGCCCCGCAAGGGGGATTTTCAAGTCTCCCGCTTGCAGGGCGATTCGTGACGATTAATATGAAATGTTTACAATATCTGCATCAATAGGCGCGGGCGAAGAGCACGCGGCGTGCTGACGGACGGCCTGTGAGCATGTCCACTCCGGGCGTGAGGCTTTCTTCGTCGGCCTCGAAGGGAATGCAGCGGATGGTGGCTTTTGTCTCGTCCTTGATGCGCTCTTCGGTCTCGGTCGTACCGTCCCAGTGGGCCAGGATGAAGCCGCCCTTTTCAATTTGTTCCTTGAACTCATCCCAGGTGTCTACCTTCACGGTGTGGCTCAGGCGGAAGTCGAGTGCCTTCTTGTAGATGTTGGCCTGGATGTCGTCGAGCAGTCCCTTGACGTATTCTTCGATGCCGTCGCAGGAGACAGTGTGCTTCTCCAGCGTGTCGCGGCGCATGATTTCCATCGTGTTGTTCTCGTAGTCACGGCCACCCATGACGAGGCGGACGGGCACGCCCTTCAGTTCGTAGTCGGCAAACTTGAATCCCGGGCGTTTGTTGTCCGCGTTGTCATACTTCACGGATATGCCCAGTGCGCGCAGGCGTTCGACGATGCCGGCCACTTTCTCGTCGATGAGCTTCAGTTGGTCTTCACCTTTATATATAGGTATGATGACCACTTGGATGGGGGCGAGCTTCGGCGGAAGCACGAGTCCGTTGTCGTCAGAGTGGGACATGATGAGTGCTCCCATGAGGCGGGTCGATACGCCCCAAGAAGTAGCCCACACGTAGTCGAGCTTGTTGTCCTGGTCGACAAATTGCACATTGAAAGCCTTGGCGAAGTTTTGACCGAGGAAGTGCGACGTGCCGCTTTGCAGGGCCTTTCCGTCTTGCATCAGGGCTTCGATGGTGTAGGTGTCGAGTGCGCCGGCAAAGCGTTCGTTGGCCGATTTCACGCCTTTCACGACGGGCACGGCCATGTAGTTCTCTGCGAAGTCGGCATACACGTGGAGCATCTTTTGTGCTTCGGCTTCAGCCTCTTCGCGGGTGGCATGCGCCGTATGTCCTTCCTGCCAGAGGAATTCGGCTGTGCGGAGGAACAGGCGGGTGCGCATTTCCCAGCGGACGACGTTGGCCCACTGGTTACACAAGATGGGCAGGTCGCGGTAGGAGCGAATCCAGTTCTTGTAGGTGCTCCAGATGATGGTTTCCGATGTCGGACGGATGATGAGTTCCTCTTCCAGCTTGGCTGCGGGGTCCACGACGACGCCGCTGCCGTCCTCGGCATTCTTCAGGCGGTAGTGTGTGACGACGGCGCACTCCTTGGCGAAGCCTTCCACATGCTCCGCCTCGCGGCTCAAGTAAGATTTCGGGATGAGCAGCGGGAAGTAAGCGTTCACGTGTCCCGTCGCCTTGAACATGTCGTCGAGCGTGCGTTGCATCTTTTCCCAGATTGCATATCCGTAAGGCTTGATCACCATGCATCCACGCACGGGTGATTGCTCAGCCAAGTCGGCTTTTACGACCAAGTCATTGTACCATTGCGAATAGTTTTCGCTGCGTTTGGTCAGTTCTTTCAGTTCTTTTGCCATTGATATATGTTTTTTTGATTGTATTCCCTTGTTTTAGCGATTGCAAAAGTAGTAAAATTCCGAAAAAGAGGCTTTATCTTTTCCTTATAAAGGATGGGTTTGGACGGAAAGGAGGGTAGCCGGGAGCGGAAAGGAGGGCGGGCGAGCACCGAAAGGAAGCCTGGCCCGGCTACCATGGAGGCTCTCCCGGAGTGGCTTCCGGCGGGCTGTCCGGAGTCGTGCCGGTGCTCGGCGTTTTTCTGCGGATTGGCCTTCGCTGGTTTAAATATTGATAAAATTATCGAGAATACGATTTTACCTTTAACTTTTAAAGGCTATATTTGCTCAATATATCGAAGAATATATAGCATTATTAAAAACAATAGGATTATGAAAGGGATTAAATTGACATCATTGTTGCTCAGTGGCATGTTGGTTCTGGGCACCGGTTGTGGTAACATGAACAACACCACGAAAGGTGGACTAATCGGAGCGGGCGGTGGTGCCACTCTGGGTGCTATTATCGGCGGCATAGCCGGTAAGGGAAAAGGCGCGGCCATCGGTGCGGCCATCGGTACGGCTGTGGGCACAGGCGCTGGAGTGATTATCGGTAAGAAGATGGACAAAGCGGCAGATGCAGCCCGCCAGGTGGAGGGTGCTCAAGTGGAGCAAATCACCGATGCCAATGGCTTGCAGGCTGTGAAAGTGACGTTTGACTCGGGCATATTGTTCAACACCAGCAGTTCATCGCTCAGCACGAGCGCACAAAACTCATTGAGTAAGTTTGCCAACAATGTGCTGAAGCAGAACAACACGATGGACATCGCCATCATGGGCTACACGGACAACCAGCCGTGGCGTAACAGCACAGCCGAGCAGAGTGTGCAGAAAAACCAGCAACTCTCCTTGCAGCGTGCACAGAGCGTGTCGAATTATTTGAAGAATTGCGGAGTTTCCTCTGCACAAATCAAGTCGGTCGAAGGCTTGGGAGAATCCAATCCTGTGGCTGACAACTCGACGGCTGCCGGACAGGCTCAAAACCGTCGTGTGGAGGTCTACATGTATGCCAGCGAACAGATGATTCGCGAAGCTGAAGCAGCAGGACGATAAGTTCATATTGATAAAGTTTTAGAGAACAAAGAAAAAGCCGGGGATTGTCATAATCCTCGGCTTTTTCTTTATCAAGGTATGAATGTCATTTGATGACGCCCATGTCTTTGCCCACTTTCACGAAGGCGGCAATGGCCTTGTCCAGGTGTGCGCGTTCGTGTCCGGCAGAGAGTTGCACGCGGATGCGGGCTTGTCCTTTCGGCACGACGGGGTAATAGAATCCGGTGACATAGATGCCTTCTTCCTGCATGCGGGCTGCAAAGTCTTGTGACAGCTTGGCATCATAGAGCATCACGGCACAGATGGCTGACTGGGTCGGCTTGATGTCGAATCCGGCAGCCAACATCTTGTCGCGGAAATAAGTCACGTTTTCTACCAGTTTGTCATGCAATGCGTTGCTTTCCTTCAGCATCTTGAACATTTCGAGGCTGGCGCCTACGATGCCCGGAGCCACAGAGTTGGAGAACAGGTAGGGACGTGAACGCTGACGGAGCATGTCGATGATTTCCTTGCGTCCGGTGGTGAAGCCGCCCATCGCGCCGCCAAAGGCTTTGCCCAGTGTGCCGGTGAACACGTCGATGCGACCGTAGACTCCGAATTGTTCGGCTACGCCGTGTCCTGTCGGGCCGACAACGCCGGCAGAGTGTGATTCGTCGACCATTACCAGTGCGTCATATTTCTCGGCCAGTTCGCAGATTTTGTCCATCGGGGCCACGTTGCCGTCCATCGAGAACACACCGTCAGTGGCGATGATGCGGTGGCGTTGGGCTTGTGCTTCTTTCAGGCAACGTTCCAAGTCAGCCATGTCGGCGTTGGCATAGCGATAGCGTTTGGCTTTGCACAGACGCACGCCGTCGATGATGGAAGCATGGTTGAGCGCATCGGAGATGATGGCGTCTTCTTCCGTGAACAGGGGTTCAAACAGGCCACCGTTGGCATCAAAGCATGAACCGTAGAGGATGGTGTCTTCCGTTTTGAAATAGTCGGAGATGGCAGCTTCGAGCTGTTTGTGGAGGTCTTGTGTGCCGCAGATGAAGCGGACAGACGACATTCCGAACCCACGGTTTTCCATTGCATGTCGGGCGGCTTCGACGAGTCGGGCGTTGTCTGACAGGCCCAGATAGTTGTTTGCACAGAAGTTCAGTACATCGTCTCCGGCATTGACTTTTATGTCGGCACGTTGAGGGGTTGTAATCACGCGTTCTTCTTTATACAATCCGGCATTGCGGATGTCTTCCAGTTCCTTTGCCAGGAACTCTTTCATTTTACCATACATAGTTTTATTGGGTTTATATTGCTACTGACAAAGTTCTACTTTTTTTTCGAACTTTCACTAAAAAATAGGCGCTTTTTTTAGTCCTATATGCGATTATTCTGCTACCTTTGTTTCCAAACGTAACTTTAACATAAACGCATTCATGAAAAACGTATTGATTATCGGGTCGACCGGACAGATTGGTTCCGAGTTGACCATGAAGCTGAGAAGCATTTATACAAACGGCAATATCGTGGCAGGCTATATCACCGGGGCAGAGCCTAAGGGCGAATTGAAGGATAGCGGGCCTTCGGCTCTCGTTGACATTACCAATCCGCAACAGATTGCCGAGGCTGTGGAGAAATATCACATTGACACCATCTATAACCTGGCTGCATTGTTGTCGGCGGTGGCTGAGGCCAAACCCCAACTGGCATGGAAGATCGGTGTGGGTGGATTGTTCAATGTGCTCGAGGTGTCGCGCGAGAAAGGTTGCGCTGTGTTTACACCCAGTTCCATCGGTTCTTTCGGGCCTGACACGCCTAAGGACAAGACGCCGCAAGACACGGTCCGCAATCCTCAGACCATGTATGGCGTGACGAAGGTGACCGGCGAGCTGCTTAGCGACTATTATTTCCGTCGGTTTGGTGTTGACACTCGTTCCGTGCGTTTCCCCGGGCTTATTTCTTATGTGACTCCTCCGGGCGGAGGTACGACAGACTATGCCGTCGACATCTATTATGCTGCGGCCAAAGGCGAGAAGTTTATCTGCCCGATTGCTGCCGGCACTTTCATGGACATGATGTATATGCCTGATGCGCTCAGAGCAGCCATCGAGATTATGGAAGCCGACCCCAAGCGCTTCGTGCATCGCAATTCGTTCAACATCGCTTCCATGAGTTTCGACCCGGAAATCATTTATCATAAAATCCAAGAGTATCGTCCGGACTTCCGCATGGAATATCAAGTCGATCCGCTTCGCCAGAGCATCGCCGAGTCGTGGCCTAACTCGCTCGACGACACCTGCGCCCGCGAAGAATGGGACTGGAAACCGGAGTATGACCTCGACGGCATGACGCGTGACATGCTGGCCAAGCTGGAAGAGCGTTTTTCAAAGAAATAAATAAGTCGTCCGCGCGGCGACGTCGGAGCATTCCCCCTGCACCACACGATGGTCACAGGGGGAATGCTTTTTTGTGCCTGCCGTCATACGTATGTCGGAGGTGGTGAGATACGTCTGTTGATGGTGCGGATATACGTATCTCTGATGCAGGGAGACGTACATGTCCTCTATCGTGACACGTACATCTCACATACCGACACACGTACATGTCCCCAATTAGGAGACGTACATCTCTTCGCATGGCAGATACGTATGTGCGCAGCATGGAGAGACGTATGTCGTGAGGAGGGAGCGGCGTATGTGCCTCAGAGGGAGAGCGGTGTGTGCGGATGATGCCACGTGAGGACGAAGTCCGGCTCCACGCGGTAGTGCAGCCTGCGGGTGATGCTTCCGTGGCGCATGTCGCGTGCCGTGAGCGTGCCTTCGCGGGTGAGGGTGAAGGGGGTGATGCGCAGGTGGAGCGTGAAGTCCGTATTTTCTTGGTGGGGGAGGAGTTTGTAGAGCGTCTCCTTCGCGCTCCAGTGCAGTGTGGCAGCCGTCAGAGGATCGCCTTCGGCATGTTCCGAAGGATGCATGAAGCGGGGTGCGAGGTGGAGGGCTTTGGGGCGGATGAGTTCGATGTCGATGCCCACGGGCTGGGCCGGATGCCAGCAGAGGGCCACATATCCACTTGTGTGGGAGATGCTTATGTGATAGAGCCTGTCGGACAGGAAGGGTGCGCCGCTGGGAAGATAGTCCACTGCGTGTTCTTCTCCCCAGCACGTGTACATGAGGACGCGCACGGCCAGACGTTCGAGGATGCGTCGCTCGTGAGCATGGAGTGCGCGTATTTCCTTCACGTACAGGCCTTCGGAAGGAAGGAGCCGGAGCAATTCTCCGGCAGTTTCCGTGCATTTCCATACGGCCCATCCGCCTTCGGCCGGGGTGATGTCTGTCATGTAGAGAGGCATGGGTCAGCGTTTTTGAGGTTCGGTCTCTTCAGTCGGGGTGATAATGACTTTTATTTTCAGGATACGCCGGTTGTCCATTTCCAGGACTTCAAAGGTGAAATTCCTGTAAGTCAGTTTCTCATGCCGGCTTGGGAATTCTCCTTTTAATTCCAGCAGAAGCCCTGCCAGCGTGTCTGCTTCGCCGGCCATAGGTTCAAAGTCAGCCTCTTGCGAATGGGTGATTTTGTAGAAGTCTGAGAGCGAGGTCTTGCCTTCAAATACGTAGGTGGAGTCGTTCAGCTTTGCGTATGTGCGCTCGTCTTCATCGTATTCGTCATTGATTTCGCCGATGATTTCTTCGATGATGTCTTCCATGGTGATTAGTCCCGATGTGCCTCCAAACTCATCGACAACGATGGCGATATGGATTTTCTGTCGTTGGAATTCGCGAAGCAGGTCGTCTATCATCTTTGTGTCGGGCACGAAGTAGGGTGGACGTATGAGCGATTGCCAGTGGAAGTTGTCGCCTTTGTCCAAATAGGGTAGGAGGTCCTTGATGTAGAGCACGCCTTTGATGTTGTCACGTGAGTTTTGATAGACAGGGATGCGTGAATAACCGTTGTCGATAATGCAGCGGATGACTTGCGGGAAAGGGGTGTTCAATTCCAGGTCTACGATGTCAAGGCGTGAAGTCATCACTTCCTTGACGGTCTCTCCGCCGAAACGTATGATGCCCCGCAACATGTTTTGTTCTTCAGAAATGTCGTTTTGGTCGGTCAGTTCCAGGGCCTGTGAGAGTTCGTCGACGGAGAGGTTGTGTGCATTGTCTCTGCCAGCCAGCTTTTGCAGATAGTTGCTGGATGTCACCATCCATCCGGCTATGGGGCGAAACAGCCGGTAGGTGAAGTTCATCGCACGTGCAGCCTTCCGGCAGAAAGCAAGTGGTTTCTGGGTCGCATGGATACGAGGGATGATTTCGCCGAAAAGTAGCATTAGCAGAACCAGGATGACCGTGTTGCCGACGATTAGCCAAGCATCTGACGGAGCATTGTGTATGCTCTGCATGAGAAAGTAATTGCCGAGGAGGATGAATGCAACGTCGGTCAGTGTATGGGCGACGAGCATGGCAGCTTTTAGCCGTTCGGAGTCGCCCAATAAGGTCAAGATAATCCGGTCGGCCTGAGCGTGAGAGGCATTCAGTTTCTCTTTGTCTGTGTTTGTCAAAGAGACGAATGACACTTCGGATGCGGAGATAAAAGCAGATAGCACCAGGAACAACAGGCTCAAGGCCAGGATTATCCAAGCTCCTGTTTGTGGTGGGGTTAAGATGATTTGTTCGAAAGTTTCCGCCCATTGGCGGAAGGTCGCGTCAGTGTCCAAGTCTTAAGTATTAGTTAAACAATAGGTTTCGCAAACTAAGGGTTCAGAAAGGCAGGGCGTCGTCTGTCTCAGTCTGAGCTGCAGAAGCCTGAGGCTTTTGTGCCGGTTGTTGAGGCTGTGCAGCTGTCGGACGGGAAGAACACAACTCCATCGCTTCACCGTAGATTTCTACTGTGAAGCGCCGGATACCGTTCTGGTCGTCGTAGGAACGGGGACGTAGCTTGCCTTCGATATAGAGTTTGTCTCCTTTATGTACGTATTTCTCTGCAAGTTGTGCCAGCCCACGCCACAAGACGATGTTGTGCCAGTCTGTGCGTTCGGGCACGTTTGTTCCGTTTGGCAAGGTATAGCCCCGTTCCGTGGTAGCCAGTGGGAAAGTGGCTACGGCAATGCCTCCGTCCAAGTAGCGTACGTCAGGGTCTTTTCCGACATGTCCCAGTAGGATGACTTTATTTATTGACATAGTTTTTTTGCTTTAGTAAGTTTTGCGTCAAAGTTAGTCTATTCCACGTTAGAAGACAAACAAAGCTCATTCAAAATCAGCTTTCAGGAAGTTTATCTCATCTTATGCGCCATGAACCAACGATGGGTAAAGGTGAGATAGAGCACCATGGCGATAGCCAGAATCCACAAGCTGATGCGGTAGCCGTCGGCAGCGGTGGGCAGTGTATAACCCAGGAAAAGTCCGATGCCTAGCCCCAGTTCCCATGCGAACATAAATGAAGTGTTGGCCGAACCACGTTCGCAATGATGCGAGAGTTTGATGAAGAACACCAATAAGCGGGCTGTCGTCAGACCGATACCTATACCTATTAATATAGAGGACGCATAGAACGCCGAAGTGCCTTCGCGGAAGAGCAGCAACAATAGGCCTGCTCCCCAGAGGATGTTGCCGGAGACAATCTCCGACCGTATGTCTGCCTCGAGAAATACGAAGCGAAGAGCCAAGAGGGCAATGCAGAAGCCAACCATCATGAATACGTAGAATTCATAACGTTGAATATCGGCCAACAAGATGCCTGTGACGACGGCGATGGGAATAGTCTGAAAAAACATGAGCCAGCCGTTGGGCAGCCAAAAACGGTCCAGTGAAAACTTGGGCGGGTCCAACGGGGCACGGAATGGTACCTTGAGGCACAGAATGCAGAGGCAGGCCACAAGTGCAAGGGCACATGACACGGCAAACACGGCCCGAAATCCTATTAAGTACTGAACCAATAGGCCCATCAGAGGACCGATGGACAGGCTGAGTCTGCCGAACCAGGCAAAGGCATTGTTGGCATTTGTCCGGTTGGGGGACGTGGTCAGGTCGATGGCCAGCGTGCTGCCGGAAGCCATGAGGGCCACGCCCTGCAAGAGTCCCTGGAGAATGCGCAGGGTGAAAATCCAAGCAAGGACAGGTGCACGGAAGAAGCCCAAAGAGCACAGCGATATGCCGAATAGGGCCCATGTGCAAACACTTTTCCGTGGAAAACGGTCGACCAGATAGTTGAAGAACGGGCCGAGCAAAAAGGCCACGATGCTTGATACGGCCAATGCGCCTCCCACTTCGATGGGAGTGGCTTCGTAGCGTTCCACTAGCCAAGCCGGCAGTGCCGGGATGAGCATGTAGAGCGCAGTGCCGAGCAACAGGTGCGACAAGCACACCATCCAGAGGTTTTTTGACCAGAGTCTAGGCCTGACAGCGGGTTGTGAACGGTCTGTCGAGAGATTGTCCATAGGAGTTTAATATTGTTCTTTCTCGTTGGGGAAGTCTTTCGTTTTTACGTCATGCACATATCGACTGATGGCTTCCGTCATCACGGAGTGGAGATCAGCATACCGACGCAGGAATTTAGGACTGAAACCGTCGTTCATGCCCAGCATGTCGGTCACGACGAGCACTTGGCCGTCGACGCCGTTTCCGGCTCCGATGCCGATGACGGGGATGCTCAGCTCTCCGGCAACACGGGCAGCCAATGCGGCTGGAATTTTTTCCAGCACGAGAGCGAAGCAGCCGGCCTCTTCTAGCAAGTGTGCGTCGCGCACCAGTTTTTCGGCTTCGCTGTCGTCTTTGGCACGCACGCCGTATGTGCCGTATTTATGGATGGACTGGGGCATGAGTCCGAGATGTCCCATGACCGGGATGCCGGCATTGATAATCCGGCGTATGACGTCGGCGAACTCTTCGCCACCTTCCAATTTCAGGGCGTCGGCTCCGGTCTCCTTTATCATGCGCACTGCTGCCTGCACGCCGTCATACGGGTCGGCCTGGTAGGAGCCGAAGGGCATGTCGATGACCACTAGGGCACGCTTGGCAGCACGGGCCACAGCACGTCCGTAGACAATCATCTCGTCGACGGTGATGGGGAGTGTCGTGGCATTACCTGCCATGACATTGGAAGCCGAGTCGCCGACGAGGATGACATCCATGCCCGTCTGGTCGACGATGGTGGCCGTTGTGTAGTCGTATGAAGTCAGCATGGAGATTTTCTCTCCCTGCTTTTTCATCTCCAGAAGGTGATGGGTCGTCACCTTCTTCTTATCATCACTGATGTAGTTTGCCATATTGTAATAGGTCCTTGGTTAGTTAAATGTTCGTAAAAAACGGCTGCAAAGTTACATTATTCACTGGATTTGTGCATCACGGAGTACATGTTTTCTACGTCAAAGGACATAAAGTCCGGGATGACGATGTCTGCCAGACTGCGGATGGAGTCTGCCGGATTGGTGGTGGAAAGCCCCACGACCGTCATGCCGGCACGTACGCCGGCTGTCAATCCGTTGAACGAATCCTCGAATACGACGCACCTGGACGACGGGATGCCGAATGTCCGTGCCCCCAGCAAATAGCAATCAGGGTCGGGCTTGGAGCGGCTGAAGTCCTCGGCCGTGAAGATGCAGTCGAAAAGTGAGGCAAACTCCGGATGGGCCTGATAGACATTTTCCATCTTCATGCGGTTGGAGCTGGTCACGACAGCCGTGCGGACGTCATGCTTGCGAAGCTCGCCGATGAAGGCCGTCACTCCGGGGATGTACGGATAGTCCATTTGACGTTCGTAGGCGTCAAGTTCGGACTGGATGCGTCCGGGCAGGGAAGGGTCGGCATTGAAAAACTGTAGAATCTGCGTGAGGGTCATCCCCTTGATGCGTTGTTCGAACTGAGGAATGTCGGGCCGGTGGGCCTGCCCTTGCTTACGCCAGAAAACGGTGTACTGCGACTCGGTGTCCAAGATGACGCCGTCGAGGTCGAAAAGGGCGGCAATGGGTTGATTCATATCCATGAAAGCATGTTGTTTATTTGGGTGCAAAGTTCGAAAGACTGCGCCGATATAGGAAGGCCATCTTGTTAAAAGAATGTAAACTTAACAATCCCAGAACGTCAATAAGCAAGTATTTCCGTATGTTTGTGCGCATTTTAACACAGAATGTGCAACGACTAACAAATAATGACATGGAGAATAGCTTCATCAAGCTCATTGAAGAGAGTATAAAGAACAACTGGGAGCTCAATGCTCTGACTGACTATAAAGGGATAACGCTACGTTATAAAGACGTAGCCCGAAAGGTGGCCAAGATGCATATCATGCTCGAAGAGGGCGGCATACGTCCGGGCGACAAGGTGGCCGTCTGCGGACGTAACAGCGCCCACTGGGTGGTCGCTTTCCTCGGAGTGATAACTTATGGTGCTGTCGCCGTGCCCATCTTGCATGAATTCAAGCCGGACAACATCCATCACATTGTCAACCATTCCGAAGCGCGTATGCTCTTCGCCGGCGATCAGGTGTGGGAGAATCTCAACGAAGCCTGTATGCCCGGCCTAGAGGCTATCGTCCTCCTGACAGACTTCTCCCTGCTCGTGTCGCGCTCGGAGCGCATTTCCGAGGCACGAGAACGCTTGAACGAATTGTTCGGCCACCGTTTCCCGCGCAACTTCCGTCCGGAGCATGTCGCCTACCGCCGCGACCTGCCTGAGGAACTGGCCATCATCAACTACACTTCCGGTACGACGGGATATTCGAAGGGTGTCATGTTGCCCTACCGCAGCATCCTGTCGAACGTCATGCTCTGCCGCGAGCGCATTGACCTCCGTCCGGGTGACAGCGTCGTCTCGATGTTGCCCTTGGGACATGTGTTCGGCATGGTGTTCGATTTCCTCTTCGGCGTCTGCCAGGGGGCGCACCTGTGGTTTCTCACCCGCATGCCTTCGCCGAAAATCATTGCCTCGTCGTTTGCCGAGATTCGTCCCCGGGTCATCTCCAGCGTACCCCTGGTCGTGGAGAAGATATTCAAGAAGATGATTCTCCCGCGCGTCGACACGAAGCTCGGACGATTCTTGCTGAAAGTCCCCATTGTCAGCGACAAAATCAAGATGAAGGCCCGCGAGGAGGCCATGCAGGTCTTTGGCGGAAACTTCATCGAAATCATCATCGGCGGAGCTCCCTTCAATGCGGAGGTGGAGGCGTTCCTGAGGCTCATCGACTTTCCCTACACGATTGCTTACGGCATGACGGAGTGCGGACCGATTATCTGCCATAACTTCTGGACGAATCTCAAGTACACGTCCTGCGGCCAGGTCGTGCCCCGTATGGAGCTGAAGATAGACTCTCCCATGCCTCACTCCGTGCCCGGCGAACTCTTGTGCCGCGGAGAAAACCTGATGTTGGGCTACTACAAGAACCCCGAGGCTACGAGCCAGGTCATTGACCCTCAAGGCTGGCTCCACACGGGCGACATGGCCGTCATGGACGACGAGGGGCATGTCTTTATCAAGGGACGCTGCAAGAACATGCTCCTCACAGCTTCGGGGCAGAATATCTATCCGGAGGAAATCGAGTCGAAGCTGAACAACATGCTCTACGTCTCCGAGTCCATTGTCATTCTCCACCATGACAAGCTCGTAGCCCTCGTCTATCCGGATTGGAGCGAACTGGGTGACGCCGGCCATGACCCCGGGCGTGTGGAGGCCTTGATGGATGACTGCCGCCGTCAGCTCAACGGGCAGTTGCCTGCTTATGCCCAAATCTCGCGCATCAAGGTTTGGCCCGAAGAGTTTGAGAAGACGGCCAAGAAGAGCATCAAGCGCTATCTGTATCAGGACGTGCGCCTGTGACCGTCCCCTCTATAAGGTAAATTAAATGCCAGCCGCCCCGGAAGCGAGCCCCTCTCGCCCCGCGGGCGGTCTTTTCATGCTCCCGTCTCCGCCGCCACAACGTCCGCGCCCCGTCCCCATTGTCCACCCTCCTCATCCTCATCAGCCATGCACCTCATCCTGTCTCACTCCCTACATCATCCCACATCACTCCCTATCCCAGCCAGGAATCATACCGTATGTTTGTATGAATCATACCGTATGATTGTAGGAAACATACGGTATGATTGTACTAATCATACGGTATGATTCCTTGATGAAGTACGACGTCATCTTATCTCGAATACGTCTTCATCATCCATGAAGTCCGTCCTTTGTCCCATTAAGTTCTTTTTTGGAAAATGCCGAAGCGGCGTATGAGCTGTTTTGAGATATATTTTGGAAAATGCGGGGTCAGCGTGTGAGCTGCTTTGGTATATATTTGGGGAAATGCCGGGTCGGCGTGTGGGCTGTTTTGGGGTATATTTTGGGAAATGCCGGGGCGCGGACACAAAGGCGGGGACGTCGCACGTGTCACCCGACGACTGCGGATGAGAACCGTGCGGCGTCCCCGCCCCGTATGCACGCAGGCCGGTCATTCCAGCTCGCGGATACGGCAGAAATGTTCGCCGAAGTGCTCGTCGACGTAGGGGACGGACTCACGGAAGATGCCGTAGACCGTCGACCCGGAGCCGGACATGGAGGCATAGACGGCACCCATGTCGTAGAGCTTGTCCTTGATGGCTGCGATTTCGGGATAGGCGCGGAAGACACTTGGCTCGAAATCATTCGCGATGCAGTCGCGCCACTCCTCGATGGGGCGGCGTATCAGCGTCGTGAGGGGGACGTCCGGTCTCTGTGGCGTCACGCCCGCGTAAGCTTCCCGTGTCGACACGCTGACGGAAGGTTTCACCAGGACGATGTACATTCCTTTGAGGCTCAGGTCTATGGGCGTGAACTCGTTGCCTATGCCCGTGGCCAGTACGGGTCGGTCCTGGATGAAGAAGGCGCAGTCAGCTCCCAGGCGTGAGGCGTAGGCTTCCATCTGCCCGGTCGTCATCCCGAGGGCGAATTTCTCGTTGAGGAGCTTTATCATGAATGCAGCGTCCGACGAGCCGCCTCCGAGTCCGGCCCCGAGGGGGATGTGCTTGTACATATATATATGTATGGGCGGGAGATCGAAGTCTTGCTTCAGCAGGCGGTAGGCCCGCACGACGAGGTTGTCTTCCGGCGTGCCGTCGATGGGCGTGCCCGTGATTTTGAGGTCATACTCCTGTTTGTTGTCCTTGAGAGGGACCACTTCGAGTGCATCTTCCAGATGGATGGGATAGAAGATGGTCTCCAGGTTGTGATAGCCGTCGGGCCGTCTTTCGGTGATGCGCAGTCCGAGGTTTATCTTTGCGTTGGGAAATGTTATCATGATATGCTATAAGTTTAAGTCCGGGCAAATATACGTGAAACTTTTTTAAATCAGTCACCCCTCAGTCGAAAGATGTGCGTCCCGGTCGAAAAAAAGCCCGTATGCGCCCGCTCAGCTCCCCGGGAGTTTGCGTATCTTTGCGCCGCAAAAACAGACGAATCTATTATGCCCGAACCGAAACGAACCCCTTCACGTGCCCGCCAGCCGCGGGTGCATGTCCCTGAGATGAACGAATACGGCCATCTCCAGCCCCAGGCTCCGGAGTTGGAAGAGGCCGTGTTGGGCGCGCTCATGATCGAGCGCGACGCCTATTCGCTGGTGAGCGAGATACTCCGTCCCGAGTCGTTCTACGACGTGCGTCACCAGCTCATCTACAAAGCCATCAGTACGCTGGCCATGCAGCAGCAGCCGGTGGACATCCTCACCGTCGTGGAGCAACTGAAGAAGACCGGCGAACTGGACGAAGTGGGTGGGCCTTTCTACATCACCCAGCTCAGTGGAAAAGTGGCTTCATCAGCCCACATCGAGTATCATGCCCGCATTATCGCCCAAAAGTTTCTCGCCCGCGAACTCATCACCTTCACAAGCAACATCCAGACGAAGGCTTTCGATGCCACGCAGGATGTCGACGACCTCATGCAGGAGGCCGAAGGAAAGCTCTTCGAGATTTCCCAGCAGAACATGAAGAAGGATTATACGCAGATCAATCCTGTCATCAAGGAAGCCTACGACATGCTCCAGAAGGCGGCTGCGCGTACCGATGGTTTGAGCGGTTTGCCCAGCGGCTTTCACCAGCTTGACAAGATGACGTCCGGTTGGCAGAACTCCGACTTGGTCATCATCGCAGCACGTCCGGCGATGGGTAAGACGGCCTTTGTCCTTTCTATGGCCAAGAATATAGCCGTCGACCAGAAGGTGCCGGTGGCACTCTTTTCGCTTGAAATGAGCAATGTCCAGTTGGTCAACCGTCTGATCGTCAATGTTTGTGAGATTTCCGGTGAGAAGATTCGCAGCGGCCAGCTCGCACCCTACGAGTGGGGCCAGTTGGACTATAAGATAAAAGACCTTTATGATGCCCCGCTCTATGTGGACGACACGCCGTCGCTTTCAGTGTTTGAACTTCGTACGAAAGCGCGTCGTCTGGTGCGTGAGCATGGCGTGAAGGTCATCATCATCGACTATCTCCAGCTTATGAATGCCAACGGTATGTCGTTTGGTAGCCGTCAGGAGGAGGTCAGTACCATCTCGCGTTCGCTCAAAGGTCTGGCCAAGGAGCTCAACATTCCCATCATCGCCTTGAGCCAGCTCAACCGTGGAGTGGAAAACCGTGAAGGAGTCGATGGCAAGCGTCCGCAGCTGAGCGACCTCCGCGAATCAGGAGCCATCGAGCAGGATGCCGATATGGTGTGCTTTATCCACCGTCCGGAGTATTATAAGATTTATCAGGATGAGAAAGGCAATGATTTGCACGGCATGGCTGAAATCATCATAGCCAAGCACCGTAATGGTGCTGTGGGAGATGTGCTGTTGCGTTTCAGGTCCGAGTTTGCCCGTTTCCAGAATCCTGATGATGACATGATAGTCCCGGTGGAGGGCGAACGGCTTCGCGGTTCAGGCCTGAACGAACCAGCTCCGACTCCACCTCCTCCCTCAGACATTCCGCAGGACGATCCATTTGGAGCTCCTCCCGTTTCGGGTGTTCCATTTTGAGGATAGTTTTTTAGTTATACCTATATATATAATGGCGCAAGGACATAGAGGTCTCAGAAATGAGCCTTCTGTGTCCTTGCGCTGTCTTTATGCAGTCTTTTTGGGGAAGCCTTTTTCTTTTTATTAGGTTACAGGTGAGTAAAAATATAATAACGACATTAAAAATGCTATTTATTTTTCATTGTGATATTAAAATTCTTACTATATTTGCATCTGTAAAGCAATTAAAAGAGAAATGGAGAAAAATGTTATTAACTCGGTATTGCCTCTCTTTGTCAAAGTGTTGACTTTAGGCTTGAAAAATAGACTGGGAGGGGTAAAATGCGTGACGATATGTCACACTATGCACAAGGTTGCATAGATGAAGTGTCTGTAGCATTATTTATATTAGAGAAGAAAAAGGATGTGAAACATCCGGTTGCGGGAAACATCCCGATGCCCATTGACTTTCATCATACACTCTTTCAGGGAGTTCATTTATTTAGAAGATAGCGGCTGACATCGAGGAGGGGCTGCCACTCATCGACGACAACCTCTACTCCGAACCCAAATACCACTTCAACCGGGCTGCTGTCTACGCCTTTGCGCCGAGTTCTACCTTTACTATGGCGACTACGAGGCGGCTGCCGACCTGTCCAGCTTCTACATCGCCAGCGAAGGGACCTCAGCCTCGCTGGATGCCGAGACCATCTCTTCCTGGTACGAGGAAGCCGACGAGACCTACAAGAAGCCCATTGCGCCACGCTTCACCGTCAGCGCCGGCATGCAGGAAAACCTCATCCACGCCTGCTTGCACGCGCGTCGCATCCTTACCCTGCATGAAGGCACCCGCCTGCTCGATTTGAAACGCTATGGCATAGCCTACACGTATGAGGTGGATGGCGAGGCCTCCATCGAGATTCAGCCTTACGATCCGCGCCTGGCTGTGCAGATGCCCAATCTGGCCATCGAGGCCGGCATAGAGCCTAACCCCAGATGACTGTCGACGTGAGCGGCAAGCTCCTGCCGTCATCCGCAGCTGGCGGTTCCTGTCGGGTAGGGATGGTTGGCTTGGCATAGACTTACCTTATACATGGAAAAGATGGGGATGATTCTAGGAAAAGATGCTGATGATTCCAGGAAAAGATGCCGATGATTCTCAATGACTGTCCGTGCCTGTCTGTTCCATGCTGCCGCAGGCGACAGCAGGAGTGTGCCGCCACGTCTTGCAAACTATAAGAACAAACTTTAAAACATACATAATTATGAATACGGCTCCTACTACGTCTACCTCTGCCCGTGGGATGCCGACTTGGGTTATCTGACCTGGAGCGATGGCTGTGGCATGGACCTGGTGTACAACGGCGACGAATATAGCCCGGCTATTCTGTTTACTGACAATGGCTTATGGGGAAGCTACGATGTGAATGCCTTTCTCTTTAGGGCCTTTACGTCGATGACGGCCGGTTCAAGCACGAGTGCTGGTTCGGTGGCTACTTATAGTTCGGTTGTCGGGTTATATCGTTAGCTTTCTTGACAAAAGGTTGTCCGTTTTGCCGTGTTGCCCGTTGATACATTTCATCTTGAAAGGTGTCGGCGGGCAACTTTTTTTCAATCCCATGCATCTTTGCTGCCGAAAACTTCTTAAATTTGCAAATCTTTTGACGAACAACTAAATACTGAAGAAGACATGAATATCTCTTATAATTGGCTGAAAGAGTACGTCAGCTTTGACCTGACTCCTGCCGAAGTTGCTGAGGCGTTGACTTCCATCGGTTTGGAAGTGGGAGGCGTGGAAGAAGTGCAATCCATCAAAGGAGGACTCGAAGGCATCGTCATCGGCGAAGTGCTTACATGTGAACCTCATCCCAATTCCGACCACATGCATATCACGACTGTCAATCTCGGCAGCGGTGACCCTGTGCAGATTGTATGCGGTGCGCCCAATGTGGCAGCCGGACAGAAAGTGGTCGTGGCTACACTGGGAACGAAACTTTATGACGGCGACGAATGTTTCACCATCAAGAAGTCCAAACTTCGCGGCGTGGAGTCGCTGGGCATGATATGTGCGGAAGACGAAGTGGGACTGGGCACGAGCCACGATGGCATCATGGTGCTTCCTGCTGACGCTATTCCGGGCACTCCGGCCAAGGACTACTTTAACATCAAGAGCGATTATGTGTTGGAAGTGGACATTACGCCCAACCGTGCGGATGCTTGTTCACACTACGGTGTGGCTCGTGACCTGTACGCTTATTTGG
This sequence comes from Phocaeicola coprophilus, assembly GCA_016900015.1. GTDB lineage: Bacteria > Bacteroidota > Bacteroidia > Bacteroidales > Bacteroidaceae > Phocaeicola_A. Next base: position 77,502 of record JACJJM010000003.1, on the reverse strand, counting down.
TTCAGGCAGGTAAAGCCACTTCTTTGACTCGTCCGTCGGATGACGCCTTTTGTGTGGACAATCAGGACCTTCCGATAGCCATTGAAGTCGCTGACACGACGGCTTGTCCCCGTTATGCCGGTGTGACGGTCAAGGGTGTGACGGTCAAGGAAAGCCCGGCTTGGCTACAGGACAAGTTGCGTCTGATTGGCCTTCGTCCGATAAACAACGTAGTCGATGTGACCAATTATATCCTCCATGCTTATGGACAGCCGTTACATTGCTTTGACGCAGACAAGATAAAAGGAGGCAAGGTCATTGTGAAGACAATGCCGCAAGACACGCCGTTCGTGACACTGGATGGTGTGGAGCGCAAGCTTGATGCGCATGATTTGATGATATGCAACGCCGAAGAGCCGATGTGTATGGCTGGTGTATTCGGTGGTCTGGACTCAGGTTCGACCGAGGCCACGAAAAACGTTTTCCTGGAAAGTGCTTACTTTAATCCGACGGTTGTGCGTAAGACCGCCCGCCGTCATGGCTTGAATACGGATTCTTCATTCCGCTTCGAGCGAGGTATTGATCCCAATAGTGTGATTTATTGTCTGAAGCAAGCTGCAATGCTTATCAAGGAGCTGGCCGGTGGAACCATTTCTATGGACATCAAAGACCTTTATCCCCATCCGATAGCAGATTTCACCGTAGATTTGAATTATCAATATGTGCACGACCTCGTGGGCAAGACGATTCCGGTGGAGACGATTAAGCGCATTGTGACAAGTCTGGAAATGAAGATTTTGTCGGAGACTTCAGAAGGTATCACGTTACAGGTTCCGGCCTATCGTGTAGACGTACAGCGTCCTTGTGATGTGGTGGAAGACATCCTTCGTATATATGGCTATAACAACGTCGAGATTCCGACCACACTGAAGTCCAGCCTCACGGTGAAAGGTGAGGTCGACCAATGGCAGAAGATGCAGAATCTTATTTCAGAGCAGTTGGTTGGTTGTGGATTCAATGAAATCCTGAACAATTCATTGACCAAGTCTGCTTATTATGATGGTTTGGAGACATATCCGTCCCAGCATCTTGTCATGTTGATGAATCCGCTTAGCAGTGATTTGAACTGCATGCGCCAAACCCTATTGTTTGGAGGTCTGGAAAGCATCCGCCACAATGTGAATCGTAAATGTGCCGATTTGAAGTTCTTTGAGTTTGGCAACTGTTATTATTACCATGCCGACAAGAAGAATCCTGAAAAATCGTTGGCCGCTTATAGCGAGAACAACCATTTGGCCCTTTGGGTGACAGGCAAGCGTGTAAGCAACTCGTGGGCTCATCCAGAGGAAAACTCCAGTGTCTATGAACTGAAAGCCTATGTGCTGAACATTTTCACCCGCTTGGGATTGAATCTGGGTTCTGTCGTGTTTGGTAATTTGAGCAATGATATATACTCTGTTGCTGTCACTGTACAGACACGCGGAGGCAAGCTCTTGGCCACGTATGGCGTGCTGACCAAGAAACTCCAGAAAGCATTTGACTTGGATGATGAAGTCTACTATGCTGAAATCAACTGGCATGAATTGATGAAAGCCGTGAAGAATGTAAAAGTAAGCTATACGGAAATCAGCAAGTATCCGGCTGTGAAGCGTGACTTGGCTTTGTTGCTTGATAAGAACGTGCAGTTTGCCGAGGTGGAAAAGATAGCATATGACACAGAGCGGAAATTGCTGAAAGCTGTCGAATTGTTTGATGTGTATGAAGGGAAAAACCTGGAGCCGGGCAAGAAGAGCTACGCTGTCAGCTTCCTCCTGCAAGACGAACATGCAACATTGAATGATAAGCAGATAGACAAAATCATGCAGAAGCTTATCGCGAACTTGGAAAACAAGTTGGGAGCTAAATTGAGATAACAGACATAAACTATATAGATTCTAAAATATTAATCCAATGGGAAGAGCATTTGAATATAGAAAAGCTACAAAGCTGAAAAGATGGGGCCACATGGCCAAGACATTTACAAGACTGGGTAAACAGATTGCCATTGCTGTGAAAGCAGGAGGACCTGAACCCGAAAATAACCCCGCACTGCGTTCGGTCATTGCCACTTGTAAGCGTGAAAACATGCCGAAGGACAACATCGAACGTGCCATCAAGAATGCGATGGGCAAGGACCAAAGCGATTACAAGGGCATGACGTATGAAGGTTATGGCCCGCATGGTATTGCTGTCTTCGTGGATACCTTGACCGACAATACGACACGTACAGTGGCCGATGTGCGCTCGGTGTTCAACAAGTTTGGAGGTAACCTGGGTACTACCGGTTCGTTGGCTTTCCTTTTCGACCACAAGTGTGTGTTCACCTTCAAGAAGAAGGACGGCGTCGACATGGAAGAACTGATTCTCGACTTGATTGACTACAACGTGGACGACGAGTATGATGAAGACCCCGAAGAAGGCACAATAACCATCTATGGCGACCCGAAGAGCTATGCTGCCATCCAGAAGCATCTGGAAGAATGCGGTTTCGAGGATGTGGGCGGTGATTTCACTTATATCCCCAATGACGTGAAAGATGTCACTCCCGAACAGCGGGAGACCATTGACAAGATGGTGGAGCGTCTGGAAGAATTTGACGACGTGCAGACTGTTTATACAAACATGAAGCCTGCGGAAGAAGAGTAAAAACAAAGATGAAGATACTCTATAAGACACAAGGGACATGCAGCAACCACATCGAAGTGGAGGTTGAAGACGGACGTGTCAAAGACCTTAACTTCTGGGGTGGCTGCAATGGTAACTTGAAAGGCATTTGCAGCCTGGTGAAAGGGATGAAGACCGAGGATGTCTTGGCCCGTTTGGAAGGCATCCGGTGCGGGCATCGTCCGACATCGTGCCCCGACCAGCTGTGTAAGGCCATCCGGCAGCTTACCGGACAGCAAGGCGAATAAGATAAGACAAAGCAATGCCAAGATAAGCAGGAGGAGGCTATCTGTAACGGAAGTTATGGATAGCCTTTTTTGGTTTGTTGTGGCTTAGAAGTCTGTTTTGATGGGAAAACTCAAACAGGCTCTTAATGAAGGTTAAAGACCGTGTCTTTCTTGAACTTCGGAACGGGCGGACGGGTCTATTAGACAAACAATCAAATGAAACATGGATGAAGAGATTCTGAAAATCGTTCATTTGGATAAGGATAAAGGTTTCAAGTGTTTGATTGAAAGGTTTCAAGAGCCTCTGTATTGGCACATACGCCGTATGTTGACGTGTCATGAGGATGCCGAGGATGTGTTACAGGAGACTTTTCTCCGGGTTTATCGGCATTTGGGCTCCTTCAAGGGTGACAGCAAACTGTCGACATGGCTCTACAAGATAGCGACGAACGAAGTGCTCCGTTTCATCGAGAAACATAAACAGACAATGGTTGCACTCGATGATCTGGAACGACAGTATGCTTATGAGGTGCAGGACAGCGGGAGTGATGACGACACGGCCGAACAGTTGGTGTGGCTTCAGAAAGCCATCCGTCATCTGCCCGAGAAGCAACGGCTGGTGTTCAACCTTCGCTATTATGACGAGCTTGAATACGCGGAGATTTCCGAAATACTCAATACACAGGTGGAAACACTGAAGACCAATTTCCATTATGCCAAAGAGAATATAAAGAAATATATACAAAAGAACTATTATGAAAGACTTTGATTTGGAACACATCGGGAAGCGTATGCCTTACTCTGTCCCGGAAGGTTTCTTTGAGACGTTTCCGGACCGGATGATGCAGCGTGTCGCTCTGCAGCGGCGGGCACGCCGTCGTCGCCTCTGGCTGGGGCTTTCGACCGGCATTGCGGCGGCTTTCGTGGCAGGTTTCTTTTTCTGGGGCGGACGGACGGCTGACGACCTGTATCCGGCTGAACCTTATGGAGATGTGACCACGAGCATAGCTGAGCAGATGGACGCCTATGTCAGCCGGTTGTCGGACGAAGAGCTGACGGACTTGTATGATTATTATGCAGCGGATGTCACGCTGACTTTGTATATGGAAGAATGATTTAGTTTGTTTATTTAATTTGTAATTTGTATGAAAACGAAAATTTTACTGTTCCTGTCGGCCATGTTCTTGTTGGCCGGTCATCTTTCAGCACAGGATGCGAAGGACGAGGGCGACGCACAGCGTCAGAAGCGTCCGGATTTCAAGGAAATGCAGCTCAGGCAGGTGTTGAACGCCTTGATGCTTGACGACGAGACGGCTGCGAAGTTCACGCCGGTCTATAAGGTGTATCAGGAAGAAATGGAGGCATGTCGTCTCCCGCAGGTGAAGAAGCCGCGGAAGGCCGAAATGACTGATGATGAAATCGCGCAGGAAATCGAACAACAGTTTGCACAAGGACGCAAGCTGATTGACGTGAAGGAGAAGTATTACAAAAAGTTTAAGAAAATCCTCACCATGAAACAAATCCGTAAGATTTACAGCCTGGAACGTTTCAACATGCGCCGCGTGGGGAGGGAGATGGACCGACGTCAGCATCGGGGAAAAGCTCCCATGCCGCAGAAACCACGCCGGGAAAGAAATCAAGAGGCTTGATCGGGGCGTATCCGTCGCCGGACGAGCTTGAACCCGGTGGCTTCTGTTCGAGTTTTGAAAATTCCAATCCGTTCAAGAGGTGAGTTCGCTCTCTCCTTGAGCGGATTTTTTTTTGTTTCCGGTGAATGATATTTACAATGAACTGTTCCTTCCGTCATGGCCTTTCGATGCCTTCTTTTCGGCCTGCGTGCGGCCTTTATGCCGGGCGGGCACGCCTTCCTTTCCGTCCTTCCTTCTCTTCCTTTCCGTGGTCGGACGGAAAGAAGGGCGTGGCCGGACGGATTCAGGACGAAGAGCGTGTGTGGATAAGTGGTTGTGACATAGTGTCTTGTAGCAGCGTTCTTCTTCGTGCGCACATTGCCGTTTGGCTTTTTGTCCAGGCGGAAGCTGGTGGGGAAGCGTCCGGAGGGCAGGCTTGAAGATGAGGAGTTTTGTTTACAAACGAATCCTTGGAGGATGAGTGTGTGCGGGTAGCTTGCGCAGATTTGTGCCGCGTTGACCGGTCGTGGAATTTGCGGAGCGGGGATGAATGGAGGGCCAATTTTCTCTTGCCGACATTTCTGTACTGTTAGTTTTTGTAGTAACTTTGCATCTATATATTAAAGCATAAACACAAAGCAGATTATGTCGTGTATATTACATATAGAAACCTCGACGCAAGTATGTTCCGTGGCGTTGAGTGAAGACGGACAATGCATCTTTTCGAAGACGGACTATGAAGGGCCGTCCCATGCCGTGACATTGGGCGTGTATGTGGACGAAGCGCTTTCTTTCGCCGACAGCCATGCCATCCCGTTGGATGCAGTGGCCGTGAGTTGTGGCCCCGGTTCTTACACCGGACTGCGCATCGGAGTGTCCATGGCCAAGGGCATCTGTTACGGACGCGGTATTCCCTTGATTGGGTTGCCGACGCTTGAAGTCATGTGCGTCCCTCTGCTGTTGCAGAAAGATTTGCCTGACGATGCCCTGCTCTGTCCCATGATAGACGCGCGCCGCATGGAAGTCTATGCTGCTGTCTACGACCGCGCCTTGCACCCGGTGCGCGACATCGAAGCCGACATCATCGACGAGTATTCCTATGAGGGTTTTCTCAACGAGCATCCGGTCTATTTCTTCGGTAACGGCGCAGCGAAATGCAAGGATAAAATCATGCATCCCAATGCCCGTTTTGTGGAAGACATACATCCATTGGCCGAATGGATGTTCCCTCTGGCCGAGAAAGCCTTCGCACGGGGCGATTTCAAGGATGTGGCCTATTTCGAGCCGTTCTACCTGAAGGAGTTTGTGGCTTCCCGTCCGAAGAAACTGTTGTAAGAAAAGTAGGGGCGGAGTCCCGGCATAAGAAGGATTTCCGCCTGATTCATAAATTTAAAAATATAGAATATTCAAAGAAAATGCTTCACGAGTATAATTACAATACACAACGTAAGAAAATGGCGCTTCCGGAATACGGACGCAGTGTGCAGAACATGGTGGACTATGCGTTGACCATCGAGGACCGCGAAGAGCGGCAACGCTGTGCCAATACAATCATCAACATCATGAGCGGCATGTTTCCCAATCTGCGCGAAGTGCCTGATTTCAAACGCAAGCTCTGGGACCACCTGGCCATCATGGCCGACTTCAAGCTCGACATCGATTATCCTTATGAAATCGTGAAACCCGAGACGCTGAATGTGAAGCCCGAGCACATCCCATATTCGGCAGGCCGGATTCGTTACCGTCATTATGGAAGCTACATCGAGACGCTGATCAAGAAAGCCGTGGAGATGCCGGACGGAGACGAGAAGGACCAGTTGATATGCTTGATAGCCAGCCACATGAAGAAAGACTACATCACGTGGAACAAGGACACGGTGGAGGACCAGAAAATCTTCGACGACATCCGTGAGATGTCCGATGGCGCGATTTGCCTGAATGAAGAGATGTTACACTTGGACATCAGTGCTCCCCAGCAGTCTTCGCAGCAACGTCAGTACGTACAGCAGCGCAAGCGTCATGCAAACAATAACAACAATCAGAAACGTAAATATTGAGTGTAGGCCCTCAGGTGCATGGACCGGGGCTCAACATGGGTTTAAACCTTAAAAACTAACCACTATGGCAGCATTTGTGATAGAAGGCGGACATCGCTTGAAGGGCGACATCCATCCGCAGGGAGCCAAGAATGAAGTGCTTCAGATTCTCTGTGCCACTCTGTTGACATCGGAGAAAGTGACCATCCATAACGTGCCCGACATCCTGGATGTGAACAATCTCATCCAGTTGCTCCGCGACATGGGCGTGAAAGTGTCGCGCGAGGGGGTCAATGCGTACAGCTTTCAGGCCGACGAGCTGGATTTGGAGTTTGCCTCGAGTGAGGCTTTTTTGAAGAAATGTGCCAAACTTCGTGGTTCGGTGATGCTCATTGGTGCCATGCTCGGGCGATGCGGCCAAGCCGTGTATGCCAAGCCGGGTGGCGACCAAATCGGACGCCGTCGGCTGGACACGCACTTCATCGGCATCCAGCGTCTGGGCGCAGTGTTCCACTATGACGAGGTCAAGAAGGCATACGTCATCAAGGCCGACCATCTGAAAGGGACATACATGCTGCTCGATGAGGCTTCGGTCACCGGCACGGCCAACATCATCATGACCGCCGTGCGTGCCGAGGGGACGACCACCATCTACAATGCGGCTTGTGAACCTTACGTGCAGCAGCTCTGCCGTATGTTGAACCGCATGGGGGCCAAGATCAGCGGCATCGCTTCCAACCTGTTGACCATCGAAGGAGTGGAGTCGCTTCACGGCTGCGAACACACCGTGTTGCCCGACATGATTGAAGTGGGCAGTTTCATAGGCATGGCTGCCATGACCCAAAGCGAGCTTACCATCAAGAATGTATCATACGAAAACTTGGGCATTATCCCTGAGAGTTTCCGCCGACTGGGCATCATCCTGGAGCAACGGGGCGATGATATTTTCGTGCCCGAACAGGAGTGTTACGCCGTGGAGACCTTCATGGACGGCTCCATACTGACACTGGCCGATGCGCCGTGGCCGGGCTTGACGCCTGACTTGCTCAGTGTGATGCTCGTCGTGGCCACACAGGCCCGGGGCAGTGTGCTCATCCATCAGAAGATGTTCGAGAGCCGTCTGTTTTTCGTGGACAAGCTCATCGACATGGGAGCGCAAATCATCCTTTGCGACCCTCACCGTGCCGTGGTTATCGGACACGGGCGTAAGTTCCGCCTGCGTGGAGGCAACATGGCCTCGCCGGACATCCGTGCGGGAATCGCCTTGCTCATCGCTGCGATGAGTGCCGACGGCATCAGCCGCATCAGCAATGTGGAGCAAATCGACCGCGGCTATCAGGACATCGAAAGTCGTTTGAACGCTTTAGGAGCCGGCATCACGCGAATCTGACAGAGGCTTGAGGATAGGGGCAAACGTGTGCAAACTCGAATGTAAATGATAAAGAAAGAAGACGTATATAAGATAGGTGTATTGACCAAGCCGCATGGCATCAAGGGAGAAGTGTCGTTCTCGTTCACGGATGATGTTTTCGGCCGTGTGGAGTGTGACTACTTGATTTGCCTGATGGATGGCATCTTGGTGCCGTTCTTCATCGAAGAATATCGCTTCAAGAATGACTCCGTGGCGTTAGTCAAGTTTGACGGCATTGACACGGCCGAACAGGCACGGCGTTTCACGAATGTCGAAGTCTACTTCCCGCTCCATCTGGCAGCCGAGGCGACGGACGAAGGATTGTCATGGGCCTATTTTGTGGGCTTCGAGGTGTCTGACGTGCATCATGGCGAGCTGGGCCGTGTCGTGGCTGTCGACGAGTCGACGGTAAACACCCTGTTTGTCATCGAACATGACGGGCGGGAGTTGTTGGTCCCGGCCCATGAGGAGTTTATAAGGGAACTCGACCACGAACAGCGTCGGATGTTGTTGCAGATGCCCGACGGTCTGTTGCAGTTGGGAGTTGAGAATTGACAACGGATTGACCTATGAAGAGAAAGCCCTTTTGGCAGAATATAAAGTTTAAATATAAGTTGACGATTGTCAACGAAAACACCTTGGAGGAGGTGGTGGGGCTTCATGTCTCCAAACTGAACGGACTGTCGGTGTTGCTGATGGTGTTTACCGTATTGTTTGCCATTGCTGCGCTGATTGTGTCGTTCACTCCCTTGCGCAACTATCTTCCCGGCTATATGAATAGCGAGGTGCGCAAGCAAATCGTGGACAATGCTTTGCTGGCAGATTCGCTCAGCCGCTTGCTTGAGCGTCAGAATCTGTACGTCATGAACCTCCAGGACATTATCCGCGGGGAAGTGAGACTGGATTCAGTCCGTTCCATTGACTCGCTCACCGTGCAGCGTTCGGAAGAACTGATGGAGCGCACCGAGAATGAAGAGCGCTTCCGGAAGGAGTTCGAGGAGCAGGAGAAGTACAATCTGGCCAATGTGAAGGCGCCGATGCCTGTGTCCGACATCATCTTTTATCGCCCGGCGCTGGGTATGCTGTCGAAGGGGTTCGATCCGGAAGGACGCCACTTCGGAGTGGACATTGCGGCCGATGCCAAAGAGAGTGTGTTGGCCACGCTGGACGGCACGGTCATCTTCTGTGGATATATGCCGGGAAACGGTTATGTGATTTTATTGCAGCATGCGACCAATCTGGTCTCTGCCTACAAGCATTGCGGCTCGTTGCTCAAGTCGCCGGGTGACAAGGTGACGGCGGGAGAGGTGATAGCGCTGGTGGGCGACCGTTCCGAAGGAGAGGAGGGACATCCGCACCTGCACTTCGAACTGTGGCACCGCGGTCAAGTGCTCAATCCGGAGCAATACATCGTGTTTTAAATTAACATCTCAAGACAATGAAAAAACAAATAGCTATATTAGGTTCTACGGGTTCCATCGGGACGCAGGCCTTGCAGGTCATAGCCGAGCACCCCGACCTCTATGAAGCATACGCCCTGACGGCTCACAGCCATGTCGAGCTGCTGGCCGAGCAGGCACGGCGATTCATGCCGGAGGCCGTCGTGATAGCCAATCCTGACAAGTACGGCGAACTGAAGGAAGCCTTGGCAGACCTGCCTGTCAAAGTGTATGCCGGTGAAGACGCGCTCTGCCAGATAGTCGAGTCGTCTCCTATTGACATCGTGCTCACGGCTATGGTGGGATATGCCGGTTTACGGCCCACTATGAACGCCATCCGTGCCGGAAAAGCCATCGCGTTGGCAAACAAGGAGACGCTTGTCGTGGCGGGCGACCTCATCACCCGTCTGGTGGAGGAATATCATGTGCCCATCCTGCCGGTCGACTCCGAACATTCGGCTGTCTTCCAATGCCTGGAAACGGGCAACCGGCTGGAGAAAGTCATCCTGACGGCTTCGGGCGGTCCCTTCCGCACGTTTACGGCTGAGCAGCTTGCGACGGTGACCAAGGAGCAAGCCCTGCATCATCCCAACTGGCACATGGGGGCCAAGATTACCATTGACTCCGCTTCGATGATGAACAAGGGCTTTGAAGTGATGGAGGCTAAGTGGCTCTTCGGCGTACGTCCGGAGCAGATAGAAGTCGTCGTGCATCCGCAGTCCATCATACACTCGATGGTCCAGTTTGCCGATGGGGCCGTGAAGGCACAGCTTGGGACGCCCGACATGCGCCTGCCCATCCAGTATGCCTTTTCCTATCCGCAGCGGCTTCCGCTGTCGGTGGAGCGGGTGGACTTCGAACGTCTCGGCACGTTGACATTCGAGAAACCTGACACACGGCGTTTCCGTAACCTGGCCCTGGCTTACGATGCCCTGCACGAGGGAGGCAATATGCCTTGCATCGTCAATGCAGCCAATGAAGTTGTCGTCGATGCCTTCCTGCACGACCGCGTGTCGTTCCTCGGCATGAGCGACGTCATCGAGCGCACCATGCAGCGCGTCGCTTTCGTGGCGACGCCCACCTATGACGACTATGTCTCCACCGACGCCGAAGCGCGACGCGTGGCCGGAGAACTTATAAACCAATAACCTCAAATACTACAAACTTACACAATGGAAACATTCTTGATTCGTGCCCTGCAACTGATGATGTCGCTTTCCCTGCTCGTCATCATCCACGAAGGAGGGCATTATCTCTTTGCCCGCCTGTTCAAAATACGGGTGGAGAAGTTCTATCTCTTCTTCGACCCTTGGTTTGCCCTGTTCAGGTATAAACCCAAAAACAGTCACACCGAGTACGGCGTCGGATGGCTTCCGCTCGGAGGCTATGTGAAGATAGCCGGCATGATTGACGAGTCGATGGACAAGGAACAGATGGCCAAGCCGCCACAGCCCTGGGAGTTCCGCTCCAAGCCCGCGTGGCAACGCCTGCTGGTGATGATAGGCGGTGTGCTGTTCAATTTCCTTCTGGCACTCTTCATCTACTCCATGATACTCTTCGCATGGGGCGACAGCTATTACTCCCTGCCTGAGATGAGCCACGGCATGAAGTTCAACGAGCGAGCACAGAACATAGGCTTCCGCGACGGCGATGTCCTGCTCCGCGCAGACGACAAGCCTTTCGAACGCTACGGGATGGACATGCTGCGTGACATCGTTGACGCCAAGGTGGTCACTGTCAAGCGTGACGGGCGTGAGGAGAAAGTTTATATCCCCGAAGACCTCAGCCTGCTCACTGTGGGCAAGGAACAGCCCATCTTCGTCGACATCCTCATCCCGGCTAAGGTGGATTCCGTGTTGGCGGGAACAGCTGCCGCACGTGCCGGAATGTTGCCCGGCGACAGCATCGTGGGCATGAACGGGCGGCCCATCAATTCCTGGAATGCCTTCACAGAGCAACTGGCCTTGCTGAAGAACAAGTGGCTCATGACGTCCAGGAGCAAGTCGCTCTATGAGGACGTGACGCTCAACGTGGTGCGGGCCACGGGCACTGTCGATACCCTGCAGATGAAGCTCGACTCCACGTTCGTTGCCGGCGTGATGTGCATGCCGCTCACCCGTTACTACAAGCCGCACGTCGTCGAATATGATTTCCTGGCCTCCTTCCCGGCCGGCGTGACACACGGCGTGAACGTCCTCAAGGGCTATGTCAACGACATGAAGTACGTCTTCAGCAAAGAGGGCGCGCAGAGCCTCGGCGGCTTCGGCACCATCGGCAGCATCTTCCCGACGGAGTGGAACTGGCCGCGATTCTGGGAGATGACCGCCTTCCTCAGCATCATCCTGGCATTTATGAACATTCTCCCCATCCCCGCCCTCGACGGAGGCCACGTGCTCTTCCTCATCTACGAGATTGTCGCGCGCCGCAAGCCGAGCGACAAGTTCATGGAGCGGGCGCAGATTGTCGGCATGTCCATCCTCTTCCTGCTCCTCATCTGGGCAAACTTCAACGACATATTGCGCTTCCTGTTCTAGGGGCGCGGGCGTTATGCAGGCGTGCCGGGGTTCGTCCGGTCGCTTCGCCTGCTGAGAAACAGCCTCCGACTGGTAGAAGACATCCGTCTTCCGCCCGTCGGAGGCTGTTTTTTCTTTCCTGTCGCCCCATTTGTATGAAGAATCGTGTGAATCTTGCTTCTTGTCGCATGATTTGGAGCTGGAATCATTGAATCTAGCTTCCCGTCGCATGATTTGGAGCTGGAATCATTGAATCTAGCTTCCCGTCGCGTGATTTGGAGCTAGAATCATTGAATCTTGCTTCCTGTCGCGTGATTTGGAGCTAGAATCATTGAATCTTGCTTCTCGTCGTGCGATTTGGAGCTGGAATCATTGAATCTAGCTTCCTGTCGCGTGATTTGGAGCTAGAATCATTGAATCTTGCTTCCCGTCGTGCGATTTGGAGCTGGAATCATTGAATCTAGCTTCCCGTCGCATGATTTGGTGCTAGAATCATTGAATCTTGCTTCCTGTCAGCTCTTGCGAATGAAGAAACGCGTGTTTAGGGTTTGCCGTAGGGATGCGTGATGCCAACAACGCCCTTCAGCGTGAGGGCACCGGCGGGTGGGGATGGCTTGAAGGTTGCGGACGGCATCTCAGCGGTTGATGAGGGCTATCAACCGGCGGACGTAGTGAGGCCAGTCATTTTCCGTCAGGAAGTCCCGATAGGCTGACGGGTCTGCGGCTTCGTCGGCGTGAGCGTAGAGGATACGGTTCAGTTCGTCGAAACCATGAAAGGTGTAGACTTTCAGGCGCGGTTCGCACGCATAGTCACGGAAAGAGCCGGTGTCGGGGCCTACGATGCGTGCGCCGAACGATAGGGAGTCCATCAGGATGCCCGAACTGAGTACTGACGCGGCGTGATAGGGGATGAGGACGAAGCGCGTGCGGCGGATGTATTCGCGCAGTTCGTCGAAGGGGAGGGCGCGGAATTCGCACTCGACGTTGGGGATGGTGAACGATTCCAACTGCTTCCGAAGCCCGGGCGAGGAACATGCGCCGACGATGCACACGCGCCACGGCTGAGGGTGTGCACTCAGGAATTGCAACAGTTCGAGGATGCCTTTGTAGGCCGTGATGTGTCCCCACACGAGGAAGTCCCACTGCGGGGTGACGGGTGCGGGGAGGGGCGTCTCGAGGCGGTCCTTCGTCGGGTGATGGAGGAAATGCGCCTTGTCAGCTTCGCCCGGGAAGCGGCTGCGTATCAGGGAGAGGCCTTCCGTCGCATGCGTGACGATGAGGTCCGAACCGTGTGCGGCCAGGCTGGTGAGCATGCGTTTGAGGAGTTGTCGTTTGCCGTCGTGCGGATGCTTGTTGTGGAGCATCCAGACGATTTTCTTCCCCCGTGCCTTGAGCAGGAGAAACCATCCGGCGGCGATGAGTGCCTGGAGTCGCCCGTGGCGGAAGTCGGGTATGCTCTCGAACCAGTTGAGGATGACCACGTCGCCCTGCCTGCGGAGCGGGAGCAGCGAGAGCAGAGGGTTCGCATGGGGTGGATTGGCCACTTCGACGTCCGGCAGTGCCGAGAGAGCCTGCACGAGGTCGTGGATGTAGGGGTTGGGGCGTGTGCCGGGGAGCGGCGTCAGGTGTGGGAAGACGGTGATTCTCATAGTCCTTGTTGTATGCGGTGATAGGGGATGGAGCGGAGCATGGCGGCCACTTCGGAGAAGGAGCTGTAGCACGAGCCGAAGATTTTGCCGGTGCGGCTCAGGGTGAAGAGGTCGACGGCTCCTTGCTGCATGCCTGCCTTGCTGTTTCGGTCGGCTGGAGCGGATGAAGTCAGGATGCGTGGGCCGAAGTGGGTACGCAGGGTGTGCTTGTCGGCCTCGGAATCGGATGCGACGAAGAAGGTCGTGTCGGGGTGGGCTTCAAGCTCCCGTTCCATCGCTTGGATGAAGAGGGAGAGCGGGCTGTGGGCGATGGACATGGCGTTGTCCGTGCGCCGGATATGTATGCCGACGGTGTGCGCGGAGAAGCGTTCGGTGTAGGTCCGGACTTGCCGTTCGATAGCTTCGACGGGGCGGAACAGCGCGGCGTAGAGCGATGTGGGCGACGGGTGGAATGGATAGCAAGTGGCGATGTAGGCCCGGCTATGTCCCGCGAGCCATTGTCCGGCGTCGAATGGACTTCCGGGGGCAAGCTCCGGAGCTTGTTCGTAGAGGCGGGCGTCGAAGGCCGCATGTTGGAACAGGCCGGGCAGCCACAGGTTTTTGCGTCGCGGACGGTCGTGGAGGAGGAAGTCGGCGAAGGTGGCTTCGTGCAGGCGGATGTCCGTGCGTCCGATGGAGCAGAATAGTTCATCGAAACGGCAGTTTAGTCCGGCATCCTTGAACCACACGACGTGGAGCGTGTGTCCGGTCTCTCCGGTCAGGGCCGCGGCGGAGACGATGGCACGCATCCGGTTGGCCAGTCCGCCGACGGGGATGAGTGTAAGAGTCGGGTGTGAGCGATGAGGGTGTGTCATGTTTTCTGTTTGTGTATCATGCGTTTCAAGTAGTCGAGTGTCTCCCTGAGCAGGGTCGAGCGCAGGACGTAGAGCGTGCCGGCATAGAGGATGGCGACAAGGATTATCTTGCAGACGAAGCGCAGGTAGACATTCTCCAGCGGAGAGACGGCAAAGTGTACGACGGCGATGGCAGCCAGTGTGAGGGCAGCGTAGGGCAGGATGTCGTGCAGGAGCAACCGCATGAGACTGACAGGGATGCATCGCCGGATGAAGAAGAACCACACGAAGAACCAGCAGAGGCAGACCACAATGTAGTTGACCACCATCTGATAGATGCCCAGGGGGGCGGACAGGTAGATGACGGCCAGTTGCACCACGTCGAGAGCGACCGTGCCATACATGTAGACACCGGACTTCCCGCGGCTCAGCAACGTGTTCGTGCAGAGGTTGTTCAGTGGGGCGATGATGCCCCAGAGGCAGAAGAGCTGCATATAGGGTACGCTGTCTGCCCACTTGTCAGTCACGGTGATGGTGGTCAGTTCGGGAGCGACGAAGGCCAGTCCGAGCATGCAGGGGCAGACGACGAAGGCCATGAATCCCGCCAGTTTGTGGAAGACGTCACGTTGCCGTCCGGGCGTGTCGGCCACTTGGGCCAGCACGGATTGTGACACGTTTGACACCATGCCCCACAGGCTGGAGTAGGCCATATAGCTCCACTTGCGTCCCTGCGAATAGTATCCGGCCTGTGACTTCGAGTAGCGTATGCCGAGGATGAGGGTGAAGATGTTGTCATTGACGACATTGAACAGCCCTGTGACCAGCAGTTTGATGCTGAAGGGAAACATGCGCCGCAGCGGAGCTTTCGGGAACCGGAGTGAAGGCCGCCACGGAGAGTAATACCAGCGCAAGGCCGTGCTTACAGCGCCCTGCACGACCATCTGCACGATGAGGCTCCAGTAGGCCATGCCGCAGAAAGCCATTGTCACAGCCACGACACATGACACGATGAAGGCCGTCAGGTCGGCACGTGTCTTTTCCTTCATCATCAGCCGCTTGATGAGGATGGCGTTGTGCACCGTCCCCGTGCAGATGAAGAGAAACCAGAGGAAGAGCACCCGTGCGCCCGCAGTCAGTTCCGGTGCGCCGTAGAAATCGGCTATCCATGGAGCTGCCAGGAAGAAGAGCACGTAGAGTCCTCCTCCCATCGTGAGGCTGAACCAGAACACGGCGTTGTAGTCGTCGTCCGAGGCATCCTTCTTGTTGATGAGTGCCGTTGTGAAACCGCTGTCCTGAAGCAGATTGGCCAGCGAGGTGAAGATGAGCAACATGCTGAACAGCCCATAGTCGTGGGAGGACAGCATGCGGGCCAGCACGATGCCGAAGCCGAGGCTTACGACCTGTTGCAGGATGTTGCTGAAGCCGTTCCAGAAGAGTCCTTTGGCGGTCTTGTCCTTGAGTGAATCCATAGGTCAGGGGCGTCTCCTTTCCCAATACATCTGTTGCAGCAAGGCGAGCGGTTTGCCCACGAGTGTGCGGATGAGGTATTTTCCCCAGGTGTACTTGGGGGTGACACGATGGGGATTCTTGTCCGACAAGCGTGACGCGATGACGGCCTGCTGCCGGAAGGGGTCGATGCGTTCCACGTTTTCCCAGCGGATTTTCACTTGTGCCCGATAGCGGTAGAGGCAAGCGTTCAGTGCGCTCTGGTCATGGCGGTTTTCCCGGAAATAAGGAGCTTCCTGTGTACGTTCCTTTTCCGTCACGTCGGTCACGAACTCTGGGTGCTCGCCCATCAGCCGCGCCCAGTCATCCACCAGACGGCAGGTTGTCTCCGTCTTGCGCATGACGAGAAATCCCCCCAACACTTGAAGGTATTCCCCCCAGTGCGGTTCGTGGCGGGTGGCATATTCCATCAGGTTTCGTCGGCAGAACCATTTGTTCTTGTATCCCAGCCGGAACACGACGATGCTCTTCGTGCGCAGGTCGCGGAAATAGCGTGCCCATTCGTGTGACGGCTGCACGGTGCATCCCGAGTCGGCATAGACCAGGATGTCGTCAGGCTGCATTTGCCGGAGGCATTCGCGGATGAGGCAGGGCTTCCAATACCAATAGCCTCCGCCCCGTGTATAGTGCATGAGCGGATGGGCCTTCACCTCGGCCGGCAGGTCGGCAGGGGAAAATGCCTGTACGTGGTCGAACAAGTGGAGGCGTTCAGCCTCATCGGCCAACCGCCTGGCAGATTGGATGTAATGCTCGTCGCCGTACGTGATGAAATAGTTCATGGGAGCTGGAGGGAGCGTCTGGAGTTATTTCTTGTTCATCGCTTCATGCTCCTTGGTGAGTTCGTCGTGTATCTCCAGGGAATTCCATCCGACGTTGTGCGGAGTGAGAGTAGCCTTGAGGTGTACGGGAGCGATGCCGGCAGCCTTGTAACGGGACAGGAAGTCGTAGATGTCATCGTTCGTGAAGCCGCAGAAGAGCATCATTTCGTCGCTGAATGCCGGAGCGGCCACGGTCATGGGCCGCAGCATGAAGCCCGGTAGTCCGGCCAGTGCGCCGATGGTCTGGAGATATTCGTCGGAGGCCACGTCGCGGCAGGAGATGGACAAAGGGGAGCAGACCTGTCTGATCTGCTTCCCTTTTTCATTGTCTAAATTATAAAGTAAGATTTCTTTCATAAAAAGAGTGTGTGTAGTAAGGTTTATGGGGTCACTTGACCTCGCTGCCGGGTTTCACCTCGCGCAGGGTGGTCACGACGGAGAGGCTTCCGTCAAAGTTCTCAGCCGAGAGAATCATGCCTTCCGACACGATGCCTTTGAGCTTGCGGGGCGGCAGGTTGGCGATGAAGCACACCTGTTTGCCTACGAGTTCTTCCGGTTTGTAGTGTTGGGCAATGCCTGACACGATGGTGCGGTTTTCCAGCCCGTCGGCTATTTTGAACTGGAGCAGCTTGTCTGCCTTAGGCACTTTGGTGCATTCGAGCACTGTGCCCACGCGGATGTCGAGCTTCAGGAAGTCATCGAACTCGATGTTCGGGCGGATGGGATTGGCCTTGTAGTTGGCTTCTTCGTTGGCTTTCTTCGTAGCCTGGAGTTTCTCCACTTGGGCGTTGATGACATCATCCTCGATTTTCTCGAAGAGCAGCTCGGGTTTGCCCAGCAGGTGTCCGGCCGGGAGCAGGTCGGTGTGTCCCAGTTGGTTCCAGTCGAAGCTGTCCATGCAGAGCATGTGGCGGAGTTTTTCCGAGCTGAACGGCAGGAACGGTTCGAAGGCGATGGCCAGGTTGGCCACCAGTTGCAGGGCGATGTTGAGGATGGTGGCTACGCGCGGCATGTCGGTCTTGGCCAGTTTCCAAGGTTCGGTGTCGGCCAGGTATTTGTTGCCGATGCGTGCCAGGTTCATCGCTTCCTTCTGTGCGTCGCGGAACTTGAAGACGTCGAGCAGGCGTTCCACCTGTGCTTTCACGTCGGCAAACTCGCGCAGTGTCTCGCGGTCATAGTCTGTCAGTTCGCCGCACTCGGGCACGCGGCCTTCGAAATATTTCTGGGTGAGCACGAGGGCACGGTTGACGAAGTTTCCGTAGACAGCGACCAGCTCGTTGTTGTTGCGTGCCTGGAAGTCTTTCCATGTGAAGTCGTTGTCTTTCGTCTCCGGAGCATTGGCTGTGAGCACGTAGCGCAACACGTCTTGCTTGCCGGGGAAGTCGCGGAGGTATTCGTGAAGCCACACGGCCCAGTTGCGTGAAGTAGAGATTTTGTCACCTTCGAGATTGAGGAATTCATTGGCTGGCACGTTGTCGGGCAGGATGTACGAGCCTTCAGCCTTCAGCATGGCGGGGAACACGATGCAGTGGAACACGATGTTGTCCTTGCCGATGAAGTGGATGAGGCGTGTTTCAGGGTCTTTCCACCATTTTTCCCACGAGTCGGGCAGCAGTTCCTTGGTGTTGCTGATGTAGCCGATGGGGGCATCGAACCAGACGTAGAGCACTTTGCCTTCAGCTCCTTCCACGGGCACGGGGATGCCCCAGTCGAGGTCACGGCTCACGGCACGCGGTTGTAGGCCCATGTCGAGCCAGCTCTTGCATTGTCCGTACACGTTCGGACGCCATTCCTTGTGGTCTTCCAGAATCCACTTGCGCAGCCATTCCTCATGTTTGTCGAGCGGGAGATACCAGTGCTTGGTCTCGCGCATCACGGGCTTGCTGCCGCTGATGGCGCTTTTGGGGTTGATGAGCTCGGTGGGGGAGAGTGACGAACCGCATTTCTCACACTGGTCGCCGTAGGCTCCCTGTGCGTGGCAGTAGGGACATTCGCCGACGATGTAGCGGTCGGCCAGGAACGTTTTGGCCTCTTCGTCATAGTATTGCATGCTGGTCTTCTCGATGAATTCTCCCTTGTCATAGAGCTTGCGGAAGAAGTCGGAAGCCGTCTCGTGGTGTATCTTTGAAGAGGTGCGTGAATAGACATCGAAGGAAATGCCGAATTCTTCAAATGACTGCTTGATGAGTGTGTGGTAGCGGTCGACGATGTCTTGCGGCGTGACGCCCTCCTTGCGGGCACGGATGGTGATGGGCACACCGTGTTCGTCAGAACCTCCGATGAAGAGCACGTCCTCCTTTTTCAGACGAAGATAGCGCACGTAGATGTCGGCAGGGACATATACGCCAGCCAGGTGGCCGATGTGTACAGGACCGTTGGCATAAGGCAGGGCCGATGTCACGGTCGTTCGCTTGAATTTCTTTTCCATTTTCGTATAATCGTTGTTTTTGTGATATGCTACGTAAAGATGTTGCAAAGATACACATTTCGCTTGCAACCCGTGTGCGTTGGAACGGGATATTTCCTTCCTTGGCAGGCTATGTAGTCGGTGCGGGAGCGGAGTAGAGCCCGCTCCCGCACGCCTTCCTTTCCGTCCTCGGGCCGAGTATAGGCCTCATATTTCGGGAGTGGAAGGTGTGTTTTTTCTTCAGGTTGCACTATCTTTGCCGATACGGAATGTTTAAAAAGAAGATTACGATATGAGACTAATATGCACTTTGGTGGCGGCATTGTTGTCGTCAGGCGTGTCGGCTGCGGCTTTGCTGGAATCTGACACGCTCCGCTATGAGGTGGTGAACAATATGCCTCTCTTTTACCAGCAGATGAAAGAACAATTGACTTATCCCGCCGCATGGGGAAATGCGCCGGAAACGGACTTTGCCCGTTGGCGTGCCGAGGCGCGGTCCAAGGTGGACGAATGCCTGCAAAATGTGCCTCCTGCTCCGTCCGGCTGGGCGATGCGGACGGTCGCCACGGAGCAGCGCGAAGGCTACGAGGTGCGCAAGATAGAGTTCAACATTTCCGCCTGGAGTCGTGTGCCCGCCTACCTGCTGGTGCCGGAGGGGCATGAGGGGGAACGCCTGCCGGCCGTCGTGATGCTCCATGACCACGGGGCACATTTCTCCATCGGAAAGGAGAAGATGGTGCGCCCCTTTGGCGTGTCGTCAGAGGTATTGGCCGATGCTGACGATTGGGCCAAGCGTTGCTACGACGGGCAGTATGTCGGCGACTATTTTGCATCCCACGGTTTTGTGGTGCTCAGTGTCGATGCGCTCTTCTGGGGCGAACGCGGCTGCAAGGAAGGCATTGATTATGACCGTCAGCAGGCCCTGGCCAGCAACTTCCTTCAGATGGGAAGCTCATGGGGCGCGTATATCAACATGGACGACGTGCGCAGTGCCGAGTTCTTGGCATCCCTGCCGTTTGTCGACCCGGAGCGGGTGGGTTGTCTGGGCTTTTCGATGGGAGCTTACCGCTCCTGGATGCTTTCCGCGCTGACCGACGTGGTGAAGACTTCGGCTTCCGTCTGCTGGATGAACACGACCGAACACCTGATGACACTTACCAACAACCAGAACAAAGGCGGCTCGGCTTATTCGATGCTCATCCCCGGCCTGCGCCGTTGGCTGGACTATCCGCACGTGGCGTCCATCGCTTGTCCCAAGCCTACGCTTTTCTTCAACGGAAGCCGTGACAAGCTCTTTCCCGTGGCCGGCGTGGAGGATGCCTACCGCACGATGCGCCGCGTATGGTCCGACAATGATGCTTCCGACCGTCTGGTTACGAAAATATGGGACGAACAGCATTTCTTCAGTCGTGACATGCAGCGCGAGGTCTTGGAGTTTTTCCAGCGGTGGCTGGATGTGAAAGAGTAGACAGGACTTGTTAGAATACAATAAAAGCAGTCGTGGCTGTATCACGGCTGCTTTTATTTGTTTATCATGAGTGCGATTCTGCTTTTCAGTCTTTGTACTTCTCCGGCAGACGGCTTTGGATGGCTTCGTAGGCTTTCTCCATAGTTTCCTTGATGTCCTCCGGGCCTTGTCCCTGCGGATAGATGGGGTCGTGCATGGTGAGTGTCATGCGGCGGCGCTTGATGAACTTGCTTGTGCGGGGAAGGATTTCAAAGGAACCGTCAATCGTGAGTGGGACGATGGGCAGTTGGAGCTCGTCAGCCAACTGGAATGCCCCTTTCTTGAAAGGACGCATCTTGCCGGTGTAGGTGCGGCTGCCTTCCGGGAACACGACGAGCGATGTGCCGTCGATGAGCGTGTGGCGGGCCTGCTCGATGGTCTCCTGTATTTTCTTCGGGCCGGATTTGTCCACGAAGATGTGGCCGGCCGATTGGCAGGCTTTTCCTACAAAGGGGATGGTGCGGAGCGATTTCTTCATCATCCACTTGAAGTTTCTTCCCAGGAAGCCGTAGATGAGGAAGATGTCGAAAGCTCCTTGGTGGTTGGCCACGAAGATGTATGATTGGTTGGTTTTGACTTGTTGGTTGTTGTTGACCTTGATGGGGAGCAACAGGATGCGGCAGATGAGTTGCGACCAGATTTTTCCCGGATAATAGCCCCAGAAATGCGCACTGCCGACAAATGAGCCGATGATGGTGACGATGGCAGTCAGGAGTGTGAGTACCAGCAGAATGGGCAATGCTATGCAGACTTGGTAGATGCGGTAAAGTATTTTTCCCATAATAGAAGCTTAATGAGTCGTTCTCTGAAATTTAGGCGCAAAGTTAATGATATTTCTAATTCTTGCGTAAGGTTATTACCGTAATTTCGGGCCAGGCTCCGAAGCGGAAGGGCAGCATCACTTCGCCTACGCCGACGTTGACATACAGCCCGCGTCCGTTGTCGAGATACAGGCCATGGCTTTCCGGGAAGAACCAGGAAGCCGGTGTGAATCCGAACAGTTGGAATTGCATGGCGTGTGTGTGTCCGGCAAGCATGAGTTGGATGTCGCTTTGAGGAAGCACTTCGCGGCGCCAGTGTGTTGGGTCATGGCTGAGGAGCACTTTGAAGAGGCCTTCCGTGCCTTTCATGGCTTTGGGCAGGTCGCCATGTTGCGGGAAAGGGGGCAAGCCTTGATTTTCCACGCCGATGAGGGCGATGCATGTATCGCCGCGTTGCAGGATGGTGTGGTCATTGTTCAGCAGCTGCCATCCCATTGTTGCCTGTCTTTTTTCCAGGTCGGCCACATTGGCCAGCCGTTCCTCTTCACTGTTCCATTTCACGTAAGTGCTGTAATCGTGGTTGCCCAGCACGGAATAAACACCATCGGGCGCATGTAGTTGGCTGAGAATGCTTTCTACGTTGTCCAGTTCCGTGGCGCGATGGTTCACCAAGTCTCCCGTGAATGTAATGACGTCTCCCTTTTGAGCGTTGATGAGATTGACCAGGCGTTGTACTTGCTTGGGATAGCCAGCAATCGTTCCGATGTGCAAGTCGGAGAATTGCACGATGCGATAACCGTCGAAAGCTTCGGGTAAGTCGTTTGATTGGAATGTGATTTCCTTCACTTGATAGTCATGCCACCCGAAGAGAGTCCCATAGAGCACCATACCCATGCTGGCAAGTCCGATGACCAGCCCTGTCGCCGTACCTATCGTTCCGGCAGGCCGCCATAGCCGTTTGAAGGCTTTTCCCAGCAGCGAGCACAGGCTGAAGAGGCCTTTGGGGATGGTGAGTGCCATGTAGACGATAAGATAGATGCCGGCGATGTGTGTCTCTCTGTCGCTGTAGTCTTCGTTGCAGACAAGGATGACAAGCGTCAGTAACAACAGGAAAGTCGGGACGAAATAGAGCAGGCGGAGGGATAGTTTGTGCGTGAGCTTGCGGATGTATGCCTGATAGATGTACCAGTCAGACAAGAGCATGCAAGCCAGTAAAAAGAGGAATATTCGTAGAAGCATGAATCTATAGGTTTAAGGGTTGTTGTCCGTTAGGTTGGCCGCAAGGAATTTGCGTAAGGTTTCCACAGGCATGTCTCGTCGGGCTGCATAGTCAGCCAGTTGGTCTTCACCGATTTTTCCTATGGCAAAGTAGCGTGCCTGCGGGTGGGCAAACATCAGTCCGCTGACTGAGGCGCGTGGGCTCATCATGCCGTTTTCAGTAAGCCGGATACCTATCTTCGACAGGTCCAGAAGTTTGTCCAAAAGGAAGTTGACCGACTGGTCGGGCAGGGAAGGATAGCCCACAGCCGGGCGTATGCCTTGGTAGTCTTCCCGTAGCAGTTGTTTGATGGTGAGGTGTTCGTCCTTGGCATATCCCCAGTATTCCTTTCGTACTTGTTCGTGTATCCGTTCGGCTGCGGCTTCAGCCAGCCGTTCGGCCAGCACGTGTACGAGCATACGTTGGTAAGGGTCGTTCTCGTAGAGTTGCTCCAGAGCTTCGTCCACTGTGGTGGCAAACACGCCGACCGTATCGGGCTGTCCGCTGGAAAGGGGGCGTACGAAATCGCTCAGGCAGAGGCTGGGACTGTTATCGCTCTTTGCAGACTGCTGGCGTAGCAGCGGGAAACGCATACCGTCCAGCAGGAGGTCGTCGCCGTCGGCATTGGCTTCGCATAGGCGGAACATGGCATGCACCTGGTAGTCTTCGTCCAGTTTCCAGAGCATGCGTTGGGCCTCTTTGAAGAGCTGCATGGCTTCGGTTGCCTTGGGACGGTCTTCCACCGGAGTGTCACGCAGCCACAGGGCACGGCACGTGTCACAGCCGTGGATGTCTGCAATGCTGGCAAAGCGCGGCTGGAATCCCCAAGCATGGAAGAAGTATATCCAATTGATATAGTCAGTCAGTTCGTGTATCTTGTAAGAGAGAATCATAAGGCTAATTTCGGTTGAATTTCAAGGCTTGTCCACGGCAAGTGTCGTCCACCTTGCCTTCCGCATACACCGGATGTCCGTTGACAAAGGTGCGCTCCACCTTCCAACGATAGGTGTGCCCTTCCATCGGGCTCCATCCGCATTTGCTCAGGATGTTTTCTTTGCAGACTTGCCACGGGCAGTCGGGGCGCACCAGGACCAAGTCGGCTTGGTAGCCCGGACGGATGTATCCCCGGCCTTCGATGCTGAAGAGACGGGCCGGAGCATGGCACATCTTTTCTACGACGTCTGTGAGGCTCAGGACACCTTCGTCGGCCAGTTCCAGCATAGTCACCAAGGAAAATTGCAGCATGGGCATTCCCGAAGCTGCTTTCAGAGCACCGCCTTCTTTGTCTTTCAGCAAATGAGGGGCATGGTCGGTGGCGATGATGTCTATTTTGCCATCCGTCAGTGCGTAGCGCAAGGCTGCGCGGTCGGCTACTGTCTTGATGGCGGGATTGCACTTGATGCATGTTCCCAGCTTGGCATAGTCGTCTTGAGAGAAATAGAGATGTGCGATGCAGGCTTCGGCTGTGATGTGTTTGTTCTCCAGCGGGGCCGCCTCCAGCAATGTCAGCTCACGGGCCGTACTGATGTGAGCGATGTGCAGGCGGGCACCGGTCTCGCGGGCCAGCCGCACGGCCAGTTCCGAGGAGCGGTAGCAGGCTTCCGCACTGCGTATTTCGGGGTGGTGGCTGACGTCAGGGTCGTCGCCATAGAGTGCCTTGCAACGTTTGATGTTTTCGGCGATGACAGACTGGTCCTCGCAATGGGCGGCGATGAGGATGCCGGCTTCCGAGAAGATGGTACGCAAGGCATCCATGCGGTCGACAAGCATATTGCCGGTGCTGGAACCCATGAACAGCTTCACGCCGCAGACGCGCGACTTGTCCAGGTCTTTAAGCAACGGGGTATTGGTGTTTGTTGCGCCGAAATAGAATGAATAGTTCACGCGGCTTTTGCGGGCTGCGTCGGCCATTTTTGCTTCGAATGCTTCGAGCGTCGTGGTCTGCGGCACCGTGTTGGGCATGTCCATGTAGGAGGTGACGCCTCCGGCGGCAGCCGCACGGCTTTCGCTTTCCATGTCAGCTTTCTGGGTCAGTCCCGGGTCGCGGAAATGCACATGGTCGTCGATGACGCCAGGCAGGAGGTAGGCACCTTGTCCGTCGAGCGTTTCGTCGCATGGACGGGCAGGTGAAGTCTCGCCGCGGAGCACTTCGGCCACCTGTTCTCCTTCGATGACGACTGCTCCTTCGAAGCATTCGCCATCATTGACGATATGCACGTTGTGTATGAAGAGTCTGTGGTTCATGACTGGTGGGGTGTTTGGCGTTGGGGATAATGCTTGAACCAACTGTCAAGCTTCAGCCGGATGACTCCGAACATGGCTTCGCCGAATATGCCTCCGCTCATCTTCGAGGTACCCAGTGTACGGTTGATGAAGATGACGGGCACTTCCTTGATGCGGAATCCGCATTTGTAGGCCGTGAACTTCATTTCTATCTGGAAGGCATAGCCTTTGAAACGGATTTTGTCGAGGGCAATGGTCTCGAGCACTTCGCGACGGTAGCAGACAAAGCCGGCTGTCGTGTCGTGGACCTTCAGGCCGGTGATGAAGCGTACATACTTCGAGGCGAAGTAGGACATAAGCACCCGGCCCATCGGCCAGTTGACCACGTTCACACCGCTGACGTAGCGCGAGCCGATGGACATGTCGTAGCCCTCCGTGGCGCAGGCAGCATAGAGGCGGGGCAAGTCGTCCGGATTGTGCGAGAAGTCAGCATCCATCTCGAAGATGTAGTCATATTGATGTTCGATACACCAATGGAACCCCGCGATGTAGGCAGTGCCCAGTCCCAGCTTGCCTTTACGCTCGATGAGGTGCAGGCGGTCGGGATATGTTGCTTGCAGTCGTTTGACGATGGCTGCTGTTCCGTCGGGCGAGCCGTCGTCGATGACCAGTATGTGGAACTCTTTCTCCAGGCCGAACACGGCGCGGATGATGTTCTCTATGTTTTCTTTCTCGTTATATGTCGGTATGATAACGATGCTGTCGGCTCTTTCCATAGTCGTGTGATTGCTGTGATATGTATAATGTATGGGCAAAGGTAGCACATTCGGCCGTAATCAGGCAAACTTCGCCCTAAATAAAACGAGGCGCAGGCCTGCATTTTTTTTTGCACGACCGGCGCCTCGTTGTTTTGATGATAGGCTGAAGCTTAAAGCACTTTCTTGTAAAGTTCCAGGATAATGTCTTCGGTCACTTCGCGCGGGTTGCCCGGCGTGCACACATCCTTGATGGCCGACGCAGCCAGTTTCGGCAGGTCGCTTTCCTTGATGCCCAGTTCGGACAGATGTTGCGGGATGCCCACTTTGACGGAGAGTGCCTTCACGGCCTCTACAGCTGCCCGGGCTGCTTCTTCGCGCGTCATGCCGTCCTTGTAGACACGCATGGCTTTGGCTATGTCGACATATTTGTCGAGTGCGGCCGGCGCATTGAACTCCATGATGGTCGGCAGCAGCAGGGCGTTGGCCACGCCGTGGGGAATGTCGAAGATGGCGCCCAGCGGGTGTGCCATGCCGTGCACGACGCCCAGTCCGACGTTGGAGAAGGCCATGCCGGCGATATATTGGGCCACGGCCATACCGTTGCGTGCTTCGGCGTTGGTCGGTTCGAAGACGGCCGTTTCCAGATAGCGGGCAATCATCTCGATGGCTTTGATTTCAAACATGTCGCTCATTTCCCATGCACCCTTCGTGATGAGGCCCTCGATGGCGTGTGTCAGGGCGTCGAGACCGGTCGAAGCAGTGAGGCTCTTCGGCAGGGTGTACATCAGTTCGGCGTCGATGATGGCGATGGCCGGGATGTCGTTCGGGTCGACGCAGACCATCTTTTTCTCATGTTCTTCGTCGGTGATGACATAGTTGATAGTCACTTCGGCTGCCGTACCGGCTGTGGTGGGCAGGGCGATGATGGGGACAGATTTCTTCTTCGTCGGGGCTACGCCTTCGAGCGACACCACGTCGCTGAACTCAGGGTTGTTCGTGATGATGCCGATGGCTTTCGAAGTGTCGATGGACGAACCTCCGCCGATGGCCAGGATGAAGTCTGCTCCTGATTCGGCAAAAGCCTTCACGCCGGCTTTCACGTTGGCCACAGTCGGGTTGGGCTTGATGTCGCTGAACACCTCGTAGGGGATGCCGGCCTTGTCGAGCACTTCCAGCACCTTGCCGGTCACGCCGAATTTAATCAGGTCTTTGTCGCTGGCGACAAATGCTTTGTGGAGTCCGAGACGTTTTACTTCCTGGGGCAACACTTCGCGTGCTCCCGGTCCGAAGTAGGACACTTCGTTGAGGACAAATCTGTTGATCATGTTTTTTTCGATGAATTAATAGGTTAGTAAATGTTTGATGTGCAAAGAAAGTAAAAATAGCAGTCGTGGCGGCTGTCTGTTAGCAAATATTATTCTTTTCCTGTCTCCTCCGTCGGAGAGTCTTGCCGGGCGACATACACCCTGTGCGACCCGCGTCCGTGGCAGCTGATGCCCGAACCTTCCGTTTCGCGCCACATGCGCAGTTCGCATGCAGCCGCAGTGTGGAGCAGCCCTGTCAGCCGTTCGTAGTCAGCCACGGTCATGAAGGAATGCTCCGCGAGGTAGTCCTGTGCCAGCTTCAGCCGTTCCTGGGGTGTGTATCGCTGTGAGGATTTGCGGAATTTCCACGATGTACGTTCCAGCGTGCACTGTCCGGCAGTCTCCCGCAGGAGCGTCTTGTCCGGTTTGAAGCGGACACCGCTGATGCAGATGCTCATCGCGTTGCGCCGCTGTTCGTCCGGCTCACCCGATTCGCGTTCGAAGCCTTCGCGCAAGCCCAGGGTGGGCGTGAAGATGCCCAGCCCGTCGATTTTCACAGAGCGTCCTTCGCCCATGCTGTGCGCGATGGCCTCGACGAGTGCCTGCACCGCGCCTTTGATGTCGCCCGGCGAGAAAGTGCTGGTGAGACTGATATACTTCGCCACGTCGTCGAGCGTGTCTTGCCCCGTCAGACGGATGCGGGGATAGAGGATGCGTTTTCCTTCTTCGTTGGGCAGGTTTGATTCCTGCATTTCATACATTGCCATAGTCTTTTTCTCTGGTTTGTGTGTTTGTCCATGATAGGCCGGAACAGACGTCTGCATAGCCGGGAAAGAGTCCGGGGATAACCGGAAAAGTCGCCGTGGTGGCTATGATTCTTCATTCTTAGCCTAAGTTTTCAAGTTCTCAGCTTATGTTTCTTTATTCTTAGCCTTCGTTTTTAAAAACGTAGCGTAAAGATAGAGATATTCTGCTGATTCGGCAACTATTGCCGGCCACTTCGGTGTTTTTTCCGGCTATATGGGCATTTTTTTCTCTGCTGCCCGGCCCGGCGTTGCGACAGCGGGAGTGTGGAGGAGGTACGTGTGGGGCGTGGGGGGGTCAGCTGCAGGGCGTGGATGTTTTACACACATTCCACACTCCGGAGACAGGTGTGGAAAGTCCTCTCGTGGTGTGGCCCTTTCGTGTAAGTCTTTGGGTATAGGATTTATAGGTCGGATAAGGGACGGGAAAAATGCGGACTGGAACGGATTTTGTCTTGTGATGGGAACATGAATATGAAGAACATTAAAACAACAATCGACATCATGAGAAACAAAACTCGAACAAGCAGAGAGTGGTTGCTGTGCATCCTCCTGATGCTGGCATTTCCCGTCGGGCTGTGGGCCCAGGGAGGTTCGGCCTTGCCCGACGGACCATACGAGACGGACGTGGAAGAGACGTTGTTGCCCAATGGTAAGAAACGGGTGACAGGTCTCATCAGTGACAAGCAGGGGGAGAGCATCATCGGCGCCACCATCATCGTGAAAGGTGACCCGGCGACGGGCACGACGAGCGACCTCGACGGACGGTTCACGCTCGACGTGCCGCCCAAATCGACGCTGGTTATTTCATATATAGGTTATCGCACGCGCGAGATACGCGTGAGGCGTGGTCTTTCGCGCTATCCCGTCGTGTTGGAAGAGGACAATCAGGTGCTCGACGAAGTGGTGGTCATCGGTTATGGCACAGTGAAGAAGAGCGACCTGACGGGGTCAGTCTCCACAGTCGGCGCACGCCAGTTTGAAGAACAGCCGGTGAAAAACGTGGCCGACATCCTCCAGGGCCGTTCGGCCGGTGTGGAGGTGACGTCGAGCAGCGGTATGCCCGGTGCGGGCGCTAAGGTGCGCATCCGTGGAACGACGTCCATCAACAAGAGCAGTGACCCGCTCTACGTCATCGACGGCATTATTTCCTCCAGCGGCCTCGACGGCTTGAATCCGCAGGACATCCAGTCGATGGAGGTCTTGAAGGATGCTTCGTCGACGGCTATCTACGGTTCGCGCGGTGCGAACGGTGTCATCCTCGTCACCACCCGCAGCGGACGCGAAGGACGTGCACGCATCTCGTTTGACGGCAAGTTCGGCCTTTCGACCGTGCGTAAGAATTATGATTTGCTCAATGCCTATGAATATGCCCAAGCACTCAATGACGTGCGCGGCTCGGAGACGATTTCGGCCGAAGACATGGAGGCCTACCGCAACGGGACGAAAGGCATCGACTGGCTCGACCTCATGACGCAGACGGCGCTCACGCAGGACTACAGTCTGGGCATTTCGGGCGGCAGCGAGAAGGTGAAATATCTCCTTTCGGGCAACTATCTCGACCAGGAGGCTGTCACTATCAACTCCAAATACAAACGCTATGGTTTCCGGGCCAATGTGGATGCTGAGGTGCGTCCGTGGCTCACGGTGTCGGCCAAGCTGAATGCTTCTGTCATCCATCAGCACAACGGGGCGCCGGACTGGTTTTCCGTCCTGAGCTATTCGCCCACGATGGAGATGCGTGACCCCGAGACGGGCATTTACAACAAAGACCCCTACAACGTGGCCAACAGCACGAACCCCTACGCGCTGCTGACGGAGAACTACAGCGATTCCTACAGTTACAACCTCAATGCCAACCTCTCGCTTCTCTTCAAGATAGCCAAGGGGTTGACCCTCTCCGTGCAGGGCGGCTATGACTACGACCACAGCCCGTCTTATTCCTTTTCCTCGAAGCTCGTCGCTCCGGGAGCCATCAGCAGCATGAACAACAGCAGCAGCCTGCACCGCTACTGGCAAAACACCAACAACCTGACCTACCAGAACACTTTCGGCGACCACACCCTTTCGGCGATGGCTGTCTGGGAAATCAGCCGTACCATCGACACCGGGCTGCAAGCCGGAGGCTCCAACCTGCTCAATGAGGGCGTGGGCTACTGGAACATCGCCAATGCCACGACGCGCAACGAGAGCAATTCCTACACCGAATCATCGCTGGCTTCGGGCATCGTCCGTGTCGGCTACGACTACAAGAAACGCTATTTCCTCACCGCAGCCCTGCGTGCTGACGGCTCGTCAAAGTTCCAGAAAGACCACCGCTGGGGATGGTTCCCCTCTGTCGCCCTGGCATGGGACATCGCCCGTGAGGGATTCATGCAGCAGCAGAATGTCGTCGAGCAAATGAAGCTGCGTGCCAGCTATGGCGTGACGGGCAACCAGGCCATCTCCTCCTACAGTACGCTGGGCATGCTCTCCAGCACCTCCTATGGCTGGGGTACGTCTACAAGCTACACGGGCTATTGGAACAACCAGGTGGCATCGCCCGACTTGACGTGGGAGAAGACCTCGCAGTTTGACGTGGGTCTCGACCTCAGCCTTTGGGGCATCGACCTTTCGTTTGACTGGTTCAAGAAGCGCACCACCGACCTGCTCTTCCAGAAACAAGTCCCCCGCTACGACGGCGGAGGCACCTATTGGGTCAACCAGGGTGAGCTGGAAAACACTGGTGTCGAATTCTCCCTGCATACCTTCCCCGTGAAGACAAGTGTCGTGTGGGAGACTAATTTCAATGCTTCCTACGTGAAGAACAAGGTGGTCGACCTGGCAGGCGACGACTTTGTCCTGACGACCAACTACAGCAACCTGGGCGGTGCCATGCAAATCATGAAGCCCGGCTATCCCCTCGGCTCTTTCTACGTCTATCAGTGGAAAGGATTCGACGACCACGGCGCAAACCTCTATGAAGCTGCCGACGGCTCGCTCACCACGTCGCCCACCTCTGCCGACCTCGTCATCAAGGGACAGGCCAGCCCGAAATGGACCTTCGGATGGAATAACAACGTGACGTGGCGCAACTGGACGCTCAATGTCTTCTTCACCGCTGCTACGGGGTTTGACCGACTGAACATCAGCCGATTCATGACCTCGGCCATGACGGGAGAGACCCGCTTCATACGCCTGAGCGACGCTTACTTCAAGGGGTGGGACTATGTGACAAACAAGGCAGACGCCCTCTATCCAAGCCTGACGAACCCGGACAACAAGTACTACGCCAACTCGGACTACTTCCTCGAGGATGCTTCTTTCATCAAGCTGAAGAACATCAGCCTTTCCTACCGGATACCGCGCCGTTGGGCCAAGATAGCTTCCATACAGTTGTCCGTCAGCGCGCAGGATGTGTTCACCATCACGGGCTACAAGGGCATGGACCCCGAAGTCTACTCCGGAGCCGACGGGCTTGACTATGGCGCATATCCCGTCCCCCGCACCGTCACTTTCGGCGTGCAGCTCAATTTCTAATCCTCATAATAAACAGGTAAACCAACGCAGACACTACAATGAAAATGCTACATACCACACTCAAGACCCTGGCCTTCGTCGCACTCTGCGGGCTGGCCGCATGCAGCGACTTCCTCGAAGAAGACCCCAAGGGACAGCTCAATGACCGCGATTTCTTCGCCAGCAAGGAAGACCTCGACGCTTCGCTCAATGCGCTCTACTCCGTCGTCGCCGTATCGCAATCGCAGAACAACTATTGCGGCACGAACTTCCTCGCGGGCGACGACATCTCCACACACCCCTCCAGCAACAAACAGCCCCTGCGCGAGCATGACCAATATGCCGTCACGGACAACAACGCCTGGCTCTCTGCACTCTGGGAGCAACGCTACAAGGTCATCAAGGCTGCCAATTTCATCATCAACAATGCCGGGCGTACACAGGGAGCTTCACAGACCGACATCGACCAGGCCATCGCCCAAGCCCACTACTGGCGTGCGTATTCCTATTTCTACCTCGTCACCACGTGGGGCGAAGTGCCCATCGTCCTCGAAGACGAAATCGACTTCAACAAACCGCTGTCGTCCGTCGAGGACATCTACCAGCTCATCCTCTCCGACCTTGCCGTGGCCGAGGCTGACAACGGATGTCCGGTGATGTACACCTCCGCACCCTATCTGCAAAACGGTGTCAACGTCGCTGTCTCCCAAGGGGCTGTGAAGGCCACATTGGCATACGTCTACCTATGCATGGCCGGATGGCCGCTCAACCTGGGCACGGAATACTACCAGATGGCCGCCGACAAGGCTGAGGAGGTCATCGACGCGGCTGATGCCGGGACATACTACTACCGCCTTCTCCCGGACTATGCCGATGTCTACTCCATGACCTACAACCGCAACAACCCCGAGGTCATCCTCGGCATTTACTACAACCGCGACCGCACCGCGTCCTCCACACCGCAGGCCGACGTTCTGCAAGACATGGTGCAGAATGGCTGGGGCGACACGAACGGCGAGATAAAGTTCTGGAAAGAATTCCCCGAAGGGCCGCGCAAGGACGCCACCTATTTCCCGCAAATCATCCTCTCCGACGGGCAGCTCCACGACTGGTGGTATGACACCGACCCCGCCTCCCGTGCCGTCGTCGCGCCCGTCTTCATGAAGTCCGTCGAGGCCACCGAACGCGGCACGGAGTTTGACTACCGCGACCCGACGAAGCTCGTCCAGTATGGCGAGAAGACCATCCAGGTCATACGCCTCTCGGAAGTCTACTGTTGGTTTGCCGAGGCGACGGCCCGCGCCGGACACGTGACGCAGAAGGCCGTCGAGGTGCTCAACCGCGTGCGCAACCGTGCCGACGGCACCGAGACCAACCTCTATACCACCTCCATGACCCCCGAGGAGCTGGCTGAGGCGGCCTACGACGAACACGGCTGGGAGATGGCCGGTTACTACTGGTCGGGATTCGGTACCCGCGCCCGCGACATGTTCCGCATGTACCGCATGAAGGACCACTTCGAATACCGCGTGCAGAACCCCGAGGTCGAGGTCGCTCCCGGCATATTCCGCCGTGAGGCCGTGCCCGTCTCCGGCGCGTGGGACGACAGCCGGATGTACAGTCCGTATCCCTACGAGGAGTCCATCCTCAATCCGGGCCTCAAACGGTAAATATAGCATACGCTTTCATGGCTTGAAGGGTGATGCTCCGTTCCCTCGGCGGGCGGGCATCGCCCTTTTTCGTGTCCTGTGGGTAAAGTTGTTGGTGCATAGCCTGTTAAGGCCTTTGTTTCCCTTCGGAAATGCCTGTAAGGAGACTGCGGGACGACCCTACGGATGGATGCCTCCGGTACCCCACGCGTGGGGTAGGACAGCACCCCACGAGTAGGGTATGAGGAGACCCCACGCGTGGGGTATTCCGGTCCTGTACGCGTGAGGTCCGGAAGATACTCTTGGGTGGTGAAAAATGTATACATTTGAAGCCTTGTGGGCGGAGATGCGGCGGGGCAAGTGGATGAAAGTGCCCAAGCATTTGGGCAGACGTATAGAATGGTGCGTGATTTTTGTGTACTTTTGCAGCAACTTCGAATGACTTATGAATATTCAGGAACTACAACTCGTCTACGAAAGCCATCCGAATACGAAGGCTTTCGTTACGTTAATCGAGAATAAATCCACCCGAACGATTTTCTTGGAGGGGCTATGCGCTTCGGCTGCCCCTTTGTTTGTCTCTTCGTATGTCCGGCAGAAGCGCCATACGCTTGTCTGCATTCTGAACGACCTCGAGGAGGCCGGTTATTTCTATCACGACCTGACGCAGGTCTGTGGCGACGACGATGTCCTCTTCTTCCCTTCGGCCTACCGCCGTGCCATCAAGTACGGGCAGAAGGATTCGGCCAACGAGATACTCCGCACCGAGGCCCTGAGCCGTCTGGGCGACGGGACTTCGCCCGTGTGCATCGTGACCTACCCGGAGGCCCTGGCCGAGAAAGTGGTCTCCTGCCGTCAGTTGTCCGAACGGACGTTGACGCTGGAGCAGGGCGGCCGGGCAGACCCTGTGGAGGTGGCAGGGCGGCTGTCGGGCTTGGGCTTCGAACGCGTGGACTATGTGTATGAGCCGGGGCAATATGCCGTCAGGGGAAGCATCCTCGATGTGTTTTCCTTCTCCTCGGAGTATCCCTACCGTGTCGACTTCTTCGGCGATGAGATAGACAGCATACGCACGTTTGAGGTCGACAGCCAGCTTTCGAAGGAGCGGAAGGAGCGCGTGACCGTTGTCCCCGAGTTGGCGGGCGGGGGAGGTGGCGAGGTGCAGCTCCTCGACTTCCTGCCGGATGACACGGTGATGTGGCTGAAGGACTATCATTGGGTGACAGAGAAGATTGCTTCCGTGCATGCCGAGACGGTCTCCCCGCAGGCGGCTGTCGCGCTGGCCGAGGAGCAGGGGGTCGACCACGTCGTGCTCCCGTCCACAGTCTCCGGTGAGGAGTTCGCCCGTCGTGCGCTCGATTTCCGTCGCGTGGAGTTCGGCTCCCGTCCGACGGGTACGCCCGAAGCTACGCTCCGTTTCTCCACGGAGATGCAACCCATATTCCACAAGAACTTCGACATGGTCACCTCCGTGCTTCGGGAGTTCCTTGACAAGCACTACACCATTTATATATTGTCCGACAGTGTGAAGCAGACCGACCGCCTGCGTGCCATCTTCGACGAGCGGGGCGACGACATTCCCTTCACGCCGGTCGACCGTACGCTCCACGAGGGATTCACTGACCATACCCTCCGCACCTGCTTCTTCACGGACCACCAGATATTCGACCGTTTCCATAAGTATAACCTCAAGAGTGACAAGGCACGTAGCGGCAAGGTGGCCCTCTCGCTGAAGGAGCTCAACCAGTTCGAGCCGGGCGACTACGTGGTCCATATCGACCACGGCATCGGACGCTTTGCCGGTCTCGTCCGCATCCCCAACGGCAACAGCACGCAGGAGGTCATCAAGCTCGTCTATCAGAACGGGGGCGAGGTGTTCGTCTCCATCCATGCCCTGCACAAGATTTCCAAGTACAAGGGCCGTGACGGCGAGCCGCCCCGCCTGAACAAGCTCGGCACGGGCGCCTGGGAGAAGCTCAAGGAAAAGACCAAGAACAAGATTAAGGACATTGCCCGCGACCTCATCCGCCTCTATGCACGACGTCGCGAGGAGAAGGGATTCAGCTTCAGCCCCGACTCCTTCCTCCAGCACGAATTGGAGGCGAGCTTCCTCTACGAGGATACGCCCGACCAGCTCAAGGCGACCCAGGAGGTGAAGGCCGACATGGAGCGCGACCGTCCGATGGACCGTCTCGTGTGTGGTGACGTCGGGTTCGGCAAGACGGAAGTCGCCGTGCGTGCGGCGTTCAAGGCCGTGTGTGACAACAAGCAGGTCGCTGTGCTTGTCCCCACGACTGTCCTTGCCTACCAGCACTACTGCACGTTCCGCGACCGTCTGAAGGACTTCCCCTGCCGCGTCGACTACCTCAGCCGTGCACGCAAGGCGACTGACGTGCGCCGTATCCTGAAGGAGCTGAAGGAGGGTGAGGTCAACATCCTCGTCGGCACGCACCGGCTCATCGGCAAGGATGTCCATTTCAAGGACCTCGGCCTGCTTGTCATCGACGAGGAACAGAAGTTCGGCGTCGCCGTGAAGGAGAAGCTCAAGCAGCTGAAGGTCAATGTCGACACGCTCACCATGACTGCCACGCCCATCCCCCGTACGTTGCAATTCTCCCTTATGGGGGCACGTGACATGTCCGTCATCCAGACACCTCCTCCCAACCGTTACCCGGTGCAGACAGAAGTGCACACGTTCAACGAGGAAATCATCGCCGAGGCCATCAACTTCGAGATGAGCCGCAACGGTCAGGTCTTTTTTGTCAACAACCGCATCAGCAACCTGGAAGAGTTGCGTGCGATGGTCACGCGTCTTGTCCCTGATGCACGTGTCTGTGTCGGCCACGGACAGATGCCTCCCGAAGAGCTGGAGCGTGTCATCATGAGCTTTGTCAACTATGACTACGATGTCCTCATCGCGACGACCATCATCGAGAGCGGCATCGACATACCTAACGCCAACACCATCATTATCAACCAAGCGCAGAACTTCGGCCTGAGTGACCTGCACCAGATGCGTGGCCGTGTGGGCCGCAGCAACAAGAAAGCCTTCTGCTACCTTCTCGCACCGCCGCTGTCGACGCTCCCGACCGAGTCACGCCGTCGTCTCCAGGCGATTGAGAATTTCTCCGACCTGGGTAGCGGCATACACATCGCCATGCAGGACCTTGACATCCGCGGCGCGGGCAATCTGCTCGGGGCTGAGCAGAGCGGTTTCATCGCCGACTTGGGCTACGAGACCTATCAGAAGATTCTTGCTGAGGCCGTCACGGAATTAAAGAACGACGAGTTTGCTTCCCTCTACGAAGGCGACACGCAGGCTGCCACGGGGGAGGTGCGCCTCAGTGGCGAAGAGTTTGTCACGGACTGTACGCTTGAGAGCGACCTCGAGCTGCTCTTTCCGGACTCCTATGTCCCCAGCAGCAGCGAGCGCATGCTTCTCTACCGCGAGCTGGACAATCTGGAACTCGACAGCGACGTCGAAGCCTACCGCAAGCGGCTGGAAGACCGTTTCGGCGCTTTGCCTCATGAGAGCGAGGAGTTGCTCAAGATAGTCCCCTTGCGCCGCATGGGTCGTCGGCTGGGCATCGAGCGTATCTTCCTCAAGTCCGGCCGCATGAGTCTCTATTTCGTCAGCAATCCCGACAGTCCCTATTTTCAGAGCGAAGCTTTTGGGAAAATCATCTCTTATATGGGGCACAATGCACGCTTCTGCAACTTACGTGAGCAGAACGGCAAGCGTAGTCTTGTTGTCCGTGATGTGGACACAGTGGAGAAAGCGACCGTTATCCTTCGCGAAATCATGAGTATGCCAGTCGACTGACTTTCCCTTCCTCGCTATTTGTTTTTGCACGGACGTCGCTTCCCAAATCTTTTAGGAGGCGACGTCCGTCTGTGAGGAGGGAAGCCTTCGGTCAGCGGCGATAGAGCCGATCGATGAGGTCGGACCGACCGATACGGCGCAGCTCGGCGACGATACGGGTGCGTTCCTCGGGTTTGTACCAGAAGAAAAACATGCGCTGGGCGAGTTTATCGCGGGGCGTGCGGGCGGAGAAGACGGGCTCGAGCGTGTAGGGATGATAGCCGGTGTACCACGTCTCGGTGCTGATGGTCATGGGCGTGGGCGTGAAGTCCTGGATTTGTTCCAGGTGGAAGTCCAGCTGCTTGGTGATGACGGCCAGTTCGGCCATGTCCTCTTCCGTACAGCCCGGGTGGCTGGAGATGAAGTAGGGGATGATTTGCTGCTTCAGTCCGCATTCGCGGTTGATGCGGTCGAAAATGCGCTTGAATTCATAAAATTGCTCGAAGGGGGGCTTTCGCATGAGGCGGAGCACTTTTGCACTGGTGTGTTCCGGAGCAACTTTCAGACGACCGCTCACGTGGTGGCGGATGAGTTCTCCGGTGTAGTCGCGCGTGCCGCGGTCGAGGGCTTCGTCGCCCGTTCGGCGGAGCAGGAGGTCATAGCGCACGCCGCTGCCGATGAAGCTTTTGCGTATGCCGGGCAGGGCGTCGACGGCACGATAGATGTCGAGCAGCGGGCGATGGTCCGTGTTCAGGTTGGGGCAGATCTTGGGGTGGATACATGATGGGCGGCTGCAACGGCTGCACAGGGCAGTGTCCCGTCCGCCCATGCCATACATGTTGGCCGACGGTCCGCCAAGGTCGGAGAGGTAGCCCTTGAAGTCCGGCATGCGGGTGATGGCTTTCACTTCGCGGAGGATGCTTTCTTTGCTGCGGCTGCTGATGAATTTCCCCTGATGGGCCGAAATGGTGCAGAAGGCGCATCCGCCGAAACATCCGCGATGAATGTTGACGGAGAACTTTATCATCTCGTAGGCCGGTATGCGTTTGCCCTTGTACTTCGGGTGGGGCAGGCGTGTGTAGGGCAGGTCGAACGAATGGTCAAGCTCAGCCTGTGTCATGGGGGGATAGGGTGGATTGACGACGACGGTACGTCCGTCCACGGGCTGGAGGATGCGGTGTGCTTTCAGCCGGTTGGATTCCTCCTCGACGTGGCGTATATTCTCTGCCTGCTTCCGCCGGTCGGCGAGGCATTCCTCGTGTGAGTGGAGGAGGATGTCGTCCGGTTGGATGCCTCCCGGCACATCGTCCTTCCGTGTGAGGTAGGCCGTCTGGAGGATGTCGGTCGGGAGTGTGTGTGTCCGCAGGGAGAATGTTTCGTCCTCCTGCATCTGTGCCAGCATGCGCCGGCATAGTTCCGTGACGGGGCGTTCGCCCATGCCGTAGATGAGCATGTCGGCACCCGAGTCGGCGAGGATGCATTTCCGCAGCCGTTCCTGCCAATAGTCGTAGTGTGTCACGCGGCGCATGGATGCTTCGATGCCGCCCAGCACGACAGGTACGTCGGGATAGAACCGCTTGATGGCTTGTGTGTAGACGATGGTGGGATATTCAGGACGCAGGTCGTGCCGTCCGTCGGGTGTGTAGGCATCTTCGGAGCGCAAGCGGCGGTTGGCTGTGTACTTGTTGACCATCGAGTCCATGCATCCGGGGGCGATGCCGAAGAAGAGTCGCGGGCGGCCCAGCTTCTTGAAATCGCGCAGGTCGTCGCGCCAGTTGGGTTGTGTGACGATGGCCACCCGGAGTCCCTCGGCTTCGAGGATGCGTCCGATGACGGCTGCACCGAATGAAGGATGGTCGACGTAGGCATCCGCGCTGAAGAGGATGACGTCGAGCGTGTCCCATCCGCGCAGTTCCACTTCTTTTTTGGTCGTCGGGAGCCAGTCTGTGAGTCGGTGTTCCGTCATATCGGGATGCTGTGAAGAGGTATTCAGGCTTCTGTGAGATTGTTTTCCGGATTTTTCTCGTTCCATTCTTTGTAGAGGTTGACCAATGCATTGAGGCCGAAAGCCTTCATGTTGTTGTGATAGATGACATCGATGCAAAGGTCGAGCAGGTCTTTGCAGTTGCACTCGGCCGATGCGATGAGCGAGCGGACGTTGAGCTTCAATTTGTCGAGTACGCTTTCGTCGACGATGCCGTTGCTGTCTATCAGGTGTTCGAAGAGGGCATATTTGCGGATAGTGAGCAAGTGTTCTTCAGTGATTTCCATGCTGCGTGTGCCTGAGGCATTGGTTTGGATTGTATAGTTCATGAGCTGTATCTTTAGAGTTAGTCAGGCAAATGTAGGAAATTCCTTTGATAGGAGCGGGGTCGGAGGCCATAAATTCAGTCTTTGCGTCCGAAAAAAGAACTCCCCGCCGGTGGAGGACAAGGCTGTCCGTTCCCTCGGCGGGGAGATATGCTTGCGGGCAATGTCTGTTTACTTTCCGCTCAGCTGCTTGTGCATGGCTGCGGCAGCACGGCGTCCGTCGCCCATGGCCAGGATGACGGTGGCTCCGCCGCGCACGATGTCACCGCCGGCATAGATGGTGGGGATGGACGACTGCATGTCGTCATCGACGGCGATGGTGCCTTTGCGTCCGAGCTCAAGTCCCGGGATAGAATGCGGGACGATGGGGTTGGGAGATACGCCTACGCTGACGATGGCCATGTCAATGTCGATGGTGACGGTCGCTCCGGGGATGGGCACCGGGCTGCGTCGTCCGGAGGCGTCGGGTTCGCCCAGTTCCATCTTCTGAAGCACGACTTGCTTGACAGCGCCATGTTCGTCGGCGATGTATTCGATAGGATTGTGCAGGGTGATGAATTCCACGCCTTCTTCTTTCGCATGTTTCACTTCTTCGAGTCGTGCTGGCATTTCAGCTTCCGAGCGGCGGTAGATAATCATGGCCCGTTCGGCCCCCAGTCGGCGTGCCGTGCGCACGGAGTCCATTGCTGTGTTTCCGCCGCCGATGACAGCCACGCGTTTGCCGAAGGTGACCGGTGTGTCGCTGTCTTCGCTGGCTGCGTCCATGAGGTTTACGCGTGTCAGGTATTCGTTGGACGACATGATGTTGATGGAGTTTTCGCCGGGGATGTTCATGAAGTTGGGCAGTCCGGCTCCGGAAGCGACGAAGATGCCCTTAAACCCGTCAGCCTTGAGTTGGTCGACGCTGATGGTCTTGCCCACGATGCAGTCTTTCACGAAATGCACGCCCATCTTGCCGAGGTTTTCGATTTCCACGTCGACGATTTTGTTCGGCAGGCGGAATTCCGGAATACCGTATTTCAGGACGCCTCCGATTTCGTGCAAGGCTTCGAACACGGTCACGTCATATCCCAGCTTGACCATATCGCCGGCAAATGACAGTCCGGCAGGACCTGAGCCGATGACGGCCACCTTGATGCCGTTTTTTTCAGCGATGTGCGGGATGGCCATTTTGCCACTTTCCCGTTCGTAGTCGGCTGCGAAGCGTTCCAGATAGCCGATGGCTACAGCCGGTTCGCCCATCTTGAGATGGATGCAATGTGCCTCGCATTGTTTTTCTTGCGGGCAGACACGTCCGCAGACAGCCGGCAGGGCGCTGGTCTCTTTCAGGATGCGTGCGGCTTCGAGGAACTCCCCGCGCTCGATGTTTTTGATGAATCCGGGGATGTTGATGCCCACGGGACAACCTGTCATACACGTCGGGTTGGCACAGTCCAGGCAGCGTTTTGCTTCGGTCATGGCCTGTTCGGCTGTCAGTCCCTTGTTCACTTCTTCTTTCCGGCTGTGTGAGCGGTATTCAGGGTCCAGTTCTGGCATCACTACGCGTGGGATGGCCGTGCGTTCTTTGGGTTTCATGCTTTTGCGCAGTTTTTCGCGCCACGGGGCGTTGCGTCCTTCCTGGTTCTTGTCGGCCATGCATTCGTGCTCGATGTTGTAGTGTTCCATCTCTTCCTGTTCGGCTTTCTTGAAGGCACCGGCACGTTTCAGCATTTCGTCGAAGTCCACTTGATGTCCGTCAAATTCCGGGCCGTCGACACAGACGAATTTTGTCTTTCCTCCCACAGTGATGCGGCATGCGCCACACATGCCCGTGCCGTCGACCATGATGGTGTTGAGCGACACGTCGGTCGGGATGTCATATTTCTTGGTCAGCAGACAGACAAACTTCATCATGATGGCCGGGCCGATAGCGAAGCATTTGTCGACCTTCTCCCGCTTGATGACGCTTTCCACGCCTTCCGTCACCAAACCCTTGTGTCCGTAGGAGCCGTCGTCGGTCATGATGATGACCTCGTCTGAGCTACGGCGCACTTCGTCTTCCAGGATGATAAGGTCCTTGGAGCGTCCGGCCAGCACGGAGATGACGCGGTTTCCCGCTGCTTTCAGAGCCTGGATGATGGGCAACATCGGAGCCACGCCCACGCCGCCCCCGGCACATACCACGGTGCCGAAGCGTTCGATGTGTGTCGCCTGTCCCAGCGGGCCGACGATGTCGGTCACTTCATCTCCCACATTGAGTTCGCAGAGCCGTGTCGATGACAGTCCGACTTTCTGCACCACGAGCGTGATTGTCCCTTTCACCGGGTCTGCGCCGGCTATGGTCAAGGGCATGCGTTCGCCCTTTTCTCCGACACGTACGATGACGAAGTGTCCAGCCTTGCGTGACTTGGCTATCAGGGGAGCCTCCACTTCAAACTTGAACACCTTTTCGGAGAATTGTTCTTTTGCAATGATTCTATTCATGTCTCTTTCTAGCAAATTTAAGTGTCTATAACTGTGACAAAGGTAATGGCTTTTGGCGTATTTGCCTAAAAAATGTCATAGAAAAGAGTACACGAAGCAGAATTTTATAGCAAAATGTTATCATCCGGGACAGACAGGGAGGTTATCGGCCCTGTTCGTCCAGCAGAGAGGTGCGTTTCTTGATAAATTTCAGGACCAGATAGGCTATGCCGCTGATGACGGTCAGTGCCGTGAGGACCGTGTCGGGATGGGTCTCCGGGTGCAGCCAGGCAGCCAGGTGGTCAAACAGGCTGAATGTCAGAAATAGGGCGAATATGCCGTTTTTCTCCTTTTTGATGACTTTTTTCCAGGAGAAGGGAAGCCGGGGAGGGGTGAATGATTTGAAATCCGGAATGATTGCCGGAGTGCGGTTTGCCCAGGTCAAATACCGTTTCCCGAATTTGCGCCGTAAAAATTGTTCTTCGGCGAACATGATTCGTTCATAGTAGAGCCAATATGCCAGCACGAACAGGAGGATGAAGCCTGCATGGCATGTGAGCAATGAGACGCCAAGCCACATCAGGAAGTTGCCCAGATAGAGCGGATGTCTCACCAGCGAGTAGATGCCCGTCGTGTTCAGGCTGTCGGCCACTTGTTTCCGGGTGTTTCGCCCGGACGTCCCGACAGGTGTGTATCCGACCGTGCAGACACGTACGAACAGGCCTGTCAGGCTGATGGCCAAGCATACATATTCGTATGCGTCCGGTAGGGAAGGATTGTGTAAAACGTGCTTCCGGAGTCACGGATCGTGAAGAAATGAACTAGTAATCCGATGCTCAGGATGGAAAGTGGCAGAAAGCTCCTGTAACGGAACAGCCAGTTGCCTTTTGATTCAAAATCTTCTAGTAAAGCCATAATTCGTTTTCTTTTGTTGCGATGACGCAAAAGTACGAACTGACTTTGTGCACATTTTGAAGAATTCAGAATGTGACTGTAAAAAAATGTTGTCCTTCTTCGTAGTGGTAGGCCACTTGCCAGCCGTGATAGTCGCAGATGGACTTCACGATGGCCAGTCCCAGCCCGTTGCCCTTTGTCTTTTCTGATGGTCGGTAGAAGCGGTTGAACAGCAGGCGGGGGTCCAGAGCCGGTTCGGAGGACGTGTTGGAGATGATGAGGCTGCGGCGGGTGACACGGAGCTTGATTTCCCCCTCGGGACGATTGTGGCGGATGGCATTGACGACAAGGTTGTTTACCAGGCTTTCAAACAGCGTACGGTTGGCCGTCACATTCAAGCTCCCGACGAGGAACTCTTCCTCGATGGATACGCCGTTTGAAAGAATATCCAGCGACGGGCGCAGCTCTTTGATGAACGTGATGACGTCCAGCTCTTCCTTCCGGTCATACTGGCTGTTGTCTATCTTCGCCAGGAGCAGCAGGTTGCGGTTCAGGTGTGACAGGCGAGAAGCCGTCGCATACAGGCTTTGCATCATGTCGGCTTGTCGTTTGGTCAGTTCAGGCAACTGGAGGAGCAGGTCGAGCCGGCTTTGGAACACGGCGAGCGGTGTCTGCAATTCGTGTGAGGCGTTTTCGGTGAACTCTTTCTGCATGCGGTAGCTCTTCAGGCTGTTGTCCATCAGGGTTGTCAGCGTCCGGTTCAGGCGGGCGAACTCTGCCACGTCGCTTTCCGGCAGGACCGGGAGCACGCCTTTTTCCAGGCGGAAGGCTTCGATCTGGCGCAGGGTTTCGTCGAAGGGCCGCCACAAGCGGCGTGAGATGAACCGCAGGGTCAGGACGATGGCGATGCCCAGCACGCCGACGATGATGGCAAACTGTATCATGATGCCTTGCATGATGTCTTCTTTCAGGTCGATGTCAGGTATGGGAAGTCCCTGCTTCACGGCTTCGATGACATCTATCATGTCCTCGGCATAGTAGTGTTTCGTCAGCAGGTAGAACAGTGGCGTGGCCAGCAGGAGCAGCAGGGCGATGCAGACGACAAACTGTGTCAGCATCCTGTCGGAAAGGCTTGTGCGTCTTGTCATGGCTCGACCCATTTATAGCCTGTCCCATACACATTCTTGATGCAGTCCTTGACGCCAGCCTCGGCCAGTTTGGCTTTCAGGTTCTTGATGTGCGTGTAGACGAAATCATGGTTTTCCAGCATGTCGGCCATGTCTCCGCTGAGGTGCTCGGCCATCGAGCCTTTGGACACCACCTTGTTCCGGTTGCTGATGAAGAACAGCAGCAATTCGTATTCCGTGCGGGTGAGCACGACGGGCTGTCCGTTGGCCGTGACCGACTTGCTCAGCAGGTCGATAGTGACCCGGTTGCTGCTCAGCAGGTTGTTGACGGCAAACATCTTGCGCCGGATAATGGCGTAGATGCGCATGCTCAGTTCCGGCAGGTGGAAGGGCTTGGCCAGATAGTCGTCGGCGCCGATTTCAAGTCCTTTGACCTTGTCGTCCACCGAGTCTTTGGCCGACACGATGATGACCCCCACCGGATTTTTCTTTTCGCGGATGGCACGCAGGATGTCCAGCCCGTTTCCGCCCGGAAGCATCAGGTCGAGCAACACGCAGTCATAGTCATACAGGCAGACTTTCGTCAGGGCCTCGTCGTAGGAGAAAGCCTGCTCGCACACGTAGTTTTCAGAACTCATGTAGGCAGCGATGTTGCCCGACAGTTCTTTTTCGTCTTCGATGATTAGTAGTTTCATTTGATTAACATGAGTAAGCTCCCGCCTGTGATGAGCAATGCACCGAGCACCACCCGCAGGCTTACCGGTTCTTTCAGTAGCAGGAATGACAGGCCGATGGTGATGACGACGCTCAATTTGTCGATTGGCGCGACGCGCGACACGTCGCCCGTCTGCAAGGCTTTGAAGTAGAACAGCCACGAGGCGCCCGTCGCAAGGCCCGACAGGATGAGGAACAGCCAGGCCTGTCGCGGGATGTCTTTCACTTCTCCGGCATGGTGGCCGAAGAGGACGATGCCCCACGTCAGCAGCAGGATGACAGAGGTGCGGATGGCCGTGGCCAGGTCTGCGTTGATGTTCCTCACGCCTACTTTGGCAAAAATGGCAGTCAAGGCAGCAAAGAGGGCCGAAAGCAATGCGTAATACTTCCACATGGCAGGAGTGATTTTGTGTTGTAATATCGTTTACAAAGTTATCATATTGTCCACAAAGATAAGGGTGGATTTTGAAGGAATTTTGAAGAAACGGCCTTGAATGACATTTCCCGCGATGTGTTTTTGCAAATGTTTGAAAATGAACATTTCGGTTTGAATTTCCCGTATGCTGCTTTCCGCCTGCGGACGGCCTCCTATCCGTCCGGATGCGCAAAGAAATCCGTGCGAGTCCCGAAAGGAGTCCGCCCGCGGACGGAAAGGAAGGTTGAAAAACGACTTTCCTACTTCTTCCTGTTTGTTTATAAAATGGAAATCATTATCTTTGGGATGTCCTTGTCTGTCCGAGTGGACGCATTAAAGGGTTATAGGGTAAATGTGTCGAAACGAAAAATATCAAA
Source organism: Phocaeicola coprophilus (assembly GCA_016900015.1). Taxonomy (GTDB): domain Bacteria; phylum Bacteroidota; class Bacteroidia; order Bacteroidales; family Bacteroidaceae; genus Phocaeicola_A. The sequence continues at coordinate 32,511 of JACJJM010000003.1, read as the reverse complement.
CACAGAGTCACGGAGACACAGAGGGAAAATAGTATAAATCAACAAAATAAAATCTCTGTACCTCTGTGCCTCTGTTTTTTAATCTCATTTTGACACAGCCTCTCATCGTCGGATGACGGTGTGCGTCTATTTGGCAATCATGCTGCCTTTCACTTTCAAGCGATAGATTTGCGCTTTCGTGTTGGCGCGGATGGTGATGTTTTTTTCAAACTCTCCGGCACGTCGCCCTTTGCCGTTGTAGGTCACTTTGATTTCGCCGCTTTCTCCGGGTTTGATAGGTTCTTTGGGGTAGATGGGCACGGTGCATCCGCAGGTGGCAATGGCTTGATGGATGACTAGCATGCCTTTGCCTGTGTTGGTGAACTTGAAGACGCATGTCATCGGCCCGTCTGACTCTTTGAACGAACCGAAGTCGTGCTCTGTTTTTTCAAATGTCATTTCCGGTTTGTTCTCGTCTTTTGCCTGGGCCATCATGGAGCTGGTGGCAATGACGAGAAATGATAAGAAAAGGGTCAAAAACTGTTTCATTGTTGTGTCGTTTAGGTTTCTGATATAGGTTTATAAATAAGTTACAATCTCATCCATCGGCTTGCGCTTTGCTTCCGGCCTGTCCGTCTCGTCCGGGTAGCCTATGGGAATGATGGCCACGGGGTAGGTGTCCGGTTCGAAGGGGAAAAGTTGCCTGATGAGCGTCGTGTCGAAGTTGCACACCCAGCAGGTGCCCAATCCTTGGTCGGCGGCAGCCAGGCAGATGTGTTCCGTGGCGATGGCGGCATCGATGTCCGCATGGTTTTTGCCGTCATAGCGTCGGGTCCAGGCTTCATCAGCCACGGCGCATACGATGATGTATAGCGGGGCTTCCGCCATCCATTCACGGGCATAGCATTGGCAGATTTTGGATTTGCCTTCCGGGCTTTGGACGACCATGAATTTCCACGGTTGTTTGTTCACGGCTGAAGGTGCCAGACGGGCACATTCGAGTATGTAGTCCAGTTTTTCTTGTTCCACAGGCCGGGCGGTGTAACTGCGCACCGAGTGTCTTTCTTTTGTCAGTTCGATGAATTTCATATCAATAGGTTTTTATGGACGTTAGTTCCGTCTGATTTGTTTCACGCCTTTCACTGTCCGCAGTTTGCGGATGAGGGCCTCCAGCTTGGATGTGTCGTCGACCATCACGGTGAGTGTGCCGGAGAACAGTCCGTCGTTTGACGAGATGCCGATGGAACGCAGCTGGATGTTGCTTTCCTTGGAGATGATGGACGTGATGTTGTTCACGATGCCGATGTCGTCATTTCCCACCACGGTCAGCGTGATGGGATAGAGCTGGCCTTTGCTCTTTCCGGCCCAGCGTGCTTTCACGATGCGGTAGCCAAAGCGTGCACGCAGTTGTGGTGCGTTCGGGCAGTCGCATCGGTGTATCTTGATGCCTCCGTTGACGGTGATGAACCCGAACACGTCGTCGCCATAGATGGGGTTGCAACATTTGGCGAGGGTGTAGTCGACGCCTTTCAGGTTTTGGTCGATGACCAGCACATCGGTGTTTGCGTTCGACAGTTCGTCGGATGCGGACTGGATGTTGTAGTTTTCCGCACTTCGCAGGGATGACTCGACCGGAGTTTCGTTTTCCTTGCGGAGCATGGCCAGGTATTTGTCGATGAAACTGTTCACGTCGATTGTCTCATCGGCTATGTTTTGGTAGAACTCCGTGACCTCCTTGAATCCTTCCTTTTTGATGAGGCGCATCATGATGGCCTCGTCGTATTCGATTTTCCGGTTCTTGAACTTGCGTTCCAGCGTCTCTTTGGCAAAGGCTGCCTGCCTGGAGGCGATTTCTTTCAGGGTCTGGCGAATCTTTGTGCGTGCCTTTGAGGTCGTGACGATGTTTATCCAGTCCTGTTTGGGGGTTTGGGTGTTTGAAGTCAAGATTTCCACTTGGTCGCCGCTGTGCAGTTGGTGGCGGATGGGGACGTTGCGCCCGTTGACCTTGGCGCCGATACACTTGCATCCCAAATTGGAGTGTATGTGGAAGGCAAAGTCGAGCACGGTCGCTCCTTTGGGCAACTTGTAGAGGTCGCCTTTGGGTGAGAACACGAACACTTCGTCTTCGTAAAGTTCCATCTTGAACTGGTCCATGGCCTGGATGTCACTGTCGCTGTTTTCCAAAGCCTCCCGGATGGAGTTCAGCCATTCGTCGAGGCCACTTTCGCCTTTGATGCCTTTGTAACGCCAGTGTGCGGCAAGTCCTCTTTCTGCAATCTCGTCCATCCGTTCGGTCCGGATTTGGACTTCTACCCACTTGCCTTCCGGCCCCATGACCGTGATGTGGAGCGATTCGTAACCGTTGCTTTTCGGGATGGAAAGCCAGTCGCGCAGTCGTTTCGGATTGGGCTGGTACATGTCGGTCACGATGGAATAGGCTTGCCAGCATTCCTGCTTTTCTTTCTCCAGCGGAGAGTCCAGGATGATGCGGATGGCAAACAAGTCGTAGATGCCTTCAAACGTCGTGTGCTGCTTCTTCATCTTTTGGGCGATGGAATGGATGGATTTCGTGCGCCCTTTCATGTGAAACTTCAGCCCGGCTTCCTCCAGCTTCTTCTGGATGGGGGCGATGAAGGCTGCTATGTAGCGGTCGCGTGAGGCCTTTGTCTCGTTCAGTTTTTCCTTTATATGATAATAGATGTCGTGCTCCGTATACTTGAGCGACAAGTCTTCAAGTTCGGATTTCAGCCTGTACAGTCCCAATTTGTGTGCCAGGGGGGCATACAAGTAGGCCGCTTCGTTGGCCACTTTCACGCGGGCTTCTTCATTGGGCGAATCCTTGATTTGCCGCATGACGTTGAGACGGTCGGCAATCATGATCAGGATGACGCGTATGTCTTCGGCAAAGGACAGGAGCAGGTTACGGAAATTTTCAGATTCGATGATGGGGCTTTTGGCATACAGTTCGTTGATGCGGATAAGTCCGTGGATGATACCGGCCACGTCTTCGCCGAAATCCTGCTTCACCTGTTCGATGGTGTAATAGCCGCTTTGCACGCTTTCATGTAGCATGATGCCCAGGATGGAGGCTCGCTGCATTCTGATTTCTTCGGCCACGATGATGGTCGTCTTCATGTCCTTGATGATGGGGTTGAGTCCGAACACGTCGCGTCTCAGCGACTGGTTTTCGGCAGCCCGAACGAGGATGTTTTTGAGTTTCTTGCAATCATCCTTGTGGAGCATGTCGTCTGACAACTGCAACAGCTCCTTATATAGTGCGATCAGTTCCTTATGTTCTTCTGGAGTGAAAAATTCTCGTCCTTCCATATTCTCGAATATTTTGCTTGTAAAGGTACTTTTTTTCTCTATTTTGTGCTTTACTATTCGGAAATATTTATATTTTTGGCAGAAAAATTAGAGATTTAGCCAACAAAGTTGCGTATTAACTTTAACTCTACAATATAATGTTAACACAAGAAGACAAAGCCTTATTGGCGAAAAAAGGTATCAGTGAAGAGCAGATTGCCGCTCAGTTAGCTTGTTTTGAAAAAGGTTTCCCGTTTTTGAAGTTGGAGGCTGCGGCTTCCATCGGAAACGGCATTGTGGCGACCTCGGACTCTGAGCGGGACGTTTATATCAAAGCTTGGGAAGCATATAAGAATGAAGGCGGACACGTCGTGACCAAGTTCGTGCCGGCTTCGGGTGCAGCCAGCCGTATGTTCAAGAATCTCTTTGAGTTCCTGGGTGCAGACTACGATGAGCCGACCACAGACTTTGAAAAGAAATTTTTCAGCCAGATCGAACATTTTGCCTTTTATGCAGACTTAAATAAAGCCTGCCGTAGAAATGCGGGCAAGGACATTCCCGGGCTCTTGGCTGGCAAGGACTACAAGGCTGTCGTGGCCAATCTGCTGGAAGCTGCCGGACTGAACTACGGCGCACTGCCGAAAGGTCTGTTGAAGTTCCACAAATATGAAGACGGAGCTCGCACTCCGCTGGAAGAGCACTTGGTGGAAGGTGCGCTCTACGCTGCGGGAGCTGACGGGAAAGTGAATGTACATTTCACCGTGTCCCCCGAACATCGCTCGCTGTTCGAACAGCTTGTGGGTGAAAAGGCTGCCAAGTATGCTGAAAAATATGGGGTCGAATATCATGTCTCCTTCTCCGAGCAGAAACCCAACACTGACACAATCGCAGCCGACATGGACAACCGTCCTTTCCGCGACGACAAGGGACATCTCGTGTTCCGTCCGGGCGGACACGGCGCGTTGATAGAGAATCTGAATGATTTGGACTCTGACATCGTGTTCGTGAAAAACATAGATAATGTCGTTCCCGACCGTCTGAAAGCCGACACCGTGACCTACAAACAAGTCCTTGCCGGTGTGCTTGTGACGTTGCAGAAGAAAGCGTTCGATTATCTGCGCCTCATCGACAGCGGCCAATACACCCATGAACAAATCGAAGAAATGATACGTTTCGTGCAGCAGGAACTCTATTGCCGTAAACATGACATCAAGGACTTGGAAGACGGAGACTTGATACTCTATCTGAAGAGCAAGCTCAACCGCCCGATGCGTGTCTGCGGCATGGTGAAGAACGTGGGCGAACCGGGTGGCGGACCGTTCCTCGCCTACAATGCCGACGGCACCGTGTCACTGCAAATCCTTGAAAGCTCGCAAATCGACATGAAAGACCCTGAGAAGAAGGCTATGTTTGAGAAGGGAACACATTTCAATCCGGTCGACCTCGTCTGCGCCATCCGCGACTATCAGGGCCGTAAGTTCGACCTTCTCCGCTATGTCGATCCGGCTACGGGCTTCATCTCTTACAAGTCGAAAAACGGCAAAGACCTCAAAGCGCTTGAACTTCCCGGACTTTGGAATGGCTCGATGAGTGACTGGAACACCGTCTTCGTCGAAGTACCCTTGAGTACATTCAATCCCGTGAAGACCGTGAACGATCTCTTGCGCGAGCAACATCAATGATGACCACTTTCTGTTTTTATATACGACTTCGGGCGTGCCGGCAAGTAATTGTCGGCATGCTCTTTTCTTATCTATAATTCTCTTTTTAAGAAATCTCGTAATGAGTGATTTGCAAGAATGCCTGTTGCAACTGGCTGCGGAGGGGAATCCCAAGTTTACCCGTGCGCTGCACCCGGGCATTGAAAACATACTCGGCTTGCGCGTGCCCGACGTGCGCAACCTGGCACGTCGCGTGGCAGCTTCACCTGACTGGGAAAGGCAGCTCGCGGAACTTGAACATACTTACATGGAAGAACGTATGCTCCACGGCATGGTGTTGGGCTACGTCAAGTCTCTCCCGCTGGAGGAACGGCTGGAGCATTTGCGGGCATTTATCCCGCTCATCAACAGCTGGTCGGTTTGCGACACTGTGTGCTCGACGCAGACTTTCGCACGTCGGCATCCTGAAGAAGTCTGGCGTTTTCTCACGCCCTATTTTACTGCTCCTGACGAATATGCCGTGCGCTTTGCCGTCGTCATGACGCTCTGCCACTTCGTCGGGGAGGCCCGTCTGGATGAGATTTTCGCCCGCTTTGACGCCATCTGCCATGAAGGTTACTATGTGAAGATGGCTGTCGCCTGGGCCGTTTCCGTCTGCTTCGTGAAGTGTCCCGTGCCGACAGAACGCTATCTTGCGTCGAACCGGCTCGATGATTTTACGCAAAACAAGGCCATACAGAAGATTCGCGAATCATTCCGCGTCACGCCTGCAGACAAGCAGCGTCTGCTGGCCTATCGTCGGGGATGATTCCCCCTTCCTCCGTTCAGAGGTCGATGCCCATGATGTAGTCATTCATGTAGTATCCCTCTCCGATGGGGAAGTCGCCTTCGTGCAGTTTCCTCATGCCCATCCGTTCGTAGAATCCCCGTGCAGGGTTCGAGCGATTGACGTTCAGCTCCATGCGGCACGGTCCCGGGTGCATCTCCTTGACGGCACGTACCGCGCGTTCGAACAGCTTGCGTCCGATGTGCTCGCCTTGTCGTCCGGGCAGGACATAGATTTTTTCCAAGTGGAACACTCCCTCGCCGTCCGGACGTATGGATACATAACCCACAGGCGTGCCTGCTTCGTCGCGTGCGATGTAGTAGGTGTGTCCCTCTTCCTGCATTTGTCGGAGCAGACTTTCGGTCGAATACATCCACTCCATCATGTAGGCAAGTTGTCCTTCTGTAAGAATCTCGGTATATGTCGCCGGAAAAGCTACTCGTGCCACGGCCTGTATGTCACGGTAATCACTCGTGTCGGCTTTCTCGATTGTAATCATGTCTTTCTATGTTTTTTATCATTCAGCTTTCCCGCAAAGATAAGCATTTGCGGAGCGTGCTGTCGTGCTTTTTTGCAGAAAAATGTCGGCTTCCGTGCCTGAATGATGCATGGCTGTGCTCAGGGGCGGATAGGTATGTAGCCCGATGCGGACTCTATTGCGGGTTCAGTTGGACAGGTGTGCAGCCTAGGGCGGGCACTAAGCGTACCTTCATGTGCATTCCGTCCGTCGGCTGTGCTTCCAAGGACGGGCAACTTTTCATTCTTGGAGCTGGATGCAGGCCATAAAAAAGTCATGCCGACGAGCATCTGTACTCGTCGGCATGACACGGAAATCGGAGGTTGGCTCACTCGGCCGTACGGTCGAACGTGATGCCCAGGCGAATATTGCTAATTGTCAATTTTTAGCAATGTCATTATTAATTTTTAATCAGTCGTCGGGAATAAAGGATTTCCCATAAGTTCAACTCCTGATTTGAAAGCTCCAGAGGATATATATCGTACCGCTTTTACTTTTCCTTCTCCTGTGACGACCGTTCCTTCTGTAAGTGGGCGTCCGCCATTCATGTTTTCGCTGCTGCTATAAAAATAGAGTTTATATTGATTGCCAGTATGCGTTCCTATTATCAAATCATCGACACACAGATCTGGCATATAATATAAATAGAAGAATTGGTTACTTATGTAATTTATCTTTTCGTCAGCAGGTATTCCCGGAAGTGAGAATTCCCGTTCATCTTTGGTCAGCCAACTGTAAGCATAAAGTTTATTATCTTCAGATATAGAATAAATGTAAGTCGCAGTCAGTCGATTGATGGCCACCAAGTCATTTTGGGCAATGTGTAATGACGGATCTAGTTTGATGACTTCGTTGATTTCTATCGCTTTAAAAGAATACATGTCATAGTTGATGAGCAGCAGATAGCGTTCTTTTGTCGTCGGCTGCTCGCATAAGAAATAGACCGTGACAGGTCCGAAAGCTCCTCCCATCATATTCGTTCCGGCTGATATACATGTTAGGCCATCGGGATAAGTTACACCGGTGGCTGTAGCTGTTACAGAAGATGGATATTCAAAATTGGTATTGATGCTGTGTAGTTTGTGGTCTGCATTACTCCAATATAATATGGTGCTTCCTGCTTCCAGAGGTATGATAAATTGGCTTGCATCATGTTCGTCTATAGGCAAGCCTAATTTGCCAGTATTGTATGGCGGTTCTCCGAATGAGGAAGTTTTGGCATTTCTAATGCCTGTGTTGGAAAAATAGACCGTGCTCCATGCAGAACGGATTATTGTGTATGGTTGTTCTCCATTCATATTTCCGGCATAGAACAACGTATTGTTATTGAAAACTTCAGACAATTCTTCGCTTTCCAATCCTTGATAGACATTATCTTCTGTTAGAATATGGATGATGTCTCCTTGTGTGGTCTCGTTTGTTTCCGTGTCAATATATTCTCCGACGTATGCGATGGATATATTGCGTGGTTTTCCAGTTAAGGGAGAGCCATATTTTTTAGTCAGGATGTTTGTGCTGTGTTGCCCGTTGTAGTATAGGTCAATGTCTGTATTTCCATCAGGTGTCTCTTTTAAAATGTAAAAACCTTTCGACGTTTCTGTGGAAGTCGTTAGTTCCATTGTCGCAGTTTTGGAGTAATCGTTAGTTAGAGACTTGACTTCAAAGACGATTACATAAGTGCCGGAGGGCAAATTGACTTCGTAATTCAAGTCTTTGGTTGTCGCTATTTGTTGATGTCTGAATCCGTTTTCTTGCTCAGAACTTTGGCTCTTGTATATGTACCAGGCATATTCTAATTGGTCCTCAGGATATTCAGTCTTGATCTGAGGTTGGATTGTCAGGTAGTTTTGCGCATACGAGATGATGGATTGGTCTGTGAGACCAGTAATTTCGATGTCGCTGACGAACTGTGTTCCCAATGTCGAATCATCTTCATAGCATGCGGACAAGCAAACTAGAGATCCGATAAAAAGGTATTGTATGATTGATTTTTTCATATTCTAGCTTTGTTTTAAAATGAGACTTCAGTGCCATTTGCTTCTGTATATTTGCCTAATCCGGCTTCGATTCTGGCTGCATTTTCTTCTTCCAGCTTTTGTCTGAAGAATTCTTGCAGGTAGCTGATATATCCGGTGTCGCCGTTTAGTATTTCACGAATATAACTTTCATCCCATGCTTGGTTCGTCCATTCGATCATTAACTCATGTTTCTTTTGTCCATAAGTTCCGAAGATAGAAACTGGCCAATTTGAAGGCATGGATAGGCGGTCAGTTATTTGCAGTGTCCTTTCCGTGAGTCCGTCATAGCCGGATTTAAAATATTCATTTTCAGATAAGCGGAAAGTTAAATTGACATCATTGTCTTGCAATGATGCATCGCGTAACACGACTACAGGCACTCGGGTTTGGTTTTGATTGGCAGGGACAAAACATTTGGAGATGAAAGACGGATCATCGAATGCGACATAATGCACGCCCGGTATCGCGTCGTTGTCTCCCGTTGTCACTTGTTCCAGGCGTATAGGGCGGTCGATGTCCGAGAGGAATCCCATGGTCGAGACATCGAACCATACGGTGTCAGATTTCAATTCTTCATTGGCTGTGACACTTGCCATGATAAAGGAATAGGAGCTGTGACGTGTCGCGTCGTTGACCCGGTCGCTTGTCATAGGGTTGCCTGTATAGTCCAAATAGATGAAATTTAGGCGACATATGGGAGAGTCATACGGCTCTAGATCTTTTTCGCAAGATGAAAACATCGCTAAAAAAGAGAGGGAGAGTATAGTATTTCTAATATATTTCATAACGCATTGATTTAGTTTGTGGAATTATATTCTGTTCTCGGCAAAGGTAAGATGTATGTATCTTCTGTGATGTCATTGTTGTACCATAGAATGGTGGGAGAGTTTAATCTCTTATATGTATAGAACATCTGCCCTTCAGCAAAGAATTCACGTCTATATTCATTGACGATGAATTCGTTGATTTCAGATGTGGATTCGAAATCAGGTTCGTCTGGTATGTCATGTGCCAACATATAAGTTTTAAACAGAGAGTTGGTTTCAGATAGCGAAGGCGCACATTCGATGGCTATTAAGTAAACTTCTGACATGCGTAGCATCGGGATGAATGCAAACTTTAAGGATGCATTGTCGACCGAGCTTTCGTCCCAGTAATATTTAAGAATAGTTCTTTGTGTATTACCGGATGAATCTTGGATTCTTCCCCACCAATATCGGTATCTGTTTTGAGAGTTAATGTCAATGCCTGCATATAAGTTGCTTAGCATTGTTTCAGTGATGGTTAAATATTGTCTTGGGTCGTATTGGATGTTAGAGTTTCCTCCGATTAAGAAGGTTTCGGAGTAGGTCTTCACATTGTATTTGCTCAACCCGAATAGACATTCTGAAGGGCAAAGTTTGTAACCATTCATGAAATCTTCTGTAGTTGCCAAGCTCATTACAGGTTTTCCGTTTAACTGTGCATTTATAATTTCCATGGCGGCATTATAGGCTTCGTTTTTTTGACCAATGTATAAAAGAAGTCTAGCTTTTAATGCTTGGACTGCCCAGTAGTTCATTCTGAATTGACGGTAGAGCATGAATTCATCTACGGGGGCAGAAGAACCACTGTTCAAGTCGTCAAATGAGTATTTGAAGACAGGGTCTTTGTCCAGCAGCAAGGATTCAGCCATGCTTATGTCTGAATTTAATTTTGCTACATAGCTGTCGAAGTCATAATAAGCCGGAACTTCGTCAATCGACGTGGTCTCTGAATAAGGTAAGGATATTGTTTTGTTTCCATTCGGGACTTGTCCGAATAAGCGTAATACGTCTAGTTGGCAATAAGCTCGGATGGCGTAAGCTTCTCCTTCTATAACCGAACGAATATCAGAGTCTAATATGACATCACCATTTAGCTCTATATTTTTTATTATCATATTAGCTTGGGCTATGGTGTTGAAGAGTGTCGCATAAATAGTCTGTATGCTGTTTTCTGCGAAGGATAGGGTATAGTCATGTTGGGTGAAAGCCCAATCGGAAAGTCTGTCGGTTTCCGTTTGTTCATTCGGTAGATTCCAAAGGTTGGCCAATGATTCTATGTAGGTCATGCTTAATTGTTCGCCATAAATGTTTCTGTCTGCCATGGTCATATAGCAACCTATTAAGGCATCATAGAATCCTTGTGCATTAGAAAATAAGTCTTCATCTTTTTGCTCTGTATTGGGACGGACGTCTAGCCAGTCGTTGCATCCTGTCGTCAGAGTAATGAGCAGACAAGCTAATAAATATGTTATCTTTTTCATCTTGAGTCGTTTTTTTGTTTAAAATAAGAATTTGATATTACCCTGTATGTTACGAGCGTATGGGTATCCCGTTCCACGTTCCATTTTGATGGAACCCCAGTGGAATAAGTCCGATATGTTCATTCCTAGAGTAATAGATTGGACTCCTGTTTTGTTTCGAATCCAATCGTTGTCCCAACGATATTGGAGACTGACAGATTGAAGTTCCAAGACATTATCGTCCATGACGAAACGGGATGTAGCACGTGTCGTTTCGTTCGTGAAACCTTTGAAGAATGTGTTGTCTCCAGGCTTTAACCAACGATTGGTGAGGACACGCCTGTCGGCGTTGGAAGAGCGTAGGTTGTTGATAGGTACTTCCACGCGGTCGAGCAGGGTCTGATTGTAGGTCTTTCCGCCCCAATAACAGCCAAACGAGACGTTCAGAGTGAATCCTTTCCACATGAGCATTGTGCCGAAAATGCCTCTGTATAGAGGTTCGGAAGAGCCTAGAAAGACTTTGTCCCCGGCTTTCCAAACATCAGTGATATTGCCATCCTTGTCAAGATAGATTTCCTTTCCGGTACTGGGGTCTATACCTAATGAACGTACGGCATAGATGGAGTTTTGCGGACGCCCTTCATAGAAGAGATTGGCTACATCGTAATCGTCATTAGTCAGCATGATTTCGTTTTGACTCCGAATGGCTTCTGACAGTTTGGATATCCAGTTTTTGTTATACACTAACTGTCCATTGATAATCCAGTTGAATTCCTTCTTTTGGTCTCGGATGATATAAGCACTCAACGAGGCTTCCCAGCCACGGTTTTTCACTTCACCCACATTGGCCATATAAGACGAGAATCCCATCGACAAAGGAATGTTCATGTACGACATTAGATTAGATGTCGTTTTTGCATAGAAATTGAATTCACCTTTGATGCGGCCTTGCCATAGGCCGAATTCTGTTCCGACGTTGAATTCTTTGGTTGTTTGCCATGTTAAGCGAGGGTTGCCCCATTCAGTTAAAACGGCTCCCACCCAGTTCAAATATTTGTTGTTGTTCTGGTATTTGTAAAGAGTTGCTGCTCCAGAGCCGGAACCTTCTTGAGAACCTGTTGAACCATAGGAGGTCTTCAGTCTCAAGATATTTAAGACTTGATTCCCGGCCAGGAATTGCTCATTGTGCAGATTCCATCCGATACCGGCGCTCCAGAATGGTGCATACTTCTTCTTAGTACCAAAAGTTGAGCTTCCGTCGACACGACATGACAGATCGATGTAGTACCGGCTGTCATAGGTGTAATTGACGTTTGCTGTCAAGCCAAACATTCGTTTTTTTGCAGAGCTTTCGGAAGGAATGCCATTTTCGGCATATTGACGTGCATTTCCGATGGAGGTCATATTTTCACTGGAAAATCCTTCCAGATTGAAATAGTATTTTTCAGAGTTTGATTCATTGATAAAATAGTCTAATCCTGCATACAGAGAATGTTTTTCCTGAAAGACTTTATTGTAAGAGAGCGTTATGTTCCCGCTATAATTGAGAGAATTTCCTGTCCCGTAGGTATAGGAACCTCTACGGAGGAATCCTTCGTCGGTGCTATAATCAGGTGATGTTACAGGGTCGACTGTGAAATAAGAATCTTTGGGCGAAAGGAATGTATCATTGTGATTATTGTTGGTGGTAATTCCAAATTGCCCTCTGAAAGTCAATCCATCAATGATTTTCCATTCAAGCGAAAAGTTGTTGGTCAGTTCTTCATACCCACTTTTAGTGAATGATTTTAGCGAGGCGTCATAGAGCGGATTGAATTCTCCGCCTGATTCTGAGCCGTAAAAGGCATCGAAAAATTGGACGATTTCTCCATTCTCGTCATAAGGCGAATTATAGGGTTGCTGGGCGACATAGTCACTGAATAATCCATAGTTGCTCTCTTGAGAACGTGTTACGCCATAGGATGTATAGTTTTTGAATGTGAGATTCTTTATGGTATACATCAAGGTGATGGATGCATTGAATGTCCGGCGTGAAGAGTTTTTCATGGCACCTTCTGTGTCCTTGTAACTGGTCGTGGCACTCCAGCGGAATTGTTCGCTACCACCTTCTAAACGAAGATTATAGTGCGAACCGATGCCGGTGTGGATAGGTTTGCTAATCCAGTCTGTGCTTTGCCCGGAGAGCACACTGCGCAAGCGTTGGTTATAGACGCTTTGATATGTTATGTCGCTACCTGGAACTTCGGAGCTATATAGTCCAAGATAATTTTCCAAGTATAGTTTTTCCTTGGCCTTCAGCAAATCATAAGACGTTAGATCTGGCGCCTCAATGTCGATGCCGGCTTCTGCATTGACACGCAATTTTCCAGCTTCGGGTTGTTTGGTGACGACCACAATGACGCCGTTTGAGCCCCGCGAACCGTAGATGGCTGTGGCGGCGGCATCCTTCAAGATGTTGATGGACTCGATTTCCTCGTCATTATAGTCCATCAGTTTCTCGAGAGTGATTTCAAAACCGTCCATGATGATGAGCGGCTGGTTGATGGTGTTGGACGCGGTCTGATTGAATTCTTCCACGCTCATAGGCAGTGACGAGTTGCCGCGGATGTTCAGTTGGGGCAGATTGTTCGGGTTGCTGCCCGCCACGTTGTCTATTGCAAAGTTGATGGATGCATCAATGTTTTTCAAGGTTTGCAGGAGGTTTTGGCCTTTGTACATATCGAGCTGTTCCGATGTGATAGTGGACACGGCTCCGGTGTAACTTTCTTTGGCCTTCTTGAAGATACCCGTTACGACCACGTCGTCCAATGCATGGACGTCTTCTGTCAGCGTGATTTTAAGGTCTTTATTGCTTGTGACAGCCACTTCTTGTGTCGTCGTACCGATGAATGAGAACACGAGGACGGGGTTACTGCCGCTGACGGCTATCTGGAATTCTCCATTGACGTTTGTTCCGGCTACGGTGCTTGTGCCCTTCAGACGCACGCTGGCGCCGGGCAAGGGGAATCCGTCCTTGTCCACTACGACGCCCTTCACAGTGCGCTTCTTGTCGTTGTCGGCCTGTTTGATGATGATTTCCTTGCCTGAAATCTCATACGTGAGGTTCGTGCCTTGCAGGCATCGGTCGAGGATTTCGTTGACTGTCTTGTCTTTTTCATTCAAGGTCAAGTTCTTCACGGCTTGTATGTCGGTCGTGCCATACATGAAGACGAATCCTGTCTTTTTCTGGATTTGCCAGATGACTTGTTCCAAAGAGGCGTTTTTCAGATTCAACGTGATGCGCTGGTTGCTTTGAGCCAGCACGTTTAGACTGAACACACAACAACCGGCCGTGATGGCACATCGCTTCAAGCTCCTTGAAAACAACTCGTGGGGAGGGGTAAAATGACTCCTCCTTCCAGCTTTTTCTCTCAAGTTCTTTGTTAACATAACTTTCTACTGTTAAGGGTTAAATACTATGATGATTAATTCTCTCTTATCTTGTTTCCTTGATAAAATGTCTTCAGAATGAAGAAAAACGGATGTTTTTCCCCTTGACTTCAAAATCGACCAGTTCCGTGCGTTTCAGCATATTCAGAATGGGTTGCAGGGAATTGTAGCGTTCGAAGTAGGCTCCGATGCGCACGTTCTTGGCTTCCTCGTCGGCAAAGGTATAGGTGAAGTCATACCACCGGGCCAGATAGTGCAGGATGTCTTCCAGCCGTTCGTTGCGGAAGAGGAAGTGGCCTTCGTGCCACGACACATGCTCCTTGGTGTTGACCTCGCGAATCAGGATGGACTGGCTCTCCTTGTCATAGATGAGCTGTTCGCCGGGCTTGATGCTTTGCCCGTTCATGGCCAGTGCGCCGCTTTCGAGCGTGATGAACATCTGGGGTTCGTCGGCATATGCGCGTATGTTGAACGACGTGCCCAGCACTTCGAGCGACACATCGCCCAGTTTCACGCTGAACGGATGTTGCGCGTCGCGGCTCACCTGGAAATAGCCTTCGCCTTCGAACGTCACGGTACGCGTGTCGCCTTGGAAAAACACGGGATAGGTCAGCAGGCTTTCGGCGTTGAGATGGATTTGCGTCCCTTCGGCCAGCGTGACATAGTATTCCATGCCCGTGAGCGTGCGCACTTGGTTGTAAATCAGCGTGTCGGGAAGGTTGCGCTCGGCGGTGTATTTCAAGTTGCCCGCTTCCTGGAGGATGCGGACGCCTTGCAGCTCATTGTAGATGTAGCGGTCGTCGGTCGACGTGAGCAGGATGACTTCGCGGTCGCCCAGGATGAGCTGCGCCGATGTCGTGCCTGCCTCGATGGCGCAGATTTGCTGGTCTTTTGTGTCTGACAGGCGATGCAGGTAGTGCCATCCTCCGCCGACGAGTCCAGCAGCCAGAACCACGGCGGCTGCATAGCGCATCCAGCGGCCGATACGCCGCGGGCGGCTGGCTGTCAGACGGTCTTCCACTTCGCGCCAGCGTTCTTCGGGCGGGAAAGCCGCCAGGCGTTGTTCATTTTCCGCACAGGCTTCCGGTCGGAAGAGTTCGTCCCACAACTGTTGGTGGCGGGCATTTTCTTGCCGCCAAGCGTCAAGCCTGCGTTTTTCGTCAGCCGAAGCTTGTCCGAGAAGCTTGCGCGACAGCAGTTTGATGATGTTCCAGTCTCGTTCTTTCATGCGTAGGTTCGGATACGTGTTTGTAGGTATAACAACTGACCGGGGAAAACGGGGTAGTGTAGGACAAATTTTTTTTCTTTTGTAAAAATGTAACAGTTCGCCGACGGCCGTTGATGGCCGTTGCAAAAATGCAGCAGCTCATTGAAGGTCGTCAAAATGCTCCTGCAAAATGCAGCAGCTCATTGAAGGTCATCAAAATGCTCCTGCAAAATGCAGCAGCTCATTGAAGGTCGTCAAAATGCTCCTGCAAAATGCAGCAGCTCATTGAAGGTCGTCAAAATGCTCCTGCAAAATGCAGCGGCTCATCGAAGGCCGTCGAAATGCTCCCGCAAAATGCGGCGGCTCTCCGTAGCCCTCCGGAATGCTCCTGCAAAATGCAGCGGCTTTCCGTAGCCCTCCGGAATGTTCCCGCAAAATGCGGCGGCTTTCCGTAGCCCTCCGGAATGTTCCCGCAAAATGCGGCAGCTCTCCGTAGCCCTCCGGAATGTTCCCGCAAAATGCGGCGGCTCATCGAAGGCCGTCGAAATGCTCCCGCAAAATGCGGCAGCTCTCCGTAGCCCTCCGGAATGTTCCCGCAAAATGCGGCAGCTCTCCGTAGCCCTCCGGAATGTTCCCGCAAAATGCGGCGGCTTTCCGTAGCCCTCCGGAATGTTCCCGCAAGTTGCGGCAGCTCTCCGTAGCCCTCCGGAATGCTCCCGCAAAATGCGGCGGCTCTCCGTAGCCCTCCGGAATCATATTAATCTGTGTCTGCGTCTGAAAAATTGAGTCGAAGTCCCGGTTGGCCAAGTGAGGATATTTATAATATAGAAAGAGTGATTAATTTTGCAACATAAAAAAATTTGAGGACGCATGATATTGATTATAGACGATGACAGCTCCATCCGCACCTCGCTCAGCTTTCTTCTCAAGCGTGCGGGCTACCAGGTGGCGACCGTGCCCGGGCCGGAAGAGGCTCTGCGGCTGGTGCGTGCGGAGACATTTGAACTGATATTGATGGACATGAATTTCTCGCTCGCCACGAGCGGGGAGGAGGGCCTGCGGCTGCTCCGGGAAGTGAAGGTGTTCCAGCCCCGTGTGCCCGTCATCCTGATGACGGCTTGGGGGAGCATCCAGCTTGCCGTCCAGGGAATGCAGGCCGGGGCGTTTGACTTCGTGACCAAGCCGTGGGACAATCGCGCCCTGCTGAAGACGGTGCGCACGGCGCTCGAACTGAACGAGCCGGAGCCGGCCGGTCTCTCGGCTGTCGACCCGGCACGGTTCAGCAAGATTGTCGGCCGTTCGGCAGCCTTGCAGCAGGTGCTCGAACTGGTGGCCCGCATCGCGCCCACCACGGCTCCGGTGCTCGTCATGGGCGAGAGCGGCACGGGCAAGGAACTGATAGCCGAGGCCATCCATGACGGGAGTCCCCGCCGGGAGTCGCCCTTCGTGAAGGTCAATCTGGGAGGCGTGTCGCAGAGCCTTTTCGAGAGTGAGATGTTCGGCCACAGGAAGGGGGCTTTTACAGACGCATACACTGACCGCACGGGGCGTTTCGAGATGGCTGACCGCGGGACTATTTTCCTCGACGAAATCGGCGAACTCGACCTTTCATGCCAGGTCAAGCTGCTCCGCGTCCTTCAGGACCAGACGTTCGAGGTCCTGGGCGACAGCCGCCCGCGGAGGGTCGATGTGCGTGTGGTGAGCGCGACGAACCGCGACCTGGCACAGATGGTCTCCGCGCACACGTTCCGCGAGGACCTGTTCTATCGCATCAATCTCATCACCATCCACCTGCCGGCCCTGCGCGAGCGACGGGAGGACATCCCCTTGCTGGTGCGGCACTTTGTCCGCGGGCAGGTGGAGCGGGGCGGCTTGCGTCCTGTGGAGGTGTCGGCTGAGGCGATGGACTACCTGCAACGCCTGCCCTATCCGGGCAACATACGCGAGCTGAAGAACCTCGTGGAGCGCACCTTGCTCGTGTCGGGACACTCGCTCCTGACTGTGGCCGATTTTGAGGCGAACTATCATCCGGTGCAGGGCCATGAGGCGGCGACCGTCACGGCGTCGGGCCTCACGCTGGAGGACATGGAGCGGCAGACCATCGAGCAGGCTCTCCGCTGCCATGACGGCAATGTGTCGCAGGCGGCCTTGCAACTCGGGCTGAGCCGTGCGGCCCTCTATCGCCGGATGGAGAAATACGGCATTCATTTATAATAGAAAGGAGGGACAGAGACCGATGCGCGTACGTACATTTTTGATAGTCTTTACTTTGCTTGTCGTGGTGGGTGTGGCCTTGTTGGTTTGCCGCATGTGGCTGGGCGTGGCCGTGAGCGACTATGTTTTGCTGGCCGACGGCGTGTTGCTGTTGGGCGTGCTGCTGCTATTCCGCTGGCAGATTGTCGAGCCGTTGCACCTGATGGAAACCGGTATGCTGCTTCTGCGCGAGCAGGACTTTTCTTCCCGTCTGCGCCGTGTGGGGCAGACGGATGCCGACAACATCGTCGACGTGTTCAATCGCATGATGGACGCTCTCAAGGCCGAGCGTCTGCATGTGAGGGAGCAAAATCAGTTGTTCGACCTCATCTTCCGCTCTTCGCCGATGGGCATCCTGATACTCGACCTCGACCGTCGCGTCGACTCCGTGAACCCTTCGGGCGAGCGGCTGCTGGGTGTGTCGCTGGAGGCGGTGAGGGGGAAAAGGCTGGACGAATGCTCCTTCGACTTGTGTGAAGACTTGTGTTCGCTGGCGATGGACGAAGTGCGCACGGTGCGTCTGACGGATTCGAACATCTACCGTTGCAGCCGCCAGTCATTCTTGAACGGGGGATTCCGCCACACGTTCTATCTCGTCGAACTGCTGACCGAAGAGGTGAGCCAGGCTGAACGCAAGGCCTACGAGAAAGTCATCCGCATGATAGCCCACGAGGTGAACAACACCGTCGCGGGGGTGACATCCACGCTCGACACGCTGGAGACGGCGATGGAGGATATGCCCGACAGCGCGGAGCTGTGCGAGCTGATGCGGGTCTGCATCGAGCGGTGTTACAACATGGGCCGCTTCATCACCAACTTTGCCGACGTGGTGAAGATTCCCGACCCCATCCTCGTGCATTCCGACCTGAACGAAGTGGTGCGTGTGAACATGCAGTTCCTGGAGACGATGTGCGGCGAACGCCGGATAGCCCTCGTCATGCACCTGTCGCCCGAACCTGTGTGGGTGGACTTGGACGTGGTCCTTTTCCAGCAGGTGCTGGTGAACATTTTCAAGAATGCCGTCGAGAGCATCGGGCAGGAGGGGACTGTCTACATCCGGACGAGTGCCGGGAGTCCCGTCCTCGAGGTTGCCGACACGGGTCGCGGCATCGACAAGGAGACAGCTTCCAAACTCTTTTCTCCTTTCTTTTCCACGAAGCCCAACGGGCAGGGCATCGGCCTTATGCTCGTGCGTGAGGTGCTGATGAAACACCATTGCACGTTTTCCCTGCGCACGGGGGACGACGGCCTGACGCGGTTCACGATACATTTCCCCTTTCCTTGATGTCGTTTTCTTAAACGCGGATTGCGCGGATGACATACGGATATATCATTTAAAAAAATCCGTGTCATCCGCGCAATCCGCGTCTTATATAGAGTAATCAGAAGATATGCGGGACGAATTCCGACAGGTTGTCCGTGATTTCGTTGTTGTTCTCCCGGATGCCGATGCCGGCAGGTTCGCCTCCGATGACCCATGAGCCGACGATGGGGTAGCGTCCCTGGTAGGGTGTGGGACGGATATAGGCTTGATAGACATAGCCCTCTTCGCCGTAGTCGCCGGCAGTCTCGGCGATGCGTGCTTTTTCGTTCCAGTCATGCACTTCGACGATGCTGACATTGTGTCCTTCGCGGGAGTAGATGGGCTTCTTGCAGAAGATGCCGAACTGCGGGCGGGAGAGGAAGGCGGGGAGCACGTAGGGCGAGTTCGGGAAGAGTTCGTAGAGGACGGTCAGGATAGCCTTGTTTGACATGACGGCTTTCCAGATGGGCTCTATCCAGTGTATGTCGGCCAGGCATCCCACTTCGCTCTCCCCGATCATCCATTCCCAGGGATAGAGCTTGAAGCAGTCGGTGATGCGTTCGCCGCTCGGGTCGTAGAATTGGCCTTCGTTGAGGTTCATGTCGGCGATGTCCATCACGCGGGTGGATATGCCTGCGTCCATGGCCGTGCTGGCGAGGTATTGCAGGGTGCCGGTGTCTTCGTTGTTTTCCAGCGAACCGACGAAGTGCACGCTGCTGCGTGGCTTGTACATGTCTTTCCACGATTGCACCAGCGCCTCGTGGATGCTGTTGTATTGGTCGCGGTAGGAGAACAACTCTTCTTTCCACTGCCACTGGATGAGCGAGGCTTCGAGCAGCGACGTGGGTGTGTCGGCGTTGAACTCCAGGATTTTCGGTGTGCCGTCAGGGGCGATGATGAAGTCGAACCGTCCGTAGAGGCTGGGTTCGTCCTGTTCCCAGGAGTATTTGATGCGCCGGCAGATGTGTGGCGGGATTTTCAGGACTTGTTCCATCCACTGCGGGCGTTCTTCGATGATGACGCGGGTGGCTTCGCAGAGCATCTGGTAGGCTTGTACCGTGGCCTTTTCCAGCTTGTCCACTTCGTCGGTGCGCAGGTGGTAGTAGGCCTCCTCTTTCCAGTAGGAAGCGTGGAAGTCAAATCCGAGCAGTTCGATTTTTTCTTGGTAATTCGGGCGTGGTGTGATGGGTATTCTTTCCATGGGGCAGGAGGATTTAAGCGTTAGTACTACGTGTGCGGCCGGTGCTTCCGAACACCGAACCTTTTGTTTTCGATGACGACGGCGTGCCGACTTTGATGTTTGACGGCGGGTCGACCGTCGCTCCCTGGGCGTTGCGCCAGGTGTTTGTCCCCGGGTAATAGTAGTGGGTGGTCGACAGTCCGTTGGCGATGGAGGGCATGAGCGCCCAGCGCATCAGCATGGCGTTGTAGATCCAGTGGTTTCCCTGCGAGTCTTGGTATTCTTCTTTGTCCTTGGGGTTTTCCGGCAGTTCGCTTTTCTGTGTACATCCGGATAGGGCCATCATGCACATGGCTGCGATGAGGTATGTCTTTTTGTTCATATTAGGGCGGTCGGTTGATTGTTCGGGCGTAAAATTACAAACTTTTCGGACACGCTGCGGGGCTTGTCTTTACAAAAAAGCCTAACTAAATCAAAACATAGTTGACACGGTCGGCCTCTGCCGTTGCCGGAATGAGGAGGGGAAAAAAGACAAGGATGCATCCGCACACGCCGTGCAGTCGCATCCTTGTCAATGGTTTTGTTTCGTAAGATGGTCTTTCTTATTTCATTTCCACTTCTTCCTTCATGTCGATTTCTTCCCCGTTTGTGTCGTAGAATTCGTATTGCAGAAGGGCAAGTTTCTGGCTTGGGATGATTTTGATTCCAAATCCATACTTCAGTTGCCATTGCCGTTTCAGGGACACGATGCCCTGGTTGACGTAGGCGGCCACATAGGGATGGATGTGGAGTTTGAATTTCTTTATGCCTAGTTTGTTGACCAAATAATCAATTTTACTCTCCAGCGTGTCTGTAAACAGGATCGAGGGTTTGATTGTACCTTTACCAAAGCAAGTGGGGCATGTTTCGGCCGTGTTGACATCCATGGCAGGGCGGACTCTTTGACGGGTGATTTGCATCAGTCCGAATTTGCTCAAGGGGAGGATGTTGTGTTTGGCTCTGTCTTTCTGCATGTTCTGGCACATGCGTTCGTAGAGCTTCTGGCGGTTTTCGGCCAGCGACATGTCGATGAAGTCGACCACGATGATGCCTCCCATGTCGCGCAGGCGCAGTTGTCTGGCCAGTTCGTCGGCAGCTCCCAGGTTGACGTCCAGGGCGTTGGCTTCCTGCCCGTTGTTCGCCTTCGAACGGTTTCCGCTGTTTACGTCGACCACGTGCAGGGCTTCCGTGTGTTCGATGATCAGGTAGGCGCCGTTCTTGTAGGAAACTGTTTTACCGAACGAGGATTTGATCTGTTTGGTGATGGCAAAATTGTCGAAGATGGGGAGTTGCCCTTTGTAGAGTTTGACGATGTTTGCCTGTTCCGGAGCGATGAGTGCGACGTAGTCCTTCACTTCATGGAACACATTTTCATCATTGACATAAATGTTGGTGAACGAAGGGCTGAACAAGTCGCGCAGGAGGGCGACCGTGCGGCTGGTCTCTTCGTAGACGAGCTGTGGCAGTTTGGCCGATTTCTGCGCACGGGTGATGCTTTCCTCCCAGTGTTTCAGCAGGATTTTGAGTTCGGCGTCGAGCTCGGCCACCCGCTTTCCTTCAGCGACGGTGCGTACGATGACGCCGAAATTCTTTGGCTTGATGCTTTGCAGCAACTGTTTGAGCCGTGCACGTTCTTCTCCGGATTTAATTTTTTGTGACACTGACACCTTGTCGTTAAACGGTATCAGCACGAGATAGCGTCCTGCAAAGGAAAGTTCGCACGTGAGCCGCGGCCCTTTCGTGGAGATGGGTTCTTTGACGATTTGCACCATCACTTCCTGTCCCACCTGGAGCACATTGGAGATGCTTCCGTCCTTTTCGATGTCGGGAAGCGACGAGGCGCGGTTGAGGGGGAAAAGTTTTTTGCGGTCGCTTAATACTTGCTTGAGGTACTTTTTGTAAGAGTGAAATTGAGGTCCTAAGTCCAGATAGTGTAGGAATGCGTCGCGTTCGAAGCCGACATCTACGAAACAAGCGTTCAATCCCGGCATCAGCTTTTTCACGCGTGCCAGGTAAATGTTACCTACCGAAAAAGAAAGATTCTGTCCTTCCTTTTGGAATTCCACCAGATTTTTGTCTTCCAGCAAAGCGATGGAAATCTCTTTCGGGTGTACGTCTACTACTAATTCGCTTGTCATGTTTACTATTTAAAGTTAGAAAAACCTCTGGTTAAACAAAGAACAAACCCGAAAGACATAAGCTTTGCAAGTTTGTTCTTTATTCCCGTCTTGTAGACTAAGATTTATTTGCTTTTATGTCTGTTCTTTCTTAGTCTTTTTTTACGTTTGTGTGTAGACATTTTGTGTCTTTTCTTTTTCTTTCCGCTTGGCATAGCTTCAAAATGTTTAAAAGGTTAGTACTATATATTTAATTGTTATTTTTTCACTTGGATTGTAAATGTCTTGGCGGGTTTGAAGGCCGGGATATTGTGTTCCGGGATGATTATTGTGGTGTTCTTAGAGATGTTGCGAGCAGTTTTTTGCGCTCTTTTCTTCACGATGAAGCTACCGAAGCCACGGAGATACACGTTTTCTTCATTTGACAAAGAATCTTTAACAGATTCCATGAATGCTTCAACTGTGGCTAATACGGTTGCCTTGTCAACACCTGTCTTTTTGGCAATTTCGTTTACGATATCTGCTTTAGTCATCTTGATAAGTAATTATTGTTACACGTTTATCTTAAATTTTTGGTCTGCAAATATATAGCTTTTCTAGTTCTCTAAAAAATATATTCAGAACATTTTTCGAAAAAACATTTTGTACCCCTTGCGGATACCGTGGCTTCTTGTCTAACTTTGCGCTTTGAAACTGCATGGATTGAAGACAGATATAGCGTATGGAACAGTTTGCGGTGATTTTGGAGAAGTGGTATGAAAGCCATGGGCGCGACTTGCCCTGGAGGGCGACGGCTGACCCCTATCGGATATGGGTGTCGGAGATTATCCTCCAGCAGACGCGCGTGGCGCAGGGATATGAATATTTTATGCGTTTCATGGAGCGTTTCCCGACGGTGCAGGCTCTGGCCGGGGCTGCGGACGACGAGGTGATGAAGCTGTGGCAGGGGCTGGGCTACTATTCCCGGGCACGCAATCTGCTTGCTGCGGCGCGTGACATCGTTGCCCGCGGAGGCACGTTTCCCCGGACGTATGAAGGCGTGCGTGCCCTGAAGGGGGTGGGCGACTATACGGCTGCGGCCATTTGCGCCTTTGCCTACGGGATGCCTTGTGCTGTCGTCGACGGCAATGTCTACCGCGTGCTTGCCCGCTGGATGGGCATCGGCACGCCGATAGACACGTCGGCCGGGAAGAAGCTCTTTGCCTCCCTGGCGCGGGAACTCCTGGACGAACGGCATCCCGCGCTCTACAATCAGGCCATCATGGACTTCGGCGCCTTGCAATGTACGCCGCAGTCGCCCGGCTGCGCTTCTTGTCCGCTGGCTGACACCTGTGTGGCTTTTGCCGAAGGGCGTGTGACAGCGTTGCCTGTCAAGTCGCACAAGACGAAAGTCACCGTGCGCCATTTCAACTACCTTTACGTCCGCTCCGGCAGCTATACCTTTATTAAAAAGCGTGATACGGACGACATCTGGAGGGATTTGTATGAATTGCCCCTGGTCGAGAGTCCCCGGGCTTGGGACGAGGCCGAACTGCTGGCTTCCGACCGGCTCCGCGCATGGGTGGACTGTCCGGAGACGATGACCGTGCGTTGCCTCCGGCGGGAGGTGAAACACGTCTTGTCACATCAGGTCATCTATGCGACGTTCTATGAGCTGACGTTTCCCGAAGGGGCATTGCCGGCTTTTGAGGGATTTCTGCGTGTGCCGATAGCGGACTTGGAGCGGTATGCCGTCCCCCGCCTGGTGCATCAGTTCTTCGAACAGTTCGTGTTCGTGTGAATCGGCTGTATGATAGGATGTTATCCTTGTTTTCCTTCGGGAATCGCGGGAAAAAGTGTCGTTTTTAGTACATTTTTTCCCGCCAAAAGGTGCTTGAGATGTACTTTTTCCCCGAAATAAGCACACAAAGCAAAGAAAAGCAAAGAAAAGAAAAACCTCCAAAAAGAAAAGATTTCGCCGCCGACGGCGAAACTGTTGAGAGAAGGAGCGGGGAAACAAGGCTGCGCCGGAATGAAGGGTATCCGACGACGGAATGGAATCTGTCCGGAAGCCGGAAGGAAGGCGGGCAGGAGCGGTGTCCACGAAGCTGTTCACGGTGATGTCGGGGCTGGTCGGCGGGTCGTGTGGTGAACGTCATTTTCAACCTTTTTGCGACTTAAATATTTCCTTCTAATCTTTTTTCTTGTAATTTTGCGCGTTATTAAAAGAGAAGACAACAAAAAAAACATATCATAGCTTATGGGTAAGAGATTTGCTGAGTATGGTCAGCTCGACCTGTCACAGGTGAACAAAGACGTGTTGAAAGAGTGGGATGAAAACGACGTTTTCTCCAAGAGTATGACGGAACGTGAAGGCTGTCCTTCGTTTGTGTTTTATGAAGGTCCTCCTTCGGCCAACGGCATGCCGGGCATTCACCACGTGATGGCGCGTTCCATCAAGGACACGTTTTGCCGATATAAGACGATGAAAGGTTTCCTGGTGAAACGCAAGGCCGGATGGGACACACACGGACTTCCCGTCGAGCTGGGCGTGGAGAAGAAGTTGGGCATCACGAAGGAAGACATCGGAAAGACGATTTCCGTCGCCGACTACAACAAAGAGTGCCGCCACGACGTGATGAAATTCACCAAGGAATGGACCGACCTGACCCACAAGATGGGCTACTGGGTGGACTTGGACCATCCGTACATCACGTATGAAAACGCTTATATCGAGACTCTGTGGTGGCTGCTGAAGCAACTCTACAGCAAAGGCTTGCTGTATAAGGGATACACCATCCAACCGTATTCGCCGGCTGCCGGCACGGGACTGAGCTCGCATGAACTGAACCAGCCCGGCTGTTACCGCGACGTGAAGGACACGACCGTCGTGGCACAGTTCCGGATGAAGAACCCGAAGCCTGAGATGGCCGAGTGGGGCACACCCTACTTCCTGGCTTGGACGACGACCCCGTGGACACTGCCTTCAAACACGGCGCTGTGTGTCGGCCCGAAGATTGACTACGTGGCCGTGCAGTCTTACAACGGCTACACGGGGGAGAAGATTACGGTCGTTCTTGCCAAAGCGTTGCTTTACACGCATTTCAACAAGAAAGCCGAGGGCCTTTCGCTTGATGACTATAAGCCGGGCGACAAGTTGATACCTTTCAAAATCGTCGGTGAATACAAGGGACCGGACTTGGTCGGCATGGAGTATGAGCAACTGTTCCCATGGGTCAATCCGGGCGAAGGTGCGTTCCGTGTGATACCGGGTGATTATGTGACGACGGAAGACGGTACGGGTATCGTACACATCGCGCCGACGTTTGGTGCGGACGATGCCCAGGTGGCAAAGGCTGCCGGCATACCGCCGCTCCAGGTGGTCGACAAGAAAGGCGAACGTCGCCCGATGGTCGACCTGCAAGGTAAGTTCTACCTG
Source organism: Phocaeicola coprophilus (assembly GCA_016900015.1). Classification (GTDB taxonomy): domain Bacteria; phylum Bacteroidota; class Bacteroidia; order Bacteroidales; family Bacteroidaceae; genus Phocaeicola_A. Next base: position 6,992 of record JACJJM010000003.1, on the reverse strand, counting down.
CTGAGCGACCTGGACGAAGACTTTGTCAAGGACTATGTCAATGTCGAACTCTACAAGCAGTATGAAGGCCGCTTCGTGAAGAATGCCTACGACCCCAGCCTGACGGACAAGGACGAGACGCTCGACATCTCCCTCTGCATGCAGATGAAGGCTGCCAACCAGGCATTCAAAATCGAGAAACACGTGCACAACTACCCGCACTGCTGGCGCACGGACAAACCGGTGCTCTACTATCCGCTCGACAGCTGGTTTATCCGCTCGACGGCCTGCAAGGACCGCATGATCGAGCTGAACAAGACCATCAAGTGGAAACCCGAGTCGACGGGCACGGGCCGTTTCGGCAAGTGGCTGGAAAACCTCAACGACTGGAACTTGAGCCGTTCGCGCTATTGGGGCACGCCGCTGCCCATCTGGCGCTCGGAGAACAAGGAAGAAATCTGTATCGGTTCGTTGGAGGAGCTTTACAATGAAATCGAGAAATCAGTAGCTGCCGGTTTCATGAAGTCCAACCCTTATAAGGACAGCGGATTCGTGCCGGGAGTCTATACGAAAGAAAACTATGATAAAATCGACCTCCACCGTCCCTACGTGGATGACATCATCCTCGTGTCGGAGAGCGGTCTGCCCATGAAGCGCGAGACGGACCTGATCGACGTATGGTTTGATTCGGGTGCGATGCCGTATGCGCAGATACACTATCCCTTCGAGCACAAGGAGGACTTTGACAAGCGTGAAGTCTATCCCGCCGACTTCATCGCTGAAGGCGTCGACCAGACACGCGGCTGGTTTTTCACGCTGCATGCCATCGCCACGATGGTGTTCGACAGCGTGGCCTACAAGACTGTCGTGTCCAACGGACTGGTGCTTGACAAGAACGGCAACAAGATGTCCAAGCGCCTGGGCAATGCCGTCGACCCCTTCGGCGCCATTGAAGAATATGGCTCTGACCCCCTGCGCTGGTATATCCTGACGAACTCTTCCCCGTGGGACAACCTGAAGTTCGACAGCAAGGGTGTGGATGAAGTGCGCCGCAAATTCTTCGGCACGCTCTACAACACGTATTCTTTCTTCGTCCTCTATGCCAATGTCGACGGTTTCGAATATGCCGAGCCTGACGTGCCGATGTCCGAACGTCCGGAAATCGACCGCTGGATTCTGTCCGTCCTCAATTCGTTGGTGAAGGATGTCGATGCTTGCTACAATGACTATGAACCGACGAAAGCCGGCCGCCTGATTCAGGACTTCGTGAATGACAACCTGTCGAACTGGTATGTCCGCCTGAACCGCAAACGTTTCTGGGGCAATGCCATGTCGACCGACAAGCTGTCGGCCTACCAGACGCTGTATGTCTGCCTGGAGACTGTGGCCAAACTGATGGCCCCCATCGCGCCGTTCTACGCTGACCGCCTGTACAAGGACTTGATTGCCGTGACAGGTCGTGACAATGTCGTGTCTGTCCATCTGGCCAAGTTCCCCGAATGGGATGCGGCCATGATTGACCCGGAACTGGAGACCCGCATGCAGATGGCCCAGGACATCACTTCGATGGTGCTGGCCCTGCGCCGCAAGGTGAACATCAAGGTGCGCCAGCCCCTGCAGTGCATCATGGTGCCGGCAGCCGACGCCGAGCAACGTGCCCGCCTGGAATCCATGAAAGCACTCATCCTGAGCGAGGTCAATGTGAAGGAATTGAAGTTTGTGGAAAATGACAGGGCCATCCTCGTGAAGAAGGTGAAGTGCAACTTCAAGGCTCTTGGCCCGAAATTCGGCAAACAGATGGGAGCCGTGACCGCTGCCGTCGCTGCGATGTCGCAGGATGCCATCGCCGAACTGGAAAGCCAAGGCCGCTATGCGCTGGCTCTTCCGGCAGGCGAAGCCGTCATCGAAGCAGCCGACGTGGAAATCATCAGCGAGGACATCCCGGGCTGGCTGGTGGCCAACGACGGGCGTATCACCGTCGCGCTCGACATCGTCATCACGGAATCTTTGCGTCGCGAAGGCATCGCCCGCGAGCTGGTGAACCGTATCCAGAACATCCGCAAGAACAGTGGTTATGAGATAACAGACCGTATCAGAATACGCTTGTCTAAAAATTCTCAAACGGATGATGCTGTGATGGAATATAATGGTTATATTTGTAACCAAGTTTTAGCCAATTCGCTGGAACTGGTTGACACCGTGGAGGATGGGACAGAGCTTGACTTTGATGATTTCACGTTGTCTGTTAAAGTAACAAGAAACTAAATCTTAATCTTAAAACTATAATTATTACCTATGGCTGAGAAGACTAGATACTCAGATGCAGAGTTGGAAGAGTTTAAGGCTATCATCCTTGAAAAACTGGCAGTTGCTCAAAAGAATTATGAGCAGTTGAGAGATAGCATGATGAATGTAGATGGCAACGATGTGGGTGACACGTCTCCTACCTATAAGATATTGGAAGAAGGAGCCAACACGCTGTCAAAGGAAGAAACGACCCGATTGGCACAGCGCGAGCTGAAGTTCATTCAGGGACTGCAAGCTGCATTGGTGCGCATAGAAAACAAGACTTATGGCATTTGCCGCGAGACCGGCAAGCTGATTCCGGCAGAACGTCTGCGTGCCGTGCCGCATGCCACACTGAGTATCGAAGCTAAGCAGGCAAAGAAATAAATGATAGTCCGACTGGAGGAAGAACGTGAATTACACAAGAGGGAAGGTCGTCCCTTGTCTTGGCGTGTGGTTTGCGTTCTTCCTTAGTTTTTATACAAGGGCATAGAAAGAAGATGAACAAGTTATTGACACAGGGAAGACTTTCCGTCGCAATCATAGTGTTGGTCCTGGTTATAGACCAAGTAATCAAGATTGCAGTTAAGACATCGATGTATTTTCATGAGAGCATACGGGTCACCGATTGGTTCTATATCTATTTTACGGAAAACAACGGAATGGCCTTCGGCATGGAGATATTCGGAAAATTGTTTCTGACTGTATTCCGCATTGTAGCCGTGGGGGCCATCGCTTATTATTTATGTAAACTGGTGAAGAAGGGCACGATGAAAACAGGCTTTATCGTGTGCCTGTCGTTGATATTGGCCGGAGCTGCGGGCAATATCATTGATAGCGTGTTCTATGGTGAAATCTTCTCTGAAAGCACGCCGTTCCAGTTGGCCCGGTTCGTTCCGTGGGGCGAAGGTTATACGTCGCTGTTTCATGGCCGGGTCGTCGATATGTTCTATTTTCCCATCATAGACACCTATTGGCCGGATTGGCTACCGTTGGTGGGAGGCAAACGTTTCATCTTCTTTAGCCCGATATTCAACTTTGCGGATGCGGCGATTAGTTGCGGCATCATCGCCTTGTTGCTCTTTTATGGAAACTCATTGAATCAACTTTCTTCGTCAAACAATCCTCAGAAGAAGAATAATAGTAATGAAAAGAAGGACGCTGCTTGATCGTATTCTGCTTATGTTCGCATTGGCCGGTTGTTTGTCTCTTGCTTCTTGCAAGAAAAAGATGCCTTCAGAGGTCATCAAACCTGCCGAGATGGAAAACATACTTTATGACTATCACCTGGCACAGGCCTTAGGCTCTGAATACAATGGTGAGGAGCGCTATAAGCGCGAATTGTTGCTTCAGTATGTTTTTGAGAAGCATCATGTGACAAAAGCTGAATTCGACAGTTCGATGGTCTGGTACACACGCAACATGGAGGAGCTTGGAAATATCTACAAGAACCTGGAGCGGCGTTATGACGAGGCCAACAAGAACTTGGTGCAACTCTATCAGACGAGGAAAAAAGGCGGTGTCGCTTCCGGCGACACGGTCAGACTGTGGAACGAACGGGAGATGTATGTGCTGACGGCTGCACCATTGACCAACAAGCTGACCTTTGAGATGGAGACAGACACGACGTTCCATCCTCTGGACCGCTTTGTCTGGCAGATGAATGTCTCTAAGCTCGTGAAGAGTGACAGCAAGCTGTATGCAGGCTTGACGGTTCGTTACCGGAATGACTCGACCCATAGCGTCGTGCGTCTGCTGGCCGGAGAGGGGATGCAGCAGCTGACGGTCAAGGCTGATACATTGCCCATGAAGAGCATGCAAGGTTTTGTGTTCTACAAAGATTCGGTGACATCCGAACCCGTGCCTGTCGTGCTGCAAGACATCGCTTTGACCCGCTATCACGCTCCTGCGAGAGAACTGGAAGCATTGCGGAAAGCGAACGAACGACAGGCTGCCAAGAAGGACTCGCTGGAAGCAAAGAAACCCGCTACACGCAAGGATAGCATCCAGGCAAGGGATACGGTGCCGGAGTTGCAACGGACCGTGCGTCGTCGCAGCAGTCCGCAGGAATTGCGCCGCCAGCAGCGGACAGACAAGTAGGAAGCTATGGCAGGTCGCAGACATTATGCGGTGCATCTCCTTTATGCGGGAGAGGATGTCGTATGCCGGCAGCAAGTCGTTACGACGGTGGAAGGCCGATGTGTGGAACATTATCCCCTGACGGAGGAGTTGCCGTTTACGGAGTGGATAGGAGGGGTAGCCGTGTTTTCCGGATGGGAAGAGGCTGATTGTCTGCTTCCGGCCTCGTTTGACGACGTCGTGCATTGGCTTTTAAGCAAGCCCGGCACTCATGTGTGGCACATAGAAGCCTCGGACTATGCAGGCGGCACAGTCCTCCGGCTTAAATGTTTGCCATAGGGACAGACGGTCTCAGCTTTCCCATGAGATGTATTTCACGAGACCTCGGTTGTCCGTGTTGCCGACGAGGAGTTGGTCCGTGTATTGCCATCCCAATGTGTAGTCCCACACTGCATAGATGCTGTCTCCGGGATAGAATCCGATGCGTTTGAGTTGCAGCAGGGAGAGCAGGCGTTCATCGTTCGGCTGTGAAGCGTCTGTCGGATGCATCATTTTTTTCAAGGTGTTGGAACTTAGTTCCTTGAGGTGGAAGTTTATGTATTTCCTGGCTTCCCCGTTTTCTTTAAAATTTTTGAGTATGGCAGTTTCCACAGCTTGCTTGTAGGCGGATAAGTTTTCCAGGTAGCTGTTGCAGATGTTTGCCCAACCGTCACTTTCCGGACTGACTGTATAGAAGTTCAAGTCCAGAAAAACATCATGATTTTCAAGTGTGATACGTGCTCCATAGCTTTGATGGAATGTATCAGAATCAATTGTGCCAAAATACGAAACTGGAGTTTTCATGCTTAGTGGATTATTTAATTGTTTACGTGTTACCAAATATACGGATTTTTTTTGAAATGACCTCATGATTGCAATAGAAATAAGAAATCTTCTTAAAATGTGTTCGAACATGACAAAAAGTCTGCCTTTCAGAGTCGGTTATGGAAGGAAAGGGTGAATGAAGTTTGCATAGATTAAAAATCCCTCATTCTAAGTTTAAAGAAGTTTGCCAAGGTTTAAATTCGCACTTCGGCATCTGTCAATTTTTCATTCAGGCATATCATTTGCAATACTTTAAGCGAACGACGAAGCCGAAAGGCGGAGGAGTTCAAACAGAACAAATCAGAAAACAATAACTAAAAATAGGAGATTAAAATTATGATGCCGAGTAGAAAATACAACAATCAGAACTGGTTACCGAGTATCTTTAATGATTTCTTTGATAACGACTGGATGGTGAAAACCAATGCGACTGCTCCTGCAATCAATGTCATCGAGAGTGACAAGGAGTATAAAGTGGAGGTCGCAGCTCCGGGTATGACGAAGGAAGACTTCAACATCCACTTGACCGAGGACAACGAATTGGTCATCACGATGGAGAAGAAAAGAGAAACGAACGAAGGCGAGAACACCAACAAGAGATACCTGCGCCGCGAGTTCTCATACACGAAATTCCAGCAGGCATTGGTCTTGCCGGATGATGTGGAGAAAGAAAGAATCAGCGCCAATGTCGCTGATGGCGTCTTGACCATTGACTTGCCGAAGCGTACACCTGAAGAGAAAGCAAAGGTCAATCGGGTGATTGAAGTCCGTTGACGCTGCAAGCGTGTGTATGGCCTGAGGGAAAGTCCCTTCTTGATTCTGCCAAGGAATCAGGAAGGGATTTTTTTTATGGTCAAAGGTCGCCGGATGCCATATTTTCGGAAAGATATGTGGATTATTGGCTTGAATTGGATATTTTTGTCCGGACGATGACGGTAAAAGGGCTTCGGGCGGACTTTTCCTGAAACAGGCCCTTCATCTGATAGCTAAAAAGAACGTTTATGGAAATCATTCACCAGACAGGCAACCTGAAACTCCTCTCAAGGCGCAAGACGGCTTTTCTCTGTTCGCGGCGGGTGCCGGACGGGGCATACGTCACGATTCGGGAGTGGACCGACGCACTTTCAGCATGGGAGGACTGCATCCTCTGTGGCAATCATTCCCCGATGGAACAGCAAGTGTTCACGTGGCTTTTGAGAAGACGCATACCCGTGATTCTTGTGTTGGCAGAGACACTTCCTGAGCGATGGCCTGCTGAAGTGATGGACGCCTTTGCCGAACAGCGTCTGCTGGTGGTCACCCATTGCGATGCGACGGTGCACCGCGTGAGCCGGCAGTCAGCTTTTGACCGCAATGAGATGATGCTTTCGATGGCTGACGACGTTGTGGTCGGCTATGCCGTCGAAGGAGGAAACATCGAAGCGCAGGTGCACAATCGCTCCAATGTGCGCTATCTGATGCGTTAGGAGTCGGAAGATGCCTGCCCGACGTCGGACACCCTTGTCATGCGCTGTTAAGGGTGTCCGACGTAGCCTTGGATTCGGTGGCTGCCCGACATAGACTCCGTCCGGGGACGCCCTTTGTTCCCAAGCTGTGCCCTCACGGTCGGGCCATTGAATCCGGAGTCAGGCGCGTCTCTTTAGGGCAAGAGCAAACTTATGTCCGGACATGAGAAAAATGAGCAAGGAGAGTGTCCTCTTAGGAAAAGTTTAAATGAACTATAATAAGAAAATTGAATACGGTTACGATAATTAGCATAATCATGCAAGTTGTCGTGCATGGAA